>JBBQVL010000001.1:0-121091 GCA_038211615.1 Hyphomicrobiales bacterium
GTCGACTCGACCGACCCGCTCATGCCGACGAAGGTGACGTTGGGCGAGTTCAGGTCATCGAGCGTCTTGATGCTCGTGTCGATGTTGACGACGACCAGAAAGCCGTAGGTCGAGTAGGGCTCGGTGAAGTTCACGATGAGCGCCCGCTCCGGCGTGGCGAAGATGTTGGCGAACACCACGTCGTACTGCTTGGCTTCCAGTCCGGGGATCAGCGTCGCCCAGGTCGCCGGGACGATTTCCAGCTTCACGCCCATCAGGTCCGCCACGCGATGCGCAAGATCGACGTTGAACCCCTCATATTCGCCGGTCGCCGGATTGGGCGATTGCCATGGCGGGCTCTCCGCCATGCCGACCTTGAACACGCCTGCCGCCTGGATATCCTTGATCAGGTCGGCGGAAGCGGCCGACACGCTGAGCGCGACGGCCATGAGGCCGGCCAGCGCCGACCCGAGCATTCTTGTTATCTTTGACACCTCTGTTCTCCTTTTGCTGCGATGCGCCCGCACCCCTCATGCGGTCGACTGCCGGCATCTTCATTCAGGCGAGCGGACGCCGGAGCCCGCACCCCTTTCGCGCCTCACCGTCCGCCTTGGTGTTCCAGCCGGCGCGAGAGCAGGCTGAGCGGGAAGATGATGAGGAAGTAGATGAATGCGATCGCGGTCAGGAACTCGACGTAGCGATACGTCTTGCCGCCGAGCAGGTAGGCCTGCAGCGCAAGGTCGCCGACCCCGATCGCCGAAAGGAGCGTGGTGTTCTTCAGGAGCTCCGTGAAATAGTTGACGAGCGGCGGCACCATCAGCCGCAGCGCCTGCGGCAGGATCACGAACCGCCACAGCGGTATCCCGCGCATCCCGAGGCTGAGCGCCGCTTCCGGCTGCCCCTTCGGCAGCGCCTGGATGCCGGCACGGAAGATCTCGGCGTAATACGCCGAGGCGACGAGCCCGAGAGCGATCGCCCCGGCCCAGAGGCCGGAGATGCGCAGCCCCGTGACGAGCGGGATGCAGAAATAGGCCCAGAAGATGAGGATCATCTCCGGCGTCACGCGGAAGAAGAGGATGTAGCTCGCCGCGAAGCGCCGCTGCCAGCGAACCGGGGAGAGCCGCGCCGCGCAGAGAACGCCGCCGACGGTCACGCCGACCGTCAACGCGATGGCGGTGATGATGAGCGTCATCCACGCTCCGGCGAGGAGCAGCGGATAGTTGCGCAGCACGACCGAAAGCTGGAACTCCATCAGCGCGCCTCCCTGCGGAAGACGGCTTCGAGCCGCGCGCCGCCAAGCGTGATGGCCAGCCCGGCGAGGAAGGCGAGCAGCGCGGTGGTCGTGTAAATCTCGATCGGCTTGTAGGTGTAGGAGGATATCCGGCTCGCCGCGCGCATCAGGTCGTTGATCGCGAGCACCTGCAGGATGGCGGTCGCCTTGAAGATCGAGATGGACGTGCCGACGAGCGGCGGGATCACGAGGCGCATCGCCTGCGGCAGGACGACCCTTCCCCAGAGCGGCGTTGCGCGAAGACCCAGCGCGCGCGCCGCCTCGTACTGACCCTGCGGCACGCCGAGGATGCCGGCGCGGATGATCTCGCTGCAATACGCCGCGACGTTCAGCACCAGCGCGAGCAGCCCGCTCTGGAACGGCGTGGTGCTGTAGCCGGTGATGATCGGGAAGGCGAAGTGGATCCAGATCGCCTGCACGAGAAGCGGCGTCGATCGCCAGAACTCGACGAAGGCGAAGGCCGGCCAGCGCACCACCCTGGTCTTCGACAGGTTGGCGAACGCCAGCAGCGTGCCGAGCACCACGCCGCCTGCGACGAAGCCGAGCACCGTGAGCAGGAGGTTTGTCCACAGCCCGACGAGCAGCGCCGGCAGGTAGCGCCAGATCACGGCGAAGTCGAAATAGCGGTTGATGTCGAAGGCCATCAGCCGGCTCCCGCTGCCGGGCCGCGCCCGTCGCGCGTATCGCCCGCGCCGCGCCAGCGCGGCGGCCGCTGCATCATGGCGGCGAGAAGATCCTCGCCACCGATTTCGCCACGGCCGAGGCTCAGCGCTTCCTGCCCGAAATAGCCGATGGCGACGCGAACCTCCGGCGCGAGATAATAGGCGCCGCTCACCACCTCCATCAGGACGAGGAAGTCGCCGGGCGTCTCGCGCTCCAGCCGGTCGAGGAAGGTCGCCGGATCCGGCGTTGCGACCGAGCCGTCGAGGATCGGCAGGACCCGCGCCGCAAGATCCCTGCGCAGCGCAAGGACCCGGTCGATGACGGAGCCCTCAAGCGCCAGTCCGATCGCGGAGGCGGAGGGCATCAGCGCCGTTCCGGGGGCGATCGTGTCGGCGAGCTCCGCCATCCTGCGGCGCTGCCCCGGGCTCATGCCGGCCCGCGCCGTCATGCGTGCATCTCGCGACGCGACGACTGGATGTGGTCGGCCGTCCGCAGCGCCAGCGCGGCAATGGTTGCGGCCGGATTGACCGAGGAGCCGGTGACGCAGACGCTTCCGTCGACGATGAAGAGATTGGAATGGTCGTGCGCGCGTCCCCAGGAATCGACCACCGACGCGCCCGCATCGGACCCCATCCGGCATGTGCCTAGCGGGTGCCAGCCATAGTCCGGCATGATCGGAAGGCTCACCGTCCGGTAGGCGCCGCTCTCCTTCAGCGAGGTGGTCGCGCGTTCGACGTTGAACGCCAGCATGCGGCGGGAATTCTCCGACGTCCGGTAGACGATGCGCGGCGCGGCTATGCCGTCGCCGTCGACCAGCGCATCGTCGAGCGTGACGCAATTCTCCGGATCGGGCAGGTCCTCGCAGGAGATTCCCCAGATCGCGGTGCGCCCGAGCCACGCGCTGACATGCTCGTGCATGGCCTCCCCCCACAGCCGCTCCCCCGGCCACGGAAAGAGCGCCGCCGAAAGCGGGCCGCCGGTCGGCGTCAGGTTCCATTTCGCGCCGCGCACGAAATCGCGGTCCGGAACGGTCTCGGCATATTCCATCGAGTAGAGGCTCTGGCCCCAATGCCCCTGTTGGCTGCCGAGCGGCTCGTCGAAGAAACCGACGACGCGCGTGAACGGGTGCATCATCAGCCTCCTGCCGACGAGGCCGGAACTGTTCGCGAGCCCTTCCGGATGCGCCGCATCGGCCGAGGCAAGGAGCAGCCGCGGCGTCCCGATGGCGTTCGCGGCAAGCACCACGACGTCGGCATGAATCGCTTCCTCGGCGCCGTGCTCGCGCCGGAAGACCACGCCGGTCGCCCGCCCTTGCCCGTCGCAGAGGATGCGGCAGACGCGTGCGCCCGTGACGAGCCGCGCGCCGGCGCTCTCCGCCTTCGGCCAATGCGTCAGGTCGGTCGAGGCCTTCGCCCCTTCATTGCACCCGCTGCCGCAGGCGCTTCTCTGCACGCAGGGCCGCCGCCCGTCATAGGGCCGCGAAAGGATGGCGTTGGAGCCCGGCCACCAGTGCCAGCCGAGACGCTCCTGCCCCGCTGCCACCTTCTCCCCCCAGCGGCCGATCGGCAGCGGAGGCAGCGGATAGTCCGGACGGTCGGGATAGGCGGGGTCGCCCGCCACGCCCGAGACGCCGAACTGCCGGTCGACGATGTCGTAGTAGGGAGCAAGCTCGTCGTAGTCGATCGGCCAGTCATCGCCGACGCCGTCGAGCGAATAGGTGCGGAAGTCGGATGGGAGGAACCGCATCCAGTGCCCGCCGAAGAGAATAGTGCTCCCGCCGACGCCGTTGAACATCAGCGGCTTCATCTCCGCTTCGCTCTCGTCGAGCGGATAGTCCGCCTCGGCGCGCCGCACGTTGGGGCTCGCGTGCCAGGGACCAAGCGCCGCTATCTCATAGAAGGACTTGTCGCCGGGGTAGTCCGCGCGGTCGTGCCGCCGGCCCTGCTCGAGGCATGTGACCCTGATGCCGGCCTGCGCCAGGCGCTCCGACAGCACCGCGCCGGAGAGCCCCGCGCCGACCACGAGAACCTCGGTTCGCGGCTCGCTTGTCAGGCTCGCATCGGCCTGGCGCGCCTGCATCTCAGCCCTTTCCATGCGCAGGCGTCCACAGGCGGCGCGCGGGCGAGTCCGGCGCTCCCTTGCCGCCCGGATAGGACACGAATTCCATCTGCAGGCCCCAGGGAGCCAGGAAATACACCCACCGCGATCCCTGCGGCGGCCCTTCGCTGATGTCGTTGATATCGCCCATGACGCGTACGCCGTGGGCTCGCAGGTGGGCAACGGCCGCCTCGATGTCGTCGACGTAGAAGCACAGGTGGTGTCCGCCGAAATCGCTGTTCAGCGGCCGCTTCCGGTCCTGGTCGGGCGCCGTGTACTCGAAGACCTCGAAGTTCGCCCCGTTGCCGCAGCGCAGGAAGCAGTAGCGCATCGTGGCGTCCGGATGGACGCCGAGCCGCTCGCGCATGAAATCGCCATCGCCGGAGAACGGACCTTCCCCGAACACGTATTCGCAGCCGATCACGTCGACGAAGAACCGCACCGCCGCGTCGAGATCGGGGACCGTCAGGCCGACATGCTCGACCGCGCGGAGGCCCGGGATCCCCATTCAGCCCTCCGCGCTCGCGATGTGCGCGGCGATCAGCCTGTTGACCTGCGCCGCGGCCTCCATGTGCGGCATGTGGCCGGCTCCGGCGATCGTCTCGTATTGCACGCCCGGCCCAAGGCTGCCGCCATCGGCCGGCGCAAGGATGCGGTCCTTGTCGCCCCAGATCAGCAGCACCGGTGCGTGAACGGCGGAGAGCGTCGATCGAAGATCGTCCGCCTGCCGCCCCTCGGGAAAGACCGCGCCGGCGAGCTTCGCGAGCGCTTCCGGAACGCCGTCGATCTGCTTGAAGCGCTGCACGCCCTCGATCATGTCGCGGGTGACCGCGTCCGGACTTGCGAAAAGCCGGCTGAGCACGTCCGCCACAGGGCGACGGCGGCTCGCGGCGAGGAAGTCGGCGATGTAGTTCTCGCCCACCCTGTCGCCGAGCCCGGCCGGCGCGATGAGCGTGATCGAGACGACGCGATCCGGCTGCGTCGCGGCAAGCTTCAACGCCACCGCGCCGCCGAGCGAATGGCCGACGAGATGCGCGGCAGAAATGCCGAGCGCCGAGATCCCCGCCTCGACCATCGCCGCCAGCGCGGCAAGATCGCCGGCGCCGATTTCGAGCGTCGAAGCGCCGTGGCCGGGAAGATCGAAGGCATGCACGGCGCGGCCGGCGGCGAGAGCTTCCTGGTTGAAGAGCCAATTGTTCAGGTCGCCGCCGAATCCGTGCAGCAGCACGACCGGAATGCCATCGCCTTCGCCGAGGCTGAGCACATTGAGCGCGCCGAGCCCCGTGTCGACGATGCGGGAGGCGGGCGCGGCGGGACCGCCGGAGGACTGCGCCTCCGCCTTGCGCGCCTCGATGAAGGCATCGATCTCGGCATCCGGGACCGAAGGATCGGCGAGCACCGCGATCAGCGCGCCGACCGGAACCACCGCGCCGGGATCGGCGACGATGCGGCGCACTATTCCTCCATAGCCCGCCTCCATCACATTGGTGATCTTGGTGGTCTCGATCTCGACCATGTCCTGGTCGGAGGCGACGGCCGCGCCTTCCTCGACCAGCCAGTTCGCGACCGTGCCCTCGGTCATCGTCATGCCCCAGCGGGGCATCCGGATTGCCTGGATCGGGTCGGCCATTGCGCTCAGGCCCCGTGCGCCACGGCCTTGCGCACCGCGGCCTCGACGCGCGCCGCGTCCGGGATGTAGGTCCGCTCGAGCTGCGGGGCGTAGGGCACCGGCGTATGCGGCGCCGTGACCTTCAGGATCGGCGCCTTCAGCGTGTCGAAGCCTTCCTCGGCGATGAGCGCGGCGATATCGGCGGCCATCCCGCAGCGCGGGTTCGATTCATCGACGATGACGACGCGCCCGCTCTGCTCCGCGAATTCAAGGATCGTATCGGTGTCGAGCGGGGAGGTGGTGCGCGGATCGATGATCGCGCAGTTTATTCCGTCCTTCTCCAACGCTGCCGCTGCCGCCTCCGCGACGCCGACCATGCGCCCGAGCGCGATGATGGTGACGTCATCGCCTTCCCTGACGACGTTCGCCTCGCCGAAGGGGATCGTGTAGGCGGCGTCCGGCGCCTCGCCCATCGTGTCGTAGAGCAGCTTGTGCTCCAGGAAGATCACCGGATCGTCGTCGCGGATCGCCTGGATGAGCAGGCCCTTCGCATCGTAGGGATTGGAGGGGACGACGACCTTCAGCCCCGGGATATGGGTGAAGAGCGGATAGAGCGCCTGGCTGTGCTGGCTGCCGGAGCCGGAGCCCGCGCCGAACGTCGCCCTGAGCACCAGCGGCGTCACCGCCTTGCCGCCGAACATGTAGCGGAACTTGGCGATCTGGTTGAAGATCTGGTCGAAGCAGACGCCGAGAAAATCCACGAACATGATCTCGACCACGGGGCGAAGCCCGGTCATCGCCGCCCCGCCCGCCGCGCCGACGAAGGCGGATTCGGTGATCGGCGTGTCGAGGACACGGTTGGCGCCGAAGCGGCCGATGAGCCCCTTGGTGACGCCGAAGGCGCCGCCCCAGGCATCCTGCTCGCCGTTGGCGCCGGCGCCGCCGGCGACGTCCTCGCCGAGGACGATGACGCTCGGATCGCGCGCCATCTCGTGATGAAGCGCCTCGTTCAGACCTTGGCGGAAAGATTTTCGCGGAATGGTCGTGCTCCTTCCGGCTGCAGCCGATCAGGGGTAGCTGACATAGACGTGGGTCATGACATCGGCCGCGACTGGCACCGGCGCGGCGCGGGCGGCGATGACCGACTGGTCGACCGCCGCCTCGACCTCGCGGTCGACCGCATCGAGCGCAGCGTCGTCGAGAAGCGCCGCCTCGGTGACGCGCTTGCGGAAATGCTTCAGGCAATCCTGGTCCCGGCGCATCGCCTCTTTCTCTTCGCGCGTGCGGTAGGTGTCGGCATCGCCGCTGAAATGTCCGTAGTAGCGGGCCGTCTTGGTGTGGATGAGCGAGGGCCCGCCGCCCGAGCGCGCCCGCTCGATGGCATCGCGCATGGCGTCATGCACCGCGAAGAAGTCGAGCCCGTCGACCGCCACCGAGGGGACGTTGAACGCCTCGCCGCGCGCCGGGATCGAGCCGGCCGTGGCGTAGGAACTGCTCGTCGCCTCGGCGAAGCCGTTGTCCTCGACGATGAAGATCAGCGGCAGCTTCCAGATGCTGGCGAGGTTCAGCGTCTCCGCCATCGTGCCCTGGTTGACGCCGCCGTCGCCGGTGAAGGCCACCGCAACATCGTCGCGGTTGAGCGTCTTGGCGGACAGCGCCGCGCCGCAGGCGATGGGCATTGCGCCGCCGACGATTCCGTTCGCGCCCAGCATCCCCTTGTCGAGGTCGGCGATATGCATCGAGCCGCCCTTGCCGTGGCACGTGCCGGTCGACTTGCCGAAAATCTCCGCCATCATTCCGTCGATGTCGCAGCCCTTCGCGATGGAATGGCCGTGGCCGCGGTGGGTGGAGGCGATGCGGTCGGTGTTGCGGAGCGGAAAGCAGACGCCGACGGCGGAGGCTTCCTGTCCTGCGTAGAGATGCGTGTTTCCCGGCACGTCGCCGGTCGCCATCTCAAGCATCACGCGATCCTCGAAGAGGCGGATCGTGCGCATCGTGCGATAGGCGCGCAGCAGGTCTTCGCGTGACATCTGCATGGTGGGGCCCCCTTCACCGCCAAAATGCTCGTCAGAGATAGTAGGCAGCACCTTGTGCAGGAAAAACGCGGATGCTGAGGCCTCACGCTCATTTCCGGCGCTCTATTCCGGATTTCGCTTGATTCCGGCGCCGGCCTTTGTTCTGTTGGCGCATGCGCACCGCGCGGCTCGACAGTTTCGACATCCGGCTGCTCAACGCCGTCCAGCACAACAACCGCGTCACCGCGGACGAGCTCAGCGAAACCGTTGGGCTTTCTCCGTCAGCCTGCCTTCGCCGCCTGAAACGGCTGCGCAAGGATGGCGTCATCGAAAGCGAGATCGCCGTCATCGCGCCCCAGGCGATCGGCCAGACGCTCACGATGGTGGTCGAGGTGACGCTCGAACGCGAGCGTCCCGATATTCTCGACGAGTTCAAGAAATCGATGCGCCTCACACCCGAGGTGATGCAGTGCTACTACGTCACCGGCGAGATCGATTTCATCCTGGTCGTGACGGCGCGCAACATGCAGGAGTACGAGGCCTTCACGCAGCGGTTCTTCTTCGACAATCCGAACATCATGCGCTTCCACACGCTCGTCGTGATGGATCGCGTGAAAGTCGGGCTCTCGGTGCCGCTCGCCCTCGAGCCGCGAACGGCCTGACCCTTGTTTGCCGGCAAACGGTTGCGATGGAGACATGCCATCGGCGACGTCAGTCATCTTCTCGCCACGAATTTGGCACGGAAGCCGCTACTTCGGATATTAAGCGCTAATTAACCTTCGGAGCGTTGGTTTGACCTCCTCCCTGCGTCTCCCCTCGATAAGCCAGCTAAGCATCCGCGAATTCCCCCGCCGCAGTCTCGCGAGCAGGGAGTGGCTGAGGCTGGTCGCTGTCCTCGGCGCCGTTTCCGTGGACGCCGCATTCCTGCTGATCGCGGCGATGCTGGCGACGTCTCTCCGCTACGGAGCCTCGGCGAGCGGCAACAGCACGCTCCTCTTGATGATGATGCTCCCCGGGTATCTTTTCGCCTCGCTTACCTACAAGGGCTATTCCCTCGACACCCTGAAGCGTGGCGGCCGTTCGAGCGGAAGGGCAATCCTCGCGCTGCTTACCGCTGCGGGCTTTGCCTTCACGGCGGCGTTTGCCTTCCATGTGAGCGCCCGCTTCTCGCGAATCGAGACCGGCTATATGCTCGTTCTGGGGGCAATGCTCCTGACCTTCGGCCGCTTTTTCGGGGCGCGCCTGCTGGAAACAGCGCGATTCATCATCGATCCGAGCATCTTCGTGCTCGGTGACGAAACAGCCCAGCTGCATGGCCGGCAGGCGCACCGCGTCATCAACATCCGCCGGCTGAACTGGACTCCTTCCTCGGAAGACCCGGATTTTCTCGACGTGGTGTGTCGCACCTTCAGGCACGCCGATCGGGTGCTGCTGGTATTCGACGACCCCGCCGAGCGGATCGCCTGGGCTTCGTTCATGCGGTTGACCGGCATCAACACGGAACTGCTCGAGCCACAGCTTGAGAGTGTCGTTCCGCTCGGGATCGGGCACTGGGGAGGCACTCCCACGCTCGTCGTCTCCCGCGGTCCTCTCTCCCTGCCGGAACGGGTGACGAAGCGCATGGTGGACCTCGCATTCGTCATGCTTCTCGCGCCCGTCGCTTTGCCGGTCGCCGCCATTCTCGCACTTCTCGTGAAATGGGAATCGCCCGGCCCCTGCCTCTTTTCACAGGAGCGCGTCGGGCGAAAGAACGGGCTCTACCGGTGCTACAAGCTGCGCACCATGCGGGTCGACGCGACGGATCCGAACGGTGAACTTTCCGCTTCGCGCGACGACGCGCGCGTCACCGCGCTCGGCCGGTTCCTGCGCCGGACCAGCCTCGACGAGCTTCCGCAGCTCTGGAACGTGCTGATCGGCGACATGAGCCTCGTCGGGCCGCGTCCGCATGCCCTCGGCTCGACGGCGGACGGTGCATTGTTCTGGCAGGCCGTGAACGGCTACTGGATCCGGCATGCCATGAAGCCCGGTCTCACGGGCCTTGCGCAGGTCCGCGGCTATCGCGGCGCGACACATTCCCTGCGCGATATCGAACAACGCGTGTCGGCCGACCTTGAGTATGTGAACTCGTGGTCGCTCTGGCTCGATCTCAAGATCCTGCTGAAGACGCCCCTCGTGATGGTCCACCGGAACGCGTTCTAGCGCACTGAACCGCCGGATCTGTCCTCGGTGGTGTGACGACCGCCCGGAGCGCCGGGCAGATGTCATCTCTCGCTCACTCGACAGTGCCGGCGCCCTCGGTCGGCGCGCCGGATGGAGACCAGATCGCGCTCAGCCGCGCCAGCGTTTCGCGCGCCGCGGTGAGAGCTGCGTCGAAGGTTGCGGGGATGTCGTGCACCGAGATCGTGGAGGGGCGATCGCGCGTCATGGCGTGGACCGCCCAGCTCGTCGCGACGTGCTCGTCGTCGGGCAGCGAGACGCGCGCCGGCACTCCGAAGGACCAGGGGGGCGTCAGCGCCGTCAGCAGCCGTCCGGTCGTGCCTTCGTAGAGGTCGAGCGCCGGCATGTCCTGGCGGATGACGGCGAGGCGGCTCCCGTCCGGCGATTGCTCGAGCGCCAGCACCAGGCCCTTCGGCGGCTGGTCCGGCCAGGAATTGTCCTCGCTGAAGCTCGCTCCGAGCGGCGAGCGAGCGCTCCAGAGGGTCTTTCCCTCCCGGTCGATCGCCAGCACGCCGCCGTCGCGGCGTCCAACGATGAGCCGTGCGCCGTCCGGCGACCATGCGAGCGCCGCGATGTCGGCGCCGAAATCGCCGAGCCTGCGCGCTTCCCCGTTCGAAAGATTCAATACCGTCAGCGCGCCGTCCGAGACGAAAGCGAGCGCGCGCGCCTTGGTATCGAAGGCCGCCGGCGACCCGGCGGCGCGGACGAGCGGAGTGGCTTGGCGCACCTTTCCGTCCGCGGGATCAAGCAGCGTCACGCCAGTGGCGGTCAGCACCGCCACCGGATCGGCCGGTCCGGCTGGCAGCGCCGCGGCGACCACACCCTCAAGACCGCTGGCGGACCAGAGCAGCTTGCCTCCCTTCAGGTCATCCAACGCTACGCTGTCAGCCTCGATGAAAAGCGCGCGGTCGCCGCCGGCGTCGAGGACGGGCGGCGCAAGGCTTGCGCCTTCGGCGACGCTTTCGGCACTCCGCGCCCCGCTGTCGAAGCGCCACACGCCTCCCCGCCCGGTCTTCGCGGAATGCGTGACGACGTAGGTCCCGGCCGCGGCGCTGATCGTCGATCCCTCGTCGAGCCGAGCGGCGATCGTCTCGCGACCGCCCGCGCTTACGGCGAGCTCGTTGCCGCTCGTTGTGAGGAGCGTGGCTCCTCCGTCCGGCGTCTCCGCCACGGAAGTTGCCCGCGACTGCGAGAGCTCCCGCTCGAAGCGGTGGTTGCCCCCGAGCAGCCGCCAGACGACCACCCCCTCCGCGTCCTTGCCCCAATAGTGGCAGGCAAGGTGCGAAACGTGCAGGGATACCTTGCAGGTGTAGGGCTTCTCGCCGGCGAGATCGTCGGCGACGAGGCTGAAGGATTCGAGCGGCAGCAGCTTCCCGTCGGCGTCGACATAATCGAGCTGGATATCGAGCTGCGGATTGCGCATCCGGGCGAGGACCGCGACAAGCTCCTGCGGCCAGCCGGCGCCCGCCTGATCGGTGTAGCTCAGGCCAGCGTAGAGGAAGTCCGGATCGCCGTTGTCGTAGCTGCGCGAGGTGCGCGCCGCGACATCGAAGTCCGATAGCGCTAGCGCACCCATCATGAACAGGCGCCCCTCATGCAGGAGGTCAGGCGCGAGCTCGACCGCGATGACCAGGCCAGTCTGCAGAACCGCCGCGAGTGAAGCCGCATCGCCGCCAAACCCCGCCGGCGACAGCGCACCGACCGGCGCATCGGCGAAGGAGCGTGTCGCCACGTCGTAACGGAGAACATCGGTGCCGTAGGTCACCCAGAGAATCTTTCCGTCGGCGGAGAAGCGCGCCTGCCCGACGCTGACTCCATCGCGGGGCGCCGGGACTGCGATCGCCGCCGATGGTTCGTTCGCGTCGGCAGCGACGAGCGTGAAGCCCGCGCCGAAACCCACGGCCGCGACTCCCGTCGCCTCGTTCATGTCGAGCGAGGTGATCGGCGCATCGAGCGCGGTCTGGAAGCGCACGCGCCCGGTCTCCGCCTCGACGAGCAGAAACGTCTTCACGCCGGTCAATGCGATGAGCTTTTCCCGCTGCAGAAAGCTCAGATGCGTCGGAAGGATGTTCTCGGGAAGCGGCACGCGCATCCGGATCGCTGGCCGCGGCAGCAGATCGACGATGACGAGCCCGGCCTTGGGATCGGCATAGACGAGCGTGTCGTCGCCGAGGAACCCGTAGGGCATCGCGCGGCCGAGCGGCGTGCGCTGGATGTGCAGCTCCTGCCGCGCCTGGGCCATCGCCTTCAGCAGGGCCGGCTGGCTCGCCGAAGGATCGCCGGGACGCAGCACGTCCGCTTCCGCGGTCGCCGCCTGGACGGCGATGCCGAGCGCAGCCCGGATGTCGTTGTCGCCGAGCGACAGCTCCGCCTGCGAGGCAAGCGTGCGCGCCGTCTCGCGCTTCGTCTCCTCCAGGGCCGCAACGGCATGGCCGCGCGCCTCTTCAGCCTCGGCCGCGGCCGCCGTCGCCCGCCTGCTCTCGCTCTCGGCGCGTCCGCGCTGCTGCTCGGCCTCGAGCCGCGCCTGCCGCTCGGTCACCTCGGCGCGGCGCGCGGCGTCCGCCTGATATTCGGCCCGCCGCCATTGCAGGCTGGCGGCGGCCGCGAGCGCCGCGAAGACAAGGATCAAGGCTGCGGCGGCGCCTGCAAGAGTGCGGCGCCGAAGCGTGGCGGAGCGCTGCGATTCGGCGACATAGCCCCCAAGCGGCGATGTTTCCAGCCGCCAGCGCCGCACGAGGTCACGACCCTCCGCGAGGTTCAGCCCGGTCAGCAGCGACTGCTTCCGCTCGCGCACGGCGGCCGCGTCGCGCCATCGGTGCTGCATCGCCTCCAGCCGCGATCGGGTCTCGAGATCGCGGCGGTCCCTCGCGATCTGCTCGCTCGCCCGGGGCCAGTGCGACAGCAGCGCCTCGTGCGCCACCCGCGCCTCGGCGACGCCATCGCTCGAATTTGCCACGAAGAGGCGCGCATCGGAGGCGAGGAATGCGCCGATCAGGCGCGCCTCCGGGCCGCCCTCCGGAAACTGGTCGAGCCGCGCGGAGCGCGCCGTCACGGTGCTGCGATCGGGCGAGACGGTGACCAGCGCGCGCAGCACGACGGGGAAGGACTCCGCCGCCTCCGGATCGCGCCGGCGCAAGCCCTCCAGCGTCTCGTCCGCGCGCCGGGCGATTGCGCCCCGCAACTCGCCGAGCGCGCGATAGGTGCTGAAGGTGAGCGTGTCTGACGTGCCCTCGCCCTCTCGGCCGACGATGTCGCGCAGGTAAAGCGCGTGCAGCATGACGGAGAGCAGCGGCAGCGCACCCGGGTCTTCCGCCGCGGCGTTGGCGATGATCGCATCCAGCGCGACGCCCGATTGCAGGTCGGTTTCGAATTTAAGGCCCGCGGCAGCGGCTGGCCTCCGGACCATCTCCAGGATTTCCGCGCCGTCCGGTGTCTGGAGATCCAGCCGCGCGCCCGTCTGGATCAGCTCCAGCACGCTGCGCGTTTCCGCCACGCGGTGCCAGAGATCGCTCCGCATCGTCGCGACGACCCAGACGACACCTGATCGCGCCAGTCCGCCGAGGATCCGCGCAAAGGCCTCGCGCTCGGCCTGTCCGACGCGCGGCGCGAAGAGCTCCTCGAGCTGGTCGACGACGAGAAGCAGCCGCGCGCTCTCATGTGCGAGGATCTTGCCCGCCCCGCGCGCCTCCTCCGCGATCCGGTTCAGCGCAGCGCGAAACGGGAAGGACGGATCGCCGGCCGATGCCCTGAGATGCGTCGCGAGAGCCTGCTGGTCCATGCCGGGGCTGCTGAGCTCGGCGAGCCCCACGTCGCCGCCGGGATCGGTCGTGAGAAGCGCCTGCGCAAGCGCGAGTATCGGGTCGTCGCCATCGCCCGGCCGCATCACGACGCGACGCCAGATCCCGACACCCGGCACCGCCATCGGTGCGACCAGCGCCGGGGCGACGCCAGCACGCGCCAGCGACGATTTTCCCGAGCCGCTTCCGCCGGCGATGAACAGGAAAGCGGTTCCCCTTTCCGCCGCTTCCTGAAGCCGCGTCACCGCCGCGCGGGTTTGCGCGTCGCGTCCGAAGAAGATCGAGGCGTGCTCGAAATCGTAGGAGGCGAGACCCTGATAGGGGTTGCCACGGTACCAGGAGCCCTCTTCCGGCGCGTCTGGCTCCCTGGTTCGCGTCGCAATCTTCCGTTCGATGAGTGCGGTCAGGTCGGCTTCGAGCTTGCGGTCGAATTCCTCCAGCGTCGTGAATTTCGAGGAGCCCGCGAGGAACACGCCGGAATCCTCGAAATGGCGGCGCCAGAACCCCTCCAGCGCCGTCCACTGGCGCTCCTGCTCCGCCCGGCGCGCCGCATCCACCAGCGACGCCCCCGGATCGCCCAGCTTGCGGTAGGCGAGAAGATCCGGCGCGCCCCGCACGCGGCTCGCGGCGAGCGCCTCCTCATATTCCCATTCGGTGCCGGTGACCGGCGCCCGCCCGTCAATGCCGCGGTATTCCCGCACGCTGGAGCGCTCAGGAAGCTCGGTTCCGAGGCGCGAGTAGACGATCAGGATGACGACATCGGAGGCGCTCGGGGTTTCGATGGCATCCTGGAAGTGACCCGATGCCAGCATCGGCTCGTGTTCCCAGAGATACGCCTCGATCCTGAAATACCTCGCGAAATCCCGGGCGAGCTTCTGGATGACGAGATGCGCACGCAACCGCTCTTCAGAGACGTCGCCGGGCGAGGAGATGAAAATGCGCAGCCGATCAGCCATGCTCTGACTTCACAAAATGTGGCCGGCGCGGCCCAGCGAACGAAGGCTCCACGTTGTTTCCAGCATGGCGCGGGGGGAGGCAAATTAATTCCCGGAAATCCTCCGGCGACCGCGGCGGGCCGCGATGCCTAGGATGAAGGTATTTAACGGAATCGGCGAAGGGTAGCCCTGATACAGGCTGTTGAAAGGGAATAGCCGTGGTCCCGATGGAGGATACTCGCGCACCTTGGGTCGCGTGGCGAAGGCGCGGGCTCGCGGCGCTGTATTTTGCAGCCGGCGTAGCGCACATTGCACTGCCGGCTCCGTTCCTCAAGATCACGCCGGAATGGGTTCCCTTTCCCGATCTGGTCATCCTGGCGACCGGACTTTGCGAGCTCGCCGGCGCGACCGCTCTGCTGACCGCACGCTTCCGTCGGCCAGCCGGTATTGCGCTGGCCGCCTACGCCGTCTGCGTCTACCCCGCCAACATCAAGCATGCGATGGACGCGCTGTCGGCGCCCGACCCGTCGCTCCTGGCGTGGGCCTACCATGTGTGCCGTCTGGCGCTGCAGCCGCTCCTCGTATGGTGGGCCTTGCTGGCGGGTGGGGTCGGTGAGCAGTGTGAACGCAAGTCCCCCTGATCGGAGCTGGGAGCGGGAATAAGTCGATGGTTCGTTTGCTGCTGCTTTTGCTGGTTCCCCTGGCGCCAGCCGGCGAATTTCTCTTTGGCCTTTCTCCCATCTGGGTTTTTGCGGCGGGCATTGCCGGCATCGCGATCCTGGCCGAGTGGATTCGCGCCGCGACGGATCAGCTTGCGCTGCACACCGGCCCCACGATCGGCGGCCTCCTTACCGTCAGTCTGGGCAGCCTGGCGGAGCTGGTGCTGGCGCTGTTCGTGCTCGCGAACGGAAGGGCGGATGTCGTCCATGCGCAGATCACGGGCTCGATCTTGGGAACCTGCCTTCTCGGGCTGGGGCTGGCGCTCATCGTCGGTGGCGTGACGAGGGAACGTCAGACTTTCAAGCGCGAGCGCGCCGGTCTTCTCTCCAGCATGCTGATCCTCGCGGTCATCGCGCTCCTGCTTCCCGCGGTGTTCGACTACGCTGGCGGTAGCACGCGCAGCCCGGCCGATGTGGCCCTCTCCGAAGAGGAACTGAGCCTCGCCGTGTCGTGCGTCTTGCTGCTGCTCTATGCGGGGAACCTCGTCTACACCCTCGTCACGCACCGCGACGTCTTCGCAAGCGGGGAGGAGGAGCATGGCAGGCCGCGATGGTCCGCACCGACCTGCCTGATGATCCTTGCCGCGGCGACGGTCGCGGCGGCGCTGGAAAGCGAACTCGTCTCGGGAGCTCTGACGAGTTCGGCTGAGACGCTCCGCCTCACCCCGCTTTTCCTCGGTGTGATCGTGCTGGCGCTTGTTGGCACTAGCGCGGATATCTTTGCGGCGGTGTGGTTCGCGCGGCAAAATCGCATGGGGCTCGTAATGAGCATCTGCATCGGATCGGCGCTTCAGATTGCGCTGGTCGTCGCGCCGCTGCTCGTGATCTTCTCCTGGATCCTCGGAACGCCGATGACCCTGGTTTTCAGGAATCCGGTCGATCTCTTCGCGATAGCGGGCACCGCCTTCATCGTGAACTCCATCGCCGGTGATGGCGAAACGACCTGGTTCGAGGGCGTGATGTTGATCGGCGTGTACGTCGTCTTCGGATTGGCTTACTTTCTGTCCTGACCCCCGATCGCGGCTGCCTGAGGTTCCCGTTTCCCCGGCGAGCGGCACGTGATTGCGCCACCACGCCCGTCACCCCGCTTTGGCCTCTCTGTCTAGCCGAAGCTCGGCCAGTTGACCTGGCAGACAGGCGATCGAGGTCCAAGCAGCGCAGGTTGGGACGACTCTGCGTGGGGCGGCGGGGACACCTCGGGCTCAGACTTTTCGCGGCTAACCTGTTGTAAAGCGCTTGGTTGCTATTATAAATCCCTCTACTCGCAAAAGTTGAGGGCCGATCCCTGCGCAATTTCATCGAGTATCGGCGAAATGCGGGCGGCGTTTTCGCCTGGCCGGGGCTTGCGCGATTCAGGCAGGCCGCCGGCAGTGCAGGTCAGCCGCCGAAACCCGGTTCGATCGGCAGGGACGTCGATCCCCTCCGTGTGCTCGTCTGGGGAACATTCTGCCTGTTGTTCCTCGCCGCATGGGCGGGGATCGTCTGGGCGGTCTGGAAAATCATCTAGAGATATCGGCGGCGGCTGCGCCGGTGGCGCTGGCGTCTCCTGCCCGCTCGCTTCTTGCCATGCGGCCGAGCCGGCTGTTGGCGTCTTCGGAAAGCGTCGCATAGTCCCCCGCTTCCACCACCCTGCCTCCCTCCAGCGCGACGACTTCATCGGCGAACGCGATCATCGACAGGCGATGCGCGATGGTGATCACCGTCATTGAGCCACGCAGCGCCCTGATCGATGCGGCAATCAGGTTCTGGTGCTCCCAATCGAGGGCGCTCGTGGCCTCGTCCAGGATGAGAAGCTGCGGCCGGCGGAGGAGAGCCCGCGCGAGCGACAGCCGCTGGCGCTCGCCGCCGGAAATTCTGAGGCCCCTGTCGCCCAGAACGGTCTGCAGCCCTTCCGGCAGCGCCGCCACGAACTCTTCCGCATTGGCCGCGCGGAGAGCGTCCCAGATCTCCGCCTCGGAGGCGTCCGGCGCTCCCAGTCTGAGGTTGGCGGCGACGGTGTCGTGGAGGAGGAAGACCTCCTGCGGCACATAGGAGATGCTGTCGCGCCAGCGTCGCCGGTTTTCGCGATTGAGCTCCAGACCGTCTACGCTCACGGTGCCCTCGAGCGGTTCGAGCAGACCCATGATGACATCGGCCAGCGTGGTCTTCCCGCTGCCCGACGGTCCGATGATCGCAAGGATGCTCCCGGCTGGAATTGCCAGGGATGCATCCAGCAGTGTGTCCTCCGGGCGGCCCTCATGCCGAAACGTGACGCGGTCCAGCCTGATCTCGCGACGCAACGGAAGCCGCGGAAGCGGATGGCTGTCGAACTCTTCCTGCTCGCGTTCGCAGGCCTGCTGGACGCGCATTACCGCGTCGAAGGCGGGAAGGTTCGTCAGCACCTCCTGCAGGTCGCTCTGCAATCCCGAGAATCTCGGCGCGACCCGCATGAACACGAAGACGAGGACGAGAATCTTCGGAAGGGGCAAGTCGAGCCAACGCAGCGCCGCATACACGAACCCGGCGAGGACGAACGCGCTCGCGACCTGGAAGAGCACGCTCCCCATGGTGTTCAGCCGGACATATCGAACGAAGTCCTGCCGCATGTGCCAAAGCGTGCTGGAGAGCTCGGCAAGGAACAGCGGCTCGGAATTGAAGCTCTTCGCGACTTTGACGCCGGCGAGGAACTCGGTGACGGTTCTGTACTGCGCCTTGCGGTTCTGGGTCAGCAATTTGCCGTAGGAGGACGCGCCGCGCCGCACCGGTCGCAACGCCGCAAACATCGCTCCGCCGCTCACGAAGGCGACGATGGTCATGATGGGCGAAATTAGCCACGAGACGCACAGATAGATTGCGAGAACGACGAGGCCCTGGATCAGCAGCATGAGATGGAAGGCCGCTGACTGGATGCGGTCTATATCCGCGGTCAGCGCATGGTTCAGGTCGGATCCGCGCAACCCGCCGATCAATCCCCAGCGTGCCTTCGTGATGCTCTCGAAGAGCGAAACGCGCAGCCGATTGATCACATCGTAGAGCAGCTCCGCCATGTAGATGTTCTTGAAACGCAGCAGCAGCGACTGCGCGAGAACCAGAGCCACGACGAGGATCAGCGCGGCAGCGAGACCGATTTGCAGCCGCGGCCCGAGCCAGCCGGACAGCCACGCCGGCGTGTCGAAGACGACAAAGCGCCTCTCGTTCCCCACGAGCTGCAGCACGGGGACGAGCAGCAGGATCGAGACGCCTTCCGTCAGGCTGCCGAGAAACAGGAATCCAAACGCCGCGGCGGTGCGTGCTCGCCCCTGATCCAGCACGTGGCGGCCAAAGACCGCGATCTGGCGAAGCTGCGAGGTCGTGTCACGCTGGTCGCTGGACATGCGGCTCGGGGCGGGATCAGGCTTCGCCTGATCGTGTGGCGCGCGCCCAGACCGACTGCATGCCACGCCACATTTCGTTCCAGTGATAGCCGGGCCGGGCGGTCAGGCACATCCGGTAGAGACGGACGCCGATGTCGAGCCCGGCGGCGGACTTGTCCGGCGCATCCTGCAGCGATCTGAAAATGGTGAGCTCCGCCTGCCGGACCAGATAGCGCGCAGGGAGGGAGCGCCCGAACGCCTTGGCGATGCCCGTGGGAAGCGGTCGGTCGAAAAGCCTCGAAGTCATCACGAGCGCCTGCAGCGCCGGATTTCGCAGGCCGTAGCGGGCGGCCTCCGTGAGCCAGAGGTCCAGTTCGCCGGCGCTTCGACCTTGCGTGATCGCCGCGATGTCGCAAACCCATTGCAGCCGGCGCCATTTGTGCCGGGCTCCATGCGTTGCGAGGAACACAAACTGAAAGGCATCGGGCAGCGCCGGCAGTTGCCTGTTGCCGATGCGCACCCTTGGGCCCGACGCGACCGCGGCACGGACGTCGAGCGGCAACAGCTTCGGGTTAGGGCAGAGAGAGAAGTGCAGCTCCAGCAGCGCGCCGGTTGGAGTGCCGTAGCAGAGGTGATGAATGAACGCGGCGTTCTCGACAAAGCTCTCCGGGACGGCCTCGTGCGTCTTGTTGGAGATGCGGGTGCAGCCGAGCGCCCGCACTATCCGATCGGAGGCCACGAGGTCATCCGGGGAAACCAGCACATCGATGTCGCCTGCATGACGGAGGGCCATGTCGCCATAGGAACGCACGGCAAGACAGATGCCCTTCAGCGGCAGCGATGCGATGCCTTCAGCCGCGAGCGCATCGACAACCGCGATGAGCTCTGACGCCAGGCGAAGGCTGTTCAGGCCGTTTTCGGCCTCCTCTTCCTGGAAATGCTCGATGACCCAGGGCGGCGGCTGAATGGCAGCGCCCTGCAACAGGACGCGCGCGACCAGCGGCGCCACCCGGTGCCGTCGCACGAGAGCCACGAAGCGGCGCCAGTCAATCTCGGAAGCTTTCAGCGGAGTGTGGGGGACTTCGCCCGAGAGGGCCATGTCGCAGAGGCGGCAGAGCAGCCTTTCCTCCGCGCCGGCATTCGCGAAGGCGCCCGAGGTCTTACGCATCGACAGGACCCGCGAGCGACATCATGCGAGCTCGCCCTCTATCAGATCCAAGGCTTCTCCCAGCCGGTCGAAATCGTGCGGCACTTCCAGTCTGCATACGCGGCTCGTCCGGACAAGCTCCGCGCATTGCTTCAGGTGGATTGCCAGCGCCCGTTCGTCCAGCGCCTCGCGCCCGAAGCGCCAGACATAGGAGAACCGGATGAGTTCCGCGAGGGCCTCCTGCGGCGGCAGCATCTGCAACGCCGCGGCTCTGCCGCGCCGCAGCACGCAGAACAGGCCAGGAGGGACGCTGCGGTGCGAGAAGAGATTGAGCCGAAGGCGTCGCTTCGACGTGCCGGGTATCGCGCTCGAGCTTCCGATATCGATTCCACCGAATACCCCAGCCGGCAATCCGGGATCGAGCTTGATTTCAGGGAACCCCGGAGCAATGGAGGGACCGGCGGGCGGAAAGTCGATGGCCAGCACGTCATCGGTGAGCAGGCTATGCCCGCGCGCGACAAGTGCGGCCGCGGTCGTGGACTTTCCAGCGCCCTTGTCGCCAAGGAAGACAACGCTTCGCGTGTCGCTGCCGACAGCGCTGGCGTGAAGCACCAGCTTGCCGATGCGGTGCAGGTAGAGCGCCATCACCGGCCCGAGCAGCGGCAGACGGACGAGATCCTCGGGAATGTCCGGGGCAACATCGACATGGATCTCGCGATCCAGGATGAGAAAGGTGCCGACGTCACGCCAGTGCAGCAACTGGCGGCCCGGTCGAAATTCAAAATGAGTCGGACCTCCCCGCCCCGCCTGCGGCAAGCGCACTGGCTGAAGCCGCACATCCAGATCGAACGCCCCGTCCGCATCCGAGACGGACTCGGACAGCTTCACCTCCGATCGGATGGCGAGGCCGTAGGCTTGATGGAAAAACGTCGGACGCTTCATGAGGCGACGCTGATCACAGGCGCGTCAGGAGCACCGCGCTCGAGCCGGCGAAGCCAGAGAGAGAGCGCGGCAGTGCGCCAGACAATCTGGATATCGAGGCCTGTCGCCGTCTCCTGTTTCATCCGTTGAAAGGAAGCGGAGACCGCCGCCACGTCGACATAGTGCCCGACGCCGGCGCGGTCGTCCCGCAGAACGTGGTCGACCAGCGCTGCGTGGCGCTTGACCATGCCGCGCGCGAATAACGGCGCGAAGTCGAGCTTGTCGCGCCGCCACTGGATTGACGGGGGAAGCACGCCCTGCATGGCGCGCCGCAGGATGAGACGCGGCCAGCCGCCGCTCAGCTTTTCCGATGCCGGCAGGCCGACGCAGAAGTCGACGAGCCGCCGGTCGAAAAAGGGATACCGCGCCTCCACGCGCGCGCTCCGCGCAGCCTTGTCGAGAACTCCAAACGCCGAGGGTATGAGGGGCGAGGAAAGAAGCCGGATATGACGCTGCCTCTCATCGCCGCGTGCCGCCGGAGGAGTAACGGTCTTCTCGCGGCAACGGGCGGCAATCCCGGTCCGCCGGGCAAAGCCCGCCTCAACGAATGAAAGCGGGCCGGGTCGAGCCTCCGCCACCCGGGCGCGACCCAGCCGGCGCAGCGCTCTTCCCGCAAGCTTGCGCGCCGGTCGAAGCGCCCGTGGGCCGTAATGTTCCAGGTGTGCCGCAAACACCGGCCACGCCGGCTCGCCATAGCTCGCGGCAAGGCCTCGCACCTCGCGCCACAGACCGAACCAGCGTCCCGCACGGGCAAGCTCCGCCAGCCGGCCCTCGCCACTGGACACGACTTCGTCGCCGCCGTGCCCGTCGAGGAGGACGCGGACACCGGCATCGGCGGCAGCGCGGTAGAGGAGTCGCGATGTCGCGAGCCCGGGCGCGAGAAAGGGACCGTCCTGCTCCGCCAGGATGTCGTCGAAGTCATCGAACGGCCCGACTTCCTCCGCAGCGATGAAAGTCGGCGTGAAGCTGCCGAGCGCAAGCACCGAATCTACATGTGGCCGCTCGCTCGCCGCCGGGGTCTCGTCGAACACTGTCGAAAATGTTGGCAGGGCACGGCCGCCGCTTCGGGCGACGAGGGGAGCGGCGACGCAGGCAATGGCGGAAGAATCGAGCCCGCCGCTCAACATCGCGCCGACCGGCCCGTCCGACCGGAGGCGGCATTCAACGGCCGAGGCGAAGATCGCGCGAAACTGCTCGGGATAATCCTTGCCCGCCGGCGTGGAGCCCTCGAGCTGCCAGTAGCGGCTCAGGCGCGTCACGGTTCCCGCGACTGTTACGGAATGGGCCGGCGGCAGCGAGAAAATGCCCTCGAAGAGGGTCGCCGGGCCTTCCGGCGGCAAGCCCACCAGAAACTCGGCTATCCGGACCTCGCTGACGCTCCGCGGGGCGATCGTCAGCAGCGCCTTGATCTCGGAGGCAAAGGCGAAACGGCCGCCCGCGACTCCGTAGTAGAGCGGCTTCACGCCGAAATGGTCGCGGGCGCAGAAGAGCCGCCCTCGGCGGTCGTCCCAGAGCGCGAACGCAAAGTCGCCGAGCAGACGCGCGGGACATTCGTCTCCCCATCGCTCGTAAGCCGCAAGGATGAGGCCGGCATCGGATTGCTCGTCGCCGACCCGAAGCGCCGCGACGAGATCCGCACGATTGTCGAGACGGACGTCGGCCGTTACGGCGAGGTCGCCCGCCGCGCACAGGGCCGCGCCTGACCGATCTCCGGCCGAAGGATCGCGTGCCGTCCTCCCCAGCACCGCAACGGCTCCGTGGAACAGTCGCGACCTGTCCGGGGCTCGACCCGGCATCGCATCGAGCATGCGCTGAACGGCGGCCGGATCGACACCCTGTCCGGCGGCATCGACCAGTCCCGCGATGGCGCTCACGCCGGTCCGATGTCGAAGTCTGTGAGCTTGGTGAAGCGCCGAACGTCTTCGTCAGACCCGCCGAGAACGACACGCTCCCCGCTGATCAGCCATGCGTGGGCGAGAAGGCGACCGCTCTCTCCCTGCCGCACACCGACCCTTATCTGCGTGCGATAGCCCATGCGCCCGAGCATGAACTGGCCGGCGATCGCCTGTGTCAGGCACGTGGCGCCGGGAACCAGCGCGGATGCGCGGCTCAGACCCCACGCCACGCGCAGTTCGTCTTCGACAGGCGCGCTGCCTCCGGCCGTCGCCCGGAGCATCCATCGTTGCAGAACCCTGAAAGGGAGGAGACTGAGGCCAAGGCGCGCGACCGAGAGGGTCGAAAAGCAGCGCAGCAGCAGGAGCTTGTCCGCGAAGCCAAGGCGAAGAAAGGCAGCGACCCTACGCATCCGAGATTTTGACGAGGCCAGCGTCGGCCATTTGGCGGAGGATAGTGACAAGGTCCAGATAGCAGCGCTCCGGCGCAACATCATACTGGCCTTCGATGGCAAGACAGATATCGCCGACAGACTGAGGCGTCGCGACCATCGCCCACACGCGCGCGCCGATTTCGTTCAGGCCGTAATAGACGCCGGAGCTGAGATTAAGGAGCGCCGCTCCGCCCGAAAGCTCGCACGAAACAATCGATAGATCAGCGGCGACAATCGACTCGCGGGACACCTTGCTCACGATACTCAACCTCGCGCACGGACCGCGAGATGCTAAATCCCGTCAACAGGTAAGGTCCGGCGCGCTTCCGTGCGTCAGGAGAACGTCAAATCGGTGACGAGAGACCCCTGCGAGAAATTCTTGTCGAGCCGGTTACCGGTTTTCGTGCCCTTGGTCAGGCGTTCAAAAGTCCCGTGAACCTTGAGCTCGGGGGCTTCGTAGGGTGCCTTCTTGTCCTCGGTCATCACGATTCTCATCAGGTGTTTGCGGGAACGTACCGCCCACACGGCCGATGTCAAGGATGACAGCCATGTTGCGGCGCGGTAGCGCGATTGCCGATCGAGCGCTAGAGTGCCTCCCGGTTCGAGCATCGGCGGAGAAAATGCGGCCGAATAGCGAGAAGCGCGAGTTGCTCGGTCGGGATGACATCGGATTTTCGGCCTGAACTTGGTATCTCGCGGCAGCGGCTCTGCTGAGAATCTGTCGTAACGAAAACGTGTTCCCGAGGGTCGTAGATTGCGAACAAGAGTAGCAGGCGTGTGGGCGGCGTTGCCCGGATCAGACCGAGTAGACCCGCGGAGGTCGGCCCCCTTCGCTGCTTCTTTTAGCCGGCAACGCTGCCGTAGATCTGGTGACGCGGGACGAGCGAACCGACCACCGGCAGCGCCCCCGTCGGGCACCCGGCGATGCTGACCTTCCCTCGAAATCAGCCTCTGGATCCGTCGCCCGACCCGACGGGATATCCGGGGCATTCGAACGCACGCCAGAGGTCGTGGCACGGCCGGATCGCGACGCGGGCCGTGTTTTCCTTCTTGCGTCGCCGCTACAAGTCGATCGGACTCGTCGCTGTCCTGCTGGGCGCGCCGATTCTCTACTACGTGTTCAGCCTCCCCCCCGAATACAACGCCGTCGCCTACGTACTCATCGATCTGCGTCAGACGCCGCTGATCGACACGCAGACCGCGACCCCGTCGGTCGCCGGCGACCAGTCCGCCGTCGATACCGAGGTCGAGCTCGTGAAGGCGCAGCCGATCGCGCTGAGCGTAGCCGACAAGCTCATGAAGTCGGAACTCTGGACCACGATCTCCGGCCCCGAAGAAGCTGCCGGCGCCGGCGGCGATGCTCCCGCGACGCCGGACGAGCAGCGTGCGTCGGTCGCCGAAGCGCTGACGGACGGACTGATCGTATCCCGCGTTCGCCAGAGCTACCTGATGGCGATCTCCTACTCCTCGGACAATCCGGCCCTCGCGGCCTTCGTCGCCAATGCTTTCGCGGACTCGTATCTCGATGATCAGCTCGATGCGAAATTCGCCTCGATGCAGCGCGCCAACAACTGGCTGGATGCGCGGGTTGCGGATCTTCGGGCGCGGGTGCTGACCGCCGAGCGCACCGCCGAGGATCATCGCCTTCGGTCGCAGGAATTGACGGACCTGCGCGCCAAGAGCGACGCCGAACTGACGCAGCGCGAACTGGACCGCGAAACCGTCGCGACGCGGACCCTGCTTGAGACTTTCCTCGCGCGGGCCAACGAAATCAGCCAGCAGAAGACGCTGCAGGTTCCCGAGTCCCGCATCGTCACGCGCGCCACAATTCCCGAAACGCCGACGGGACCCAACCGCGCCGCCCTCGGCCTCGTCGGCATTCTTCTCGGCCTTGGCCTGGGTCTCGGACTGGCGGTGCTTCTCGAAGCGATGGATAGCAGCGTCCGGTCCGGCGGACAGGCAATATCGGAATACGGGATTCGCCTGCTTGGCGCAGTCCCGCGGCACCGGCGGCCGCGCTGGCGCGACCGGATCGGAAAGTCCGCATTTCGGCGATCGCAGCGGATCAGGTCGGCAGCCGAGGAGATCGTCGACAAGCCCTTCTCCACCTTCTCGGAGTCCGTCCGCTCGCTGCGGATCGCCATGCGCGACGCAAACGCGGAGCCTTGCAAGGTGGTCATGGTCACCTCGGCGCTCCCGAATGAAGGGAAGTCCACGATCGCCAATTGCCTCGCCCATTATGCCGCGAGCAGTGGCGAGAAGGTGCTGCTGGTCGACTTCGATCCGCGTCGCCCGGTCCTTACCCACACCTACGCGAGCAACGCGGGGCAGGGGCTGAAGGAGATTCTCACCGGACAGACGGCAATGGCCGACGTGCTGCGCATCCTGGAACCCTCCGCGCTGCAATTCATCCCGGCCTCGGAATCGTCGCCGCTCATGGGCGGCGCGGGCGACGAGCGGATGCGAACTTTCCTGGACTGGGCCCGCAAGGCCTTCGACCTCGTGGTGATCGACGCGCCGCCGCTCATTCCGGTGCCGGATGGGCGCGCGCTCGTCGGCCTTGTCGATGGCGTCCTCTTCGCGGTGCAATGGGGAAAGACGTCGGTCGATGCGGTGAGCGTCGCGATCCATCACACGCCGGATCTCGCCGGCAAGATTCTCGGAATGGTCCTGACGCAGGTCAATCTGCGGCGCGCGCGTCTCTATGACATCTACAGCTCGGGCTACGACCTGCGCGCATACTACGCCGAAGGCTCGAAGTTTCGGCAGCGGCGGCAAGAGGAGGCGGGCGCCCCTTGAGCTTTCCGCGCGCCGCTTCCCCCGACGCCGCAAACGATCGCCTGGCCGGGTGGCCGGGAAGCCGATGCGCATAGGCCATGTCGTGCGGCAATTTTCGCCGTCGCGTGGAGGGCTCGAGGATTTCGTCGCCAACCTGTCGAGGGAACAGGTCCGGGCGGGGCACTCCGTCCGCATCATAACCTGCGATCGCCTGTTCCAGGCGCTCGACGCGCGGCTTCCCCTGCGCGAGGTTGACGAGGGGCGCGATATCCGCCGCATACCGTTCCGCGGATCGACGCGCTATCCGGTCGCGCCCTCAGTGCTTCACCACCTGTCCGATCTCGACGTGGTGCACGTTCATGCCATCGATTTCTTCTTCGACTTCATGGCGCTTGCCTCGGGGATTCATCGCAAGCCGCTTGTTGCGACGACGCATGGAGGCTTTTTCCACACGGGAGCTCACGCCCGGATCAAGCGCCTCTGGTTCAGAACCATCACGCGGCTCAGCGCGGCGCGTTATTTCGCCGTGGTGGCAAGCAGCCACAGCGACTTCGCGCGCTTCGCGGAACTTGGTGCAGGCGGGTTGCGGCTGATAGAAAATGGCGTCGACCTGCAGAAATTCGCCGGCGCTGCGAGCCCCTCCCCCAGAAAGTGCATGTTCACGCTCGGACGCTTCTCGGCAAACAAGCGGCTTGACCGGCTCCTCGACGTACTGTGTCTGCTGCGCGCGGGAGACGCCGCATGGCGTCTCGAGATCTGCGGTGTGCCGTCAGACTGGAGCGTTGAACGGCTGCGCCGGGAAATTGACGCGCGCGGTCTGCGCGACGCGGTTGGCCTCCACGCCGCACCGGCAGCCGATGAGATCCGCCGCATCATGGGCGGCTCGAGCCTCTTCGTCAGCGCCTCCGAATATGAGGGTTTCGGGATCGCGCTGATCGAGGCGATGAGCGCGGGCCTGCAGCCTGTCGTGCATGTGAACCAGGCCTTCTCGGAGATCGCCCGTCACAACGATCTCGTCCGGCTCGCCGATTTCGCATCGCCGGACGCCGCGTCCGCCGCCGTTCTCGCCGCGTTCCAAGCCGTCCAGCGCGAGCATCCGGCCCGCGCGCTGCTGTCAGGCTCGGTGCAGCGCTTCGCCTGGACCGACGTCGCCGCGCGCTACATGGAGGTCTACGAGGGCGCACAGGCGCAAAGGCACGGCTATCCGTCGATCAGGGCAGGCCGGGCGTGAACAGTCTCGCCCCTCCGATCCCGCGCCCGATACTGTCGGCGTCCTTGCAGGGATCGGCCCTGCTCCCCGCCGGAATCGTCGCCGCGGCCGTGCTTTTCAATTTCGCCCTCGCGATCGTCAACCAGCACATCAGGCCGCTCTCATCCCTCGACGTCATCGCCGCCGAACTGCTCATCGTAGCGGCAGCCCACGCTTTGTGCCTTTCCCGGTTCCGGCCGGAGATGGCGAGCTGGTACGCGTTGCTGTGGTTCCTGATCCTGGTGGGATTTGCGCGTTGGCTGTGGCTTGCGGACATCGACCCGAAATCGATCCGCGATGTCATCATCATCCCGACCTTCATCTGCCTCGGCATCGCCTGCGGCAGCCGATCCCTCAATCGCATAGTCCTGACGATCCATGCGGTTGTCTTCCTGTTCATGATCTTCGAGGCAGTACTGCCGCAGCAGTTCGCAGCCCTGGTCGGCATCAAGAGCTACTACATCAACACGCGCGGATTCAGCGAGGCGAGCTTCTGGAACGGCGATTCGGACCTGTTCGTCAGCGCGACGCGGCCAGGCGAGCGCTACTTCGTGTCATCGCTCGGCCTGCACAGGCTGTCGTCGATCTTTCTCGAGCCTGTTTCACTCGGCAACTATTGCGTGATCGTGACGGCCTTCGTCTGCGCCAGATTCCGGACGCTGACCCGGCCGACGCTGATCTTTCTCGCCGTCTCGAACGTGATCCTGCTTATCGGATGCGACGGGAGGCTCGCCGTCGCGACATCGGCCCTGATCCTCGCCTCGATGGCCGCTCCGCGAATCCTGACCCCCCTCTCCCTGCTCTACCTGCCGGCGGCGGTCGCATTCGCCTTCTTCGTGCATTTCGGCCTCGGCTACGAAGTGGGCCCGGATAATTTCTCCGGGCGCATCGCTCTCACGGCCGAGCTCCTCTCCCGCCATGGCCTGGCGGATTTCTTCGGCGTCGCGAAGTCGCTGCCGTTTCGCGCCGCCGACAGCGGCATCGTCTACATGATCGCCAAGCAGTCGATCTTCGGCCTCCTCGTGATCTGGGCATCGGTGATCTTTGCCGGGGCAAACGATACGGCCGAGCAGATCAGATATCGGCAGGCGACAGCGCTCTATCTGGCGCTGACCATGATCGTCAGCTACTCCTTCTTCTCCATCAAGACCGCCGCCCTCCTCTGGTTTATATTCGGAGCCGTGCAAGGCCAGCGCTCTGTCGGGATATCGGAGAGAACTGCTCCATGAATGGATGCCTTGCTCCCGACAGGACGGCATGGTGTTTGCACGCAGGTCGGTTCTGGACCCAGGCCCGTTCGCCTGAGCGAATTGGTGCGTTTGCAGTGGCTGAAACTTCGCCGAGGCCTGTTTGAAGATATTGATCGTGGCAGCCGGTTACCCGCCCGACATTAGGGGCGGCGGAGAGTTCTCGACGAAATTTCTGTCCGAGGCCTTGGTAGCCGCCGGAGCCGAGGTCTGCGTACTGGCGGCCTCCAGTGCGGATGCGTCCGAGGTGGCCAACGGCGTGGAAATCCAACGATGCGCCACGCCCAATCCGCCATGGAACTTCGAACGCAGGCGAAGCCGCGTTCAGAAGCTGAGATGGCACATCCGCGACAATTGGAATCCGGCGGCGGTAAATCTTGTCCGGAGGCACATTCAGCGAGCGCGACCTGACCTGGTTGTAAGCAGCACAATTGAAAATTTTGGCGGGTCTTCCTGGATCGCCGCGAAGGCGGAGAAGGTAAGGAGCGTGCACATCCTGCGCAGCTACTATACCGTCTGCTGGCGCGGCAGCATGTTCAAGAACGGGCTGAATTGCACCGGGCGATGCCTCGATTGCCGGATACTTTCGTTCGGGCGATGGAAGGCGAGCCGGAACGTCGATGCGGTGATCGGCATCAGCTTCGACGTACTGAACCGGCACCTGAGCGAAGGCGCCTTCCCGCACGCTCGCACGATCGTTCTCCGCGACCCGGTTCCAGCCGAATATTTCGGGACGCCGAGAGCGCGGCAAGGCGTCCCGCCGACCTTCGGATTCCTGGGGGTGTTGACAGCCAACAAGGGCGTCGAAACCCTGGCCGCGAGCTGGCGCGCCATGGGTGATACTCCCGCCAGACTCTTGATCGGCGGCACGGGCAAGGATGAATATGTCACCGGTCTCCGCGATGCGATGCCGGCATCCGTGGAGTTCCTCGGTTGGGTAAAGCCGGTCGAGTTCCTCGACCGCGTCGATTTTCTCGTGGTGCCCTCGGTATGGCATGAGCCCTTTGGCAGGATCGTGGTGGAAGCGTTCGCGCGGGGAGTTCCGGTAATCGGAAGCCGGACCGGCGGCATCGGAGAGATGGTCGAAGAAGGGGAAACGGGATTTCTCTTTGAGCCCGGCTCCGCGCAACGCCTCTCCGAGGCGATCGGTAAGGCATTGGCGCTCGCCCCTCAGGAGTACGCGGAAATGAGCAGGAAGAGCATCGAATCCGCCGACCGGTTTCACGCGCGCCACATCGCGAACCTTCATATCGCCTATTTCGAGGAATTGCTTGGCGGGCCGGTATGAAGTGCTCAGCGGGAAAGCGGGTGAAGCCAGTCCAAGCGCAATTGATCGAAGCGCAGCCTTTTCAGTATTCGCATCCCCAGCGCATATCGGTCATTCTCGCAGATGGGGCGGCGTCGTGGGCGTAAACTCAGCGTCATTGACAGTGCTGGCTGGCCTGTCCCGCGCCGGTATCCTGAAGGGCGACGTTCTGACATTCGGCCGGCACAATACGTTCTTCAAGGCCCGTGATCTGCGAAGAGCTAACGATGCGTTCGATCTGGGACTCTCCGACGATATGCGGGTGAAGATCTCCGCCGAGCGCTTTACGGAAGAGCTTTTCACCGCCCTTGGCGCCACGTCATGCCAGTCCATCGACGCATCCGACTATGAAGGTGCATCGATTGTCCACGATCTCAATCTGCCATTTGCGGCTTCGATGACCCAAGGGTTCGACTTCATCTACGACGGCGGAACCACCGAACACGTCTACGATGTCGCAGAGGTGCAGCGAAACGTCGCGAGAATCCTTAGAGTGGACGGTTACTATTTCGCGACCTGCCCGACGAATGGAGAACCCGGCCACGGCTTCTATCAGTTCTCGCCGGAGTTCTATTTTCGCTCACTCCAGAGAAGCGGGTTCAGGATAGTCCGGCTTTATCTAGTCGCGTCTCAGATCCCAATGCAGTGGTACCGCGTCCAGGACCCTCACGAAATAGCAGGTCGCGTCACCTTCTTGAGCGCCGAGCCGATTTACACGTTCGTGGTGGCGCAGAAGACAGCAAGCAGTGGCGCAAGCGGCATGCCGATGCAGAGTGACTACGAAGAAGGAAACTGGATTGACAAGAAGGACCATCTGGTTTGGGACCGGTCTCTCAAGGCAAAGCTCCTGCGCGCTGCACATCGCCTCCTCGTCCTCCGCGGACTCTGGGCACTCAACGTGCTGGCGCGGAACGTCTTCCTGTCCGGCGCTGCCGTCTGGTCCACGAGCTCAGGGATTCAGCGCGTCAATATCGTGGACGACCTAGCTGAGCTGAAGGCTATCGAAATATCGAAGAAGGCAGTTGTTCGTGGATCGTAGAAAAACCCGCGAATACTGCGCTCGTTCACCGGATAACTATCGGCGAGCCCTTGATAAGTGATATTGCCCGCAAAATGAGAGGGCGATCGATTGTGAGGAGAATTGCGGCATAGATGGCGACTCCCGCCGGGACATCGATCGCAATCGCGGCTCGAGCATCGATTGACGGAAATATGCTGAGGCGTGCAAAGGCAACGGTCGCGGCCATCGCTAACGCGCTCAATATGGGTGTGGCAAGAGTGCTTAGTTGCGACCTGATTGAAGTCCCCAAATTTATAGAGCAAGCTCGTAAATAAAATGGGACGACGAATATCAGCGGGGTGACGAACACAGAAAGACCGACGATTGGTCCAAAATTTGCGGTGAGAACGAGTGTCCCAATAGACAGAATTACTGTCACAGCGCCGGCAATTATTGAGGGACGTTGGTCGCCAATAGCCGTCATCGCGGAACTGGCTAGCATGACGCTTGTGCGTGCGGTCCAGACAAAGCAGAGCACCCAGATTGCAGGCACCGCAGGCCGCCATTTTTCTCCAAAAACGATTGGTATGAGATCGTGAGAAACGCTCGCCAATCCAAGAAGAACCGGGGCGAGAACAGCCGCGAGCGGCTCCAGCGCCCGTAAATAGCCCGCAGCAAGGATTTCTCCCCGGCGATGAATTGCGGAAAAAAGCGGAAAAGCGGTTCGGGAGAGGGTCGTCGAGAGAACAAACCCAATCTCATCGACAAGCCGAAGCGCAAAGTTTAACTGCCCCAAAGCGGCGATTCCGTGAAAATGACCGAAGATCAAGAGGGTGGACCTCACTGTGAGCGTCCCAAGCAGACCTTCCACACCGATCAGCCAACCGAGTCGAATGGAAGGCCAAGCATCTTCCGCGTGGTACTGAACCTTTGGCCAGCGTGGTTGAAAGGCCCATAGAACAAGCACCCAGACAAAAGTCCCGGCGACTGAACCAATGACGATCGCCCATGCGTCGAGCCGCGCCACCGCGAGTATGGCCGTAACCGCAAACGTGGATAGCTTTGCTATTCCTGTGAGGGTAGCGAGGAGTCGCGTCCTCATCTTGCGGATCAAGATGGCAGACGGTATTCCGGCTAAGGCTGCCGAAAGGCATGTAAGACCTTGAAGCGAAATCAGGCCGAACAACATCGGCTCGTCGTAGATTGCGGCAGCAAGCCAAGCGAGTGCTACGCAGATGGCGCTTCCGGCGATGCCCAGAAATAGGATCGCCCAGAACATCGAATCCGTCACCGAAGTGTGGGAGTTTCGGCTTCGAACAACCGCGAGGATCGGGCCATTCATTATGGCTGCCTGAACTAGGGCAGGAATTGCAATCGCGATAGTCGCGAGACCGAACTGTTCCGGAGGGATCAGCCGGGCTGTGACGAAGGTTGTCAAGAAAGTCACGCAGGCGGACAGGACCCCCTCGGCAAAGGCCCACGGCAGTGCGGATCGAAGACGTTGAGTGAAAATCGGTCTGCGGCGTTCATCGGGCAAGAACCGCTCCGGGTCAGGCGAGAAGTCGCATTGTCACCGTTCTCGGGTCGCTATGAAAGAGCAGCTAGAAATCAAAATTGCCAAGCTATCAGCAACCGCCGGGTCTCTATGGACCATGGGCTTGGGATCGGGATGCGATCTACAAGCCGGCCGTCGTCTTGGACGAACGCGGCTGGTCGATTTGGTGCAACGCCCGCGAACGTCGGGTCGAGCAGATCGGCCTTGCCCGTCACCCACACACCCACCTCGGCTTCGACGCCTGATATTTGAGCACGCGCCGTTAACGCGGCGGAAGCGAAATGTGCCGACAATCCTGTTCGAGGCGGGCACCTCTGGCTCGTGCAGCGTGAACGCTTTGTTTGCCGAGAAATGCTCCCGTCGAACTCATTTCCGTTCACGCAACGGCTGAGCAGGCGCGTCGCACGTTGTCCCCTCGATGGTCGGTGCAAGCCGCTCCATCGGAGGTCGGCGGATGAAAATGGAACAGGGCGTCGGTGTCATGGTTGGCGAGAGCGCATCGTGCTTGCTTGAATCGGTGACGACGGTGCTGGCCAGTCTCGCGGCCAAGGCGGCCGGCGCCTCGCTGGCGGGCGGCGTGTTCGCGCTGCTGGCGCTGGCCAACCAGGTCTTCAGCGATCCCTGTGCCGCGGCGAGCCCGCCTCTGCCGAAAACCATAGCAGCGCCGGCCTGGATGCCGGGCGTCAATCTCGCGGTCGGGGAGTTCGGGTCCGGACAGCGCCTGTGGTTCGACTATGGCTACCCGGGCAACGCCGAGATCGACTATTACGTCGGCAAAGGCTTCAAGCTCTTCCGTGTCCCGTTCAAGGCGAGCCGCCTGCTTCAGGCCAACGGCACGGCGCTCTCTTTCCGCGGCGACCAGGCCGTGCTCGGCAAGCTCATCGACTATGCGGCCTCCAGGCACGCCTTCGTCGTGCTCGACATGCATGATTACGGGCGGTCGATCAGCGGCAAGCTGATCGGGCACGATCCGGGGGCGGCCGCGGAGTTTGCCGCGACCTGGGGCAAGATCGCCGGCTGGCTGAAGGCCAGGCCCAACGTCGTTTTCGGGCTGATGAACGAGCCGCACGATCAGAGCGCGACGGAATGGCTGCGGGGGGCGAATGCGGCGATCCTCGCCATCCGGCGCGCCGGGGCCGGCCAGCTGATCCTGGTCCCCGGCTCCTACTGGGACGGCGCGTTCTCATGGAAGAGCACCGACAACGACACAGTGATGCTGGGCGTTTCCGACCCGATCGCGAACTACGCCTTCGAGGCGCATCAATATCTCGACGCCTCGAACACCGGAAACCCGGCAAAAGCGGTGGCGAAGGGGATGGGATCGGTCGCCGCCCAGCCCTTCACCGACTGGCTGCGCCAGAACCACAAGCGGGGCTTCATCGGCGAGTTCGGCTTCACCACGGCGCCCGATGCGCTGGCGGAAGGCGATGCCCTCACCCGGCACATCTGGCAGAACCGCGATGTCTACCTCGGCTTCTCGTATTGGGCGGGGGGACCGTGGTGGGGAGAATATCCCTTCACCGTCGAGCCGAAGGAGGCCAACGGCCGGGTGATCGATCGCGCGCAGATGCCGGTCCTGCGGAGATACCTTCGCCAGTAGCGGCGCCGCATCGGGTGCGTTGCCCGCCCTCCGCCGGTGGAACCTGCTGCCCGCCCCCCGGCGTTGATCCGATGAGCTCGCGCGGCCTAGGATCGTGACGAGAAGCACCGGAATTTTTCAGGAGCCTCGCGGATGCGCCACATTGCGCTGGGCGACACAAAGATCCGCGACACATCCAGAGACGTCTTCCACCGATTCCTTCGCCGCCGTCTGCTCGCCGGAAAGACCACGCTGGTGTTCTTCGCGAACGCCAATTTTGTCGTGAAGTGCCGCCATCTGGCCGGCCGGCTCGGCGTCGATCCGGAGTGCTTCGTGCTGAACGACGGCGTCGCGGTTCAGATCGCCGCGCGGCTTCGTCGTCGCCATGCATTTCGTGACAATCTGAACGGCACCGACTTCATACCCGAATTCCTGGCGCGCGCGCCGGTCCCGGTCAGCGTCTATCTGCTTGGCAGCGCGCCCGGCACGGTCGCCCGCGCGGCGAGCGTCCTCGAACGTCTGCCGAACGTTCGTGTCGTGGGGATTCAGGATGGCTTTTCGCTGTGGAGCGACGAAGCCGCGCTTGATCGAATTTCGAACGCCAGGCCGGACGTCCTGATCGTCGGACTCGGAAATCCGCTGCAGGAGGAATGGATCCTGAAGTTCCGCCCGCGTCTCGACGTGCCGGTGACCTTCGCGGCCGGCGCGCTCTTCGAGTTCCTGTCCGGGGACAAGCCCCGCGCCCCACCGGTCCTGCGAACCTTGCGCCTCGAATGGGCCTTTCGCCTTTCGCTGGAGCCGCGACGGCTCTTCAAGCGCTACACGTTCGACATGGCGCGCTTTTTCGGGCTTGTGCTTCTCTCCCGGTAATCACCCGGGATGGCCGCCGGCCGGACCTGCCGCCGACAGCCCCCGCCCGCGGCGTCGGGTTCAGCTGCCGCCTACGAAAAGCAATCCCATCTCCGATGATGGCGCTTGTGGCCATGATGCGGATGATGGCCGCCAAACGGGAAGCCGTGGTGGTGTTCCTCGAACAGACCTTGAGTCTCTGTCTGAAACTTGCCGAGCCGCTTCAGCTCCGGCTGCTCGTATCGCTTCTTTTGGATGGATTCCCCGCTGCGCATCGCCCCGCCAGTCAGTTCGAAAAGCACCGCATCTGTTGGCATCGTAGCCAAGAGCGGGACATTTCGCCAGAGGCAGCCGCCTCGACCGGCGGCGGCTGTTCGCAGTCAGATCTGCTCGTAGCGGAGTGTTTTGAGCCGTCCACGTAGCGCGGACCGGTGACCTGCCCCGGGCTCCTCCGCTCACAAGCAAACGCCCCCGAGGCGGAACCCCGGGGGCGTTATCGATGCTGGTTGCGGGGACTTGCAACCACCGAGCTTCGCTCGTCCAGATTCCGATTTAGAACCTGTTCGATTCAGGTAGATGTGGACTCGATTGCACCTTTACCGAACGCGGCTGCAATGGCCCCGGGCGCTGAATTCGCGGCAGGACCCAAACCGTACCGAGTGTTCCAATCCAGCTCCCTCCGCCAGCCACCAATTGCTGAACATTCTCCGCTGATTTCCTGCGCCTTGGAAAACGCGAGAAGCGCGAGGCTTACAGTTAGACCTCGCGCCTGCCACCGGCACCGCTAAACCGATTTCTGGTTCTCTTCCGGTGCTATTCTCCCGAGCTCGCGACTACACGGGCGGGGTCGCGAGGTGATAACTCATTGTAATTGCACGCGATGAGGATTGCGGGAGTTGGTAAGAATCTCGCTCTTCGAAGGACACTTAAGTCCGCTCCCGAGCCAAAGCGGACGTCGATCTCGATTCCCCGACCCCGTTCGACGTATAAAATAATCGCCGCAGCTGCTAGGATCGGGATTGGCTTCATTTCCCGGGGGAAAGATGGCGCGCGACGTGATATCGCGATTTCTTGTTCCACTTGCAGGAGCCTTGGCTTTCGGGCAGCTGTCCCTGGCAGCGGCAGAAGCCACTGATCTGTGCAACGGGCATCAGCTGCTTACGACGCCTAGGCCGGAAGCCGGCTGTCTGACTGTAAAGCCGCAGTTGTACGTTTCACCCGACAATGCGCTGCGTGTGTTCGTATTCCCTGTTGAAGTGGATCTGCATGCTACTCCAGACATGGAAAGCCGCGTCGTCATTCGAGGCCCGAACGCAAAGCTGCTGACATCCAAGGACTACTCGTCGACGCGTGGAGCGAACGGATATTACGTGGTCCGCGCTCAGTGGTCGCCCGACTCGCAGTTTTTTGTCTACAGCATGTCGTCCTCCGGCGGGCATTCGCCCTGGTCATTTCCGATCTGGGTCTTCAGCCGAGAGAGGAACGCATTCATCAGCTTCAACGAGATCATCGGGAGCAGGCCGACAATATCCGGGGATTTCAGTTTCTCGGGGCCCCATACCGTTACGGCGGTGACCGTGGAGAATGTCGGTTCGGACCGGCAGACTCCGGTCGTGGTCGACTTGGCAGACGCCACCAGCAAAATCGCGATCGACTCTGAAGAATAACAGCGCAAGCGACTGAAGTTGGTCGACCGGTCAGATGGCTGCACAGCAGGCTCGTTCTCGTTTGCTGAACTCTAGATGAACACGTCGTTTCGAATCCGTTCAGCGAGCTTTCGGTAGGTGCGATCGTCGGCGGATGGACAGTGGCCGCTGGTTCGCTAAGGATACGAAAGAACCGCGCGAAAGTTTGTCGGCTTGCAGTCTGGGGGGTGGGGCATGATCACGTCCACGCGCGCACTTTGCGCGCTTTTCGCTGGCCTGCTTGTACTGTTTTCGGGGGCTGTCGCGGCCGGCGCGGACCAAGTCCTCGTCAACATCTCGAATACGACGGGCAGTCCGATCGAGATTATCGCCATCGGCCCGGGCAATGAACAGCAACTTCTATACGAATTGCCCGCGGGACAGACCTACGAGTTGCCCACGCAGACGGGGGCGAAGCTCGGCTTTGCGCAGAACGGCAACTGGCTCGGAGACGCCTATGTCGTCACCGGCGCAAGCGGCGAAGGCGTGGCGGTTCCTTACATGGCGCAGGCGGCCACAGCGCCTGCCGCGGTCGACGCAAATGCGCCTCAAGTTCAGGTGACCAACAGCACCGACAAGTCAATTTCAGTCATCGCCATCGGGGCCGACAAGAGCCAACAGGCCATCGGCGAAGTGCCCGCCGGCCAGACTATCGGACAACCGGTGCAGCCGGGCACCACGCTCGGCTTCGCGCAAGGGGATGGGTGGCTCGGCGATGCGTATGTCGTCACCGGCGCAAACGGCGAAGCGGTGACGGTGCCGTACGCAGCGCAGGCAGCGGAAACCCCAGCGGCGGTCGATCCGAACGCGCCCCGGATCCAGATCACCAACAGCACTGACAAGAAAGTCACCGTCATCGCCATCGCCGCGGATCAGACACAGCAGGCGCTGGCGGAGGTGCCGGCGGGCCAGAGCATCAGCCAGGCGGTGCAGGCCGGCGCGACACTTGGCTTCGCGCAGGAAAGTGGCTGGCTCGGCGATGCCTATGTCGTGACGGGCGCTCCAGCCGAAACCGTCACGGTGCCGTATCAGGCGCAGGCCGCAGCGGGCGGACCTGCAATTGAGGAATTCGTCGACACCAGCCTGCCGCCCGTCGCGATCACCAACGGCAGCGACAAGCCGATCACCATCGTCTCCATCCAGCCGGACAAGACCCAGCATGCGCTGAAGGAGATCCCTGCGGGGGAGACCTACAGTCAGCCGGCTACGCCCGGAACGATGCTCGGCTTCGCGCAGGGCGACGGGTGGCTCGGCGATTTCTACGTCACGACCGGAGATCCCGGCGAAAAGGTCGCCGTGCCCTATCGGCAGCTTTCCGCCGAGCAGCTGCGCCAACAGGGACCCGATAGCGTCAGCATCGAATTCAACAACAGCGGCGAAGCTCCGCTCTCCGTCGCGGTGACAGACGACCAGAACAACGCGACGCTGCTCTACGATCTGCCCGTGGGACAGACGACACAGCACGCGGTGCCGAAATCGAAGCTGTGGTTCTACAAGGCCGGCGAGACCCAGCCGACCGGCGATCCCTACGTGGTCACGGACGCCGACGGACAGCAGGTCGCCGTGCCCTATTCGGCGGCGGCGGCCCTCGTCGCCGCCCAGTCGGGGCCAGGCTCGGTGACGCTTGAATTCACCAACACGAACGCCGTGCCGATCGTTGCTTCGCTCGTGGATGCGGAGAACCGCGCCACGGTGCTCTATGAGATTCCGACCGGGCAGATAGTGACGCAGCACGCGCTGCCGAAGTCGCAGCTCTGGTTCTTCCGCAAGGGCGAAGACGCCCCGGTCGGCGACCCCTACGTCGTGCCAGACGCCGACGCCAGCCTGAGCCTTCCCTACGATCGCCTCGCGGATCTCAGGGCACGGCAATCGGGGCCGGGCAGCGTCACCCTCGAAATGCGCAACGAGACTTATGGCGACGTGGCCATCGCCATCACGGATCGGGCCGGCGCCCGCGCCGACCTCTACGATGTTCCCTATCGCAACGCGGCTGCGGGGCAGGGCACCGACATTCAGGTGATGCCCGGGACACAGCTCTATTTCTTCACTCCGATCACCGAGACGGTCGACGGTGAGTCGCGACCGAAGATGGCCGGCGCCTATCTCGTCCCGGCCGACGGCCCGCGCATCATTTATCTCCCCTACGAGCCCGACATGGCGACGCAGAAGCAGCCGGAGCCGCCGGGCGGCGTCAGCGTAATGTTCAAGAACGTCGCCGCCGGCGAGACGCCGGATCTCGTGTTCGTCGACCAGCAGTCGCAGAACATGTTCAGGCTATCGAGAAACCTGGAGACCTGGCGCAACCTGACTCCCGGTACCACGCTCTTCACCTTCGGGCTGAAGGCGATCGGTGACACAGAATATTCGCAGATCGGCGACCCGATCCAGATCGGTAGCACCCCAGGGCAGACGATCAACGTGCCCCAGTCCGATTCCGCTGCCGACCTGATCACGACCGGCAAGATCGACCTGAAGGCGATTGCGCAGCAGATTGCGGTGAGCCTCGCTCAGTCGAACATCGAGGCGGACAAGGCCAAAGTCTGCTGGCGAAACACCTATGGCCGTGGCGTCGGGACGGTGCCGCGGAACTGCCCGCCGGGGCAATCCGAGGATACAGCGGGTCTCTGTTACACCAATTGCCGCCCCGGCTATCATCAGTTCGTGACCATGTGCGTGCCGGATTGCCCGGCAGGCTTCCGGGACGATGGATTGTTCTGCTTCAAGCCCGCCCCTATTGCACGCGACGAATACCCCTGGAAGCTCGGCGACACGGCGTTCAGCCTGGATGACGCCCGGGCGCGGTGCGCCGCGGCGCACGGGAGCAACTGCGAGACTGCCAACAGCAGCACGATTGTCTACTCAACCTGTCCGTCGGGGTATCAGCAGGCGCCTATCATCACCGACCTGTGCTCGCCGGTCTGCCCCGCCGACACGACCGATATCGGCATATCCTGCCAGAAGCACACCTACGACCGCGGCGTGGGCAATCTGATGAGTTGCAACAGCAACCAGGAATACGACGCCGGACTCTGCTACAACGGATGCAAGACCGGCTTCACCGGGGTCGGCCCCGTGTGCTGGGCCGCCTGTCCGGCAAGCCTGCCGGTCAATTGCGGCGCGAGCTGCGCAAAAGACATTGGAGAATGCGCACAATCGGTGACGGATCAGATAACGACGCCGTTCATGACGGCCGCCAACGTGGCGCTCATGGTCGTCACCGCGGGCGCAGGCGCTGCCGCGACCGAGGGGGCGAACGCGGCTAGGGCGGGGGCAGAAGTCGGCGCGCGCACGGCCGGGGAAGTTGCCGCCAAGGTCGCCGCCAAGGAGACAGCCAGGGCGAGCCTCAAGGCAAGCGTGAAGGCTCTTCTGCGCTCCGGGGTTTCCGCCGGCGTCAGGGCCGGCGCCGCGGCGCTCGCAAAGGATACGGCGATCAATGTTGCCGTATCGGGCGTCATCTCCACCGCCTTCGCTGTCGGCTTTTCCGAGAAGGCGAAGGCGGATCTCAGGGCGGCGCTCACCGCGGAGGTCAACCAGCAGCTCTCGAGCCAGATCTCCGATGCGGAGATCGAGACCGTGGTGAACCTGGCGATCGAGGGATCCGACAGCGGCGGGATCGATTTCCCGTGGACGTCCCTCGACCCGACCGGCGTCGCCGATATTGTGCGATCCTTCAATCTCCCCCTCTGCTCCGATGTGCACTGAACGAAAGGCCGATGCGATGAAACAGCGTTTTCCGACGGCATCAGCTCTGATCCTGGCTAGCTTCATTCTTGTCTCCGGCCCGGTGCTCGCGCAGGACACCGATCCCAATGCTCCGGTCGACCAGGCGGCGCCGGAGCCGCTGCCGCTGCCCGTCGACGGCGCCCAACAGCCAACGGATGCGCCGGTCGATCAAGCTACCGAGCCGGCAGAACAGGTGCCGGCAGACCAGGCGCCGGCCGAAGTGCCTGTCGATCAGGCCACCGTTCCGGTCGATCAGCCGGCAGATGCGCCGGTCGATCAGGCCATGCCAGCGGACCAGCCGCTCATGGACGCGCCTGTCGATCAGGCCACCGTTCCGGTCGATCAGCCCCCGGCAGATGCGCCGGTCGATCAAGCCATGCCAGCGGACCAGCCGCTCATGGACGCGCCCGTCGACCAGGCCACCGTCCCAGTAGATCAGCCCCCGGCCGAAGCCCCGGTCGATCAAGCCATGCCAGCGGACCAGCCGGTCATGGACACGCCCGTCGACCAGGCCACCGTTCCAGTAGATCAGCCCCCGGCAGAAGCCCCTGTCGACCAGGCGAACGCGCCGCCCGACCAGCCGCTCCTCGACGCACCACCAGTCGACCAGGCGATCGGGCCGACCGATCAACAGCTGCTGGACGCGCCGCCCGTCGGTCAGGCAGTCGTTCCGGGAGATCAGCAACCGGCTGAACCTCCGGTCGACCAAGCGACGGTTCCAGCGGACCAGCCGTTGCTCGATGTGCCGCCGATCGACCAAGCCACCGCGCCGGTGGATCAGCTCCCGGCGGCTCCCGTCGATCAGGCCACCGTCCCTGACAACCAGCTTCTACCGGCTCCGCCCGCCGACGCCAACGCGACCGGCAGCGATCAGCTTCCCGCCGCTCCGGCCGCAGCCGACGCTTTGTTGCCCGCCCCCGGAGAAACGCAACAGCAGGCCGCACTTCCGACGCAGGACATCGCCGGAAACCCGATCGACATAACCGGTCAGGTGCAGATCACGATCCAGAACATATCGGCCGGCGCACTCGACGTGTTCGTTGAGCCGGAGGGTGGCGGCGATCCCGTGTTCGTGCTGACGCTCGACCCGGGCTACGAGGCCGTGCAGCCCACCCCTGTCGGCCGCAACTGGCGCTTTGCGCAAAGCGATATCTGGATGGGGGGCTTCGTGCCAACGACGGAGCCCCGGCAGCTCGTGCAATTCACCGGACCGCAATAGGTGGATTCGGCAGACGCAGTCCGCTTTCGTGGCGCGACGAAATCGTCGGATACAATGGCTGGCCGCCGCTGAATTTGGAGGGGTGACATGAGAACGCGCAAGACTGGTCAGATCGTGAGCGTCTCTGCGGCGGCGCTTCTAGCCTGGCAGAGCCCGGCCTCCGCGGGGAAGGTGGGTCATTTTAAGCTTCCGGAGTTCCATGTTCCTGAAATCCATGCCCCGGATCTCCACGTCCCGGACATCCATGTCCCGGGGCATCTCGATCTCCCGAACGTCCATGTTCCGGAGGTCCATGCCCCTGACGTGCATGTCGATGTACCGAACGTTCACCTGCCCGAGCACCTCGACCTCGGAAACATTCATTTGCCGGAAGCCCACATCGATGCTCCCCATCTGAACGCGGGCAACGTCGATGCTCCCCACATCAACTATGATGTGCTGCCGCCAGACCCGCACAACCTGAACTACGGCAACCTGCCGCCAGAGGGGCCGAACAACATCATGGGGCAGTTGCCGCCCGCCTATGATCGCGTCCCGGAATTACCGCGGGCGTTACCCGACACCCCCGTCGTGGATCGCCCCCTGCCGCCCACGCCAGGAAACAACCCGGTGGGCAAGCTGCCTTCGGCGAATTACGGCGCGCTGCCATCCGATCCACCCATCACCGCAGCCAAGCCGTTCAAGCCGGCGGACGCGCTCGGCGATCTCGTCGGGCTTCCGGCCGACCATCCCGGCCGCGTCCAGGCGAACGTCGTCACCAAGAACGTCGGGGTGCCGACGCCCATTGCGCGCACGCCTACCCCGCGCCTGCCGGCGCCGCAGATTCTTGCCCAGGTGGCGGAAGCCGCGCCACTCCGAGCCCCCACTGCGATCAAGCAGGGCATGAAGCTCAGCACCAAGATCGTGATCGGAGCGACCGTGACCACGGTCGGGCTCGTGGCTGTCGGCGTTTCGATGCCGGCCATCGTCAAGAAGATTACCGGCGACGATCTTCCCGACACCGGAAACGCCGAAGTGGACTCGGCAATAAATGGGCTCACCCCTCCGTAACCTGCTTTCGCCTGCCCGCAGCGACTGCGGCGTTCGGAGGACGATTCCATCCCCACTTCGGAAGGCGTAAATGACAAGGGTCCGCACCGGTCAGATCATCAGCGTCTCAATCGCCGCGCTTCTCGCATGGCAGAGTCCGGCGTTCGCCCCCGATTTCAACGTTCCGAAGATCCCCAAGGGGGGCATCAAGCTCCCCGAGTTCCACCTCCCCGAAATCCATGTGCCCGAGGTCCACGTCCCCGGTCACATCGATGTCCCCAGTGTCCACGCACCGGAGATCCATGCTCCCGACGTGCACGTCGATGTTCCGAACCTTCATCTGCCGGAGCACTTGGATCTTGGAGGCATTCATCTGCCGGAAGCTCATATTGAGGCTCCGCATCTGAACGCGGGCAATATCGACTCCCCGCACCTCAATTATGGACAGCTGCCCGGTGAGTCTCCGAGGCTGCCGGAGGGGAATTACCAGGCGCTGCCGAACAATGCGCTCCCGAACAACGCACCGCCGATCTACGACGCCGCCCACCTCCCGCTGGACACGCCGAATGCGCCTGCCCTCAATTATGGCGCCTTGCCAGCGGAGCCTGGAAACTACCAGGCGCTGCCAACCAACGCGCAGCACCTCTACGACAAGGTAGAGCTCCCAAAAGAGCCACTCCGATACGGATCGCTGGCACCGGAACTGCCGGATCGACCGCTAGCCGGCGTCGGGCACTATCAGCCGGTGCCGAAGCTCCCCGAACACCTACAGGGGCTGCCATCGCCGAAGGCGCTCGCCACAGGTGTTCCCGAGGTGGCGCCGGCTATACGGAAAGGCCTGAAAACCTCGACGAAGGTGGTGATCGGGGCGACGGTGACGATGGTCGGCCTCACGGTGGTCGGAATATCGCTGCCGTCGGTCGTCAAGAAGATCACGGGCGATGATCTTCCCGACACCGGCAATGCGACCGTCGACTCCGCCGTGGACGCTCTCACACCTCCCTGATTGCCGAAGCGTGCAGCCGGGCCGGGCCCCGCCGCACTAGTCGCATTTCTCGAACGTGCCCGGCACCAGGTTGCCGATAGGACATATGATGCCGCCCCACTGGTAGCCGATCTTGTTGCCCCGGTAGCGAATCTTGAACCAGACGTAGCCGTTCATCACCACACCCGACGATTTGATCACGGTAATTTTCTCGCCTTCCGCAAGGCTCGCGACCCTCCTGGATTCCTGCGCAGGCCCGGAACGGACGACTCCACCCCAGGACTTTGCCGGGAAGCTGCCGGCGCTGGCAGCCGCATCGCCGTTGGTCGCCGGCTGATTGGGGGCGGGCGGAGTGTTGGCAGCAATGTTCATGCTGGTGGGAGGCGCGTTTGTTTGCGGTTGAGCGCCGTCGGTCGATGTCGTGACGCCATCCGGTATGGGCCAAACGCAGGTCACCGCGTCCACCCCGGGCAGCACTAGGCGAACGCTCTTCTGGTCCTGCGCAATCTCGACCGCGGTCTGCCCATAGACATAAGTCATCGGCTTCTGCGGAACTTGGGTCAGGGCGACTGTTCTGCCGTTGATGGGTCCCGCCGCGAGCGTAGTGGCATTAAGCGCCCGCAGTGAGAGGAAGCTCTCCTCGCCGCAATAGAACTGGCGTGAGCGCGCCTCCGCCTGGCCGGCGAGCGCCGCGAGGGCGATGGCGGCCAGCGTGCGCCAGATTGCTGTCTTCATTGCATGCCCAACCTTGCTGTCGTCGTCAAACCCGGCCCCGGTCGACTCAATCGCCCTCGCCGCCAAACCCCGGGCTCGGCCGGGTGATCTCGAAGGTCGGCTGCCCTGGCGACGGCACCATCATCTCGATGCAGTTGCCCGGCCCATCGGTCATCATCCAAAGATGCGTGGAAATCGTGTTCGCTTTGAAGGATTGGCCGCCATCGAGCTGCGCGTATTCGACCTGCGTGCCGTCCGATTGGATTTCGTTGACGGTTCTGAGTTCGTTGGTGCGGTTGACGAACGTCACCCGGACGCTTTTCCCGCCGTCGGTTGATCGGGCCTTTGCAAGCTTCTTGCAGGTGTCTTCGCTGGTGGCTGGGCTCGCGGCAGGGCTCCCAGCCGTCCCCGCGTCATCCGCAAAGAGCGAGGTCGCGGGCATCAGCGATTGTGCACCATTATCGGCGGCCTGCGTTCCGCTGTCCGGCGGTGCCTGGGTTCCGCCGCTGGTCAAGGCCGGCGGCGACCCGGAGTACGACGCGCAGTCCCGAAGGAAGCTCGCAACAGGACCGGCAATTCCCCCAAGCGGAAGCGAAGTCGCGGCCTGACCTGCAACACTGTAGTTCACCGATGCGAGCCGCGGCAGCGCCTTCCACAGCGGATCGTTAGCCGGGATTGCGAGGCCGGCGCCCTGCAGGCCTTCGCCGCTCGCATCCCGGACCACGACGCCGTCAATCGTGCGGTCGAGGCCTTGTGCGACGAAGCGAACTTTTGCCGGCGATTCCGCCTGCAGGCGAGACACCTCGGCGGACAGCACCACGCGGGGCGCTCCCCCCTCCGCCGCAGCACTACAGGCGGCGACCACCTGAATAGCGTCGGTTTCCGGTATGCCGTAAACGAGCTGAGACTCCGTTGCCGAAGGGTCGTCCGCGTTGTCGTATCGATTGTAGGACCAGACCAGCCCCGAGCCCGAGCCCGATCCACTCGGCGGCTGGGTGCCAGCGGCCGGCGCCTGTTGTCCGGAAGTAGTCTGCTGCGGCACCGCGTCTGGTTCGATCTGCTCCGGCGGCTGCGTGGTGTCGGAACTGCCCTGATATTCGGCCGCGACCTGCGGAGCACGTTGCTGCTCCTTCGGGGCGACGGTGAGGTGTTGAAATTTCTCGGCACGCACCGTGTAGTTTTGAAACGGCACCCTGTTGAGGGCAAAGAGCCACACCTGACCCTGTCGACTCTCGACCTCGATCGTCGCGCCAGGCTGAATCGATCCGACGTAGGTTGGCGAGCCGCCAGGAAGGGAGAGATAATAGTCGACCTTCCCGGTCATCGCGCTGGTTAGCCGCAGCTGGATCGGAACCTGGCTTGCGTCCTGTGCAAACCCCGCGTCAGCCAGAAGCATCAGCGAAAGGGCGAAGATCGCCCCTGCAAAAGCCCGCATTTCACGTGCCCCCATCGCCTCTCAGGCGGGCGTTGCCGAACATCACCCGAAGTCGCCCTGCCCCAGGATGAAGCGATAGCCTCGTCTCATGAAGCCAAACGTCAAATCCGCCGCGTGAAACCACGGCATATATGGTTTCCATATGCTGCCACAACGCTACATGGGAGCCTTCTGACGCGTCAATAGAAGCGCCTCAAGGCGCCGCGCACAGACCTGAGAGCCGATTGATTCAGCCCGATATTTGACCTAAGCCTTGACGTCGCAGTGAAACGCATGGGTCTTGCGCCAGCGGAGTGATGGGGGGGTGTCGTGTCTTTCGGCGTAATGTCGGCCCGTCTCGTCGCGGGATTGCTCAGCATCGCGGCTGGAATCGCGACCGCCGCTCCGGCGGTGGCTGCATATCCGAAACGAACCTTCTATTGTGGCGACGGGGATGGCCGCCTGATCGTCACGGTTCTCAGTCAGCAGCAGATCAAGGTCTCCGTGCATCTCGGCGGGGACGATGGCGACTTCACAATGACGATGAACAAGCAGGGCGCCGGCTATCAGTTTGTCGATGGCGAGTACGTCGTTAAGATCACCAACGCGCAGGACTCGCTCACCTACACCGCGCCGGACTACGGAACGACCAGTTGCAAGTGGAGTGGTCACTAAAGCGCGGCGTGGACTCTAACACGCAGCCAAAGCCGGATCGATGCAAGCTGTACCAAGGCAAGGTGGTTAGCGGCGAGCTCGTTGTAGCGCGTTGCCACGCGACTGCGGCCACACGGGTTCGGCTCGATTCTCGCGCTAAGTTATTGATTGTGTTGGTTGAGCCGAGCGGCATCGAACCGCTGACATCGTGAATGCCATTCACAGGGTTGTCGCGCCATTTGTCGAGCACATCAGGGTATGCCGTGACGTGACGTAACCAAGTAGGCTCGATAGCTCGTAACATCTGGGTTGACAGCGGCTATTTGTGACAAAGTAGCGTTGGGCTTAAACCTTGAAGTGACAGGTTTTGGCCCGCATCGGTTATGCCCGTGTCAGTACGACTGACCAGGATCTCGACACCCAGCTCGAGCGACTCCAAGCCGACGGCTGCGAGGTAATTCGCGCTGAGAAAGTTTCGGGAGCCACTCGCGACGGACGCACCGAACTCCAGACTATTCTCGACTTCCTTCGGCTTGGCGACGAACTCATTGTAACTCGCGTGGACCGATTAGGCCGCGATACCCGCGATGTACTCAACATCGTATATGACTGCGATCGACGGCTGGCATTCGTCACCGTTCTGGAGCCACCCGTTTCCACTCGTGGGGAGGTTGGCCGTATCGTCATGACAGTGCTAGGCATGGTGGCGCAAATGGAGCGGCGATTTATTAAGAACCGTCAGCGCAAAGGTATCGAGAAGGCGAAGGGTGAGGGCGCTTATTGAGGTGGGGTGCGCCGCATTGATCGAGCAGAAGTCGCGCGCATGCATGCAGCCGGGATGGGCGCCTCAGCCATCTCAAATGCGCTTGGCTGCTCCAGGATGCAGATCTATCGGATATTGAGCCATTACTCGGAGGATCCCTGACTTTCGGGCTCATGCCCGAGGTCATTTAGATTCAATCCTATCCGACGACGGCGATCTCTGCCGATGTCTGCGGACCAGAGGAAGACGCTTTCGCCTCGGCTACAATCGAGCAGTGGCTTCGGATGGGTAGACCGGCAGACGATCTTCGGCGGTCCGACAGGCGGTAGGGAAGCGATCCGTCCCCAGCGCTTGATGTGGAGATGTCGCGCGGGCACTACGATATCGAAACCCGCGGTGCCGCGTCGGCGCTTTGACGCCCGCGGGCAGAGCGATTCCGAGGCCATCAATCTGCTGAGGAATGGGAGCGCGAGTGCGTTCTCCGGCATCCTTCTCGAGACAATCAACCAGCTTCCCAGGTCCTGGAAGTACTCAGCGGGCAATTACCGTGATTGAATGGCGGTGTTAGGCGGCCGCCGTGGACGTCTGGAACTTGAAGTCGAACGTCCGCCAACGATTACGACCGTCGTTCTTCGCAGCATAGAGAGCCACGTCGGCATTCCTGATCAGGGCTTCGCTATCCGATCCAGCGTCCGATGCGAAGGCAATGCCCACTGAAGTGGATATCGCTACCTGCTTGCGTCCGATGAACATCGGTTGTGATAGTCGCTGCACCACAGCGTTCGCTACAGCGATGGCGGCTGTCGGCTGTAGCGCGACGGGCTGGACAATCGCGAATTCATCGCCTCCGAGCCGCGCAATATTGTCTGTACCGCCCAAGAGACCCGTTAGGGCATTGGCGGTCTGCACCAGAACATTGTCTCCGGCACCGTGACCAAGGCCGTCGTTCACGGCCTTGAACCCGTCGAGGTCGATCATGAGGAGAGCCGCCGAGCGGCCTGGCCCTGCCCGTTCGTTCACAGCCGATTCAAGCTGCCGCCGGAAAAGAGACCGGTTCGCCAAACCTGTCAAATGATCGTGCTCGGCGTTGTAGCGGATCACAGCTTCCGCCCGGCGGAAGTCACTGATATCGGTGATGCATCCGACGAGCAGTGGCTCGCCTCCTGACAGGAGGAGACGTGACTTGCGAGTCACGATAGTTCGGTGCTCCCCGGCAGCGTCGGTGAACGGCTCTTCATTTTCGTTGATTGCACCGTCCTGCAGAACGCGCCGATCATTCCCCTGGAAGATTTCAGCCTGCTCCTTCGGAACAAAATCATCATCGCGCTTTCCAACGAGGTCCTCGAATTTCCGCCCCATGAACTGGCACATGGCGTCGTTGACGATGAGGAAACGGCTCTCCGCGTCTTTTACGAAGATGGGGTGCGGGACGGCGTCGATGATCCCGCGCAGCGTTTCGACATCCGATGGAAATGACGCATGACGACCTAACATGGGTCTGAAAACCCCTCTGGGATCTCCAGAGGTGCCACTGCTATCCCCTCATCCGCGTCAATACCGCCAGCCGGGTTTGATTAAATTGTTCACGAACTGGCGAAATCAAAACTCTTGGGCCTCAGGTACCGCTGCGACCGAACGGCAAACGTGATATGCAGTTTGATCAGGCTAAGTGTCTGATCCAAAACATGAAATGATCTGTCGCCTATTATCGTGTCTCGACCCAGCGTCAGGCCGATCGGGGCTCGGGATCGGGGCTCAGCGGGCGGCTGTCGCCCGGTTCGCTGAAGCCGAGGGGATGACCCTCATCACCGAATACGTCGAGGTGGAGACCGGCAAAGATTCCGACGCACTCGATCGTCGCCCACAGCTCGCAGCAGCCCTCGCCGAGGGGCGATCATCGAAATGCCCGGTCGTTGTCGCCAAGCTCGATCGACTATCCCGCGATGTGGCTTTTATCTCAGGACTGATGGCCCAGCGGGTGCTCTTCATCGTGGCCGAGCTTGGCGTCGACGCCCATCCCTTCACGGCTCCACCTTTACGCAGCGCTCGCCGAGAAGGAGCGCCGGCTGATTGGCGAACGCACGCGGGCTGCTCTCGCCCAGTGGAAGGCCCAAGGGAAGCAACCCGGAAACCGCCGCAACGCCGGCCAGAAGGCTGCGCTCAGCAGACAGGCTCAGATTGTCGAGGCGGATCGCTTTGCCGCGGGATTGCTTCCGATCGTCCGAGCCATCCAGGCAACCGGCAGTATCACCCTCGCTGAAATCGCGATTGCAATGAATGTTCGGGGCATCAAATCGGTGCGCGGCGGCGGCTGGCATGTATCCGCCGTGCAAAACCTTATCGCGAGGGCTGACTCCCTTTCATAGACGGGGAACAAATCGCGGGCCAGGTGGAGCCACCCGTATCTACTGCTGGGGTAGGCTCGAGGTGAATGTCCCGTTGGACGAATTCCCTGCGACGACGTTGCCCCCCTGCGAGATGATCTGGGCGCCGAGGGCCACCGCAAGGCCGTCTTTGTTGCCGGTCACGGTCGAATCGCGCATCCGAACCGTGACGTTGACCCCCGACGCCACCAACCCCCGCGCTGCGTTATCGCTCAACGTCGATCCTTCGACTTCAACAGTGGTTGCTCCGTCGCCTCCATCGAACGCTACGAGGCCGTTGGCTGCGCTGCCGAAGATCAAGCTGTTGCGCACGACGACGCTGATGGTGCCAGTGGTCGCCCTGCCGTCGACGCGGAGGCCAGTCAAGTTGCCCTCGACACGAACGTTGTCGAGCACCATGCTCCCGGTGCCTTCCCCGGCTGGAGTGATCTCAATTCCCAAGCCGGCCCCACTGATTGCGTCGGCCGGACGGGAGATTATTGTGTCGGATACATAGAGTTCGGAGCGTCCGTTAGGCCGGAAGGCGACGCCCCGACCGCCACCGCCGGGCACGAGCACGCAGTCTTCCACATGCAAGGATCCATCGCCGACGGCGGCTATGCTACCCGCTCCGTTGTCGATTACAAAGCCACGGATTCGGATTACCGCCGAACTGCCGACGTTCGCGACGATCGCGGCCCTTCCTCCTCCAGGGATTGGCACCGAGTCGTTCCCGATGGACGCCAGTCCGACATCGGCGATGATGTTGACAGAAATGTCCGGAACCGTGAAAGCCCGATAGCTTCCGATGGCGACGTGGATCGTTCCGCCGGGATCGGTCTTCGACAGCGCCGCATTAGTGCCGCCTATCTCCCGGCACGGGCTCTCCGGCGTGCGACAGTCGTTGCTGTTGCTACCGGCTCCGGAAACGAAGGTCGCTGGCGCGGCTCGAGCGGGGCCACTAGCGCCGAGCAGCGGAAGAAGGCATGCAAGCGCGGCAAGAGATGCAGTCTGCATGAAGAAGGCCCTCAGCCGATAGCCCCCGGATGAACCGGTATCGGAGCTTCAGATTGGGCCATTTGGGCCTTTACAGCAAGGCTGAGCGCTGACGCCGGCAATGCTCGCCGTAGCACATCCACTCGCTCCTGTGGGCTAATCTCAGCCCCGATCGCCAAGGGCGCCCAAAACGGGAAGGTGACTCAGCTGCTGCGAAGATTCTTGACCCTGTCTCGAAACTCTTCCTGTGCTTCAGGGTCATCGGGTCCCCAGCGGCGCGCCGCGAAATCAAGGGCGGTCATTTGTCCCTTGCGCCTCCGCAGTCTGCCGAAGTGCTTGGCCCAAAGCGCCTGGATGCGCTCGACATCCTGTGCCGCGAACCAGACGGACGAGCTTCCTTTTTGCTGCTGCGCCTTCGGCGCCCTTGGCATCCCCCTTTTTCCAGAGGTGGTCTCGGATGATCTGCCCTCTGCGTAGCGGTGGAGCCAATCAACGACTTGACGCGGCGCGCCGTAGGATCGAAGCTCCTCAACCAGCGGGCCGAAGGTAGCAGCCCGTCGGTCCACTTCGCGCCGCTGCCTCTCGTCCCGTTCGCGTCGCCGCCGTTCGGCGTAGGCACGGACAAGGTCTGCAGGCGACCTGGTATCTGCAGCCGCAGCCTCCAACTCCTTATCCAGGACGAAATTCAGCCAAGCGAGCATCTCAGAGTCGCCCTGCTCGGTTCTGTCCGCCCAATCAGGCAGTTCGGTGGGAGATACAAGCGACCACTGCGACGAATGAGTTCGATATTCCTTAAATTTTCGCCGCCGGCGCTTCGCTTTGACCGGTGTAGTTTTCACGGGCCTCGTGCTTGTCCTCTTTCAGCCGCCGGCCGGGATTCATCGAGTGGGGGTCGGCGGATGTGAAAAGCAGGATAGCGTTTCGCTGCTTTCACGCCAGCAATAGCAGTCGCTCTCCTCCTGTGGACATCAGACGAAAGTCCAGCGCACCCTATCCCCCTACCATCGAGTGCACCACCGATGAGGTAGGCGTGCAGCTCGCCACCTGACGCTACAGCATCTGCCTCATCTCCGGGAGTAGAGGAGCCACTGCGAGAGTATGACGATGACAATGAGAATGGCGAGAATCCAGCCCTGAGCTTCGGTCATTGGCTTGCCCCCTTCACGTAAATATTTTGAACCTGACCTCGGCAAAGTAACGCCGGAGCGGACGCGGACAATCAAATCCCACGAGCTGCGAGAGCCCGTCCGGTCCCGCACAGGTCATCCCAGCGCAACTCGCCGCGGCCATCAAGAAGGACAACACCGTACCGCCATCCAAGTGGATCATCGCTCTAAGTGAGCCGCAAGGGAAATCAGGAAGCCGGGGGAGATAATCGAGTTAGCCCTCAGTTGTCCCCTGGCTTCCTTTAGGAGTGCTGCTTCCGGATCACGCCGGCTGATTTGCGACTCATAACCTGATCACGTTTGCCCGCGGTTCGCGAAATTGGGTCACCGGAGAAGTGCACTGCTGAGCCGTCATCGACGACAAATGGCAGAAGATGCCGCAGTTTCGCCAACGGCTCGCTCACCAAGTCTCAGGAAGCGAGACACCGCGAATGCCTCGTAAGGCCGCCTCCATCAACCAGGCCGACATTGCCCGCGCCATCCGGGTCGCGAAGCAGCAGGGTTGGAACGTCGTGCGGATCACAACGCCGGCTGGCGGGACAATTGAGATTTCCGAAAGCCCGGACAACAGAACCGAGACGGAAGAATTCGAACCGTTGGGGGCATTGTGATGACCTCGGTCTTTACCCCGGCCCGTCTTGCAGTCCGGTGGGACTCCTCAGAGCGCCATGTTCGCAACCTCATCAGCGGGGCGAGTTGCGCAGCTTCAATCTTGGCGCGTTGGGGCTTGGTGCCTTGGTGGGCGAGGGAGATTCCCAAAGTCCCCCACATCAACGCCCGCGCCGAGACGGTGTACGAGAAAGCCCTGTTTCGCGAAGCCTTCGGGAAGCGCCGCGCGCTGATTCCGGCGAGCGCCTTCTTCGAATGGCAGAAGCGCACCGACGGCAAGCAGCCGTACCGCTTTCAGATGAGCGACCTTGAGCCTTACGCCTTCGCCGGCTTGTGGGAGTTCGCGAGAATTGCCGATAAGGAGATCCTCTCCGCCACGATCATCGTCGGTTCACCTAACCCGCTTGCGGCAGCGGTGCACGATCGAATGCCAGTCATTCTGCAGCCGGAGGACTATGATCGCTGGCTAAACGTGGCGACGCCGGTCGACGAACTGCAGGCGCTGCTGCGGCCCTACCCGGCCGAAAAGATGCAGGCAACCGCCGTCAGTCGCCTCGTCAACAGCGTGAAAAACGACACGGAGGCGTGCATTCAGCCGATCGGTGAACCGCCGCTCGCGCTGGAATGAAAGTTCGACCCCATTTTTGCACAGGCTGCGCGGCGAGTGGGGGCCAGTTCCTAGCGATTTCAAATCGTAATCTTCCGTGGAGCAATTCCTCACCGCGCGCATTAGCGGTCGTGCTTCGCGCCGCGCGCTACCCTTTCTGAGGATGAACATGACAGCAAATCGCAGACCGCTCGCGCTCATAACCGGAGCCTCTTCCGGCATCGGCTATGAACTCGCCAAGCAGTGCATCGAAAACGGCTTTGACCTGGTGATAGCGGCCGACCGGCCGGAGATTTCATCGGCGGCTCAAGATTTTCGCGTGACAGGCGCCGACGTCGCCGCTGTAGAGGCTGACCTTGCCACTATTGAAGGCGTTGATGCGCTTCTCGATGCGATTGGGGGGCGTCAGGTCGATGCGCTGCTGGCGAATGCCGGCCACGGTCTGGGGAAAGGGTTCCTTGACCAGGATTTCGAGGATGCGCGGCATGTCATCGATACCAACATCACGGGGACGATCTATCTGATCCAGAACATTGGCCGAAGGATGCGCGCGCGCGGCAAGGGCCGGATTCTGATTACCGGCTCGATCGCCGGCTTCATGCCGGGTGCGTTCCAGGCCGTCTACAACGGCACGAAGGCGTTCATCGATTCCTTCTCGTTCGCGCTGCGCAACGAGCTGAAGGACAGCGGCGTCACCGTCACCTGCCTGATGCCGGGCGCCACCGAGACCGACTTCTTCGAACGTGCCGACATGCTCGACACGAAGGTGGGCCAGGCGAGGAAGGACGATCCCGCCGATGTGGCGAAGACCGGCTTCGCAGCGATGATGAAGGGTGAGGGCGACGTCGTCGCTGGCTGGAAGAACAAGCTGCAGTCAGCAATCGCCAACGTGACGCCCGCTGGAATGCTGGCCGAGCAGCATCGCAAGATGGCCGAACCGGGCTCCGCCAAGAACTGACAATTTCGCTCAAGCCGAGGAGATTTCCATGAAGGCGCTTTGCTGGCACGGCAAGGGTGACATCCGCTACGACACGGTTCCCGATCCCAGGATCGAGCACCCCCGCGACGCTGTGATTCGCGTCACGGCATGCGCGATCTGCGGCTCCGATCTGCACCTTCTGAACGGTGTCATTCCGAGCATGGAGAGCGGCGACGTCGTCGGCCACGAGACGATGGGCGAGGTCGTCGAAGTCGGGGCGGAGAACAAGAAGTTGAAGGTCGGCGACCGCGTCGTCGTGCCCTTCACGATTGCCTGCGGGGAATGCTTCTTCTGCAAGCGCGGCTTCTACTCCGGCTGCGAGCGATCGAACCCGAACAAGGACAAGCCGCAGAGCTCTGGGGGCATTCCCCCGCCGGCCTTTTCGGATACTCGCATCTTCTCGGCGGATACTCAGGGGGCCAGGCTGAATATCTCCGGATTCCCTACGCCGACGTCGGCCCGATCAAAGTCCCCGACGGCCTGACCGACGAGCAGGTGCTGTTCCTCTCCGACATCTTCCCGACCGGCTACATGGCGGCCGAGTTCTGCAACATCCAGGGAGGCGAGACGATCGCGATCTGGGGCTGCGGACCAGTCGGACAGATGGCGATCCGCTCCGCCTTCCTGCTCGGCGCTGAGCGCGTGATCGCAATCGACACGGTGCCGGAGCGGCTGGAGATGGCGAAGGCCGCGGGCGCTGAGACCCTCGATTTCAAGGATGATGACATCTACGAGAAGATCCAGGACATGACGAACGGCCGCGGCGCCGACGCCTGTATCGACGCAGTGGGCACCGAGGCGGATGCGACCGCCAGCCTCGATTCGGTCGTCGACCGCATCAAGACGGCAACCTTCATGGGCACCGACCGGCCGCACGTCCTGCGCCAGGCGATTCACTGCTGCCGGAATTTCGGGACGGTCTCCATCGTCGGCGTCTATGGCGGCCTCCTCGACAAGATTCCCATGGGATCGGCCATCAATCGCGGCCTGACCTTCCGCATGGCGCAGACACCGGTGCAGGCCTACCTGCCGAAGCTTCTGGCGAGAATTGAGAACGGCGACATTGACCCCTCCTTCGTCATCACCCATCGCGCCGAGCTGAAGGACGGCCCGGATCTCTACAAGACATTCCGCGACAAGAAGGACGGCTGCATCAAGGTCGTGATGAAGCCCTGATCCATGCCGGCGCCGATCAAATCCGACGGCCTCACCCGGGGCACGCTCACGGCGACGACGGCGCACCTGTGCGTCGACATGCAGGAGATGTTTGCGCAGGGCACGCCCTGGCATACGCCGTGGATGAAGCGAGTCCTGCCAAAGGTGACGCAAATCGCGGAAGCGCATCCGAAAGAGAGCATCTACACGCGCTTCATTCCGCCCGGGCAGCCGGAAGACATGACGGGCGCCTGGCGGGTCTTCTATGAACGCTGGCGCGAGATGACGACGTCGCAGATCGACCCCGGGCTACTCGATCTGGTGCAGCCGTTGCGCGCGCTTGCAGACGCTGGCACAGTTCTCGACAAGCCGTTCTTCTCCCCTTTCCATTCGACCGGCCTTGCGTCGGAGCTCAAGGAACGCGGCGTGGACAGCCTCGTCATCACCGGCGCAGAGACCGACATGTGTGTCCTTGCCGCCGTGCTGGATGCGGTCGATCTCGGCTATCGGGTCGTGATCCCGGTGGATGCGCTCTGCAGCTCCTCCGACGCAATGCATGACGCGCTCCTCGGGCTCTATCGCAACCGGTTCAGTTACCAGATCGAAACAGCCGATACAGAGGTCATCCTGAACCACTGGCCTGCCCAACAAAGAAGTGAGTCTTCATGCGCTTTCTCGGCAGCGTCCTCGACCTTGGCTCGCTCGATCTGCGGCTGATCGCGCCGGTCGAAGACCTGATGACATCCCGAAGGCGTTGTTGATAGCCGGTTCGTACGATGGCGAGGCCGCTTCAGGCGGAGTTTGAACGATTCCACCCGGTCTCGCCGCAAGTCGCTCCGGAACGGGCAAGGTTAAGCTCCTATCGCGTGAGGCGCGACATCGTAGAAGTTGGGCCAAGCCCCTTCGGTACAGGCACGTCCGTGCCCCCGTAGTCGGAATTCACGATGAGTTCGGCACCCTTCACGTCGAGCTGCTGCGCCACGATGACCGTATAGGCTGACTCCGCGGCCACAGCGGATTTCGAATCGATCATCAACTTTGCCGTGGGTAGATAGATCGTCCCGAGCAGCCGCTTGGCATTTTCGCTTCGAATGGTGAAATCGTGGCCTTTGGGGATGGCGGGGTTTTCAAAAATCAGAATCCCGGCCATGTCGCCTTCTTTTGACGCACTTAGATCGATCGTCGTATCCTTATCGAAATTGAGGCTCGAGGCTTCATCATCGAAGAAGAAGGACGTGTGTTCCCCGACGAGCTTGCTCTTGTCCTTAACCTCGAGATTTCCACCCGTGAAGATGTAGGTGCCTGCTTCGGCGATCACCTCTGCCCCGCCTGTGATCTTCAGACCCCCGCAATACGTGCCGGGTCCGATCGACACCTTCTCCTTGTCGATATGCGTATCCAGAAAGTTGCATCCGCCGACAGATGGCCTGGGGCGCAGGCTGAGCGGGTCGTCAAGCCGCGGACAATCGGGCTCCGGGGTGGGATCGTAATTGCCCTTTGGTCCAAATCCGCCTGATGAGCAGATCTGGGTGGAAATGAGATGACTGTCGGGGGCAACATCCAAACCGTTTGGTGCAGTGGAGTTCGAGTGCACGGCGCACTCAGGCGCGGTGATGCTCGAACCGCCGTCCGCCTTCAAGGCCCTGGGCGCCGACGGGTCGAGCGTGAGTATGCAGAGCCTGGAAAGACCGTAGGCCTGGGCAGTCGACTTCGCCTCGACTTTACTGAAGTAGCCAAGGTCGACCGAAAGAAAGTTTTTCGCGGGCATGTCGATTGTGACATCTATGAGGTTCTGATCAGGATCGACGCCGATCGCGACGTTATAGCTTTCTCCCGCGTAACTACTGTCGGCGATCATGGCCCCGACGCGCGCCTTTCCGACTTCCCTGAGCTCCTCGATGTCGCGCCGGTAGAGATGCAGCTCGTTTGCCACGGCCAGCGACGACGCGTCAGCGATTGACTGAATTTTGCCGAGCTGCCTGGCGTAGCCGGCAGCGTCGAGCGCAAACCCGGTCAGTCCGATAAGAATAGGAATTACCAAGCAGAATAGTAATGCGACATTCCCCGCATTGCCCAAGATAAGTAGCCGGCAAAGATGCTGAAGGCGCAAGAAAGAACTGCTCATTGGACCAGCTAGATACCCAGCGGCTTAAAAAATTGCCTTCCCGGGTCCCGTTTAATCCTGCCGCTTTGGCGGTGGATAAAGATTAGTAAACGGCATCGCTAGGGTGCCGGGTGGCGCGGGTCCAATGAGGAGCCACCTCGCACCACGGACGGATCCTCCGGCGCTTGCTTCTCCCGTTTTAGTTCTGTTGACGATGCTCGTTCGCGCCGCGGCTGCGCCCTGAATCGTAGCCGAGTCGATTACCGCGAGGATACGTTCGACCACCTCGCTTCGGTGCGCCCGTGTTGCGGCTCGCACGGTAACCAGCTTCAAATCTTGGCGCAGCGCGTTGCGGATCGAGTCGTTCATGCCCGACCATGCGCGTGAACAGGATAGCGACACGGGTCGAGTCTAGGTTGCAATGTGAAGTGACGCCGATAGGATTAAGCGCCTGCTGATTTGCGGGCGCAGCGCTCGGGGGAATGCCGTGGTTATCCACAGATGTACTGTCGTGCTCGCCTTCGTTGTCATTGCTACCGTGGCCTTTGCGCAAGACGAACCAGCGGCGCGCGGCAAGCTTCTCTTCATTAGGTGCCAAGGCTGTCACGCCGTTATCGATCCGGCGGCTGTCGTAAAGAGGGGACCCCACCTCCACGGCCTGTTCGGTCGGAAGCCGGGCAGCCTTCCCAATTACGAATATTCGGAGGCCATGGTTGCGTACGGTCAGGACAAGGTTTGGAACGAGACCACACTCACAAATTTCTTGCACGGCCCACCCAAAGTCGTGCCGGGGACGAAGATGGAGTTCAGCGGGATAAGAAACGACGGAGAGGTGCAAGCAATAATTGCTTATCTCGCAACCCTCGACCCGGATGGCATGGCCGCAGAATAGGGGTTCGCAAGCTGGCCATCCGATGAGGACGCCTTTCATTCAGAGAGCGCCGTCAAACCCAGGGTCCGATTTGGGTGTGGTCACGGACTAAGGTGGGGGGGAGGTCAGCTCGGTAGCAGGCCGTCAGGGGCATGGATGGCGGCGCAAAGGTGTTGGATGTTGCCCGCGGTTCCGATTAAAGCGTACGGACCCTTTGAGTCCTGATGACGACCTCTTCCTGGCGAAAGCACTTCTGGAGCAGCTACGGATAAGCACGCCACCAGCGAAGATCCACTCGGCTGACCATCGTCTCAACCACGACAACCTGATCACGATCAGTTCGACGCCCCTTCTTCCATACACCGTCTGCGGGCGACCGCAGGAAAGATGTTGCGCCTCCGAATTGCCTGGTTAGTTCCGCCGACACTTTCGTGAAATTGCTTCGATCGAGCGCGGTGCCCGCGTTGTCGAAAAACGGAAGCAGAATTTGTGCGAGATGTTTGTCCTTCATATATCTTCTTTAGCCATGTCCGGCTCGGTACCGACTTCGCTGTTGCAACGCCGACCGTTTCTCGGAATCCTTTCTTTTCCTGTGGAGCGCGTTGGGAAAATGGCCCGTGTGAGGAATCGCGGGAAGCTCGCCCGCTACGGCGGACGGGAAGCCGTTCCAAACTACGACGTAGCTGAACGGCGAGCGCGCGCCATGGCCACCGATGGCGCGGCCCGAGCCCTGATCCGAGTTGCCTCCGAATAAGCCCGCTAGAAGACCGAGCGCCTCCGCAGCTTGCGCCCGCCTGCGCGCGTAAATGACGTGGCCTGATTCCCTTCGATCGGCCAACTTGGTTTCGAACAGATTAAGTTTTGGCGGCCGCGAATGCGAGCCGATCGGTTACTGATCGGGCGCTTGCTCGTCTGCAGCAGGTCATGGCCAGCGAGCTTGACGTGGTGAAGTGTTGCCGCTTCACTTCGGCATTCCCGCGCCAGCGCCCGTTAGAACGGAGTCTGAGCCACAGGGTCATTGCCAATCCACCAACTGATAGCATTGCCTCCATACGAATATGCAAATCCCTGATCGTTAACGTCTCCGTTGAAGTTTCCCAGGAACATACAGTTGGCGATATACACGAAGGCGCTGTCGCTTATTGTTAACCCGGCAATGTTTCGCGTGGCTTGCGCAGAGCTAAAGCGCGCGGCACCGCTGTACACAAGGAAGCCGCGGCCCCCGTTGTTGTCTGCAGTCGTTTGCGTGATCTTCGCGCCTGTGGAACGCAATACCATGCCACTTGAGACATTCCCGGACGCGACGCTGCCGCTGACGTTTGCGCTCTCCACCTTTAGGTAAAGTCCGCTACCGGCATTGCCTTCAAAACGGGAGTTCTCAATCACCGCCTGCGCGTTGATGTTCTCAGCGTAAAAACCATCCGACCCGTTTGAGGCTGAGACTGTGTTGGAAATGAAAAGCTTAGTAGGGGTCGCCCCGCCCAATTTAATACCGTCGTTCGTATAACGCTCCACGGCGCAATCCTCGATGTGAACCGCCGCGGCGCTGTTGATGATGATGCCATTTGCCAGTGCGTCACGGCCCGTCAGATGAAGCCCCCGCAATGTCACTACGGCTGCGGATGCGCTGATCGTAATTGCGCCGATGACCGAGTTGCCGCCACCTTCGACTGTGACTGATCTCACGATATTAGTGGCCGGCTGCGCCGCGAGGTCGCTCAGAATGCGGACTGTTCCACTCGCGAGGGTAACGGCTGCAGCACGCAGCAGCGTCTTACAGGGCTGCGCCTGCACCGTGCAGGGCCTCGTGTCGTCGCCGGCGTTAGAGACGAAGGTGAGCAACTGTGCCTGAGCCGCGGCGGCGAACGCGAAAACCGCAAAAGCGGCAAAGACGAGCCGCGCCGCAGCGATTGATCTGACGAGCATTGTGTCCTCCAGAGACCCAGGCCCCCACGGCCGGCGTGACGCCAGCATAGGACAAGGGGAAGTCGTCTGCGAGCGGCTTTACCGGCCGACGAAGGCGCGGAGCACTCTGGGCCTGCCCGCGCTATTTTGCCCGCAAGTGTGGGCGAGCTGACGCCGCTGCTCGTGCTCGCCGGCAGCTACAAATGCACCCGTTGCGGATCAACGGACACCGAGGTGACGCCCAAATTTCGTAGGCCCGGCGCGAGCGCGCCAAGCGCACGACGCGAACTGCGACGGGCGCAGTTCTTGCTCACCGTTCCTGCTGCATGGCGCGACTGCCTCGGATTGGCGGTTCGGCGGCTGATCGACCTACCGCCATTTCGTCATGATGCCGAAAAGCCATCCCAGTCCCAGTGCGACTAGCACGGCAGTGAGCGGATTGGCACGGATCTGGTCGGTAAACGAATCCGCGTATTCCTGCGCAGTGTCTATCGCGGAATCAGCTGAGTCCTGCGCCTGCTGCATATAGTCCGTCGCTTGTTTGGCCACTGGCGTACTCCCGAAATTAAGTTCGCTAAGCAACGCGCTGCGAGAATTGCAGTTCCTCAATGAAGAAGGCCGACTTCGCAGGCGAGAACGCCGGCGACATGGGCGACACTTCCGCTGGTGTACTGCGATCCCTGATTCGAGTGGTGCAGCGGGGCGTCCGGCCTGCCGCGTCGCCAGATCGCCATGACAAGAGCGTCAGTGACGAGATGCGCCGTCATCCCGGCGCTCATCGACCAGCCGACCACGCGCCGCGAGAAGGGGGCGATGACGGCCGCCCATAGAGCCAGCCCTCGGCGGTTGAGACATAGGTAAAATCCGCGATCCACTTCTAGTCCGGCCGCTCCGCCGCGAAGTGCCGATCGAGAAGGTTCGGCGACAGAGCCGCCATGAGCCGGTCAGCTTGAACTCGCGGCAAAATCGCCTCCGTTTCGTCCACCTCCGGTTCAATCACCTAGCTTGGTGTCCGTGAAACCGGCAGCAGCTCAAGTTGATTCAGCTGAAGGGGAAGCGGACGCGGGCACTCCGTCGTCGCGTCCCTCCTAAGGGAGATGTTAAAGCGCCGCTAATGACGATGCTCAAAATTAGCTGGATTAAATGGACCATCAATCCCGTCGGCGCATTCTTGTGATCAGGCGGGCTAAACGGCCCGGCATTTAACGGAGAGATTCAAATGCGAAACTTTGCGGCTACCTTTGTCCACGATGAGAGTGGCGCTACTGCCATTGAATATGGACTCATCGCGGCTCTCATCTCGGTCGTGATTATCGGCGTGCTGTCGACCATCGGGACACGCTTGAGCGCGAAGTTCAATCAGATCGCAACGCAGTTGCAGTAGCAGCCCAAGCTCGCGCTCCTTCGGGCGCGAGCTCTAAACCATTCTGCACGTCGACCTACAGCTCCGACGCCACCGGTAATCGAGGCGAGCAGGAATGTAGTGAGGGCGTCGGATGTGAAAACTCCAGCGGTCAAAGCGAAAAGGCGGTGACGAAGGTTCGAGGAATATCGAACTCATTCGTCCTAGTGGTCGAATGCATCTCCCAGCGAACTGCCTGATTGGGCAGATAGAACCGACCAGGGCAATGCCGAGATGTTCGCTTGGTTGAATTTCATCCTGGATAAGGAGTTGGAGGCTGCGGCCCACCGGAGACAAAAGGGGGGCGTGAAACCAATTTGGATTACGCGGCGGGGACCGGAAAGGTGAGCTGTGCCGAAAGTCCTGGAGAGCGGTCTCTGTACTCGACACTTGCGTCCAGCGAGCGTGCCATCGCCGTCACGATGCGGGTTCCGAGGCCGGTGCCCTTGGGCTCTCCGTCGCCCTTGCCCACACCGTCGTCTTCCACGACCAGCGCCACCTTGCGATCCGCAAGTCTTGTCAGCCTAACCCGAACCTCACCGGCCCGCTCGGGGTAGGCGTACTTGGCCGCGTTCATCACCCACTCGGCGGCAATCACACCGAGATTGATGCTTGCATCGGTCTTCAGCGAAAGTTGCTCCAGCTGATACCTCAGCGTGATCCGGTTCGCGTAGCCCATCGCCGACTGGAATTGGTCGAGTACGCTACGCAGGTATTCGTCGAGCGCCACTTCCAGCACGTTGCCGGATGAGTACAGCCGCTGGTGGACCATCGCGACCGCGTGGATGCGCGCTTGCGTCTCATCCAGCACCGCCTTCATCGCCGCGTCGCTCATTGTGTTGGCCTGCATTCGAACGAGCGAAGACACCATAGCGAGACTGTTGGCGACCCGGTGATTGACCTCCCGCATCAGCAGCTCGGCTCGATTCTTCGCCTCGCGCATTTCTTCGGTACTCCTGACAAGGTCAGCGGTGCGCGCTTCCACCTTGTTCTCGAGCTGGGTGTTGGCACTGCTCAGGGCATCCCTGGCACTGCCCAGTTCGCTCGCATACCGGATGATGGTGAACAGGGCCGCGGCCGCGGCCGCGATAGCAACGAGTGCCCCGGTCGTGGAAACGAGCCGCTGCCATCGGGCATTGTCCGCCTGCTCGGCAACCAGGCTCGACAGCCGCTGGTCCGCAGCAAGGCTTATGCCGGTGATGTAGACGTTCGCCTCGTCCATCAGCGCCTTGCCGCGGTTGGTGAGCACCAGGTTCAGTGCCTCGCCCGGTTGGCGGTTTCTGGCGAGGCTGATCGAACGGTCCATCTCCGCGAACTTGGCATCGATCACCGAAGCCAGTTTGGCGACAGCGGGCGAGAGCGCCGGATAGTCCTCGAGCCTCGAAGGCAGTCCGATGATTTCCCGCTTTGCGTCGGCCTCGGCGGAGTTGAAGGGCGCCAAGTAGACCTCGTTATTGGTGTAGAGGTATCCGCGTTGGCTTGACTCAGCCCGCTGGACGGCTGCCCGCAACTCGACCGACACGGTTTTCAGGTCGCGAGCCGCCAATATTTTCTCGGCAAGCTGACCTGACCGTTCCCCTAGCCAGAATGCGACGGCCACGATCGCCGCCAGCGCCATGAAGCCGACGGTGAGAAACAGGAGCTGCGATCGAACGAATGAGCGGGCGCTGATGGGCATTTCAGCCACGCTTCATGGCAGATCGCGCGTCAAAACACCAAGGGCCAGGGCGTCACGTCGGTCCACCATTACGTCAGAGCGCACCGGACAAACCGCCCTTCCCGGGCTGACACCAGGCATCGATGACCTGCACGAATGCGCCCGTGGAGGGCCGACTACGGCGAGATGATTGAACTCGGAAGAGAGCGCGCCGGCCGATGCTCAAGCTGGTCGCAAGCGCGTGATCCTCATCGGTGAATTTCGGACGACCACGGAAAATTCACGTACTGGTCTCGCGTGTCGTAGCAAATGTTGCCGTACATCTTGAGGTACAGGCTACGGCGCTTCGGGTCATTGAAGGCTGCAGCGGGATAGGCAAGATCTGCCTCATATGCAGTCAAATTCTCGCTGGTGAGCGCGATGGGGAGGATATCCATTGCCTGCGGGATGCTTTTGCCGAGCAGCCAGTCGGCGCCATACTGCCCCATGGCGTAGCCGAATACCGGCGAGGAGAGCGCGATACTTGCCTTGTAGGGGCTTGTTCCCGTCTTGATTTCGGACACCGCCTGCGGCTCCCCGTCAATGCCGCCGAGGAATTGGTCGGGGCGATCCTTTTTCGCATCCCGCAGCGCCCGGAGCGCGCCGAGCACCACCGCATCTGCGCCGAGAACAACGTCCACGTCGGGGATACCGAGGAGGATCGTGTTCATGGTGTCGTAGCCTCCCTGCTCGCTCACGGGACTAGGCGCAATGTCGGCAACGACGGTGACATCGGGCAGCTTGCTGAGTTCGTCGCGCATCGCCTCAAAACGCGGGGCCAGATACTGCATCGTGTCCTGCGTTAGAAGGACGACCTTGGCGCGGCCGCCGAGTTTGGCCTGGATATAGGCGATCGCGGCGTCGGCGAGGACCTTGCCGGTTTCATACTGAGGAGCGTTTAACAGAAGCGTAGCGGGCGGCGGAACGATTGTTCCGACGAAAGCCCCTGACCAAATCATCTTCTGAAGGTTCTGGCTCACGACGGCGGGGTCCGAGGAGGTCGCGACGAGCGCGCCGACCTTGGCGTCAAGAAAGGTCTGGATTTCAGCCGCAGCGTTTGAAGCATCGCTGTTGGCCAGAACCCGCCGATATTCAAGCCCCCGGTCCGCGGCGGCCCGCGAGAGTCCGTGGTTCACCCCCTCCAGAAACTCCCGGTCGTTTTCCTGCACGTACGCCAGCACCGGATTGAGTCCTGGGGGCGGGCTGCACTGGGGCGCATTGCTGACAAAGGCCGGGAATACCCTGGGATCGGTGATGCCGGGCGGCCCCTCCTGCGCGGCGGCGCCGAAACCGCTCATAAACAGACCCACAAGAACCGGCGTTAGGGTTGATGCGACGTGCCTCGGTCCGCCTCTCATGAGATATTCCCTCTTTCCAACGGTCTGACGGCGATCAGTTGGCACATTTTCAGCGAATCCGCTTTCGCTCGGCAGAGGTGGAAATGGTTTACCCTTTGCGCCGCCGGTCGTTTGATCGCCGAGCATAATGGGCCCACGTTCGCGTGTGCTGAACAAGGGCATGTTTCCGAGAGGATCCCTGATGATCAATCGTACTTCCGTCGTCGCAACCCTCGCGTTCGCCGCGATCACCACAGCGGCCAGTGCGGCCGACGTCACCGTCACAGACGCCAGGATCGCCGGCGGCAAGCTCTTGATTGCGGGATCGACGACTGCCCCGAACACGTGGGTTCGTCTAGATGGGCAGTCAGGCGATGACTTCAACGTGAAGTCGGACGTCAACGGAGCATTCGCCTTCGGCGTCGTTTATCATCCGGGAGACTGCATCGTCGATGTTCAGAAGCTCGTCGCGCCGACCATCCTCGGAGCGGCGACTTCGGCACTGGTGGCCGACTGCGGGCCGGCGGGCGTTACGCCGCGCGGCGCCTGGACCGCGACGACCGCCTACCTCACCAACGACCTCGTGACCTATCAGGGCTCAACTTGGCGGGCACGCCGCGAGAATGTCCGATCGACGCCTCAGCAGTCGGGCAATTGGGACCTGTTTGCCGCCGCAGGAGCGCAGGCGGAACCAGGATCCGTTGATGCCGCCGCCGACCCTTCCTCACTGCGGGCGCCGCCCTCCGGTCCGGCAGGCGGTGATCTGACCGGCAGCTATCCGAACCCGACAATCAAGAATCTGGCGATCGTGACCGGCAGAATTGCAGACAGCGCGGTTACCGGCCTCAAAATCGCGCCTTTGACGGTCGGGAACGGCAGGATAGCCAACGATGCTATCACGAGCATCAAGATCGCCGATGACTCCGTTAGAAGCGTCGACATCCTGGACGGTTCGATCACCGCCGCCGATCTGGGCAGTGGCTCCGTTGGCTCCGACGAGATAGCAACCGATGCGGTTGGCGCCACCGAGATCGCTGACAACTCGATCGACACCGGTGAGATAGTCGACAACTCCCTTTTTGCGAACGATCTCGCAAGCGCGTCCGTCGGTCTCAGCGAACTCCAGTCGAACGCGGTCGACGGCAGCAAGGTAGCGAACAATTCCCTGACAACAGCCGACATCAAGGGCGCCGACTCCGCCGGACACATCAGCCTCGGGGCCAACGCTGTCGCAAACGGGCAGTGCCGCGATTTCAATATCAGTGTGGGAGGAGCCGCGGTCGGAGAGGCAGTTGTCATCTCGCTGCAGGGCACCCTGCCGGAGGGAATCCTGATCTATGGCGTGAGAGTTCCGTCAGCCGGCACGGCGACGATGAAAGTCTGCAACCTGTCCGGCGCAGCGATGGCGGCAATCTCCGACCTGCCGATTCGCATTATTACGTACGGTTAGACGGGCCAGAGCCTGCGGTTATTCCGCCGCGATGACTTAAGGCGGCGCTGCGCCAATCAGGGTAAGCCGCGCAGCGTACAGTGCAATCGGGCCGTTTACCACCTATGCCGCGCTTCCCCTTGATGAAAAAGGAGGCGGTGGTTCTGATTGCCACAGAGTGACCTTCTAGCCGCACGCAGCTTCAATCGCCACCAGAGCAGTTCTTCATCCCGGCTGCCGAGAATCCAGAAACTCTGCGCCTTGACCAACTTCCGGTTTCCGCACAGGCTCGCCAAGTAGGAAACAAGGGGGAATCAATGAGAGGAATCTTAGCACTGATCTGCTCCGGTGCTCTCTTGGCGTGCTCGCCGGCAAACGCGGCATCTCAGGTAAGGTTTATCGGCGGGTTCGTCTTCCTGTCAGCGACCGGGGCGTGCCCGAGTTACAACCCAACGGGCGACAGAGGGGTAGCTCGATTTCGGCCGCAACTCGCCGGCACCGAGAACGGTGATGATGCCCGGCTGGGGTTGTTCTTCCAGGAAGGCGCGATGGGCTGGAGGCTTGTCAACGGCAACCCCAATATCGGAGCAGCTGTGGCCTTCAAGGCTGCCGAGTTTTCGGATGTGTTTGATGGCCCGGGCAATCAGACCAATCCACCTGATCCGCAGCCGACGATCAGATTTTTGAGCGAATCGCCGGCCATCACGACGAATACCCAAGTCGTCACCATCGTTGCAGAGGCTCAGAATTTCGAGTTTCAGGCGGGCTGCACGGTGAGGTTCAGACTTGTGCTGCAGCGGCGGCCTGAATCGTAGTTTAGAGGCTTACCGACAGCCGCCATCAGCGTCGCGGCAATGGCGGGATGTTTCGCGAGGCTCGGTCTCGCGGATCGCGCGAGAGAACTCGTGGCTGCGGGGAATTCGTCTTCAAGGACGCAGGCGACACCGCGCATATTGCGGAGTGCCTGCGTCTCGCGGGCATGCCGGAATAGCCAGCGAGGAAGCGGCGCCACATGGTCTACTGGTCGGCGCTCAGCTAATCACGATTCACGCCGGTCGTGGTCCAGCCTCGCCGTCGGGCGGCGCGGTGACCAGCGTCGGCACCATTGACTTGATGAAGGCCAAGCGGCGGACTTCGGGCGGGAAGGCTTACGCAACGCGTTTTGTGATCCAGGGTGCCGACCCAGGAGCTTGGCTCTACCGCCAAAAGAAAACCCCGGCGTCGAGGGGTCCGGGGTCAATTTAGGGGGAGGCGCCGGGTTTTTGCTCTACGCGCCGGTCGCCTTCTCGCCGCGGCCTCTGGAAGGGACGCGGAGGATGCTGAAGTGAAGCGGCAGCCCTGTGTCACGTCAAGCTCGTAAATTTTCAGTGCTGCGCCGGCTCATAGTCCTCCGGCTCCGTATCTGGTCTTTGAAATGATCGATGGGAAGAAAACAAAGTTTCCAGATGAGCTAGATTTTATGGGTCGCACGTAGCGGCGGGAAATTCTGACCTCGGTGTTTGCGATGTCGACAATGCTTCCGTTATTGCTCACTCCGGGTCGTAGATTTCGACCCACCCCCACTCTTCCGCATGCGCCACTAAGGCCTGCGCGTTTCGAATACCGAGATGTTGAAGCGCGAGAACAGCCGTCTTCGGGTCGGGAGTGATGGTGCTCAAGTCGCCGTCCGATGATACGCGGAATTCAAAACGGCCGGCGGCATTTATCCGGATCGCCTTGACTGAAATCATCAAATACCGGACGCGAGAACATCAAGCACCTAACGGGCCTTTCGGCTCACTCGTTCCGTTTCGTTTGGCAAGTGCATTCGGTGCAGGGTGAATTCGACGAGCAAGTTCATGAACACTCGGAGCAGACGTTCCGCTTCCACCGTCGAGTGACCATCATCTCTCAGCCGATCGACGAGTCTGGTTTGGGCATTGATCCGCTCATGCGCCTGATCGATGAGGCGGCTCGCTTGAGAAAACTCTTCCAAACGCAATGGCAGTCCGATCGCCGGGGAGGAACCCCCGAAGGAAACAATCTTGGGGAGCGAGGCAACACCGGAACGAAGGAAGGTCACCAGAGTTCACTGGCGGGCGTTGGCACCCCGCCGACCCGGACTACGGACCGTCCCCGATGACAGAAAGCGAATCGTCCCTCCGCGAACTGGAACGAGATGCAGCGCGGAATCGCGCCGATCTGATGAATACCGTCGATGCTCTGCAGAGGAGGATTTCGCCGGCCGCCATCAAGAACGACGTCGGGGACTACGTGCGCGGCAAAAAGGATAGCTTCCTTCAAACCCTGGAGGAGCGGGTGCGCGACAACCCAATTCAGGCAGCCGCGATCGCCGCCGGCGCCGCATATCCTCTTTGGGGAATCATTACCCGAATCCCGGTTCCACTCCTCTTGATCGGCGCGGGCTTTGGGCTTACGCGCCGCTCATCTGTAAACCGGGAGCCGGCTGGCAATTCGAGCTTCTCTCAGAACGCCCGCGAGGGTCTGGGGAACGCTACCGACACCGTGCGGCAGAAGGCCGATGAACTCTCCGGGGCAGTGCAGGATCACGTCAAGGCGGGAATGGATTCCGCGAGCCGTGCAGGCGATCGGCTGTCGGCATTTGCGAACCAGGCGTCTGATCGTGCAGCCGACACGGCCGCCGCCGTAGGCCAGAAAGCTTCGCAAGGCGTGGACGTGGTTCGGGCGAGGGGACGCGATGCCGTCGCCTTCGTCGGAGACACACTCTCAGCAGAGCGCATAAGTCAGGCTGGCACGCAGGCGCACGACTGGGTCAACTATGCGATCAGCAGAAATCCCATCCTTGTGGGAGCGGTTGGCCTCGCGATCGGCGCGATCATCGCCGCGGCGCTTCCGTCCACAGCGCAGGAAGACAGGCTCCTTGGAGCTACAGCAGACGACCTGAAGCAGAAGGCGGGGGATGCAGCTCTTGAAGGAGTAGCGGCGGCAAAAGAGATCGCGACAGAGATTTACGACGAGGCCGCTAGCCGCGCAAAGGAGCAAGGCCTTTCCCGGGAGAGCGCGAAGGAATTTGCCGATCAAGTGGGCGAGAAAATCAAAACGGCGATCAGGAATGTGACCGGCGAGCCGGTCGGGGATCCCGAGAATTCACCCCAGACTACTTCCGGCGCGACCGGTTAGCGAGAGGAAACCATGAGCAGCGGCGACTGGAACAGCAATTCTAATAGCGGGCGCTCCGGGCTGGCCAGCAACAGCGGGTCGCCGATGGAGAAAGTCAGCAAGCTCGCCGATGACTTCAAGAAGCAGGCGTCGGGCGTGGCCGAAGATGTAACCAGGCAGGTGAAAGAGCAGGCGTCAAACCTCACCGAGAACGCCAAAGACGCGGTGTCGGGCGCAAGCGATAAGCTGCGGTCTGTCGCCGAGGATCAGAAGAACGCCGGGGCTGATTTCGTGACCGGTCTTGCCGCAGCAGCTCGTCGCGCGGCCGGGGAGTTTGACGACCAGATACCGCAGGCCGGTGACTATATCCGCCGTGCCGCGGATCAGATCGACAACACCTCTGACGCAATCCGGCAGCGCAATCTCTCTGAGTTGCTGGAAGGCGTGCAGGATTTTGCGAGGAGCCAGCCTACCGCTTTCCTAGGTGCAACGGTCCTGGCGGGCTTTGTGGCAATTCGCTTTCTGAAAAGCTCCAGCTCGTCGGGCGCGGGTCGCGGAGCCTCCGAGTATCAGAGTGAGAACGAGAGACGGCTCGCCGGCGCGGCAACGCATCTGCCTCAAAGCCAGAGAAGTTAGGTCATGTCAGGATCTTACGATCAGCGGACTGTGGGCGACCTGATAGGTGACGTCGTCCATCAGTTCACCAAGCTCATTAGTAATGAGATGGCGATCGCGCGTGCCGAGCTAACTGCGAAAGCAACTGAGGTAGCTGTCGGTGCGGGGTTTCTCATTGGCGGCGCTCTCCTCGTTATTCCCGCGATGGTACTCTTGCTTATGGCTCTGGCTGCTTTGCTGGTCGAGCTTGGTCTTAGCGCGTCCCTCGCGGATCTCATTGCCGGCGTTGTCGGCATACTGATCAGCGGTGCGCTTGCGTATGTCGGCAAAACGAAGCTCAGCCTCGATCACCTAAAGCCAACGCGCACGATGAGCGAGATTGATCGTGACATCGCCGCCGTGAAGGACACCAGCCGATGAGCCACGACTCCCAGAGGATGCCCGCGGGGAAAAGCACCGACTTCGTGGGCGCGTTGGACGATGCAATTCGCCAAAACCCGATCCCGGCGGCGCTGGTCGGTGTCGGGATTCTCTGGCTTTTTGCTGGCGGTCGACACGTTATGTTGGGTGGTGCGTCTCAAGCCGTTGCAGGCGGCATCGGGCGGGGAGCACAGGACGCGGGAGCCGCGGTTTATCGCGGTGCCCGTGCGGCGACGGGGCGTGTTACGGACGGGATGCATGCCGTCGCGGATAGCGCGGCTGAAATCGGGCATCAGGCCAACGACGCGCTCAGGAGCGCGACGGATGCAGTGGGCAGCGCCGCCAATCGGGTTGGAGAGATCGTTGGCGAAGCTGCCTCGGAGGCGACCACCTCTTGGTCGAAGGACAATCAGAACTTGAGCAGGCCGCAATCCAGCGAGCCGTTCGACGGGACAGGTGCCGTGAGAAAAGGTGTGCAGGACACCTTGGCCGACCTGTTCGCCAGGCAGCCCCTTATGCTCGGGGCCATCGGAGTCGCGATCGGCGCAGCAATCGCGGCATCCCTCCCTTCGAGCCAAAGCGAGAACCGGTTGATGGGGGACACCGCTAATGCAGTTAAGGACCAGGCGGGTAAGCTCTGGGACGAAACGAAGCGGCGCGGAGCCGACCTCGCCTCGCAAGGGCTGAAGGAAGCCGAGGCCCAGGGCCTCTCGCCCGGGGCCTCTTCTAAGATCTCACGGACCATAGCAACAAAGGTAGCGGGGTTGGCTGAGAAGACAGGTAACGACATCGTGGATCGGGCGAGGCGGTAGCTTATATCAGAAGTCGAATGCCCAGACCCGTCGTTATTGACATTGCGCACGAACTAGATCGGGTCGAAGCGCATCGACGCCTCAAAAATGGGTTTGGAAAAATTCGCGATCAGCTGGGCGTTGGGATGCTTGGCTTTGAGGAGAGTTGGGAGGGAGATCGTCTGAATTTCTCAGCGCGCGCGCTCGGTCAGTCGTTGGCCGGGCGTGTGGACGTAATGGAAAAGAGTGTGCGCATTGAACTCGATCTGCCGTGGGCGCTTGCGGTCCTAGCAGAGACATTGCAGCGGCGCGTGCGAGACGCCGGTGAGCTGCTTCTTGAGAAGAAATAGGGATCGCAGCAGACCTTGCCGGTTTAGCCCCGATGAGCAGGCGGGCCGCATAATCGCAAAGACCACGTGCGTTGAGGAGCTTCGCTGGGCGTCAGCCCCGGTCGGTGGGAGCATCGATCACCGTTGCAAATCGCGGCCTCCCCTACTGCCACGCAAATCAATCCTCGGTCTTTGCACCGTAGTGCATGTCATCGACAGTGTGCCGCTCGAACACCGCGCACTGGTCGGCAATAGCCTGTTGATAAGCAGGGCGGTCGAAGCATCGCTGCTGATAGGTGACGAACGCTGGAAAGCCGCCCAGGATCTGGAGCGACTTCGCGATCTTGAGCACTGAGGATGTCATTAGATCGGCGGCTGTAAAGTCGTCCCCCACAAGCCAGACGCGCTGGCCGAGCCCCTGTTGTAGTTCGCCGAGTCGTTTCTCGGCCATGTCGAGCACCTCTGGACGGCGTCTCGCTTTGTCTTCCTCGTCCTCGGTGAAGAAGTCGACCAAGGCGAGGTTCATCAAGAAAGGCTCGACGGAGTTAAGCGCCGCAAAATACCAGCTGAGCATCAGAGAGCGCTGATCGGCTTCCGCCGGCAGCAGCTTGCCTGCACGGGTCGCGACGTCGAGGACGATCGCGCCGGTTTCGAACAGAGCTGGCCGACCATCCTCTTCCAGGATCGGCACCTGACCGAACGGCTGTTCCGAGCGATAGCTGGCCGATTGTTGATCCTCGGCATCAAGCAGCCGCACCTTGTAGGGCCAGCCAACCTCGTTCAGCACCCAGCGCACACGATGATCGCGCACCTGCCCCTGTGCAAAGGGCGGGACCCACTTGAGGGCGGTGATGGTAATCATCCGCGCTTCTCCACCCGCGTCTCACGGGGCAACGCCACCGGCTCACTCATCCTTGAGGAAACATTCGCTGTGGGCATGGCATTCCCAGCCCTCCGCGCCACGCACCCAGGTCGAGCTATCGGCTGCTCTCAGATCCTGCTGTTTGCCGTCCATCGTGACCTTCTGCCGAACGGTGTAGGCAATGATTGCTACATCCGGCATTGGCATCACCACCTCGACAATTTCGAATTTGTAAGACTCGAGGGTCCAGTCCCCCTCCTCAGTCATCTTCCCCATCTTTTCTTTTGGGATACTCGTCACTCCCCGCGCCCCGGTTACGAGCGCGGATTTGCCCGAAAGCTGAGCGGTACGACGGCCGTCCTTCTTCTTGATCGCGTCCCAGTAGGATTTCTCCAGAGCGACGATCTCTTCTTTAGTGGGAAGGGCTTGGTCAGGCATGGCCATCTCCGTGGTGGATACACATGAAAACTTGCGCTGTCGCCGAGGGTTCCGAGTTGGGTATTTGGTGAATAAGAGGTGCCGGGCGAAGCGAAATTACATGGCCAGAGTTTACTTTCGAATTTGGACCAGAGCGTTTGCTAGCCTGCCTCTAACAGCATGCCCCGATCGTATTCGTGCGCGATGGTGACCAGCCATGTGCCGCATCGCGCCAAGATTTTGGAATCCCCGAATGCACCGTCAATCGCGCGGCGCAAAAGATCGATCAACGCGGCCCGAGCGTCTGCGGGCTGGGCTCTAAACTTTGTTTCGGTGCGATGTTGTATTTTCAGGTGTTCGTTCGTCGTTACTGGTACGGGGAGATAAGAGGCAGCCCTGGACAACCGAACAAACCGAATCAGCGGGAGGAATTCATGCCCAGCACAATCCGTCTGCACCGCGTCATCGCCGCCAAACCCGAGAAGCTTTATCGCGCCTTCCTCGAACCCGATGCGATTGCGAGCTGGCTTCCGCCATATGGCTTTACCTGCAGTGTCCACGAGTTGGATGCAAAGGTGGGTGGGAATCACCGGATGTCATTTCGGAATTTCACGACGGGGCAAAGCCACTCGTTTGGCGGAAAGTATCTGGAACTCGTTCCGAGCGAGCGCCTCGTCTACAGCGACAAGTTCGATGACCCAAACTTGCCGGGTGAGATGAAGGTCACGGTCACGTTGAAGGCCGTTTCTGTCGGCACGGAAGTTAACATTCAGCAACAGGGCGTGCCGGATGTGATCCCGGCCGAGGCCTGCTATCTCGGCTGGCAGGAATCCCTACGCAAGCTCGCGAAACTGGTCGAGCCCGAGATCAATCAATAGCGTCCTCGAAGATCCAGGCTTCCCGCGCCCGGACCCGCGGATAGCGCTGCACAAGAAAAAACGGTACTGGCCAGCGATGCGGGTCTGGCTCGGCCATCGTAACGGCGCCGGCCCGGGCGCTCGCCAAAGCGAAGCGCAGCGCCGAGCCGCGGTGATTGCCTTAGAGAAATGGAAATAGCGCGCGCAACGTTCAATAGTGGACCGAGCCCTGTGCGGGTAGGGCTCGGTCCGTGACCATCGCCAAGGGGGTTCCCAACGACGATCGACATAAAGTGTGTCGCCGCGGTCGACTGGCGGAGCGAGCTCGACTGGATACGTGAAGCCGGCAGCGAGGGGATCATTCTCTTCGAGAGCGTTGGGAACGGAAGCACGTCTACAATCTATCTGCCCGAGAAGCGGAAGGTACTCGATGCCTGAGCCGCTTTGCTACGGCGAAATCGTATCAGGCAGCTGCGGGCTTCGAATGTCGAAAGATTGCCTAGCCCCACGGTCTCCGGCTCCGATCGAGAAAGTCCCGATATTCACACCGGTGTGCCATACGAGGCGGATGCGGCTAAACGCTCGAGATGCTTAGTTCGCGAATTGCTCCCCGGCCGGCAGACCGTCCTTAGCGCGCTCTGGGCGATGAGTATTCTGAGATTTCGGTGCCTTATAGGAGCACCGCCAATCCCGGCGCCCTCGCCGCTGAACGGGGCATGCCGTTTGGCAAATATCAGAATGGCTTCCGCGCCAGAAACACCCCTAACGCCATCAGAATGAGACCGCATATCCGCGCGAAGGTCATCTCCGACTTGGCTGCGCCAAACATGCCGAAGTGGTCGATTGCCGCTGCGCACGCGATCTGGCCGACCAGCACTAAAAACACCGCATTCCCCAAGCCGAATCTCGGAGCAATGACTGTGATCGACAGAACGTAAAAGGCCACAAAGGCGCCGCCCAGATAGAATGGCCACGGAGCAGCATTCCACAGGGGCCGTTGCGGCCCGCCCGTCACCACCGCAGCGCACAAGCTGATCGCGAGGGCGAGCGCGAACAGGATCGCTGCCGCGGTCGGTCCACTTTGCACCCGCACGCCAAGCGTCGCGTTGAGCGCAGCCATGATCGGAATGCCGACACCCGTCGCTAGCATGATCAGCGCGTAGGCCCATCCAGGGCTGTTCATTTGAAACGCTCCTTAGGCAGACACAAGGATAGGTAGCCCGCAGTCTCCGTTAGCTAAATTATAGCCGTCGCTCTGCCGGAGTTCTGCGGCGGCTCGAAGGCAATCAACACCCGCCGGCTCCCACAGCGCGGACACTTCATGCGGCTCTCCAGCCTCGCAATCGGGTACTCCCTTCCCCGCGTCCAAACGAGCGTAGCTAGATCGGCCTCGAGCTTCGTGGTGCACTCCCGAATCGACTTCATCCCGTCCCGTTTGCCCCACCGGCAATAGACGGTCAGCCGCCAGCCGAGGTCATGTGCTTCGCCGAGAGTCGCCACCATTCTCTCAAGCTAGCCACGTGAACGGAATGGGAACAAGTGCATATTTGCTCCGCTGCGCGGCAATGCAGTTTTCGAGGGAAGCTAACACCATGAATGGGTTTCGGCGCTGGACAGTCTTTCACCTCCCAATGGCGCGGAACCGGGTTGACCTGGTGGAGCGGTAGGGCTTCACTCCGACATTCCCGCGCGGCGCTTCGAACACGGCCGACTGGGCGGTCTTGGTCATGCGCGTCGCGACGGGCGCGCCGGGGCCGCAAGGCGCGCCGGGATCAACCGCAGTAGCAGATGGCTCAACCTCGGCGCCGGCCTTCAAGTTCACCTCGAGCTCCGACACCGGCATGTTCTCGCCGGGCGGCGGCACGCTCGCGCTCGCGGAGAACGGCGCGCTGTTCCTGCACGACACCGGCTCCTTCAATCTCGGGCTCGGGCTGGGTGCGCTGGGGAGCAGCACCGGCTCCTCCAACACCGCCCTGGGGTTCAATGCGCTCTTTTCCAACACCACCGGCGCTTCCAATACCGCGGCGGGAGCCCTGGGAATGCAGGCCAATGACGCCGGCAGCCGGAACAGTGCGCTAGGCAGGCTCGCGCTGAACTCCAACGAAGCCGGGAACGATAACACCGCCATCGGGTATCAGGCGCTTCTGGTAAGCACTGCGAGCGACAACACCGCGGTGGGCAGCCAGGCAATGCAGGCCAATACCACCGGGATCAATAACACGGCTGTGGGAAAGGGAGCCCTCAAGCAGAACACCGCTAACAGCAACACGGCGGTGGGGAACCTGGCGATGCAGGTCAATACGACCGGCCCGCAAAATACAGCGCTTGGCGATAATGCGCTCGCTACCAATGACAGCGGAGCTCATAACACTGCCTTAGGCTTCGTGGCACTCCAGGCGAACGTCGGCGGCTCTGACAACACCGCCATCGGGTACTGCGCGCTTCCGGCCAACATCAATGCAAGTTTCAATACCGCTGTCGGCTACGAAGCCCTCTTGGCCAACACGACTGGCGGCGACAATACCGCCGTGGGGGTCGATTCGCTCGACAACAATCTGAGCGGCTCAGGCAACGTCGCCCTTGGTATTTACACGCTTTCCAACAACGCCTCCGGCAGCGGGAACGTCGCGATCGGCCAGAATGCGGGCTCTCTCGCGACCAATCCTTCCAATAGCATCTTCATCGGAAATCTGGGAGCCGCCGGCGACGCCAACACAATCAAGATCGGGACACAGGGCACGCAGACGATGGCATTCGTTGCTGGCGTCAGCGGGGTCAACGTCGCCGGTAGCGCGGTTATCGTCAACGCGAACGGCCAGCTCGGCGTTACCGTTTCCTCGCGCCGCTACAAGGAGCACATCCAGCCGATGGGCGCGATGAGCGACATGCTCGCGCGCCTGCGCCCCGTCTCCTTCCGCTACAGGAAGCCCTTCGCCGACGGCTCGAAGCCGATTCAATACGGGCTGATCGCCGAAGAGGTGGCGGAGGCATTCCCCTACCTCGCGGTCTTCAACGCAGAGGGACAGCCCGAGACGGTGAAATACCCCGAGCTCCCCGCCTTCCTTCTCGAGGGGTTCCAGGAGCAGCAGAAGGTCATCGCGGTGCAGGCGAAGCGGATCGAGGAACTGGAGGCGCAAGCCGGCAAGGTAGCCGACCTGGAGTCACGTCTCGCAGCCATCGAGGCGATGCTTCAGCGGCCGACCATCACCGCCAGCGCCAGCCACTGAGGACATCACGGCGGAGGCAGCCCCCGCCTGAATGCTCGGGCATCAAGTCTGGGCGCGGCGGCGCCGCAGCTCGTTTGGGGGGAGTCGGTCACCCATGCCTTGCCAAAGTTTTCCAGAGGCGGCAGTCTCGCTATCTACGAAGCGGGTGGAGAAATCCAATGAATAGGCTCATTTGGCTCGTCGGAGCTGTGGTCATCGTCCTCTTCATCCTTGGATACTTCGGGTTCCGACACTAAGGACTTGGCACGGCAGCCTCCCGTCCTCAGATAGCGGCGCGCACCCGGAAGCAAGCGGTTGGCGCTGAACTGCTGTCTCCGGGATCAACTAAAGCATTAGCGCCGGTGTTTATTACGCAACGCGCCGGTCGGCTTCTCGCCGAAGTCGCTGGGGAAGCGCCGCGGGGATACGGAGTGAAGCGGCAACCCTTCACCACGTCCAGCCCGTAGTACTCTCAGTGTTGCGCCGGCTCATAGTCTTCAAATACCGTTTTCTGATCTTTTAATGACCGACCTAGCAAGAAAACAAGTGACAGATTAAGCTAGATTTACAGGCCGCACATAGCGGCGGGAGATTCTTACCTGGGGGTTGCGAATGTCCGACAATTCTTCTGTTTTCGATCCGCAAGCCCGGCGCCTCACTCGCTCCTACGTTGAGCCACTTGGCCCGACTCGGATCGTCCGACGCTTGCTCCTCACGCTTTTCGGTTTTGCTGCTTTGACGATGCTCGGTGTCGCGCCTGCGGCTGCGCAGTGCAATTCTGGCAGTACTGCGGATTCGAACTTGCTGACCAGCGCCGGTTGTCAGGCGCAATCAACCGGAAGCGGCAGTCTCGCGATCGGCTATAAAGCGTCGGCCAATGGAGTTGAGTCAGTAGCGGTAGGATCGTACTCGGGTGTGCTAACGTCTTCGGACTACACAACTAGCGTAGGGTACCAGACCCGCGCTGATGCGTTGGAGGCAACCGCCGTCGGCTCTTTTGCATTTGCCTCGGGTACCAACAGTGTTGCAGTGGGATCGGGTTCAGAAGCGATCGGCGAGTCGTCAACGTCGGTCGGCCGCAACGCCGGCGGTGGAGCGGGGTCATCCAACGCCTATAACTCGGCGTTCGGCGAAGCGGCAGGAAATGGCGTCGATGGTCTCGGCAACACCGGGATAGGCCTTGTCGCCGGCTACACGGTGAAGGGGAATGGGAACACCGCTCTCGGCAACTCCGCCGGGCAGTATGTCACCGGGAGCAATAACTTGGCGGCCGGGGTCTCGGCCGGCGGGACGGTTAAAGGTTCCTACAACGCCGCCTTCGGAGACAGCGCCGGCCGCAGCGTGACGGGAACCAACAACATCGCAATGGGCCGCAACGCTGGGAAGGCAATCACCGCTTCCAGCACCATCGCCATCGGTGTCAGTGCGCTCGCGAAGGCAAACAGTTCGATTGCGATCGGCACTAACGCGCAGGCGACCGCCTTGCGCTCGGTAGCGCTCGGCACCGGATCGGTCGCGTCGGTCGCCGACACCGTTTCGGTCGGCAGCGGCTCGGTTCGTCGACGGATTGTGAATGTCGCCCCTGCGGTGAATGCAAATGATGCCGTCACCTTCGCGCAGGCAAAGAGCCTGGGCATCGCACAGGCGCAACAGATCGCCGCGCAGGCCCAACAGATCGCCGTGCAAGCGCAGCAGATGGCCCAGCAGGCGCAGGAGATCACCGCGTTAGCGAAGCAGATCACTGACCTGCGCAACGCCTTCAACGCGCTTAGCGCCGTATCCAGCCCGAGGCCCTAAAGGTCTCAGAAGCGCTTTACGCGGAGCCGGTGCTCGGCCGCGCCAACGGGAGACTCCGAGCGCCTCGCACACGCACCGGACAGATCCTTCGGCCTCGCCTCCCGTGCTAGGGCTCCACGATCCTCTTGTGCATCAGGTAGCTGAAGCTGGCAACGAAAGCACTGACACTGCTCCCCTGGTTGAAGAACAAGTCGAAGGCAACCAAACCCGCCACGATCACTAAGAGGCCGATAGCAGGTTTCATTTCGCCAATCGCGTACACATGGGTGACATGCGTGGCCACTTCTCCGGCTTCAGCGCAAGCGGACAACCGGTGGTGAGCCGCCGTTATTTAATCAGCCACGCGGCGGCAGAGACGCAGATGACCAGCGCTGTCAGAGCCCCGTAGGCAAGTGGCACACCCGAAGGGCGCGATATCTCCAAGCCGCGAACGGATAATCTCACCGATCGGCCGAAGCGCTCCTTGGCGTAGGTCTCCGCAAATTCAGCAATCTCAGCGGATTGAGACAACGTAAGGGGCCTCATCGAAGCCTCCTTTATTGGGCGAATCAAGTGAAGTCTGCTCCCCGTTCGTTACTAGGCGATTACCGTGGTTGTTGATCGATGCTCGCGACCTTCCACTGCACGCATGCGGCTTCGTTGGGCGACAAGCTGAAATTTTAGGTGCGAAAGCGAACCTGCTGCTCGTCGGGGCCACCGCCGTTGCGGAACGGTAGCCCGGCCCGGAAGTGGGCTGGTGTTTAAGCCGCCTTCGACCAAGGTCAACCCGTTGCACTGTGATCTCGAGCGATCTGGGCGGCGCCTAATCCTTCAATGCGCGCTCCAGCGATAATGGCCGATTTGCGAATGTGTTGGGCGATCTGTCCCTGAGCGAAGCCGCTATTCGGATAGCTCCTCGCCACGAAGGTGGCGATGTACTCAGGCCGAATAAGGTCACCTTCCCTGAGCGCCTCGACAATGATCAGGCGAACCTCTTGGATCACGGCTCTGCGGTCTACCGAATCGACCATCGTGCTTGGGACCCGGTTCAAGGACTGACTCGTTCAGGCACCTTCTAACCGAATACGACCACCGGCATTAAATTCGACTTAAAATCACACCCTGTGCTAGATAATTTAGCCGGCAAAAAATGTAGAATGCCGGCAGTGAGTCAGTTGGCAAACGGAAGGGCAATCTAGGGCTTTGCCTTGAAGGGCGTCCAGGTGCCGAGCGAATTTCAGTTTAACATCCACCAGCGTTGCCAGAAGCAATTCTGCCAACCGCACATCGTGCCCGTCAGCCCTCAGCCGTTGAATGAGATTGATTTGTTCCTCAATGAGCCGTTGGGCATACTCAATATGTTCCTGAGCCTGCGCCAGCTCCTTGATCTTGGATGGCACTTCGCCCCCACCGCGCTTGGTGCCTCGCTAATTTTCAAGATATGCTTAGCGTTATTGGATAGCGAGCGGTAATGCCAAAAGGCCTAGGGCGAAAAGCGCCCTGCCCACGTGATCGGCAACGCCATCATGGTGGAAGCTAGCCTCCTCGCGTGTGGGCTGCGGATGTGGATGTGTGCATCATTTTGCCCCACTGGCGCGCCGGGTCCCGTGAGAGGCTGGGTGAACTGTGTGTAGTGCTCGTCTGAGGCACCTGTTAGAGTTGGCGAACTGGCGAGCAGGACCGAGCCGGTGGCTCTGATCGATGCTCTCCATAGCGCGTGCTCAGCCAGTGAGCGCTATCTCAGCACAGGAAACGCCCATGGATGTCGTCGTGAGAACCTACAAAGGTAAGGGGTCGAAGGAGCTATTTTCGCTGCTCGAGGCCCGTAAGTCCGAGGTCGAGAAGCTTATGCGCTCGGTCAAGGGATTTCACAGCTACACGCTGGCCCGCAGCAACAATGAAGGCGACGGCGGCCTGTCGATGACCATATGCGAGGACATGGCCGGCACGGAAGAAAGTGGCCGGGTTGCCAAAGAGTGGATCGCCAAGAACGGAGCGAACATCGCAGTTGATGCGCCGAAGGTCTCCACGGGTACAATCATCATTCACGCCACAAAGTAGCGTCCACTGATCGCTGGTCCGAGCAACCGTCTTTCTTCGCTGGTAGAACCAAGGCATTCTCTGGAACAAGTCATGCGCATCGTTGAAGAAGCGGTGGCGGGTGGCGGAGGCTGCCTCGGCAGCCGGCGTCTCGGAGCGGCTGCCTGTAAATGGTTGGCTCGCTATCGAAGGGGCGGCGAGCCAGGCCTCTATGATCGGCGCTCGACACCGAACGACACGTCCTCTTCGGACATCGGTTGCTATCGCAGCCGAGATCGATCGGGAGCGGCTAAGCGGACTGCGCATCGCCCGCCGTCTTGGTTTGCCGGTGTGGACGTAGGCGCGTTCACCAGCCTCAGAGGAAGGGGGTTCCACGCGGCATGAGACAAGCGGACCGAGCCCGCGACAAACAGTCCGGTCCATAAATTGCCAAGAGGGAACCCCCAACATGGTCGAGATGGGGTGTTCATCAAGTTCGAAAGCGCAGGGGGGCGCTTTGATCAGAAAGGCCTCAGGACGTAGGAGGCGGTGAACGTGATGATGCAGGCCTGACCGCCCGGATCATCTTCTGGCTTCATGATCTGACCTTTCAGAAAAACACCGGGGGTCGAGGCGGTGATTGTGTCTGGAACCTGATTGATGATCCGGACTTTGGAACCAGTCCAGGAGAAGGGGTTGCCCCACCCGACCCCTCCCGAAACGACGGGCCTGAAGAACTGGTCGAAGTCATTGTTGCTTAGCTGGTAGCCGACGGCGGAATACGGCTGAAGGAATGAAATCGCAGAGAAGGCTGCGTTGCCGGCAATGCTCGGATGGAACTGGGAATTATCGAGTCTGCCAACACTATAATATTGGCATTCGGGCGTGGTCGCGATGGTGCGAATCACACCGGTATAAACCGCCTCCGCAGAAGCGGTATCTGCCGCGCCCAATGCGAAAATGGCCGCAGCCACTAGGATCCTCTTACTCATCATGCCCTCCCGGTTGTTTGTTAGAAAATACTCACTTGTCGACCGTAACACCGGCTCAGGCCAGCTGTCACCGGCTCGGCGCTCTTTCGATCTATCGCAGCCGTATGGGGAAGCCGGTTTGACGAATCCTTGCGGAAACTGCCGCCGCCAATCCGGTAGCGTTGCCAGAGCTGGCCAAAGGCCTAAGCGATCTACGCGCGCTGAAGACGACGACCTTCCTGCTGCTCAAGCTCGCGCTTCGGAGATGCAGTGGTCCTGTATGGGGGAGGATGCTGGAACGGTTGCCGCTGATCGGACTGGGAGCCGTTAAACTGATGGGTGTTTCGCGGCCTTCCGGAGCCACCCGTATCTACTCCTGGGGTAGGCTCGAGGTGAATGTCCCATTGGACGAATTCCCTGCGAGGACGTTGCCCCCCTGCGAGATGATCTGGGCGCCGAGGGCCACCGCAAGGCCGTCTTTGTTGCCGGTCACGGTCGAATCGCATGTTTAGCGCGTGGCCAAGTCCGATGACCGCCGGGACCACAGCCTTGGCCTCTCGGCGCTCGATAATGTCGCTCACGAATGAGCGGTCGATCTTGATCTTGTCGAAAGGGAATCGCTGCAGGTAGCTGAGTGACGAATAACCAGTTCCAAAGTCATCAAGCGCAATTTTCACGCCGAGTTGGCGTAGATCGAGCAGCGTGTGAAGGTTGTCATCGCCGCCGTGCAGAAGAACCGTCTCTGTGATCTCCAGTTCGAGGCGCTCCGGGCTCAATCCAGATTTGGCCAACACATCGGCCACGCGAAGCGGGAGCGGACGGCTGTTCAACTGCGCGGGCGAAACGTTCACCGCAACACCGATGTGCCTCGGCCATTTTATGGCTTCTCGGCACGCCTCGCTAAGCACCCAGTCCCCAATTGGCACGATCAAGCCGGTCTCCTCCGCGAGCGGAATAAACTCGGATGGCGGGATCGTCCCCAGTCGCGGATGGTGCCAGCGTAGGAGTGCTTCGAAGCTGGTAACTCCGCCAGTCTGTAGGGCAACAATGGGTTGGTACTGAACCTCCAGTCTCGTGTTGTGGCCCCCCGCCGAAGGACGGCGAACTCATCACCTCCGAATCACGAAACGAAGTCGGTGTCGGCGGCACAGCTCCGCAGTCGATGCGCCACCTCCAACAACACCCTGTCACCGGCGGAATGGCCAAGGGTGTCATCGACCTCTTTGAAGTTATCGAGGTCCAGATAAAGGACGACAATCTGTTCTTGCGGCACTTGACGTATCGCGCCTGCTAACTCGGAATGAAATACCTGCCGGTTCACGAGCCCTGTCAGGGCGTCATTGGAACCGGACAAGCCGGCGCAGGCCCTCAATTATAAGTGGTAATGGCCGGGCGAACTCCTCCACCTACGGCACGATGTTCATCCAGTTCCTCCGAGAAATCTGAAGCTTCGCAACCTCAGCCTCTTCGGTTCGAACCGGGTGGACAACCTATTGAGAGCTCACGTCTGGCGGCCGGGCGATCAGTTCCGCGCTCATGAATCGGACCATCGTTGATTCTCCGACGACCATCCCGGTGTCCGTTCCAAGGAACGGGGTCAGTGACGGAAACACCGCTACGAGCCGGAACGGCCCATCTGTGTTCACCACTTAAGGTTAACTGACGGTTACTCTCCACGACCCGAGGCTCCTTCATCTATCAATTCAGATGTCTCGCCGAGCCCTGTTGAAACCTTTTCGGCGAGCTTTTTTAAGGAGGACTAAAGCAATGCGTGACCTCACCAACGAGGAAATCGGTCAGGTTTATGGCGCGGGCGGCACCGCTTCTTGCGGCTCCGGCTCTGGCTCCAAGAAGCACAAGAGCTCCAAGCACGGATCGGGCTCGAAGAAGCACAAGAGCTCCAAGCACAAGGGCAGCTCGAAGCGCCACTGCTAGCACCTAAGAGCAGACCTCACGAACGAAGGTCTTGGCCCTCCAAGGTGGTTGCGCGCCGACCCAACTGGGCCGGCGCGCCTACTTTCAATTCGTCTCAAGACAATTGTACATGGAGTTTCGCAAATGGACGCGCGGCGGGAATGGGCGGTAAGCAAGAGCAAAAGTGCATCTGCTCATCGGGAGGCCTGGCTCTTGGGTCAGCCTCCACTTGCGGATTATTTATCGTATGTTCGAAAGGTCGTGATCGACGGTGATGCGATTCCACCCGCCGAGCTTGTCGATGAATGGCGCGTCGCAAACGACCGCTATTACGATCTTGAAGAGCAGGAACCCGGATTTGCTGATCAGACGGCTTCAATCGAAATAGACAAAAGTCTTCAACCGCTAATCGACGATGTAAAGGGTGACCCGCGGTTCCGGCGTGCGTTTGACTCGCTTCCGACGCGATTTGCAATGGTAGAGCTCGACCGGCTCGTGGTCGCGCAACCCCACGTCGATCTTGATCATGTGGATCGGCTCAAGGCGCGGCTCGGCCCGTCACCCACTCCGCAGGATCTGTTCCGCTTCTGTCTGCCCCTGAATCCACCCGACGCTGACGTGCAAATGCGGCGATTGGGATCCAAAAAGTTTCTGTTCTGGTCAGAGTCATCCGACTTTCGGTTCCTCGAGGCGGTCCCGCTTGAACCCTATCAGATCTGTGACTTTGAGACTTACGGACCAATCGGTGGGCTCGTTGGGATGGTCGTCGGCTTTGGCTCCAATTTTCTCAATGTGATTGAATCAGACCAGCGGCGGTTGCTGCATAATGGACATCACAGAGCCTACGCGCTTCGCGAACTGGGCATTACGCACGCGCCATGCATCATCCAGACCGTCACGCGACGCGATGAATTGAGCCTTGTCGCCTCAAGCGATGTGGCGGAGAGGGCTGCCTTCTATTTCAAGGGAAAGCGGCCTCCGGTCCTCAAGGATTTCTTTGACCCTAATCTCAAGAAGGTGCTGCGCGTGCCAAAAACCGTGCGGATGATTGAGATGAGCTTCGAGGTTAGGGACTCAGAAGTGCGGGACATAGCAGCGACGGACTAGAGCAATGCCCGTAGTCGCCCCGACTGCCAACGCCAGCTCCCTTGTGTCGCGAACGGAAGCTCCGTTGAGTCGAACGTTATTTCGCGCCGAAATCATGGAGGAGCACCAGAGCCAGTGGCTCGGCAGCGTGATGCTGGAGCCGCGAGCATCTCATCGCGTGATCGCGATGGGGGCGGGCATTGCAGCCCTGGCAGTCATCGGGCTGCTTCTGTTCGGCAGCTACACACGGAAGGAGCACGTCAGCGGATGGCTTATGCCGCAGGCGGGGATGATCCGCGTAGCGGCGCCACAACCGGGCGTCATCACGGAAATCAAAGTGCAGGAGGGTTCGACGGTCACCGCCGGCGAGCCCCTCCTGGTTCTCTCCGCGGAAGTTCAAAGTCAGTCGACCGGGCCCGTACGGGAGGAAGTGGTCCAGCACTTGCGGGAGCGTCGAGATAGCCTCGCGTTGGAAAGGACAGCACAGACACAACTCTTCGACCAGCAGGCCTCGGACCTCTCGGAGAGGATCGCGGCACTGCATTCCGAGCAAGACCACCTCGCCGAGGAAATCGAAATCCAACGGCAAGGGGTACTGCTTAGCGGAAAGATATTCACGCGCCTTCGGCCGCTACTTGCCCGGGGCCTCATCACGGCTCCGCGGCTCGATGCTGCGGAACAGGATAATCTCGCGCAGACTGCAAAGCTTCAGACTCTCGAACAGAACCAGGCAAACCTTCGGCGAGCACTTTCCGAGCTAGACGGAACGCTGCGCCAGTTGCCTTTCCAGCGATCACTTCAGCTTGCTGGAGTCGACCGTAGCGTCGCCACGGTCGAGCAGGAGTTGGCCGAAGCCGAAGCGCGCCGGGAGATAGTAGTTACCGCCCCCCAGAACGGCACCATAACCAACCTGCAGGCCACCGTCGGCAGTACCATCGAAACGAACGTGCCGCTTTTCAATATTGTACCGTCCGGCTCGATGCTGGACGCCAGACTATTCGCCACGAGCCGGGCAATCGGTTTCATCAAGCCGGGCCAGAAAGTACTGCTGCGTTACGAGGCTTTTCCATACCAGAAATTTGGATTCTACGAAGGTGCGGTTGCGACAGTTTCACGCTCGGCGATGAGCCCGTCCGAATTGCCGCAGCAGGCCGCTGGCCTTTCGACTCTCTACGGGTCAAACGAGCCAATCTACGGGATTTCCATCGACCTAGCCCAGCAGACGGCTACCGCTTACGGCAATGCAATGCCGCTTCAAGCGGGTATGAAGGTCAGCGCCGACATTTTGATCGACCGTCGCAGGCTGATCGAGTGGGCGCTTGATCCCCTCTATTCCTTGACCGGGGGTTGGCGATGAAAAATCTGATTGCAAGGCTGAACCTTGGGTTTCGCCGCAGGTTACCAACAATCCTGCAGACAGAAGCCTCCGAATGCTCTCTCGCGTCCCTCGCAATGGTTGCGCACTTCTATGGCCACCGGACCGACCTAGCCGAGCTGCGTCGTCATTTTGGCCTCTCCCTCAAGGGCGCCACACTTAAGGATATTGTGCGTATCGCGGACCACTTGGGATTCGTCGCGAGACCTCTACGCCTGGAACTTGAGGAGCTGGGCCAACTCCGCCTGCCGTGCATTCTCCATTGGGACCTCAATCATTTCGTCGTCCTCGAATCCATAGGACCGAAGACCGCAGTTATCCACGACCCGGCCGTTGGCTTGCGCAGGCTTCCCCTCTCCGCCGTCTCTCGCCACTTCACTGGTATCGCACTGGAGCTCTCCCCCACAGAGCGATTTGAGGCCTCCGCTCCAGCACCACGAGTTCGGGCGTCACAGCTGCTTGGTAAGATCGCGGGCGTGAAGAAGTCGCTTGGCCATCTCTTCATCCTCGCCATGGCCATAGAGGTCTTTGCGATGATCAGCCCGCTTTTCCTGAGCTGGATCGTCGATAGCACATTGGTCTCCGCGGACCGGGAGTTGCTCCTTACCCTGGTTCTCGGATTCTCATTGTTATTGCTTATGCAGACAGGCGTCTCAGCACTGCGCGGTTGGATGCTAATGGGGCTGAGTGCTTCGCTAAAGATCCAATCACGCGCCAACCTTTTTTCCCACCTCGTCAGATTGCCTACATCCTATTTCGAGGCGCGCCATCTCGGCGACGTGATGTCTCGCTTCGGCTCACAGGAGACAATCCTGCAGGCCATCACCACCGAACTGGTCGAGGCAATCCTGGATGGCCTACTCGCCGGCCTGACCTTGGCGATCATGTTCGCATTTGCCCCCGCTCTTGCTGCGCTAGTGCTTTCGGGAGCCGCTCTCTACGGAATGCTCCGCTGGGCATCGTACACTCCCCTCCGGCAAGCCTCGGCGGAAGCAATAGTTTGGGCGGCTCGCCGCGACAGTCATTTTCTAGAGACCCTTCGGGGGATACGCACGATCAAGCTCTTTAACGGGCAGGAAGACCGTCGGATTCGCTGGCTCAATCTTGCCGTCGAGACTATCAACAGTCAGCTGACAACCGACAAGCTCCGTCTCCTTTTCCGCACCGCAAACCGTCTGCTGCTTGGAATTTTGACCATCCTGGTCATTTGGCTCGGCGCACTGAAGGTCCTTGATGGCGGATTCTCCGTGGGCTTTCTCCTCGCGTTCATCGCCTACAAGGATCAGTTTCTTGATCGTGTGAGTGAACTCATCAATAAGACCGTTGACCTGAAGATGCTACGTCTGCACGCCGAGCGACTGGCAGATATCGCACTGACGCCGCCCGAATCTCGCGGCCCATGGATTGCGCCATCGAACGTTCGCCACCTTCCGGCCACCATCGAAGTAAGAAACGTCAGTTTTCGATATGGCGAGCAAGAACCGTTCATATTGTTGGACATCAACCTCCGCGTCGAAGCGGGCGAGTCGGTGGCGATCGTCGGCCCCTCGGGCTGTGGAAAATCAACTCTCCTCAAGATTATCGCCGGCCTTGTAAAACCGACCAGTGGCGACGTCCTGATCAACGGACAGAAACTCGAACATATCGGACCGGAAAACTATCGGGAGATGTTGGGCGTTGTCATGCAGGACGACCAGCTTTTCGCAGGCTCGATCGCTGACAACATTACCTTCTTTAACGAAAAACCGGATGTCGAGCGCGTCATTGACTGCGCAAAGCTCGCTGCCGTGCACGAGGATATCATCAAGATGCCAATGGGCTTTGGAACTTTGATCGGCGACATGGGCACCGTCTTGTCGGGAGGGCAGAAACAGCGGGTGCTTCTCGCACGGGCGCTCTACCGTTCTCCTGGCGTGCTGCTGCTCGACGAGGCCACAAGTCATCTCGATGTTGAACGCGAACGGGCAGTCAATGACGCCCTTCGCGACAGTCAGCTCACTCGCATCGTTGTTGCGCATCGCCCGGAGACGATACGGGCCTCCGATCGGGTCATCACCCTCATGGAAGGATCTATTTTGTCAGCAGGGATCGAGTCGCATCGAGCCGATCGAATTCCGCGTCAAAGCATCGCTGCTCGGCACACCGAAGCTGCCGAATGACCGGAATGACACGTGTCGCTTTCGTCGATCTGTTTTTATAACCGACTCTTTCTAAAGTGCACTTGGGGAAGTTCCCCCGGGCGGCCTCTTGCAGCGGCTGCTCCGATCGTTCGTGCATTCGCTTATGAAGCGAGCGGGCGGCAGGCCGAGCGACCGGCGGCCCTTGCTCCAAAGAGGCGAACGGCCGTTGCCGGAGCGTTCTGCTTTGCCTGCCGGTGGGACCGCTCCCTCAAAATGAGCAGACCCAAAGCATGGTCTCGCCGTTGTCACCCAGCGCAACACATTCAGTCCGACCATCTGACTGGTTTCCCTTGGGCTATGGTCACAACCCGAGCCTACCGCGGAGGGGGTCGGTCCACTCTCCTCCCATCGCTAGCATCGTGGTCATTATTGCTCAGCCGGCCAACAAAAATGCGCGTATTCGATGCGTATCGGCCGGAGGTAGCGCGATGGTTCTAGACGCGTCAGGTGGCTTCGCGTCGCCGCGTATCTACCAATTCGATATTCGCGGGCCGAAGATTCAGCCTCTTGGCTTTGTTGCCTTGCCCGGCGACGAAGAAGCCGTCGCTCTTGCGGAACGAATCATTGAGGGGTTAAGCGCTCCAGATGCCGCGCAATACCTTGGGTGCACTCTGGAAATTGCAGAGGACCGGCGATGCGTCGCGCGCATAGCTTTTGAGGTGCCCGAATGGAAAGCACCTTTCGCGCGAAGCCTATATTAGTTGGGCAGCCCATAGTTTGGCTCCCGACGCTTCAGGCCGATCGCAAAAAAGGACGTGGTGTCCGCACCCTGCTTTACCCGACTTCCAAACCCTCAAGCACGTTCACCCTCGCCAGCTTATCGTGGCGGCCCGCGCGTTATCCTTCATCGAGCAAGAGGCTGCGGGGCGCCGCAGAAACTCTATTTTTCGTTGGCGCTTTTTTGGATCGAGTAGGCGAACGAGGCATTAGGGAGCTAGCATAACCTCCCCAAAGTTGAAGGATAAGAGTTTGAAGTGCCCCACGCCCAGAACGACAATGCCCTTAAGGTCCTCGTCGTCGAAGACGAATTCTTGATCAGAACCGACATCGCCAGCGGCCCCGAGGGTGGGGTTCGTCGTATTCGAGGCGGGCGATGCAGATGAGGCGATCCGCATCCTTGAAGCGCGGAACGACATCCATCTCGTCTTCACAGATATCGATATGCCGGTTCAATGGATGGCCTCAAGCTCGCGGCATACGTACCGGATCGCTGGCCTCCATCAAGCTGATTGTCACATCAGGACAAATGAACTCCTGCCAATACGTGGAAGTGGAAACCGGCAAGGGCGCCGACTCGCGCGATCGTCCCCCATAGGTCGCGGCGGCTCTCGCCCAGGCGCGTTCAGACTGCTGAGGCGTCCGCCGGCAATATTAAGACGATCTTCATAGGTCGGCCTCTCTTCTGAGGCGACAAACGTTGAGATCCAGCGACCTTGGCAATCCCTGGACGGAGACGGTTAGCAGCCCAGGACGCCTGGCATGACACCGATACTGGAAACGAAGGGCTTCGCGACCGCCGTCATAGATGCGTTGGTATCGCAGTTCTGCGTCGTTGATCGCGACGGCTTCATCATTGTGGTAAACCGCGCATGGCTGAATTTCCGTAGCGAAAATTCTCCCGCGCATTTGCACTCCGATGTCGGGAGCAACTATCTCTGGATCTGTCAAACTGCCTCGGGGCCGGGTTCCGAGGAAGGCAAGGCGTTTGCCCTCGGCCTTGCGTCCGTGCTCAGCGGCACGACCGATTTGTTCGAGATGGAATACCCCTGCCATTCGCCGATTGAGAACCGATGGTTATTGGGAAGGGCCGCACCGCTTCGGATTGAGCAGGGAGGTGCAATAATTTCCCATCACGACCTTACCCATCGAAAGCTGGTCGAGTTCGAACTGGCCCGCCTGGCCGCAACTGACCCGCTGACCGGGCTCCCGAATCGCCGCTTCTTTGAGCAGACGTCAGACGTTGTGCTAGGGCGGGTGAATCGGTTCAGCGGCTCGGCATCTGTAATTTTGTTCGACGTGGACAACTTCAAAGCCCTGAATGACACGTACGGTCACGCGCTCGGGGACGAAGCGCTCCGTTGTTTGGCGCACGCTTGCAAATCATCACTTCGTCAGATGGACATATTTGCCCGTCATGGGGGCGAAGAGTTCGTCATCCTGCTGCCTGGCGCGGATGAAGAAGCAGCGTTCAATATCGCCGAAAAACTGCGGGTAGCAACGGCGCAAATGGCGCTAAAGGAGGGCCGGCGAAACATCAAAGTGACCGCAAGCTTCGGAGTCGCTGAGCTCCGCCCGAGTGACCAGAGTATCGACGCCGCTGTAGCTCGCGCTGACATCGCCCTCTACGCCGCGAAACGTAGCGGGAGGAACTGTGTCAAATCTTTCGCGATGATCGAACACGAGGCGGACAGGCGAATGGCGTAACGATTGTCGATGAGACGCGCACGGTCATGAAGGAGGGGAAAGTCGGATCGGAGCCGGAGACGATCGCGGCGTGGCAGGAGCGGACCGGGCTCGGGTTTGAGCGCGTAGGCCTCGAGGCTGGTTCGCTGGCGCCGGCGATGTACGATTGCTGGCGGCGCAGGGGTTGCCGGTGGTCAGTCTCGATGCGCGACACATGAAGGCGGCGACGAGCGCCATGCCGATGAAGACCGACCGGATCGAAGCCCGCAATATTGGCGCTCGGATTTCGAAGACTGCGGAAATCGGCCATTTGTCCAGAGAATGTTCGAACCGGGGTTCTCTCCCTCCGCCAGCCCACCCATTCTCCATCCGCCCGCGCCCGCCGCGCAAGCGATCTACCCGGCGTGCTGAACCGCGTGAACTTTCACGCGCGGTGTTTCGGGGCGACCAATCCGGACCGCGAGAGTGGGATTGGTTGCAGGAAACTCGATACGCTCAACCGGCTGACGCCGTCACCACCTGGCTCACCCGCGACCATTCGCAATCGATCCGCCCGCGCACCAACGCGGCAGGCACACTCGCCGAGGCTTCGATCTACCGCCCCTATGGCGAGCCCTTCGCGCCCGGGCCACTCACCATCTCCAAGGGGCACCATCGGCGAAAAGCGCGACTCGGAGACCGGGCTGCTCCACCCGCGCCCGTTCCATGGACCCGACACTCGGGCGGAAGCCGCCTCTTCCCGAGAGGCCGGCGCGGCGCCTTTCGGCGTCAGTTCGCTATCTCGCCCGGCAGCCAGAACCATCGAAGTCCATCACACTCCTCTGGAAGCGCCGCAGGGGCGCGCGCCGGGGGAACCGGGTTGCCCTTCCCGAGCTGTTCCGCCACCCGCTCCGCGCGATCAAGCGTTGAACGCAGCGAGGGAGCGTCGATGCGCGGGAAATCCCTTCCGCCCGTTCTCCAGAGGCAGAGGTCTTCTATCCCGATCGGCGGCGATGGTGTTGCGACATCCGCGTGGCGCCAGACGCCGGTCCGGGGATCGGGCTCGTACAAGGGCAGGAACAGGTGGCCGAAGCGCGCGATGAAGCCGACTGCCTCAATGATGTAGTCGACGCCTTCGTCGGAGAAGAAGTAGTTGAATCCGAGCCTCACCCAGCCGGGCCTCAGCAACCCGAAACCCGCCAGTACAGCCGCCTCGTAACGAGCGGCCATCCGATCATCGATACGCAGCAGGTCATGCGCGTAGGGCCCGGCGCAGGAACATCCCCCTCTTCCCTGTATCCCGAACAGGTCGTTCAGGAGTGCCACCACAAGATTGTGATGGAGCAGCTTGTCACGGTAGCGGATGTTGAACGGGAACACGGCGATGCGCTCGACGTCCGCATCGGTGGGGCCCAGGAGTTCGATCTCCGGCCTCTCCCGCCAGGCATGCAACGCCCTTCCGACCAGCGCCTTCTCGCGAGAGGCTATGGCCTCCTGCCCGATGTCGGCCTTCAGGGCGAAGGCAAGGCCGGTACGGATGGAGCCGATGATGGCGGGGGTACCGCCCTCCTCCCTCCGCTCCACATCCGCGACATAGGCGCGGCTCGACCTGGTGACATAGGAGACCGTGCCACCGCCGCTGACGACCGGCGTCCGCCGGACGATCGCGTCGTCGCGTATCGCGAGGACGCCGGCGGCCCCGGGACCGCCGGGAAACTTGTGCGGCGAGAAGACGACGGCATCGAAATGCTCGCCTGCGCTTTCATGCGGCGAGCCCATATCGATGCGCTCGTAGGGCGCGGCGGCGGCGAAGTCGAAGATCGCCAGAGCTCCAGCTGCATGCAGCGCCTTCGCAAGGGCGCGCGTGTCGGCGATGACCCCCGTCACGTTCGAGGCGGCGGAAAACGAGCCGATCTTCCGCCGGCGCGAACCGTAGGCGCGAAGCCTGGATGTCAGGTCGCCGGGGTCCGGCCTGCCGGCGAAATCCGCTTCAATCCTGACGATCTCCGCGCCGCTTTCGCGCCAGGGCAGATCGTTCGAATGGTGTTCGGCCGGACCCAAAAAGACCACCGGGCGCTCATCCGGCTCCTGCGGTGAAGAGGACAGGGCCAGGAGGCCGAGCAGCAGATGCATGGCGCCGGTTGCCCCCGACCCGCAAAAGATCACGTGCACCCCGTCGCCCGCGCCGATGGCGGACCTCACGAGGGCGCGCGCTTCTTCGCGGAACCGGGTCGTCTGATGGCCGGTATGCGATGTTTCCGTGTGCGTGTTCGCGTAGGTCGGGAGCACGCGCTCGCGCACCGCGTCTTCGATCCAGCCGACGGCGCGCCCGGACGCCATATGATCGGCGTAGACGATCGGGCATGGGCCGAACGGACCCTGGAAGGCGTCCCGGTCGCCGATGATCTCGTCGCGAAGACGGATCATCAGCTCTGTCGGCCCGGTCATGACGCTTTATCGGGCCGGCGCGCGTGCCCGGTCACCGCCATGCAATTCCCACTTGGAATCGGGGACGACGACGAGCTTGCCGACAAACCCCTTGGCCATGAAATCCCGCTGCGCGCGGTGGAAGTCCGAAAGCTTGTAGGTGGCCGCGAGAAGCGGCCGGATCGCACCGGACTCGATATAGCCGAGAAGGCGCCGGAAGGCGGCGCGCGTGCCCTGCGACGAGCCGTGCAGCTCAAGATGCTTCAGGTACATCGTGCGCAGGTCCAGCTGCACGATCGGTCCGCCGATCGCGCCCCCCGTGGTGTAGCGACCCTCCGGCCGCAGGAGCCGCAGCAGATCGTTGAACATCGATCCGCCAACGACATCGGCGGCCACGTCGATCGGCTTGCCGCCGGTCTTCTCGCGGACCGCCTCGAACAGATCGCCCTTTCCGCGGGTGATGACGGCCTCGGCGCCGATCGCCGCAACTTCGGCTTCCTTGCCGGGGCCGACCACCGCGTAGGGAATCGCGCCTCGCGCGCGGCAAAGCTGGACGAGCCCAGATCCGACGCCGCCCGACGCGCCGGTCACGAGAACGCGCTCGCCCGCGGCAACGCGGGCGCGATCCAGCATGTGCTCGCCCGTCAGGTATGCGCAGCAGAACGTCGCAATCTCCGCGTCGGAGATGTCCGTGTGGATGGCGTGGGCGTTCTCCGCCGGCGCAGTCATGTATTCGGCGTATCCGCCGTCGCGCCCGTGGCCGATGTAGTCGATGTCGGCCAGGCTGTCGTCATCGGCGTTGTAGAGGCTGAAATCGATCATGATGCGCTCGCCGACGCGGTCCTGCGAAACGCCTTCCCCGACGGCCGCTATTCGGCCGGCCGTGTCGGTGCCCTGGATGCGCGGAAAGGTCAGCGTCGAGGTGGCAGCGGCGCGACGCCACGTCGCCACCGCGTCAGGATCCGCGTCTGTCCCGTAGGCGCCCTGCCTGACCCAGACATCGGTGTTGTTCATGCCGCAGGCCGAAACCTCGACCAGGACTTCTCCCGCCTTCGGCCTCGGCACCGGGACATCTTCACGGTAGACGAGCTGGTCGAGGTCGCCGTGGCCGGTCAGAAGGACCGCGCTCATCGTGTCTGGGATCATGAGGAAGCACTGTTCTCAAAATTGATGTATACAGCTATCCGCCGTTTGCCACTTATGTCAAATCAAACGATCTGCGAAGCCCTGTATCCGAGCACGCCATCGAACTGCTACTTCCGTAAGCTGCATGCACCCCTGCCGTGGGGGAATTGACAGGCGCGGAATGGCTGGCTTGAATATCGCCGCATCGCTATTGTCCCAATGCTTGCCGGAGGTCCGGCTTCCGTTTGTCTCGAAGGGTTCAGCCAAGTGACCGACGCGCAAGCCTTGCAAGCGGCATCGACAGAACCGTTTGTGGAGATGCGGGGGGTCAGGAAGAGCTACGATGGCAGGACCTTCGTCGTCGACGACCTGAACCTCTCCATCGCGCGGGGAGAATTTCTCACCCTTCTTGGTCCCTCCGGCTCCGGCAAGACGACGACGCTGATGATGCTGGCCGGCTTCGAGCGGCTTACCGCCGGCACGATCACCATTGACGGTCGGCCGATCGAGGACCAGCCGCCACACCGCAGGAACTTCGGCGTCGTCTTCCAGAGCTATGCGCTCTTCCCCCATATGACCGTATTCGACAACGTCGCTTTCCCGCTCTCGGTGCGCGGCCTCGGGAAACCCGACGTGGCGACCCGTGTGACACGCGCGCTGCAGATGGTGGAGCTTGCAGGACTTGAGAGCCGCCGGCCCGGACAGCTGTCGGGAGGCCAGCAGCAGAGGGTCGCACTGGCGCGCGCGCTGGTTTTCGAACCGAGCCTCGTGTTGATGGACGAACCGCTCGGCGCCCTGGACAAGCGCCTGCGCGAGCAGATGCAGATCGAGATCAAGCATCTGCATCGCGACCTCGGGATCACGATCGTCTACGTCACGCATGACCAGACCGAGGCAATGGTGCTGTCAGATCGCGTCGCGATCTTCCACGAAGGCCGTATCCAACAGCTTGGCGCTCCAAGAGAAATCCACGAGAACCCCGCCAACGGTTTCGTGGCGCGCTTCGTGGGCGAGACGAACGCCCTTCAGGGCGAGGTGGTATCCGTCGACTCCAACGGCGCGTGCGAAGTGCGGCTGGCAGGCGGTGCCGTCGTGAGAGGCGTCAGCAGCGCGCCGCGAAGCGTCGGCGCCCGCGTGCTCGTCGCGGTGCGTCCGGAGCGGATCCGCGTCGGCAATCTCGACCCGAGCCTCGAAAACCGCATCAGGGGCCGCGTCGCGGAAACGGTCTACCTGGGCGACAGGCTGGTATTGCGCACGGCAATTGATGGCGGGGACCTGCTCCTTTCCAACCTTGAGGGCGAGGCGCTGGACGCTCCCCCATCCGTGGGAGATGTCGTCGAGCTAGGATGGCGGCGGCAGAATTGCCTTGTGCTGGACCTTGATTGACGCCCAATCCCGGCCGCTACCGCGGCAGCGCAAGCGTTCCGCGCACCAGAGTCCGGCAGGGGCCCGATACGACGACACCCTCTTCGGTCAGCCGGCAATCCATCGTCCCGCCACGTTCCGAAAGCTGTTCTGATCGCAGCAGGCTCCGGCCCGTGCGCTTAGCCCACAGCGGCACGAGAGAGCACTGGGCGACGCCCGATACCGGATCCTCGGGAACGCCGTTTGCGGGAGCGAAGAAGCGGAGCACGTAGTCGCACTCGATGCCCGGCGCAGTCACCGCGATCGTCGGGCGATCGAGCGTCGCAAGGGATTCGAACACCGGCCGCACGGCCCTTACCGCATCGGCGGATTCCAGCACCGCGACGTAATGACGGCCGAGCCAGGTTTCCACCGGTCGAAGGCCGAGGCCGAGGACGAGTGCCTCCGGCGGGGCGACGGGAGACAGCTCGTCGGCGGGGAGCGTGATGGCAACCCGATCGCCTTCCCTGAATGCCGGCAACGCACCGCTCAGATGGGACGTGAAAGTCAGCGTCGAGCGCCCCGGCTCGATTTCGGTCGTGACGATGTGAGCCGCGGCAAGCGTCGCATGGCCGACGAGCGGAAGCTCGCGCGTGGGCGTAAACCATCGGATGCCATACCGCCCCTCCGCGCCAGATATGAAGACGCTCTCCGATACGTTGAACTCCCGCGCGGCGGCCTGGAGGACATCCGTCTCGATGGCCTCGCGCATTACGCACACGACCGCCGGATTGCCTGAAAAGGCGGCCTCCGCGAAGGCATCCACCCAGAAGAACTCGACGTCAGCCATATCGTCTGCAGGCCTCATCCGGGCCAGATCAAAGAATGGCCAGCTCGCGCGGATAGGGGGTGAGGTATTCGAAACCGGTGTCGGTCACCACGATCGAATCCCCGATGCGCCCGCCGAAATCGCCCCGGACCGTGATCCCTCCATCGACGGCAAAGGTCATTCCAGCCTCGATCACCGTCGTGTCACCCTTCTTCAGCTCGGGCGGCTCGAGAAACGAGCAGCCGATCGAGCGGCCCGTGCGGTAGGATGCACCGAACCCGCCCTCGCGGTAGATCCCCTCGGCGGCCGCGTTCACCGCCTCGCAGGTAACTCCGGGCCGGATCGTCGCGAGCGCACTCTGCTGCGCCTTGACAGTCATTTCGTAGACCCTGGCGTGCTCGTCCGTGACGCTGCCGACAAAGAATTCACGGTCGAAGCCGAGCTTGTAGTTGCGGAAATTGGCGATGCCGCAGAAACAGAGGTAGACGGGATCGCCATGCTCGATCCGTCGCGTCGACGGCCGCCGGTGCACCATGCACGTGTCATGCCCCGATTGCATGATTTGGAGATTGTAGATCATCGGCGAGACGAAGCGATCGCCGTCCTGGCTGCCAAGCAGCGATGCAGCCTTGCGCGAGCCCGCGGCGATGACCGCGAGCGCAACCTCGTACTCGGGGACGCCTGCGCCGATCGTGGAGCGCGCGCCCTCCACCATGGCGACGGCGACCTGCCCCGCCTGGCGCATGGTCGCTATCTCGCTCGGCGACTTCCGCATCCGGATCGCCTTGACGATCGGATCGACATCGAACCGGATGTGCTCACCGAGCAGTGCCTGAATCCTTGCATTTAAAGCGGGATGCAGGGTCATTTTCTCGACCGCGACTGCGCGCGGGTGCTTGCCTCTGATTGCCTCTTCGAGCTGCCTGCCCCATTCGCCGTCGATACCGTCCATCCATGGCCGGATGTCGGAGATGGGAGACATGTTCGCGCACATCTCCGATTCCATCAGCGGCGTTATCAGCGTGGGCTCGCGATCGCTCGGAACCAGGAGGATCGTCGGCCGGCCGAAGTCCATTCCGAGATAATTCCAATAGCCGGCGAAATAGACGATCGAATCCGGGTCTGCGATGATTGCGATGTCTATTCCGGCCGCTTCGAGCCTGCCCTGCAGCGCGGCGGTGCGGGATGAATATTCACTGGTCTCGCTGGCCTTCGTCATAGTAGCCCCTGCTGCGTACATCTTGAATCTAGCTAGAGGACGCGGGCCCACGGCGCAAGTGAGGGCTGCGGGAAGCGGACGGACCAATCGCACCGCACTGGTGTATGCATCATACGGTCAGGCGACAAAGCGAGGCACTTATGCAGACCATCTCGAAGGACACTCTGATCAGGATTCGGGATCAGCTCGGCGCGCACGCCTGGTCGGATGCGGAATTGCAGGAGCTCGTGGCTCCCAGCATGGGGATCATCTCCGGTCTTCCCGGACTGCTGCGGGAATTGGACGAGCTTCGCGCCGTTGACCTCGGTTCGATACCTCCGGCCGGGAGCGTGCCGCGGATAAGCGAGGAATGAGCGAGACGCCCCTTCATTTTCGCTCCGTGCACGAACTCGCGAGCGGGCTGCGCAATCGCGCCTTCAGCGTCGCGGAACTCGTGGACGTTTTCGCAGACCGGATCGCCATCTATTCGGCCAGATCTCGCGCGTTCATCACCGAGACCACCGACGATGCCCGGCGGGTTGCGGTTGAGCGCGACGAGCGGATCGCGCGCGGCAGGGCAAAGTCCGCCTTCTGCGGAATTCCCTTCGCCACCAAGGACCTGATCGATATCGCCGGCGTGCCGACCACGGGCGGATCGCGGGTTCTCTTCGACAACATTCCGTCCAGCAACGCCGCGCTCGTCGATGCCCTCCTCGATGCGGGAGCGGTCAGCGTCGGCAAGACGAACCTGCATGAGTTCGCCTACGGCGCCACCGGAGAGAACGAGCATTTCGGGACGCCGGTGAACGCCTATGACGAGACGCGGCTGGCCTGCGGCTCGTCGAGCGGCTCCGCCGCGGCAGTGGCCTACGGAATGTGCACCGCGGCGCTCGGAACCGACACCGGCGGATCGGTCCGCGTGCCGGCTGTCATGAACGGTCTTGTCGGATTGAAGCCGACCTTCGAGCGGCTCTCGCTGCGGGGGGTGGTTCCCTATTGCTGGTCGCTCGATCATGCCGGCCTGATCACCCGAACCGTCGCGGACGCCGCGGCAATGCTGGCAATCTGCGGCGGTGAGGCTGGGCAAAAGGAATCTGCCGCTCTCGATGAGGGCCACGCGGTCGACGGGCTCCGTGTCGGGGTACTTACTGGTCCGCAGCTCGAGCGCGTCGATCCGGAGATTGCCACGCTGACGCTGGAGGTGGCCCGGGCGCTGGAGCGGAGCGGAGCCCGGATCCGGCCGGTAAAGCTCCCCGATCTCCGTTTCGCGCGGACCGCGTCGCTGACCCTCCAGATGCCGGAAGCGCTGAGCTATCACAGCCGCTACCTTGAGACCCGGTCGCATCTCTACGGCGCGGATTTCCGGGCAGGACTTGCGCTCGGACAGTATCTGCTCGCCGACCACTACGTGCGGGCCAGGCGGATGCTTACCCAGTACCGGAATGAGACCGAAGCCGAGTTCGAAACGCTCGATGTCATGCTCATGCCCGCAACGCCGATCCCCGCGCCGAAAGCCGGCACCACGTCCGTTACGCTGGACGGACAGACCGAGCCTCTGGGCAATGCCCTGACCCGCTTCACCAGCTTCTTCAACATGACCGGACATCCGGCCCTGACCATGGCGTGCGGGATGCACTCGCTGGGCCTTCCGATCGGAATCCAGCTCGTGGGGCGCTACTGGCAGGAAGCGTGCCTGCTGTCAGCCGCAGCCGCGATCGAGGCGGGCTTTTCCGGTTCTGTCCCCAACCCTCATATCTCCTGAACCCAGAAGCATGCAGCGTTTGCCGTTCAAAGGCGAGCAATACGCTGCACTCGGCCCATTGACAATCGGGCTGCGCACGGTCGGTATACTTGGTGACTGGGAGACTGCCCGCAACCTCACCCGACATTGGGGGATCATATGAAGAGAACACTCGTCCTTGCCGCGACCGTTGGCCTTCTTGCACTGCAGGGACCCGCGAGCGCGCGTGACCTCACCATCATTTCCTGGGGCGGCAATTTCCAGGACGCCCAGCGCACATCCTATTTCGCCCCCTTCACGGCCGAGACCGGCATCAAGGTGGTCGACGATTCCTGGGAGGGCGGCGTCGGCACGATCCGGACGCGCGTCGAAGCGGCGGGCGATCCGGGCTGGGACGTCGTCCACGGCGAGGCTGAAGAGGTCAACATCGGTTGCGCCGAAGGCCTCTACGAGCCGATCGATTGGTCCAAGATCGCCGAAAAGGATCGGCTTATCCCGCAAGCGATCAGCAAATGCGGCGTCGGCGCCATCACGTGGTCGGCGGGCATTGCCTACGATCAGGACAAGCTGAGCCCGGGCCCGACGTCCGCCGCCGACTTTTTCGATACGCAGAAATTTCCGGGAAAGCGCGCTATCCGCAAGGGCCCGAAATACGCACTGGAACTCGCCCTCATGGGCGACGGCGTGCCTCCCGAGAAGGTCTATGAAACCCTCTCCACACCGGAAGGCGTCGATCGGGCGTTCGCGAAACTCGAGAGCATCAAGTCCGACCTGCTGTTCTTCGAAAGCGGCGGACAGGCGATCCAGCTGCTCGCGTCAGGCGAGGCGACGATGGTGCTTGCGTTCAACGGTCGCGTGACTGCCGCGAACCAGACCGACAAGCGGAACTTCAAGTTCATGTGGCCGTCGAGCATCTTTGCGGTCGATTCCTGGGTGATCCTTAAGAACAGCCCGAACAAGGAAGCGGCCCTGAAGTTCATCGACTTCGCGTCGCGGGCCGAACAGCAGAAGATCCTGCCGACGCTGGTGGCCTACGGTCCCACGAACACCGTCGCCGCCTCGGAACTGGCTCCGGAAGTCGCAGGCGAAATCCCGACCGATCCGAAGAACCTGGTCGGTGCGCTGGCGCTGGACGCCAACTTCTGGTCGGATAACATCCAGCCGCTGACGGAACGTTTCAACCTGTTTACGGCCCAGTAGTTGCTGTCGCGGAAGGAGGAGTGACTGGTGAAAGGCAGAGGCTCCGGCGCAACAGCCGTCTTGCTGCTGCCCATGCTCCTGCTGCTCGCCGCGACACTCTTCCTTCCGGTCTTCCTGATGTTCCTGGAGAGCGTTCGGGATGTCGAGGTCCGTTCGGCCTTGCCGCAAACGCTCTCCGCCCTCTCTGAATGGTCTCCCTCCGATCCCCTCCCCGAGGCTGCCTACTCCGCGCTCCGGGACGACCTCGCGACATCCGACCCAAGCGTGACAGGAAGGGCCGCGAGCCGCCTCAATATCGCATTGCCCGGGGCGCGGACGCTGTTGATCGGCGCCGCGCGCGCCTTTGCTGAAGCGGCTCCCTCCGACGATCCGAAGACGGTGCTCGTGGGACAGGACCCGCGGTGGGGCGGAGCGCAGCCCTGGCAGACCATCGTACGCGTCCAGGGCCCCTGGACCGACGAATTCCTCCTCGCCGCAGTGGACCTGCGCCGGACATCCGACGGGGTGGCGACCATCGGAGGCGGCCTCTACCGCAAGATCTACATCCGGACCTTCACCGTCGCGATTGCCGTGACGGGCCTTTGCCTGCTGCTCGGTCTTCCGGTCGCGGCATTCCTCGCCTCGCTGCCGCGGCAACGGGCCGTTCCGCTGCTGCTGCTCCTGATGCTTCCGCTCTGGACGTCGGTGCTCGTGCGGGCGATGGCCTGGATTCTGCTGCTCCAGTCGAGCGGGCTCGTGAACGAGGTGCTGATGGCGCTACGCCTGATCGAGGCGCCGCTCACCCTGGTGTTCAACCGGGTAGGCGTCCTGGTGGCCATGACGCACGTCCTGCTGCCCTTCATGATCCTGCCGATCTACAACAGCATGCGCACGATACCGCGCCGGCAGCTGCTCGCGGCGGGGTCGCTGGGGGCGACGCCGCCGGTCGTCTTTCGCCGGGTATACCTGCCTCAATGCCGATCAGGGATCGCCGCGGGGTGTCTTCTCGTCTTCGCCACTGCCAGCGGATACTACGTGACGCCCGCTCTGGTCGGCGGGGGATCGGACCAGATGCTCGGCACCTTCGTCCAGCTCGCGGCGCTCCGATACAGCAACCAGCCGCTCGCGGCGGCGCTCGGCGTGGTGTTCCTCTGCCTCTTCCTGGCTGCCATCGGCGCGCTCTTTCTGCTGCTGCGGCCGATGAAGACACTTGGAGCCGAGCTTGCGCGCGGCTGAACGCTACGACCTGCCAATCCGGCCGGTGTTCTTCCGCGGCTTCACGCTGGTCGTTCTGGCTTTTCTCGTTGCGCCCGCCCTCATCGTAATTCCCGTGTCGTTCTCCTCCGGAACGATCATCGCGTTTCCCCTGCCGGGCTTCTCCACCCACTGGTACGCAGAGGCCATCGCCTCTTCGAAGTGGCGTTCCGCGGTGGTGAACAGCGCGATCATCGGAGGCAGTGCGGCCGCGCTGGCGACGTTCGTCGGGACATTGGGGGCGCTCGGCATCAACCGCTTGACGCACGGCGCCAGGACGAGCGTTCTTTTGCTCGCGGTCTTTCCGTTGATGGTCCCGATCGTGATCGTTGCGCTCAGCGGCTACCTGGCAATGGCCGAAGTCGGCTTGAACAACACCTACTGGTCGGCCATCCTCCTGCACGCGATGCTTGGCGTTCCCTTCGTCACGCTCAGCGTGCTCTCGGCGCTCGAGGGTTTTGACCCGAAGCTCTGGCTCGCTGCTACCTCGCTCGGCGCGCGGCCTGTAACCGCTTTCCATCGCGTCATGCTGCCGATCATCCTCCCCGGCGTCATCACCGGAGCCGTCTTCGCTCTAGCCGTGTCTCTGGACGAGGTCGTGGTGGCGTCCTTCGTCACCGCGCCGACGCAGCACACAATCCCCCTGACGATGTTCTCCGGCATAAAGGAGAACACCGGTCCTATCGTGACCGCGGTGGCGACCCTGCTCCTTGTTGTCTCTGCGCTGCTCCTGTTTACAGTCGAGCTACTGCGGCGGCGCTTCGAGCGCCTTTCCGCCCGGCCGGAACACCTTGCTTGATGACACCGCTCCTCTGCCGGTTGGCTTCTTCCCGATCGATGTGACTATTGTCCGGGAGGGTGATCGTTGCGGGCCGGTTGGGCCTTTGATCGCCTTGGGCATGCCGGATACATACTGGTAGCAGATGATGACCACACAGCAGACAGAAGGCGACAGCGCGGCCGCGATCGAATTTCCGGTCAAGAAGGTGGGGCGGACGAGGATCAACGCGATCTATCGCACCATCCGCGACCGCATCTGCTTCTTCGAGAGCCCTCCCGGCACGGTTCTGAGGGAGGGCGCGCTTGCCGAGGAATTCGGCGTGAGCCGAACGCCGATCCGACAGATCCTGCAAAAGCTCGAATCGGAGAAGCTCGTCGAGATCCGCGACGGGGTCGGCACCATCGTGACAGGCGTGGATTTCCGGCGGCTGCGTGATGTCTACGATCTTCGACTGAAGATCACGGCACTGATCGGAGAGATGGGGCGCAAGGGCGCCCTCCCCGAGGCAGTCGAGGAAGTGCGAGCCCTCATCGCCCGCGCCGACAAGCTCCGCACCGATCCCGACATCCACGCATTCTGGGCCATCGAGAGCGACCGTCACCGCCTCATCAACAGCCTGATCGCCAACGAGCCGCTCAGGGAAATACACGACAGCCTCTACACGCAGACCGCACGCGTCTGGTACGACATCGTCGAGTCGGTCTGGAATGAAGCGCTGGCCGCCCTGACCGCCGAACTCACCGAGCTGGAGCGCGCGCTGATCTCGGGAGATCTGACCGCTGTCGCCTACTCCAGCCGCAATTATGTCGTCTACAGCATGGCACGGTTGGCCCGACACTTTGATCCTGGATAGGAGCTCACGAACCGGGACCCATTCCGACTTCGCGGTCGGGAAATGCCTCCCAGATCTGAGATATGATCAGATCGCCAACTTCGCTGTAGAAGCGGCCCCCTTCCGAGAAGGTCGTGACTTCACCGAGCCGAATGCCTTCTCGCGTGTCGTACATATCGACCCGCACGTAAGCGCCGCAGTCTCGACCGATGCGGTTTGCGATGCCGATCATCGCATCGAGGTTTTCCGGCCGCTGGAAATCGCTCAGGTATTCGGCTCTTTTCCTCAGGCGGTGCGGCGCGGGCACCCAATTTGGGGCGAAGTGACCCTGATGAAAATGCTCAGGCATGAACGCCCCAAAAACGTTTCTGTCCATCACCAGAACAATTCTGGCCCTGCCGCCGAAAACATAAAGGCAGTATTCGAGCGGCTTCACCGGGAATTGATCGCCGTCGCGCGTTGAATCGATCAGCTCTTCAACGATGAAAGCAGAGCCCTTTGATTCCAGACTGTATTGTTCCACCGAAGTCAGGATCTCGTCCATCGAGACCGGCATTCGGTTCAGAAGATTTGTGCCATCGTAATATATGAACGTGCACTTCTTGCTTCCCACGTCTGGCTTCAGGGCAAACCGATCGGGAAATTTGAACGACCTGATTTCCTCGATATCTTGGCTCACGAGCAGGCTCTTGGCGACGGGAATACCGGCCACACGCGCGTAGTCCTTGGTGAAGGCCTTCGAGGTAAAGCGGCGGATGGGTTGCGGGCAACGATTCAGGGTTTCGGCCGCGCCCCATGGCTTGCGAGAATTCTTGCAGCAGTCGGCGCCCAGGTGACACAAGCGATCCCGCGACCAGGTTGCCAGTCGTGCAGAAATCCGTTCCCGGAATGACTTGAAGATCGAGCCGCCCAGAACGGCGGCTTCCCGGAGGCCAGCGTCGTAGAACACGAGGTCCGGTTGCTCGTCCCACAATTTCCTCAGGTCATCGATCGCGGTGGCGTCCCCGCCGGCGATGATCCGGGTTCTCAAGGTGAAAAAGGCATGCAGGGTTTCGGCGGTTGCGCACCGATCAGGGACAGAAACCTTGCGCCACGGGGCCGGAACCGAGAAATATTTCGGCACCTGCACGCGCAGCGTGAGGCTCTCCGGGAGCGCGGAGGCATGGGCCAGTCCCGCCTTGATCGCGATCTCATGCGTGCCGCCATCGAGGAGAAGAGGCGGGAGGGCGAATTCGATTCCGTGCTCGCCATCACCGATGCCGCCATCAAGCAAATCCACCCGGAGGACGTCGGCCCGGGTTTCCCCGATCCGATTGCCGTCGACTTCAACGGTTACGAGGGGCCGCTGCTCCATTGCATCGGGATCGAAGAACCACGCCCGGAGCATCCCGCGGTGATCCACGTTTCCAATGGAACCGCGCAACGTCCGTCCTGGGCTGCCGGGCTTGACCAGCCGGAACGCGGTCAGCTTTCGGACCTTGGCCGGAGCTGATGGGTCGGGGGTCGCATCCCACTCGGTGTCTGTGCGGCCGAAAGTCCGGTGAATTTCGTCTACCGCCTTCGCGGTGTCGTTGTGAGCCGCCCACACCCGACCCTGGATCTGGATCTGATACCGCCGCACCCAACCGCGGTTTTCCGCGGTATCCATCAAGGCGGCGAATTCTATCATTCGCTCGTAGGCGTCATCCCGATCGGGGGTTAGAAAGTCGACTCGAGTGTACATGGTTAACGGGCCTGCTAAGGTAACTGATTGATTAAGATAGTCCCTCGAAGTTGACGCAATCTTCTCGCCCGGTTATGAATACCGTGCGGCTGTTGTGTATGTGTTTGGGGGCGTTCATGTCATCCCGCGACCGTCTATTCGCGTCACTGCGTCTGATCGCCTTTGGCGCTTCAATGGGTACCGGAATCGAGCACGCATTGCCCAAGACTCAGCCTCTCTGCGAGCTGATCGAGGGAAATTACAATGAGGACTTCCTGAGGGAAGTCATTCGTCGGAATGAAAGCTGTGCTGGCTTGGCAATGCAGCGCCTCATCCTGCTTAACAAGAGCACGGATGACAACCAGAACGACCGACGGCCCTTTGTGCCCTATTAATCTTTCGCTTGGCTCTCCGAGGTAAGAAGCGCTCTCCCCTTTTTCGAGGGAAGGCGGGCTCGAGCGGATGGATTTTGATGTTGTAATCGTCGGCGATTTCCATGTCGCCGGAGGTACGGCTGTCCTTGCGGCCAACGAAATTTCGCTCATGCATGGCGCTGGGCTCAGGGTCGGCCTCGTCGCGATCCAGGTATCCCACGTAAAAGCCGATCTGCCGATCCGGGGCCCGATCAGGGACCTGATAAACCTGCGGAAGGCGACGTTGGTCGCGCCCGACACGAGGCAGGTAACGGCCCCGCTGGCCATCTTTGAAAATCCGCGCTGTTTTCTTGCGCGGTCGACAAATCGCACGCGCGTCCGTGCCACACAGAATGTGATGGCCGTGCACTTTCCCGCGTTCAACGCTGTCGGTGAGGCAACCTTCGACGTCGGAACTGTCACCAGGATAACCAGTGAAATAGGAGCGCGCGATCTCTTATGGGCGCCTGTGTCGGCTGTGGTTCGTCAATCGATGGCGCCGCTTTCCCATGAAGTGACGATATCCGATTGGGACTGGCCCTATATTGTGAACGCAGCCCAATGGAAAACAGATCGCACCACCTCCTTAAGCGGAAAGACCCCGGTTCTCGGTCGCCACTCTCGCCCCAGCCGAGAAAAGTGGCCGGATACACGGGCCGAGATGTTCAAGATTTACCCGCGCGCCGCAAAGGTGCGATTGCTGGGGTTTGGACACGACGCGCTGAACCTGATCGGGGATCGAATCCCCGACGCGTGGCAGGTATTTGAATTCAACGAGATAAGCCCGCTCCAATTTCTCGGCTCGATCGACTATTTCGTCTACTACCATCACTCCCACTATCTCGAAGCATTCAGCGTGGCGATCCTTGAGGCCATGGCGGCCGGCCTCTTGCCGATACTTCCGAAGTACCTTGAGAAAAACTATGGAGACGCGGCGCTCTACCCAGAGCCTGGCGACGCTTTCGCCACCGTTCGATCGCTGCATCAGGATTGGGGAGCCTATCGCAAGAGGGCCACGGCGGGGCTGGATTTCGTGCACGAACGTGCTTCGCCCGCGGGCTATCTGGCGCGGATCGACGAACTTGCCGGAGCTCGCCCGAAGCTTCACGCTGTCGGCATACCCGCAAACCCTGCGCCCGCGCCCTCCGAGATTTCGCGGACGACACCGCGTTCGTTCGACGTTCTGGTTGTCGCCGACATGACGCGAACCGGCGACATCGAGCTTCGGATCGCCGGTGAGATCAGTGCCCTGGCGGAGGCCGGCTATCGGGTTGGGCTACTTCACTTTCCCGCAAAACCCGTGACGCGCGGTGTATCGACCCGAATCGCCGCCTGCGTCAGGGACGGCCGCGCCAGCGTCGTTTCGCCGGAAGAGAGCGTGCGGGCCCGGCTGATCCTTGCGTTCGGCCCACACGCCCTTCTTACCGGGATGGAAGGCTTCAAGACGCTCTCGAAGGCCGCGGCCGAGAGGATTATCGTGGTCGCGGACGCGGTCCCGAACTACGATGTGGAAGCGAAGAGCGCTGCGATATCGTACCTCTTCGATGGGCACGTCACATGGGCGCCTACAAATGGCTGGGTCAGAACAGCAATAGAGCGGAGATTTCCTTCCGTCCCGCTCGAAGCGAAGAACTGGCTGCCCGTCGTCCAGAGTACCGCGGCGGCTCCGATAAACAAGAAGCGCCTGCCCGTCGTCGCCGGATCGCTGCCGGCGCAGCTGATGAAGAGCGCGGATGCGCAGCAGTGGAATCTCGTTCCAGCCGACAATCTCTCGCGTCCGCGATTCCTGGACAGATGCGACGCCGTCGTCTGGTATCCCGACCCGGGCGCATCGGAGTGGCCCGATGCCGCGATCGCGCAAGCCATTGCAGGCGGGAAACTTGTAGTTCTGCCCCGCAAGTTTGAACCGCAGTTTGGGCTCGGGGCTACTTACTCCGGCGGCGATCGCGTTCACGCGACGGTCAAACGGCTGTGGTCGAACAAGGTCTTGCGCACAGGCGTCGCACGCAGAGCCAAACAGCACGCATCGAGCTTCTACTCGGAGCAAGGCTATCGGGACCGGTTGTCCGATCTGATCGGCAAGCCGTCGCATAGACGCGATGCCCGCAGCATCTCTAAAACCAGGAAGCCGAATACGCGCCCGCGGATCCTGTTTCTCGCGAGCAATGGGACCGGGCTGGGACACGTCGCGCGTCTGCTTGCGATCGCCCGCCGACTGGATCGCGACATCGATCCCATCTTCGCCACGTTCGGGCATGCGGTGGACGTCATCAGCCAGTTTGGGTATCCGGCGCACTATATCCCCTCGCCGATCTACTCCGACCTGAAGACCGAGGAATGGGATGCGTGGCTTCGCCTCGACCTGCAGAGGCTCATCGAAGCCTATGACATCAAGCTGATCGTGTTCGACGGCAACTCCCCGTCGCCCGGGTTGGTCGATGCGGCTCACGCGTTCAGCGATTGCAAGCTTGCCTGGGTTCGTCGCGGCATGTGGAACGCCAACAGTCGATCATCCTTCGAGCAGGCAGCGCTCTTCGACCTGATCATCGAGCCAGGCGATCTGGCGGCCTCACGCGATGCCGGCCCGACGGCCAAGCGTCGTGGCGAAGTGCTGCAGGTCGACCCCATAATGCTTCTCGAAAAGCGTGAACTCCTCAGTCGCAAGGAGGCCGCGCGGCGTCTTCATCTGGATCCGCGTCGGCCGACAGCGCTCGTGCAAGTCGGCTCCGGTTCAAACCGGGACATCGTGAGACTGGTCGACAGCGTCGTCGTCGCGCTGCAGCGGCACGAGCAGTTGCAGATCATGATCGCCGAATGGTCGATAAGCTCCAACGACCTTTCGCTTTGGCAGGGCACTACGCGCCTCAAGGGATTCCCGATGGCGCAGTATCGAAATGCATTCGATTTTGCGGTTTCTGCCGCGGGGTACAACACCTTCCATGAGACGATCTGCTACGCGCTGCCGACGATATTCCTCGCCAACGCCGATCCCAGCATGGACGACCAGGTGAGCAGGGCACGATACGCGCAGGACGCCGAAGCGGCTTTCGAGCTATCCGAGGATGAGGTCGAGGATATCGGTCCGTTTATCGACCTGCTGATGAACAAGGCGGCGCGTGCCAGCCTTGTTGCGAATTGCCGGAAATTGAAGGTGCGCAACGGTGCGGCGGCAGCGGCTGCGGCGATCAAAGAGCTTGTGGGATAGGCGAAACTGATGCCGACGCCCACCAAATCTCCGACGCCCGCGGCGCCCACCGCAAATCGCGAAGCGCAGCGGCTGCGCGTCAAGCTTCAGGAACTGTTTCGTGAAACGGAGTCGATCAGACGCGCCCTGACGGAGCGGAATAGCAAGATCGGGGCGAATTCAGTCACGATCTCCCCGGTCGGACTCGCTGCAAGATCGCTTCGTGACCCTGATGCCAAGGCGCTGTCGGCGACCACTTCCTGGTGGCCCACGCGGGTCCTGCCTCAAAAGTCACTGGTGCCGCCTCCGGGACTGGGGGCGCTTAGTCTGCCGAGAGAGCAAAACGCTGTCGTGGGATTCATTGTGGTGGGAATGGGAGCCGAGACGCTGGAGCGGATGGTCCAGCTCGTTTCGGTCTCCCAGCGGGCCCGAATGAACTTCATCCCGATCTTCTTCAGCAGCTCTACCGATTTCTCGAGCTTTCGAAGGCGCGGCTACGTCCTGGAATATGTCACAGCCGACGACGTGGACGGCGGCGGAGACCGCCTGCGCTACCTGGAAAGAAAATGGGGAGTGCAGTCGACCATCGATCTGCGCGATGCTTCGGACGGCTCAACGCTCTAGATCCGGAAACGGACGTCCAAAAGACTGTCCCACGGGCGAGCGAAGAAGGCTGGGCCAAAGCCTGCGCGAAGAACATCTCGACAATCGCACCGGTGACCGCCGCGCCGCGGGCTAACTCCCGAAGCGATGCGCCAACCGGCGCGCAGGCCTACCCGCCGTAAAGGGAAAACAATCCTTCCCCTTCTGCCGGGAGGGCACCCGGCAGGCCGCCCACCCGGCTCGCCCTTTATGAGATTCCTATAACGCCGCCCGGGTTCCCATCTCGAAAACCTATGCCTCGAATGGCAGATATTCGGCGTCGAAGTCCGGCGAAGACCTTCGGCGCGTTGCTGCAGGTCAATCCGCTCATCCACGAAAGGTCTATTCTTCGCGCGACTTTGGAAAGGGCATTCCCATGCTGGACGTCATCCTCCTGGCTCTCGGCCTTGGTTTCTTCGCGCTGGCGGTCGCCTACGCGTTCGCCTGTGATCGGCTTTAGGGAGAGGACCATGATCTTCGAATATTCGCTCGCCGGCATCGTGGCGGCCGGTCTGCTGATCTACCTGACGTACGCACTCCTTCGCCCGGAGCGGTTCTAGAGAGGCGCAAGACGATGACGATCAACGGCTGGATTCAGATCCTCCTCTATTGCGCGATCGTGATCGCGCTGGCGAAGCCGCTCGGCTGGTACATGACGCGCGTCTTCTCGGGCGAGCGCACCCTGCTTACGCCTGTGCTTCGCCCCGTCGAGGCGGTTCTCTATCGTGCGAGCGGCGTCGATGAGAACGGCGAGCAGCATTGGCTCACCTACACGGTGGCGATGCTCCTGTTTAATCTCGGCGGGTTCCTCGTCCTTTATGCGATCCTGCGCCTGCAGGGGTTTCTCCCTTTCAATCCCGCCGGCATGGGCGCCGTCCCCGAAGCGCTGTCCTTCAACACCGCCGTAAGCTTCACCACCAACACCAACTGGCAGAACTACGGCGGCGAGAGCACGCTTTCCTACCTGACGCAGATGTTGGGCCTGACACCGCACAACTTCCTGTCGGCGGCAACCGGCATCGTGCTGGCCGTCGCCCTCATCCGCGGATTTGCCAGAGGGTCAGCCCGTAGCGTGGGGAATTTCTGGGTCGATGTCACCCGGTGCACCCTCTACATCCTCCTGCCCGTCTGTGTGCCGTTCGCCCTCTTCCTGGTCTGGCAGGGCATTCCGCAGACCCTCGGCGCCTACGTTGACGCGACGACGCTTGAAGGCGGCAGGCAGACGATCGCACTCGGTCCGGTCGCCTCGCAGGTCGCCATCAAGATGCTCGGCACAAACGGTGGCGGATTCTTCAATGCCAATGCCGCCCACCCGTTCGAGAATCCGACCGCGCTGTCCAACCTTGTCCAGATGGTCTCGATCTTCGCGATCGGCGCCGGCCTCACCAACGTCTTCGGCAGGATGGTCGGCAACCAGCGACAGGGCTGGGCGATCTTCGCCGCCATGGGGGTTCTGTTCATTGCCGGGGTCGCGGTCTGCTACTGGGCGGAAGCCAACGGCACGACGGCCCTGCATGCGCTCGGTCTCACCGGCGGCAACATGGAGGGCAAGGAGGTCCGCTTCGGCATCGTCCTCTCGTCACTCTTCGCCGTGATCACGACGGCCGCCTCCTGCGGCGCGGTCAATGCCATGCACGACTCCTTCACCGCCCTCGGCGGCATGATCCCGCTGATCAACATCCAGCTCGGCGAGATCATCATTGGTGGCGTCGGCGCCGGTCTCTACGGCATGCTCCTGTTCGTCATCGTCGCCATCTTCGTTTCCGGCCTGATGGTCGGCCGGACGCCGGAATATGTCGGCAAGAAGATCGAGGCGAAGGAAGTCAAGATGGCAATGCTCGCCATCCTGGTCCTGCCGCTGATGATCCTCGGCTGGACTGCTGTCGCCGCGGTGATCCCCTCGGCGATCGCCTCCGTCGCCAATCCCGGGCCGCACGGCTTCTCTGAAATTCTCTACCTGTTCAGTTCGAGCACCGGGAACAACGGCTCGGCGTTCGGCGGCATCACCGGCAACACCGATTTCTACAACATCACCGGCGCCGTCGCGATGTTCGTAGGCCGGTTCTTCATGATCATCCCGGCGATGGCGGTTGCTGGGTCGCTCGCGGCCAAGAAATCGGTCGCGGCCTCCGTAGGCACATTCCCGACCACGGGTGGCCTGTTCGTCGGATTGCTGGTCGGCGTCATCCTGATCATCGGCGGCCTGACCTTCTTCCCGGCGCTGGCCCTCGGACCCATCGTCGAACACCTGGCGATGACCGCGAACACCCTCTTTTAGCCGTCACCGGCTCCGGAGTTCCTCCATGGCAACCTCCACCCTGCGCAAACAAGCGCCCGTCACCGCACTCCTCGATCCGAGGATCGTGTGGCCCGCGGTCGGCTCGGCCTTCGTCAAGCTCGACCCGCGTACGCTGATCCGAAACCCCGTGATGTTCGTGCTCGAGGTGGTGACCGCGCTCACGACAGTGATCCTTCTTCGCGACCTGTTCGCCGGCGGGACGAGCCTCGGCTTCGAGTTTCAGATCGCCTTGTGGCTCTGGTTCACGGTGCTGTTCGCCAATTTCGCGGAGGCCGTCGCCGAGGGGCGCGGCAAGGCGCAAGCCGAATCGCTGCGGCGGACGCGCACGGAAACCCAGGCGAAGCTCCTTACCGGAACAGACCGCGCCAAATTCAAGCTGGTCCCCGGCACCGGTCTGAAAGTCGGCGATGTCGTCCTGGTTGAGGCGGGCGACACGATCCCCTCCGATGGCGAGGTCATCGAGGGCATCGCCTCGGTGAACGAGGCGGCGATCACGGGCGAATCTGCGCCGGTCATTCGCGAGTCCGGAGGCGACCGTTCGGCGGTGACCGGAGGCACGCAGGTTCTCTCGGACTGGATCAGGGTCCGGATCACGGCGGCGCAAGGTTCAACCTTCATCGACCGCATGATCAAGCTCGTCGAAGGGGCGGAGCGTCAAAAGACGCCGAACGAGATAGCGCTCAACATTCTGCTGATCGGGCTGACGATCATCTTCGTCTTCGCCACCGCATCAATCCCAGCCTTTGTGCACTACGCCGGCGGGTCCATCTCCATCGTGGTGCTCGTTGCGCTTTTCGTGACGCTGATCCCGACGACGATCGGAGCGCTCCTTTCGGCGATCGGCATTGCCGGCATGGACCGCCTCGTCCGTTTCAATGTGCTCGCCATGTCGGGCCGTGCGGTGGAAGCCGCGGGCGACGTGGACACGCTTCTCCTCGACAAGACCGGCACCATCACGCTCGGCAATCGGCAAGCGAGCGAGTTCAGGCCGGTGCGGGGTGTGACCGAGCAGGAACTGGCGGATGCCGCTCAGATGGCGTCGCTGGCGGACGAAACGCCTGAGGGCCGCTCCATCGTCGTGCTGGCGAAGGAGCAATACGGGATCCGTGGCCGTGAACTCGCCGACCTCAAGGGCAATTTCATCCCCTTCACGGCCCAGACGCGCATGAGCGGGATGGAAGTGGGAACATCGTGGGTCCGAAAGGGCGCCGTCGATGCGATACTGGCCTATCTGAACGGACTGCCGGCCGGCGTTGGCCCCGCCGGCACGGTTCGGACCTCGCAGCCGGCAGTGAGCGCGGAAACGGCTCGGGAGATCAACACGATTGCCGAAGCGATCGCAAAATCGGGCGGCACGCCGCTCGCCGTGGCGCGGGACGGCAAGCTGCTTGGCGTCATTCACCTGAAAGACATCGTCAAGGGCGGCATCCGCGAGAGGTTCGCAGAGCTCAGGCGCATGGGGATCCGCACGGTGATGATTACGGGCGACAACCCGATGACGGCCGCGGCTATCGCGGCCGAGGCCGGCGTAGATGATTTTCTGTCGCAGGCCACGCCCGAGGACAAGCTGCGACTGATCCGCGACGAGCAGGCCAAGGGGAAGCTGGTCGCCATGTGTGGCGACGGAACCAATGACGCGCCTGCGCTCGCCCAGGCCGACGTCGGCGTTGCCATGAACACCGGCACGGTCGCGGCACGCGAGGCCGGCAACATGGTCGACCTGGATTCCAATCCGACGAAGCTCATCGAGGTGGTCGAGATCGGGAAGCAGCTGCTGATGACGCGGGGTTCGCTCACCACGTTCTCGATCGCGAACGACGTCGCCAAGTATTTCGCCATCATCCCGGCGATGTTCGTGGCGTTCTACCCGCAATTGCAGGTCTTGAACATCATGGGCCTCGGGAGCCCGCAGAGCGCCATCCTCTCGGCAATCATCTTCAATGCGCTTGTCATCATCGCCCTCATCCCGCTGGCGCTGAAGGGCGTCTCGTATCGCCCGGTGGGCGCCGCTGAACTCCTTCGACGCAACCTGCTCGTCTACGGCGTCGGCGGCATCGTCGTTCCATTCATCGGCATCAAGGCAATCGACCTTCTGGTCGGCGCCTTGCACCTCGTCTGAGGAGAAGCGCCATGTTGAGAGAAGTCCGCCCCGCCATAGTGCTCGTGGTCGCGCTCACGCTGATCACCGGTCTCGCCTACCCGCTGGCCATGACCGGGATCGCCGGCGTGATCTTCCCCGTTCAGGCAAGGGGGAGCCTGATCGAGCGAGACGGAAAGATCGTCGGCTCCGCGTTGATCGGCGAGATGTTCACCAGCGACCGTTACTTCCATGGCCGGCCGTCAGCCGCCGGCGATGGGTACAACGCCGCTGCTTCGGGCGGGTCCAACCTCGGCCCCACCAATGCCAGGCTGATCGACCGCGTGACTGCGGATGTGGCGGCCCTGAAGGCGGAGAATCCGGGCGCTCCCGTGCCGATTGATCTCGTGACGACATCCGGCAGCGGCCTCGATCCGGACATTTCCCCTGAAGCCGCGCTATTCCAGGCGCCGCGCATTGCGCAGGCGCGCAATCTTCCTGAAGATCGCCTGCGACAGCTGGTCTTGGAAAACACTCAAGGTCGGTTCCTCGGCCTGCTGGGCGAGCCCCGCGTGAACGTGCTGGCGATCAATCTGGCGTTGGACCGCGCGGCGGCGCCCTGAAGTGTTGCAGGTCACCTGCCACTGAACGAACCCGGGGCGTGATGTCGGATCAGCGAAGGGACAACGGTCTGCGGCCCTCGCCGGAAGCCTTGCTGGAGGAGGCGAGGCGAGAAGAGACGCGCGCGGGCAAGCTCAGAATCTTCGTTGGAGCCGCGCCGGGCGTCGGCAAGACCTATGAGATGCTGCAGACCGCACGCGCGCGGAAGAACGACGGCTACGACATCGTTGTTGGCGTCGTGGAAACCCATGGTCGAAAGGAGACGGAGGCCCTGCTGGAGGGCTTCGAAATCATCCCCACGAAGCGCATCGACTACAAGGGGCAGCAACTCGAGGAGATGGACCTCGATGCCCTGATTGCCCGACACCCGCAGATTGCCCTCGTCGACGAGCTTGCACACACCAACGCGGCGGGAAGCCGTCACCCCAAACGCTACCTCGATGTCGAAGAACTCCTGAATCGGGGCATCGACGTCCACACGACGGTCAATATTCAACATATCGAGAGCCTGAACGACGTCATTGCCCAGATCACCGGGGTGCGCGTTCGCGAGACGGTCCCGGATGCCGTCTTCGATCGCGCCAATGCGGTCGAACTCGTCGACCTGACGCCCGACGATCTGATCCAGCGTCTGAAAGAAGGAAAGATCTACCTTCCGAAGCAAGCCGAGCGCGCGTTGGCGCACTTCTTCTCACCGGCGAATCTGACGGCGCTGCGAGAAATAGCGTTGCGGCGGACAGCCGATCGCGTCGACGAAGAACTGATGAATCAGATGCAGGCCCGGGCAATTCCGGGGCCGTGGGCCGCGGGAGAGCGTGTCCTTGTCTGCGTCGGCGAGGATCCTCGCGCCGCCGGACTCGTGCGCTATGCCAAGCGACTGGCCGATCGCCTCCATGCACCGTGGACGGCGATCTCCGTGGAGGCCCGCCGCAGCCTGCGACTTACCGAAGAGCAGCGCGACCGCATAGCCGATACGCTGCGTCTGGCGGAGGGACTCGGAGGAGAAGCGGTTACGGTCCCAGGGGGTGACCGCATCGCTGATGACGTGCTTGCCTACGCGCGCCCGAACAACATCACGCAGATCATCATCGGCAAGTCGACGCGCACGCGGTGGTTCGAGATCCTCTACGGCTCGGTCGTGCACGAACTGTTGCGCAAGTCGGGCAATATCAGCGTCCACGTCATCGCCGGCGAGGAACTTGCCGTCGAGCGTATCTCGAAGAAGACGGTGAGCACGACTGAGCGGTCACCATCCCTGGAGGCTCGCCCCTATGTGGTCGCGCTCCTGGCGGTTGGCGCAGCACTCGGCGTCGGCGAAGCAATCCAGCCGTGGGTCGGAATCGAGAATGTCGATCTGGTCTTCCTGGCGGGGATTGTGGCAGTTGCTGTACGCCTTGGATTGCTGCCGTCCATCCTTGCCAGCCTCGCCTCTTCGCTCACCTACAATTTCTTCTTTCTGCCGCCGATCTACACCTTCACCATTTCCGATCCGAAAAACCTCGCGGCGTTGTTCTTCTTCACCGTGGTGGCGATTGTGATCTCCAATATCGCCGCGCGTGGGCGCGCCCAGATTGTTACCGCTCGGGAACGGGTTCGCGCCGTCGAGTCCCTGTATTTGTTCAGCCGCAAGCTCGCCGGGGTCGGCGGCCTCGACGACGTTCTCTGGGCGACCGCCTATCAGATCGCCCTGATGCTCAAGGTGCGGGTCGTGCTGCTGTTGCCGGAAGATGGCTCAGTCGCGGTCAAGGTGGGCTATCCGCCCGAAGACATTCTCGGCGAAGCTGACATTGCGGCCGCCAAGTGGTCCTGGCTGAACGATCGGCCGGCGGGGCGCGGTTCGGACACGTTGCCTGGCGCGAGGCGCCTCTTCCTGCCCATGCGCACCGGCCGCGGTGCAATCGGCGTCATCGGCATCGACAGTGACAAATCAGGTCCGTTCCTGAGCCCCGATGAGCGCCGCCTGATCGATGCCCTGATCGATCAAGGCGCCCTGGCGATCGAGCGCGTGCTTCTTGTGGAGGAGATGAACCGGGTCAGGCGCACAGACGAGACCGATCGGCTGCGTGCCGCCCTCCTCACGTCAATCTCTCACGACCTCAAGACGCCTCTTGCGGCCATTCTCGGAACTGCCGGGACGCTGCGGGACCTCTCGGGCAAGCTCAGCGACGCCGAGAGGATCGATCTTCTCGCGACGATCATCGATGAGTCGGAGCGCCTCAATCGGTTCATCGCAAACCTTCTGGACATGACGAAGCTTGAAGCGGGCGCCGTCGCTCCGAATGCCGCGCTTCACGATCTCGGCGAAATCGTCGGAAGCGCACTTCGACGCGCCGGCAAGATCCTGGGCCGCCATCACATCGATCTCGACCTTTCCGCCGACCTGCCGATGCTGAACCTGGATGCCGTTCTCTTCGAACAGGCGCTCTTCAATCTTCTCGACAACGCGGCCAAGTATGCGCCCGCCGGCACGACGATTCGCATTCAGGCCTGGCGCGACCGGGAGTCGGTCTGTCTGCGGGTTCTGGATGAGGGCGAAGGGATTCCGCCTGGAGACGTGGAGCACATCTTCGACAAGTTCTACCGGGCGCAGAAAGGCGATCACGTGCGCGCCGGAACCGGCTTAGGTCTCGCGATCGCTCGTGGCTTCGTTGAGGCGATGCATGGAGCGTTGTCGGCGGCCAATCGCACGGATCGCGCCGGAGCAGTCTTCACCATCACCCTGCCGGTTCCGCCGGGAAGTCAGACACTGGACACCGCGGTATGACAGCTGCTCCGATCAAGGTTCTGGTCATCGACGACGAGCCGCCGATCCGCAAGCTGCTGCGGATGGGATTGAGCACGCAGGGCTACGAGATACTGGAAGCATCGAACGGCAAGAATGCCCTCGAATCCCTCGCCCAAGACCCGGACCTGGTCATCCTGGACCTTGGGCTGCCGGACATAGGGGGGCTTGACCTGTTGCGAACGATACGAGCCCGCAACGAGCGTGTTCCAATCGTCGTGCTCTCCAGTCGCGGCGACGAAGGGGCCAAGGTCGAAGCGCTCGATCTCGGGGCCGACGACTACGTCACCAAGCCCTTTGGAATGGACGAACTGCTCGCGCGAATGCGCGCGGCGCTACGCCATCAGCTCCAGGTTCATGGTGAGCGACCCGTCTTTCGCGTCGGCGATCTCTCGGTGGACCTGGTCCGCCGCATCGTCCGGGTACACGGCGAGGACGTAAAGCTGTCTCCCAAGGAATACGAGCTCCTGCGTGTCCTGGTGCAGCACGCCGGCAAGGTGCTGACGCACAAATTCCTGCTCGGCGCGCTGTGGGACACTCTGACGGACGCGCAGTATCTGCGCGTCTACGTGCGGCAGCTACGACAGAAGATCGAACCCGATCCCGAACGCCCGCAATATATTCTGACGGAAACCGGCATCGGCTACCGTCTGCGCGCACCTGAGTGAGCCCAGGCCTCCGAGCAACATCAACGACTTTCTCGCTTCACGTATCGGGATCGACCTGCGAACCGGGTGCGCGAAGGTATCGGAGAGCCAGGCCCTCGAGTAGAACCTGTGCATCCTCCGTCTCGGTGTTGTTGATCCAAAGCCTGCTCGGGTCCGCCTTTTCCGGCAAGATCGCCACTCCCTCGATCACGGCTTGCGAGACCACGCAGTCGATCTCAAGGGCCTCCACGGCCTCGCGGAGGACGCCTACGGGATTCGCCACGAGCTCCTCAAAGCTGACTTCGGTCGATCGCGAAGCGACGAGCATGGCCGCACGGGCGTTCGCGACGTAGGCCGACCAGAGGTTTCCCCAGAAGGCGACCCTTTCGTTCTGCCCCGTGTCCGGGGGCATGAAACGATCGTAGGAATCCGGCAGTTCGCCGACGGCAGACAGGGGATGGCGAACTACGTGCAGCAAGCGCGCCCCGGGGAAGACGTTTATCCAGGCGCGGGCGGTGAGGCTGTTGCGCGGATCCTTGTGCCCCCAGGGGGACTTCCCGTCGTAGCCGGCCGCGGCGAGGCGAAGGGCGATCCTTTCGGCGTTGATGAGCGGCGATATTCCGTCGGGGTCAAACCCGTAGATATCCGCTAGGTTCATCCATCCCGGCAAGAGAAGCGTGTTCAGCGTCTGGACGTATTGCCATTCCTCGGACCGCGTGTTGATCCGTTGGAAGACTCCCGCCGCGCGCAGGAGCTGCGCCATCAGGCGCGTGCCGGAATGGTGAAAGCCGCAGACCAGAACCGGCGTCCAGAATTGCTCGCTTTGAAGGAGGCGATCGACAGATTCGGCCCTCGCCTCCGGAATGGTCGACGATCGATTTCTCCGCGGCTCGGAGCTGGCGGACCTCGGCTTCAGCTCCGCCGGCGCGGCCGGCTCGATCAGGACGTCCGTCAGCGGGCTCGTGTCAGCGCCCTTGTCCATCGATTGGTGAAATTCGGCGAACTTTGCCGGGAAATCATCTAGAAGGCGGATGAAACGGGCATTGTGAGAAATCTCGGTGATGGCGTCTCGCCGCTTTGCAAGTTGGAAGGGCCTGTCGACACGAGCGGTCTCGACGATGCGTCGCACGCCGTTCAGAATTGCATCCAGGTTCGCCTCAGCGTCCGGCTGTCCCCCTGCCCCGGCATCCAGGCTCGCGAGAAGCGCGTGCACATTCGCGAGCGTCTCCACGACCAGGATATCGGGGGACACGCCGCTCAAGTAACGCCGCGGCAACTCATTAGCCATCGTAGTAATCCAGAAAGTCTTGAAGCGGTATCCGGAATGTCGAGAACTATTGCAATTCCCAAAACTAAATTCAGAGGCGAGCAAGAATATTTTTGCAATCCTGGGTAATAGAGGCCGATGAATACTACATTTAAGCGCATTTCACCGGCCGCAGTTCAGCCTCTGCCTCCTGAAGAGCCGGTGAAGGAAAACCCCAGCGACGAGCCGGTCGGCGCCATATGCGTCCTGCGCGATGCGCGGGACATCGTTCCCTTCCTCTGCGGCCACTATCTGCGGATCGGGTTCGATCGGCTGGTCTTCGTCGACGACGGCTCATCGGACGGAACCTTCGAGTTCCTCGAGGAGATCAGCCGCCGTGATCCCCGCGTGTCCGTGCGCAGGGTCGACACCGAACACTTCGAGCAGCCGCTGCTGATGACGGCAATGGCGAACGCGCTCATCGCAGAGGGGTGTCGCATCGTCTTCCCCTTTGACAAGGATGAGTTCTGGAACATCGAGGTAGGCGCGATCCGCCACGCCGCGCTCGGTTCGACGGAGGGCCTGTTCCTGGGAAAATGGGTTCAGTTCGTCCAGGACCGGTCGGTACGTTCGCCGCGCACCATGCATCTGCTCAAAGCTCGTTATCGCGCGCCGATCCTCGATCGCCGCAAAAAGCAGCTGATACGGGATGGAAAGCTCCGGCTGGGCTTTGCAATGCCGAAGGTCGCATTCAAATCCGGACAGCCCGTCGACATAGAATTCGGACAGCACCGGCTCACGCAGGGCCCGGCCAGAATACTCGCCGAGGGACTGGAGCTTTTCCACCTTCATCTGCGAAGCGCCCACGAGGTGGAATACCGCAAGGTGCACGCGGAGCGGTTTCGAAAGCTGTTCGCGGCGCTTATGCCGGAAATCGAGGAGATGTCCGCGGAGGCGCGTGCGGCGCGCCTTGACCACCTGATCGGGCGCTGGGAGATGAACAGCGCCGAGCCGGACGGCTGCATCGTCCCCGAGGGCGGTAAGGTCCTGCCGCTGGTCCCCGATCGCAGGCTGCGCTGGCTGCTCCTGAAAGCGTGGCTCTACCTCGCCATCCGTCACCCCTGGCTCGTCCTGCGCCCCTCCCCTCCTACGCCTCCGGACGTACCGGTGCCCGGCGATCCGGAAGTCTCGGGCGTGCACGCCGTCCGACCGGCGGCCGCGTCGAGCGAGGGCGAGGCAAGGTCAGCCGGTGCGGAACGAGATTCCGGCAGAACGCGCGAGCTCGTTGGCGGCATATGCGCCGTGCGCGATGCCAGGGACATCGTTCCATTCCTGTGCGGACACTATCTCGGGATCGGATTCGATCGGCTCGCCTTTGTCGACGATAATTCCTCCGACGGTACCTTCGCGTTTCTCGAGCGGCTGAGCGGGCGGGACCCGCGTGTTACGGTCCGCAGGGTCGAACTGCCGGACTTCGAGCAGAACAGGCTGATGTCGGAAATGGCAAACCACCTCATTGATGAGGGTTGCCGGATCGTATTTCCATTCGACAAGGACGAATTCTGGAACGTCGAGCTGCCCGCCATCCGGCGTGCGGCCAAAGAAGTCCCCGAGGGCCTGATCGAAGGACAATGGGTGCAATTTGTGCAGGACCGAAGGGTGCATGAACCGCATTTCCTGAGCGTCCTCAAGGCTCGCTATCGGGCGCCGATCATTGCGGAGACCCGGGGGGATGCCGTCAGGGACGGAAAGCCGCGGCTGGCGCTGACGGAGCCAAAGGTCGCATTCAAGTCCGCCGGGCCCGTCCTCGTTGGCTTTGGCCAGCACCGCCTGAAGCGCGGCCCGAAGGACAAGCTGACGAGCGGCGTGGAGCTGTTCCACCTCCCGTTCCGCAGCGGGCGGGAGATCACGTGGCGCAAGACCATCGCGCCGCGCTTCGGGAAGATGGCCGCAGCCGCGTTCCCCGAGATCAACGCCATGTCTCCAGCCGAGAAGGCCGCGATGAGCGAGCGCTTCATCGGCAGCTGGGAGGTGAACAGCGCGGACATGAAAGGCTGCATCACCGGCGAGGACGGCGTGATCGTGCCGCTCGTCCCCGACACGCGGCTCCGGTGGCTCCTTCTGCGTGCCTGGCTCTACATGGCGATCCGCCACCCGATGATCCTCCTGCGAGGTTGACGGCCCGTCGGATCGCGCTTCAGAAACACTTGCGCGGCAAATGATCTCCAGCGGCGATCGATGCCAGCCTCGCCAGTCGAAAGTGCCGGGTTTCATTGGCGTTTTCAGTGGACAGCGGAAAAGCTGAAAGTTAGCGTCGCGCCTCCCTGTCATTCAAAAATAGTCGGCAGATGCGCACGTCCATCTACCTCATCAATCCGCGTGAGCAGTATCCGTACTACCACGGCACGGATGTGTTGCGGGCGTGGGGTATTTCCAACCGCATCGCAATTGCCGACCTCACCATGCCGACGGTCGCGGCGATGGTTCCGTCGCACTGGAACATCACGCTCTGCGACGAGAGAATCGAGCCCGTCGACTTCGACACGACGGCTGAAGTGATCGGCCTCACCGGCAAGAGCTCCCAGCGGCAACGCGTGGTCGAGCTTGCGGCTGAATTTCGCCGCCGTGGAAAGCTCGTGGTGATCGGCGGGCCTTATGCGTCGCTCTGCCCCCACGACATGCGGGAGCACGCCGATATCCTCGTGCGTGGAGAGTTGGAGGAAATAGCTGCCGAGATTTTCGCGGAGATCGAGGCGGGCAACTGGAAGCCGGAATACGAGGGGGGCAAGCCGGATCTGAGCACGTCTCCCATTCCGCGATGGGACCTCACCCGACGTGGCGTGGCGCTGCTCGGCCAGGTGCAGACCTCGCGCGGCTGTCCCTTCGAGTGCGACTTCTGCGACGTCATCCAGTATCTCGGGCGCAAGCAGCGCTGGAAGGAACCGGACCAGGTGGTCGCGGAGCTCGAGGTG
>JBBQVL010000002.1:0-117348 GCA_038211615.1 Hyphomicrobiales bacterium
GACACCACTGTCGTCATGCCATGGCTTGACCATGGCATCCATTCCGTTGCGCAGGCGACAGTCGCGACCGTTTCGGACTGGGTTGCCGGGTCAAGCCCGGCAATGACGACCGTCGTGGGCTGCGCCGGCCTACAGCGGCACCCTTGGGAGATCCACTTCGACCGGGCCGATCTTGGCGTTGCCGCGCACGATCTCCAGCGTCAGTTCGCTCGCCGGCTTGCCGTCGAGCGTCGTCGCCTTGCCGAAGGCGAAGAGCCCGCCGGCCACCGCGTTGCCGAGCTTCTGCCATTTCTGCGGCAGTGCGGCGATGACGGCGGGGAGAGCCTCCGCCCCGCCGACGCGGAGCACCATCTGGCCGTCGAGGATGCCTTCGGCGTCCACCGCGATGTCGCCCGCCACACGGAATTTCGCCCCGCCGCTTTCGAGATAAACGTCGATGCCGCGCGCCCAGACCGGCGCCTGCATGCCGGCGCGGCCGGCAAGGAGCGCGCGCGGCGGCACCGAAAGCTCGCCGGCGGCGGTGCCGCTGACGGGGGGCAGCTCCGCTCCGCCGGTCGAGACGCGCACGTCGCTGAAGGTCGCCGAGACATTGGTGCCGCCGTTCGCCGACGGGGCGAGCGAGCCTTCGGCGCTGCCGGCCGCGATCTTCTCGACCGGCAGGCGCGGGACGGCGAGGTCGGCCTCCATGTCGGCTGTGTTGAAGGAAATGGCGCGCGGGCCGTTCATCCCGACGCCGACGCCGAGACCGGCGCTTCCCCAGCGCATGTCCGCCGTCCCGAGCTGCGGCGCATCGACGTGCGCCGGCGAGGTCATTGAGACGCGGGCGGTCATCGGCGAGAAGATGCTGGCGCCGCCGGTCAGCCCGGCGAAGCTCGCCTTCGAGGCGCTGCGGTTCTCGGCGACGGCAGTCGCGCCGCAGCTCATGCGGAGCGCGAAGGGAAAGCCGACGATGCTGCGGTCGCGGCAGTCGATTTCGACGCCCTGCCGCGCGAGATCCGAAAGCGTCACCGTGGCGCGCGCATCGGCCCAGCGCGCCAGCCAGAACCAGCCGCCCGTCCAGGCGAGCGCCAGGATGACAAGGACCGCGGCAGCGGCAATAAGACCACGACGCATCGTTTCTCTCGGAAGCTTGCGGACCGAAACCCGCCTTGTTAGGCGAACGCGCCTACCCCGGGACGAAATCCATGACCGAATTATGGGTGTTCGGCTACGGATCGCTGATCTGGCGGCCGGGTTTTCCCTATCTTGAGCGCCAGGTGGCCCGCGTCATCGGCGCGCATCGGGCGCTCTGCGTCTATTCCTGGGTGCATCGGGGGACGCAGGCGCGGCCCGGGCTGGTGCTCGGGCTCGACCGGGGCGGCACCTGCCGCGGCATCGCCTTCCGAATCGCGCCGCAGGAATGGGACGGCGTCGTCGCGTATCTGCGCGCCCGCGAGCAGGTCACCGCCGTCTACCTGGAACGGTCGCGGCCGGTGCGGCTCGCCGACGGCACGGCGGCGACGGCGCTCACCTATCTCGTAGACCGCGCACACCCGCAATATGCCGGAAAGCTCGACGAGGAGACGCAGTTTGCGCTGGTCGCGGGGGCTGCGGGACAGTCCGGCCCGAACCGCGAATACGTCATCAACACCGCCGCCCACCTCGCCGAACTCGGCATGCCGGACGCGGCGCTGGAACGGCTGGCGAAGAGACTGGCGGGCGCGTCATCCCGCTGAACAATCAACTCCCCTCATCCTGAGGTGCTCGATTGCAGGGCAATCGAGCCTCGAAGGATCGGATGTCAGGCAGGGCGGCAGCGATCCCTGAAGCCCTCGTGGTTCGAGGCTCCCCCGGATCAAGCCCGGGTCGCACCTCACCATGAGGGGGCTGGGGAGCCACGGCCTAAACTCAGGCGGCGAGGCGGAGGGAAACCCGCTCCTCGGGGCGGAGGTCCTCGATGACGGCGCGGCGCTCCGCGAGCGTCGCCGCAAGCAGGTGAACATAGATCTCGGCGCGCCGCGGCACGGAATATTCCGCCATCCGCGCCAGCGCCGCGACCTCGCCGATCCACACGATCTGCCCGCCGCTCACTGCGATCGCCACGCCCGATTCGAAATCGGCGGCGGCATCCGCGCCCATGCAGGTGAAGAGATAGCGCTGACCGGAATGTCCAAACCAGTAGAGGAAGCGCGCCGGCAACCCGGCGGCCAAGGTGACGCGCGAAAGATGCGGAGACGGCAACATCGAGAACACTCCCGGCGGCTACGCCCCTTGGAACATAGGGGGAACACTACGTAGCGCGCAGGGGTTTGTTCGTCAAGTGTTCTCATTGAAGGGGGCTGTGCTAAATTTCAGGCCACCTGTCCTAATTTGATGGACGTGACACGCTCGCTGCCGGCTCGTTGGGGTAATACGTGCCGGTGCCAAAATTCCTCGGGGCGAAGTAGTCAATCGAGGACGCGAAGCTTGGGCTGAGGGCTCGATTTTCGATCAAAGCCTGCTTCACATCATTGCTCGGTTTCACATCCGCATAGTGGTCGATCACATCAACCGCCCAAGCTCTGGCTGGGGCAATACCATTCTTCGGCTCTTGGCTCAGAATACCAACCGCGATCTCCACCATCTTCACGTCCATCTCGCGATTCGTGCTCTTGTAGCCAAGCCAAGCGCCTACGACGCCAGTTGCCAGCGCAACGATCACCGCTGATAGGGTCCTGAGCACCAGCCCCTCCTATCGCCAATCACCCAAGCTCGTCATCAATGTCAGCTAGGATTTCCTTGTCGAGTTCCAGCTTTTTGATCAGCCGCTCGATTTCCTTCACGCCGACTGCGCCGCTCACGATCAGCCGGAAGCTGGCGTCTTTTGAGAGGAGCCCGGTCATCAGCTCACGTTCACCTGCCATGATCTTAGCCTTTCCTGCGGGCGGCGGCAGCGGAGCAGAATTGCCGTTCTCTCCAGTGTCTCCATCAGCATCATCCTCCCCATCTTCAGGAATTTTATCAGAAGAAGAGAGTTTCGCATAGGCCACTGTTGCGTCATAGACCTTCAAAAAAGACTTAGCACCGTTATCGGTGAATTTGTAATCGAACTTCAGCTTTTCGAGCGCTACGGCATCCACCGGCCGATCCTCGCGCCAATCCAGCCACAATTTCCTGAACATACGAGGGCGCAGGGCCGCGGTTTTCACGACGCTTTCGCGTGTCGAATCCTGTTCTGCCCGGAGATAGGTCCGCCCTTCAGACGAAACGCTTATTTCGCGTTTTGGCCCTGTCCCCTTGTAAAGAGCCAGCCCAAATGATCGTAGAGCACCGAGAGTTTGGTCGGCCTGGCTGCTTTTGTCTTTATATCCCCACGCGAGCCCCGCCTTGTCTGCTGGCGTTGGGTGGCGTCCAAAATACCTATCAAATGCGACGAGGCGCTCGATCGCCGTCTCGAGGGGAATAAATGGAAACGACGGGCTCCGATCTTTAGGGGCCCTATTAGCTGTAGCGGCTGCATTGCTCGATGCTTCGGACATGGCGCGACTCCTTCTCGCGCTTCATATATTCCAGGCGCGCGGGCTGCGCAACCGGAATTTTATGGCATATTTATCATATTGGCCTATTGACCATAGTGCGGTAACGATTTATCAGCCTATTGCACTGGAGGCAGAGTCATGGCTAGAAGAGACGCGAGCCCGGCGTTCAGCCGACCGGCGACCGGGGCGAGGATGGAAAAGGAAAGGGCCGCTTCCCGCCCGGCAAGGTAGGAAAAGCGGCCCTCTAATCGGCAACTCTCGGGGCTCGTCTAACGGCAGGACGACTGGCTTACCACCTGGAAATCTCGGTCCGAATCCGAGGCCCCGCACCAACCCATTCGAAACAGTGGGGCCGTGCTGTTGAAGCAGCCCCGCCTTACAACTATTACCGTGCTCTCATATAGCGAATCATGGGGATTTAGTCCACTCGCAGTGCCTGTAAAGTGGGATCCCTGATCAGCTCATCTCCGATCAGCGCGTCGGTCGCGCCCTCGATCGTCTCTTCCAGCCTCTTCGCGAACACCTCTGCCTCCAGTCCCGGCGGGATCGGCGGAAGCACCTCGACGCGAATCGTCCCGCGTCGGTGCACGAATTTGTGCCTGGGCCAGTAGAGACCGGAGTTCAGCGCCACCGGCACACAGGGGACGCCGAGGGCTTCGTAGAGCCGTGTTACGCCGCGGCGATAGGCGGGCGGGGCGCCCGGCGGGCGGCGGGTGCCTTCGGGGAAGATGATGATCTGCCGTCCTTCGGCAATCGCGCGGCGGGCGTGCGCGGTCATCGCCTCAAGCGCGGCCGAGCCGCCGCCGCGGTCGACCGGGATCATGTGCGCCTTCCGCATGTAGCCGCCGAAGAGCGGCACCCAGAGGAGCTCGCGCTTCAGGATGAAGCTCGGGCGCGGGAAGAGCTCGATCAGCCTGAGAGTTTCCCAGGCCGACTGGTGTTTCGCGGCGACGATGCAGCCGCCGGCGGGGATGTTCTCCAGCCCGCGGATCTCGTCGTCGATGCCGCAGATTGTTCGGTGCAGCCAGAGCGTGGAGGCGACCCAGAAGCGGCCGAACGGCCAGAACATGCGCTCCGGCAGCAGGAGCAGCGGCGTGAAGAGCACCGCCTGCACGACGAAGTTCAAGTAGAACGCGACGTGGAAGAGGGCGGAACGGAGGAGCACCTAGCCAGGTCTCCGATGGCGTGCCTGCCCTGGCGCGGTCACGCGCTTTCGCTCAATCGAGCTCGCGGAGCGTCCGGCGCACCGTCATGCGCGCGGTGATGGCGATGATGACGGCGAGCGCCAGCACCGTGATCGCCGAGCCGACATAGCCGTTCAGCCCGACCGACACGCCGCCGAAGAGGCTGCGGAGCTGCGCCTCCTCCGGCGTGGGCCCCTCCAGCCGCCCGAGAAAGCCGATGAGCAGGAAGAGGCCGACGGCGATCGCGCCTCCGATCGACGCGCCCTTCAGCCCGAGCAGCAGGAAGTGGCGCTGGAATTCGCGCGCGATGTAGCTGTCCTCGGCGCCAACGAAGTGCAGCACCTCGATCACGATGCGGTTGCCGGCCATCGCGCCGCGCGTGGCGAAGACGACGCAGAGCGCGGTCGCGGCGAAGACCAGCCCGAGGATGACGAGCCCCACCGCGCTCATCACCTGCGCCATGGCGGAAAGTCGCTGCAGCCATTCGCCGTGGTCGTCGAGATTCGCGGTCGGCACCTCTTCCTTCAGGCGGCGGGCGAGGGTGGCGAGGTCGGCGTCCTCGGCGATGCGCACCGCGATCAGCCGCGGGATCGGGAGCTGCGAGATGTCGAAGCCGGTGCCGAGCCAGGGCTCGAGCAGGGCGTTCGACTGCTTCTCGTCGAGAATCGTGGCGGCGGTGACGCCGGGGACCTGCATGGCGATGTCGGCGGCGCGCGTGACGGTCGCGGCCATGTCGACGCCGTCGGCCGGCTTGATCTGGATCGTCACCTCCGCCGCGATCTGCCGCTGCCAGCCATGCGCGCGATCGACGATCACGGCGACCGCCGCGACCGACAGGCAGGAGAGGAAGGCCATGATCGCGACCAGCGTCAGCAGCGCACGGCGCGCGACCGTGCGCGGCGGCACGATCGGGTTCGGGTTGCGCGGCGCGGAGGGACGGCCGCCGGCGCCGGTGGTGATCTGCCCGACCAGCGTCGTCGCCGGCATCTTCGACGCGCTCGTCTTCTTCCGCTGCTTGCGGGCGCGCGACGTGCGCGCCGGGCCGGGCGCAGGTGGACCGGGAGGCGGCGGGTCAGGCGGAGCGGAGACCTGCTCAGTCATAGATTTCCACGTGGCCCGCGTTCAGCACCAGCCGCCGCGCGTCGTACTGGTCCATCAGGGCGAGATCGTGCGTCGCGATGACGACGGAGGTGCCGAGACGATTGAGCTCGACGAAGAGCCGCAGCAGGCGGCGCGCGAGCGGCGGGTCGACGTTGCCCGTCGGCTCGTCGGCGAGAAGGATCTCCGGCTTGGTGATGAGGGCGCGGGCGATCGCCGCGCGCTGCTTCTCGCCGCCGGAGAGCACCTGCGGGAACACCCACATCTTCTCGCCGAGGCCGACCCATTCGAGCAGCTCAATGACGTCGCGCCGGTAGGCCGAATCATCGACGCCGGCCACGCGCAGCGGCAGCGCCACGTTCTCGTAGGTGGTCAGGTGCTCGAGCAGGCGGAAATCCTGGAACACGATGCCGATGCGACGGCGCATCGCGGGGATGAGGTTGCGCGCAACCGTCGCGGCATCCTTGTTGAAGATGCGCACGCTGCCGCGGGTCGGCCGCAGCGACAGGAAGAGAAGCCGCAGCAGCGAGGTTTTGCCGGCGCCCGAAGGCCCGGTCACGAACTGGAACGAGCCGCCGCCGATGTGAAAGCTCACATCGCTCAGCACCTCCGGTCCGAGGCCGTATCTCAGGCCGACATTCTCGAAGCGAATCACCGGCTTGTCTTTCTCCAGGCCTGTTCCGGCCGCGAATCCCGACCCATGCGCCGCCGTCCTCGGCTCATTAAGACGACGTTAACGTTAGCATTCGATGAATCGATTGCGAGAAAACCGTCCCGAGCGGCCATTTGACCCTTTCCGATCACCTTCCCTCTCATCAGGTCGTCATCCAGTGCCCGGCCTGCGGCGCGGCCGAGTCGGCGGAAGCGGCGACGCTTGCCGACCAGCCCATCATCGTTTGCCGCGAATGTGGCGAGACATGGCCCGGCGGCGCGCCGCCGGCCAGGCGGCACAAGACGAAGCGCCGGCCGAGCGCGCGGCGCACGAGCGAGGTGATCGTCGCCGAGAAGCGGGCGCTCGTCACCTATTCCGACCGCGCCGAGACGGCGTGGAAGGCGAAGATCGAGGGCGATTACTGGCCCGAGCCGCGGCGTCCTTCGCGGCTGCCGATGATGGCCGGAGCGATGGCGGCGCTGATCTTCCTCGGCGCATTCTTCGGCGGGCGCCAGGCGGCGGTGGCGGCGCTGCCGGACCTCGCCGGCCTCTATGCGGCGATCGGCCTGCCGGTGAATCTCGACGGCTTCTCCATCGACAATGTCGGGGCGGAGCGGACGCCGACCTTCGCCGGGTTCAAGCTCAAGGTGCACGCCACCATCCGCAACGTCGGCAAGACCGACCGGACGCTGCCGCCGCTGGCGGCCGTGCTCTACAGCGACGCGCTGGTGCCGGCCGGCACCTACGGCTTCGACGCGCCGGCGCGCACCGTCAGGCCGGGCGAATCGCTGCCGCTGGTCATGGAACTGGAAAGCGCTTCAAAGCAGGCAGCCGAGGTGGTCGTCCGCTTCCGTCGGCGCGGGGAGACGCTCGCCGTCGCCGGCGCCGCGCTGCCCGCGGGCTCATGAGCGACACGCCGGAAAAAAACATCAGGCCGCTGTTCTCGGCGGAGCAGATTTCCGCGCGCGTCAGCGAGCTGGCGCGCGACATCGCCGCGAGCGAACCGAAGCGCCTGCTCGCGATCATCGTGCTGAAGGGCGGCTTCGTCTTCGCGGCGGATCTCGTCCGCGCGCTGGCGCTGCAGGGCGTCCGCCTTGAGATCGAGTTCATCTCGCTATCGAGCTACGGCTCGCAGCAGAAGACCTCGGGCGAGGTGCGCGTGGTGCGCGACATCGAGGTGCCCGTGGCGGGGCGCGACGTGCTCATCATCGACGACGTGCTCGATTCCGGCCTGACGCTGAAATTCGCCCGCGACCTCATGCTGGCGCGCGGCGCGCGGCGGGCTCCGATCGCCGTCATGGTTAACAAACCTGAAGGCCGGCGCGCGGAAATCGAGGGTGATTACGTTGGGTTTACCTGTCCCAATTACTTTGTCGTGGGCTACGGCATGGACGCCGCCCATGCCTGGCGCGAACTGCCGTATATCGGCGTGTTCGAATCAACGCCGAGCGGGTCCGGGTAAAGCGCCCGGGTAAGGGGTCCGGATGAGAGGCCCGGGTGAAAGGAAGGACATGCGTATCCTGCTGACGGAAGACGACGATTCGGTCCGCGCCTTCGTGAGCCGCGCCCTCGAACTCGATGGGCACATTGTCGAGACAGCCTGCCACGGCGTCGAGGCGATGGACCGGCTGACGGAAAGGGAAGGTCGCTTCGACCTCCTCGTCACCGATGTGAAGATGCCGATCATGGACGGCATCGCGCTCGCGCACGAGACGGCGTCGAACTGGCCGGGGATTCCGATCCTGCTGATGACGGGGTTCGCCGACCAGCGCGAACGCGCGCTCGATCTCGCCGAAGTGATACGCGACGTCGTGACGAAGCCCTTCACGCTGCAGCAGATCCGCGAAGCGGTAAGCGATGCCGTGGTGGAAGCGCGGCCGCAGGAGGCCAACAAGGCCGCCTGATCGCTTCCGGCGTCGGCGTTCGTGGAACCACAGCCCGACCAGCTTGTTCTAGCTGGGTCGCCAATACGGCGATCCTAGAGGGGTGTTGCGAATGTCCCGACTGCTCAAGGCGACGATTGTCACTCTCGGCCTCGCCGGTTTCGCGTTCAGCGTGCCGGTGACGAGCGCCGAAGCGGCGCCGTTCTATCACAAGGTCTGCAAGACGACCTATCGTAACCACCACAAGCATGTCGTCTGCCATCGGGTCATGTTCCGCCATCATCCGATCCGCAGCATCCTCCGAGAATTTTCGGACTGACCTAAGGACGGGTAGTCCTGCAACGCGCGGGCGACGTCCAGAGCTGTGCGTGCCGATGATGCGGCACGCGGCTGTCGCGGAAATGCCTTTGGCTCCAAGGCGGCCGCGCGCGCCAACATTTTCACTCGCACTTTTCTCCTGACGGCTCCTTGATCGTAGCTGGCGATTCGGCACCGGGAGTTCGCGATGGGGTCTGAGAGACTGATGGCGCTTACCGACGGCGTCGTGGCGATTGTCATCACCATCATGGTGCTGGAGCTGAGGCCGCCGCACGGCGCCGACCTCGACAGCCTGCTCGAGCTCTGGCCCATATTCCTGAGCTTCGCCCTGAGCTTCATCTACGTCGCAATCTACTGGAACAACCATCATCACTTCTTCAAGCTCGTGCCGCATGTGAGCGGAGCGGTGATGTGGTCGAACATGAACCTGCTGTTCTGGTTGTCGCTGATCCCGTTCACCACCGCGTGGATGAACGAGCACACCACGGAGCCGTTTCCCGTGGCGCTCTACGGAGCGACGCTGCTGCTTTGCGCCATAAGCTGGTATCTCCTGCAGGCTGCGATCGTGCGGATGCAGGGCGAGGGCTCGCCGCTGCGCAAGGCTCTCGGGCGCGACCTGAAGGGCAAGCTGTCGCCGGTCGCCTACCTGATCGGGATGGGGATGGCGTTCGTGGAGCCTTTGCTCGCCTATGCGATCTACGCCGGACTGGCGTTCGCCTGGCTCATTCCGGATCGCCGGGTGACCGCGGCGCTTGACCAGCCCGAGCGCCAGCCGACGTGACCCCGGCAAGCACCGCCTGCCGCCTCACTCCATGTTGAGCAGGCGCTGCAGGTATTCCAGCTCGTAGCGCGGGCGGGAGCGTTCGCCGAGGCGGGAGCGGATCGCCTCGAGGATGCGGCGGGCCCGCTCCACGTCGATCTCGTCCGGCACCTTCACGTTCTGCCCGAGGTCCGGTCCCTCGGTGCGCTGCGGGCGGCCTAGCGGGTCGCGATCGCCGGACTTGCGGCCGCCCATCTGCTGGCCCTGACCGCCGGGCTGCTGCGCGTACATCTGCTGCATCATGCCCTGAAGGCCTTCGCGGAGCGCATCGAGCGCCTCACCCTGGTGGCCATAGGCGTCGCCCGGCGCGCCCTCGCCAAGCGAGCGGGAGGCGTCGCCCATGGCGCGGCCGGCGCGGCCGAGCGTGCGCCCCATCTCCTGGCTGTCGCCCTGACCGTTCTGACCCTGGCCGTTCTGGCCCTGCTGTCCTTCGCCTTCCTGTCCCTGCTGACCCTGCTGTCCTTGCTGGCCCTGCATTTCCTGCATCAGCTTCTTCAGCTGCTCGGCGAGTTGCCCCTGGCCCTCCTGCAGCTGCTTCATCAACTGGTCGAACTCTTCCGGCGAGATCGGCTTCCGCTCGCCCTGCTGCGCCTGCTGGTCGTCCGGCCGGCGCCCCTGGTTCATCTGGAACGTCTGGTCCATCAGCTTCTGCTGATCCCGCATCATCTTTGCGAGCTCGTCCATCTGCCGCATGGCCTCTTCGTCCATCGGCTGGTTCTGGCCGGGCTGCGCCATCTGCAGATTGTCGAGCATGTTCTGCAGCTGGCTGAGCAGCTCCTGCGCCGCGTCGCGGTTGCCCTGCTTCGCCAGCTCCTCGATGCGGTCGAGCATCTTCTGCAGGTCCTGCTCGGAGAGCTCCTGCGTATTCTGGTCGCCGGGCGTCTGCGGCATGTTCTGCAGGCCGCGCTGCTGCATCTCCGCCGAGTAGCTCTGCAGGAAGTCCTGCATGGCCTGGCGAAGCTCGTCGGTCAGGCGCTTGATCTCCTCGTCGCTGGCGCCTTCCTTCAGCGCCTGCTCAAGCGCCTGACGCGCCGCCTGCAGACGCTGCTCGGCGTCGGACATGTCGCCGTCCTCGATCGCCCGCGCCATCGTCCAGAGATAGTCGAGCTCCTGCCGCAGGTCGTCGTCGCTGCGGGCGTTGAGAAGCCGCTGGTAGGCGACGCGGAGCCCGAGATAGATGCCGGAGCTCGGGATCTCCTCCGGCGCGATGGTCAGCGCGTCGAGCGCGTTCGCGACGTTCTGGCGGGTGTTGGCGTCGAGCGCCAGGATCTGCCGCTGCTCGATCAGAGCGCGCGCCAGCGGATTGTAGAAGGGGTGGGCGGGCAGCGTCATCGCGCCGTTGTCGGAGGGACGCGCCTCCTGGCCCGCGGCATCCTTCACGACCGCATCGGCCAGCACTTCGAGCCCCGCATAGGGGTGCGCCTCCAGCCGGCCGTCGACGCGGGCCGTGCCGGAGCGCGCCTGGCTCCGGTCGACGCGCATGGCGACGGACGGCGGCTCGACCAGCGGCCGCGCGCCCGGCGCCTCTTTCGCCGCGCGGAAGGTGACCTTGCCTTCGGTGACGCCGTAATCGTCGCTGACATTGAAGGAGAGCTGGAAGGAGCCGCTCTGGTTCACCGTGAGCGGACCGCGGGCGATGGTCGGAGGATGGTCCTCGACGATCGTCAGCGGGTAGGCGGTGGTTCCGCCGGCATGCCTGATCGCGACCGTCGCGTCGTTGTCGAGCACCGCCTCATAGCTCCGGATCACGTCGTCCGATTCCGCCGCGTGGCTTTCCGCCGTTGGTGCGAGCGGTGCAATTCCGGCGTCCGTCCTGAGCGTCACCTCGGCGGCGTCGCGCGAGACGACGCGCACGGTGAGCTTGCTCCCCTCCGGCACGCTGACCGGCCTCGCCGGATCGGTTGCGGCGCTTGCGGAAGCGGCGGGGCCGGGGGCCGGCTCGGCCGGCGGCGGGGCCGCCGCGGCCGCCGCGGTGCCCGGCGTCGCGGCATCCGGCCGGCGCGACAGGAATACCGGCGCCTGGCGCGTGTAGGCAGGCGGGTCGACCCACGCGTCGATGCGCGCCGCGACCGCGAGCGGGATAAGCCTGACCGGCGAGAACGCCTCGCCGAGGCGCGTCGTCCATTCGCCCCAGCCGACCGCGAACGCGATGACGAGAAGGATCGGCACCGCGAAACGCAGGGCGTTCGGATCGCGCTCCGCCATCGCGGGCCGTGGCGCACCGACCTTGAGGTTCGCCAGCGTCGCGTAAAGCCGCGCCTGCTCGGCCGCCCAAAGCATGTGCGCGGCCGAATCGTTCGCCACCTTCGAGATCGTGTCGCTCAGCCCGCGCGCCGGCCGATGCGGCAGGCCGGAGGCGAGTTCCACGCGCCGCATCGCCTCGAACCGCCCAGGAATTGCCATGCGGACGAGCTGGATCAGGCAGAAGAGCAGCGCGATGCCGAGCACCGCAAGCGTGCCGAGGCGCAGCCAGTCGCCGCCGAGCCGCCAATAGCCGAGCCACGAAAGGATGACATAGATGCCGGCGAGCGACAGGATCGGCACGATGCGCGGCCAGAGGCGCTCGGAGACGATGGCGAGGCGGGCGCGACCGATCGCGCGCTCCAGACGGTCGAGTTTTCGGTGCGGCGCGGACCGGTCTATCGGCATCGATTCATCATACACGTCCTGTGGTTAAATAGCACCGCACGGGACGATGGCCAGACAAAGGCGCGTGAGCGGGACGTTGGCCAAGCCGCGGCTGGCGCGGGAAAAACCTCAGGCCAGCCAGCCCGGCAGCCGGTCCAGCCCGATCAGTTCGTCGTAGCTCTGGCGCGGGCGCACGACGGCGTAGTCCTTGCCGTTGACCAGGACCTCGGGAACGAGAAGCCGCGAATTGTAGGTGCCGGCCTGCACGGCGCCGTAGGCGCCGGCGGAGTAGACCGCGAGGAGATCGCCGGCGGCGGGGCGCTGCAGGGTGCGGCCCCTGGCGAGAAAATCGCCGCTCTCGCAGATCGGACCGACGACATCGCAGACGATCTCCGGCGCGCCGCTTTCGATCACCGGCCCGATGCGGTGCCACGCGTCGTAAAGGGTCGGGCGGACGAGGTCGTTCATCGCCGCGTCGACAATCACGAAGGTGCGGTCCCCGCCCTCCTTCACGTAGATCACTTGCGCGACGAGGATGCCGGCATTGCCGGCGATCAGCCGCCCCGGCTCGAAGATGACGCGGCAGCCGATCTTGTTCATGTGCTTGCGCACGATATCCGCGTAGGCGGTCGGCAGCGGCGGCGCGGCTTCGTCGTCGCGATAGGGAATGCCGAGACCGCCGCCAAGATCGACATGCTCTATCGCGTGGCCGTCGGCGCGCAGCTCAACCACCAGCTCGGAGATCAGCCCGAAGGCGTTGTCGAAGGGAGTGAGCTCGGTCAGCTGGCTGCCGATATGCGTGTCGATCCCGACGACGCGGATGCCGGGCATCTTCGCGGCGCGCGCATAGATTTCTCGCGCGCGATCGAACGGCACCCCAAACTTGTTCTCCTTGCGGCCGGTAGAGATTTTCTCGTGGGTTCGCGCGTCGACATCCGGATTGATGCGGATCGAGACGGGCGCAACGACATTGCGGCTCGTCGCGAGGCTCGCGAGAAGTTCGAGCTCCGGTTCCGATTCCACATTGAAGCATGCGATGCGCGAATCGAGCGCGAAGGCGAGTTCGCGCGCCGTCTTGCCGACGCCGGAGAAGACGATCTTCTCCGCCGGAATTCCCGCCGCCAGCGCGCGGCGCAGCTCGCCCTCCGAGACGACGTCGGCGCCGGCGCCGAGCCTTGCGAGCGTGGCGACCACCGCCTGGTTGGAATTCGCCTTCAGCGAATAGCAGATGAGATGATCGAGCCCGGCGAAGGCTTCGTCGAAGACGCGGTAATGCCGCGTCAGCGTTGCCGTCGAATAGCAGTAGAACGGCGTGCCGACCTCCGCCGCGATCTTCGGCACCGGCACGTCCTCGGCGTAGAGCACGCCGCCCTTATGCGCGAAGTGGTGCACCGGAAATCCTAGAGCAGGAAATCGAGGAAGAAGCGGCGGCGGGGCGGCGGCTGAAGCTGTTGCTGCCGCGGCGTGACCGGCACCGAGCCCGGATCGAGCGGTGACACGTTTGTGGGCTGCGCGGCCGACGTACTGACCGTGGCGCCAGGCGGCTCCAGATCGCCACGCCGCCCGCAGCCGGCAAGGGCGGCCACGGCGAGGAGGACGATGATCAGCGTTCGGACAGGCATGATGTTCCCCGGAGACGGGCGACTATAGCCGACGCGCCGGCTCACGCACCCCGATTCTGACGGGGCTTTTCTGTCGCCAGCCGCTCGATCCAGACACGCGCGGCGGCCTTGACGTTATCCGGTGCGGTGCCGCCCTCGCTGGTGCGGCTTGCGGCGGAGGCCTCGACCGACAGCACGTCGTAGACCGCCCTGGTGATCTTCGGGTGCGCGGCCTGCATGATTTCGAGCGGCAGCACCTCGAGCGTGACGCCGCGCTTCGCCGCCTCCGAGACGATCTGCCCAACGACGTGATGCGCCTCGCGGAAGGGGAGGCCTGCCTCGCGCACCAGCCAGTCGGCGAGGTCGGTGGCGGTGGCGTAGCCCGTGCCCGCCGCCTTCTTCATCGTCGCAATGTCGGGCGTCATGTCCAAGACCATGCCGGTCATGGCGGCGAGCGACAGGGAGAGGCTCGGCAGCGCGTCGAAGATGCGCTCCTTGTCCTCCTGCATGTCCTTCGAATAGGCGAGCGGCAGGCCCTTCATCACCACCAGGAGTCCCAGGAGATCGCCGAAGATCCTTCCGGTCTTGGCGCGCACCAGCTCGGCGGCGTCGGGGTTGCGCTTCTGCGGCATGATCGAGGAGCCGGTGGTGAAGCGATCGGAGAGCTGCACGAAGCCGAATTGCGGCGTCGCCCACAAGACAATCTCCTCGGCGAAGCGGGAGAGGTGCACGGCGCAGATCGACGCCGCGGCCATGGCCTCCAGCGCAAAATCGCGGTCGGCGACCGAATCGAGCGAGTTCGCAGTCGGCCGGTCAAAGCCGAGCTTCTTCGCCGTCGCCGCGCGGTCGATCGGAAATGCCGTCCCGGCGAGCGCCGCCGCGCCGAGCGGCGATTCGTTCAGCCGCCTGCGGCAGTCGGCGAAGCGGCCGCGGTCGCGAGAAAGCATCTCGACGTAGGCGAGGAGATGGTGGCCGAAGGTGATCGGCTGCGCGCTCTGCAGGTGCGTGAAGCCCGGCATCACGGCGCCGGAGAATTTCTCCGCCTTCGCTGCGAGCGCGGATTGCAGGCCGTGAAGCTGGCCGTCGATCTCGTCGATCGCGTTCCTCACCCAGAGCTTCAGGTCGGTCGCCACCTGATCGTTGCGCGAACGGGCGGTGTGCAGCCTGCCGGCCGCATCGCCGATCAGCTCCTTGAGCCGCGCCTCGACGTGCGTGTGGATGTCCTCCAGCGCGCGCGAGAATGTGAAGGTTCCAGCGGCGATTTCTGACGCGATCGTGTCCAGTCCCGCGACAATTTGCTTCGCATCGCCGGCCGAAATGATGCCCTGTTCGGCGAGCATTTCCGCATGCGCGCGGGAGCCGGCGATATCTTCCGCGAAAAGCGCCCTGTCGAAGTCGATCGAGGCGTTGATCTCTTGCATGATGGCGTCCGGGCCTTCAGAGAACCGGCCGCCCCACATTGTCTTCGTCATGGTCCCTCGCGAGGTGCCGCCCGATGGCCGAAAGGCAGAAACGCGTTGTCTGGAATGCCCGCACCGGCGCAGCCGCGCTGGTCGCCGTGGCCGTGCTCGCCGCGGCGGTATACGTGACGCTCGGCGGGCAAGGCAATCGCGAGGTTGCCGCCGAATGCCGGCCGGCGGCGGCGCAGGCGGCGGCGCTCGACAAGCAGATCGGCGGCGAGGTGGCGGGATTCAGCGTCGCACGGCAGCCCGAAAAGCTCTCCGACCTCGCGTTCACGGCAACCGACGGCGCGCCGACCACGCTTGCCGCCTTCAAGGGCAAGGTGGCGCTGGTCAACCTCTGGGCGACATGGTGCGTGCCCTGCCGGCAGGAGATGCCGGCGCTCGACCGGCTGCAGGCGGCGCTCGGCGGCGACGATTTCACCGTCGTCCCGATCTCCATCGATATCGGCGAGCCGGGCCGCCCGGCGGCATTCCTGCAATCGATCGGCGTGAAAAGCCTGCCGCTCTACACCGACCGCACGACGAAGGTGTTCGAGGATCTGAAGGGCAAGGGGATCGCGATCGGCCTTCCGGTGACGCTGCTCCTCGACCGCAACGGATGCAGCCTCGGCCACATCAACGGCCCGGCGGAATGGGACTCGCCCGACGGGCGCAAGCTCATCGAAGCGGCGATCGGCAAAGGCGCAGGCGGCGCATAGGGTCTTCGGTCACGCCGACACTAGGCGATGCGCAGAAGCGTCAGTCTGGGTTGCTGTTGCCCGCTTCCCCCCGGAGCGCACTCGACCCGGTTGCGGCCGGCGAATTTTGCCCGGTAGAGCGCGGCGTCGGCCTCCTGCATAAGGGCGTCCAGCGGAACTTCGGGCTGGTCGGTGGCGGCTGTGCCGGCGCTTACAGTTGCGTTCACCGGCTGGCCGTCGACAAATGTCGCCGCCATCGCAAAGGCCCTTCGGATACGTTCAGCCATCGCGACGGCCGCCTCCGCTCCCGAACCCGGAAGGACCGCCGCGAACTCCTCGCCACCGATCCGGCCTAGAGCGTCGTTTGGGCGCAGAGCCTTCTGCGCCGCCTCTCCGAAGATCTGCAGCGTGCGGTCCCCGGTGGCGTGGCCGTAGCCGTCGTTGACCGCTTTGAAGTGGTCGAGATCGAGCGCGATCACCGCATAGGGAACGCCGTCTTGCCGGCAACGCTCCACCAGCCGCGCTGCCCGATCGAAGAACGCCCCCCGGTTCGCAAGGCCGGTCAGCGAATCGATCGAGGCGGCGCGCTTGTGGCGCAGCTCGCTCGACTCGCGCATCGCGGCGACCACGAAGATCGTCGTTCCGACCATGTAGATCAGCGCTTCGAAATGGATGATTCCGAAGAGGCTCTCTACCGCGGGCAGCGGGACGATCCCGGCCGATGACGTCGCGGCCGTGGCCGCCCCGACGATGAGCACCGCCGTGTGTGTCAGGATGAAGCCCACAAGCGGCCAGCGTGACCTGAGTTTCTCGCCATCCTGGACGAGAAGCGTCCAGGCCGCGGCGACGAGGTAGGCGGCGTTGAACAGCGTGCCGAGCCCGCCGCGCAGATCAGCCAGCGCCGCGCCGATAGGAAACGCGTTGACGCCGAGAACAATCGCGGGGCCGAGAAGCATCAGCCCGTAGTGCGGCTTCAATCCATTGAAGCGCCGCGCCGACGCCCACACCAATGCCGAGCTTCCCGCGAGGCACCCGAATGCCAGGGCCAGCATTGGGCCGTTCGCGGCCACCCCGCCGAATGCCAGCAGCGCTATGGCCGCCGCGAGAACAAAATCCGCCGCCGCCCACCAGAGCACGGGCGACATCTCCCGGTACTGATACCACGCGAACACAAGCATCGCGCCGCTTAGGAGAGCGACAAACGAGCCGGCAAGCGTCAGGGTCGGAACGTCCAGAATCATCCGAGTACAGGTGACTGTCCCCCAATCCTCGCACGCCTCCCGCTGAGCGAACGTTACTTCGATGCCGGCATTTTGAACGATTGGCGGCTACGATCGCGCAAGAACTCGCTTAGGTGCGCAGAATTGGGCAGGGCTTAATTGCCGATTGTACCAAGAATTGGTATATGTTGGTATCAGCGGGAAGAAGTCCGATGCCGAAGAACACTTCCATTACGATCAGCGATCAGTTCGCCGCCTTTATCGCCGAGCTGGTGGAACAAGGCCGCTATGGCTCGGCGAGCGATGTCGTACGCGCCGGCCTGCGACTGCTGCAAGAGCACGAGACGAAGCTTGAAACACTTCGCGTCGCGCTTCTCGAAGGCGAGGAGAGCGGTCCCTCCACATCGTTCGACTTCGAGGGTTTCATCGCAGGAAAACGGAAGGGCCGCTCTCGCGCCGCATGATGGCCTATGTCCTCTCGCCGCGAGCAAAGGCAGATATCGATGCGGTCTGGGACTACACTGCCGAACACTGGGGTGACGATCAGGCGGAGCGCTATATTCGCGCGCTCATGAAGGCGATCGATATTGTAGCACGCGACCCTGGCAAGGCACGGGTTTCCGATGACATTCGGCCCGGTTACCGCCGCTACCGGGCGGGCAGTCACGTCATCTTCTTCCGTCTGGTCGAGGGCCAAATCGATATAGTACGCATCCTGCATCAGTCGATGGACTTCGACCGACGTCTCTGAACGCGCGTCGTGATCCTTATTAGCGTGTCGGGACCGGCTCGTCGCCCCGGTAATCGTAGAAGCCCCGCCCGGTTTTTCTGCCGAGCCAGCCGGCCTCGACGTATTTCACCAAGAGCGGGCATGGGCGGTATTTGGAATCCGCCAGTCCGTCGTGCAGCACCTGCATGATGGAGAGGCAGGTATCGAGGCCGATGAAATCGGCGAGCTCGAGCGGGCCCATCGGGTGATGCGCGCCGAGCTTCATCGCCGCGTCGATGGCGTCGACCGTGCCGACGCCCTCGTAGAGCGTGTAGATCGCCTCGTTGATCATCGGCAGCAGGATGCGGTTGACGATGAAGGCGGGGAAATCCTCCGCCACGGCGGTCTTCTTGCCGATCTTCGCGGCGAACGCCTTCGCTGCCTCGAAGGTCACGTCGTCGGTGGCGATGCCGCGCACCAGCTCCACCAGCTCCATCACCGGCACCGGATTCATGAAGTGCATGCCGATGAAGCGTTCCGGCCGGTCCGTGGCGGCGGCGAGGCGCGTGATGGAGATGGAGGAGGTGTTGGTGGCGAGGAGGGCGGTGGCGGGGAGCACGGCGCAGAGATCGGCGAAGACCTTGCGCTTTACCGCCTCGTTCTCGCTGACCGACTCGATGGCGAGGTCGACGTCGGCGAACTGATCGAGGGAGAGAGCCGGCTGGATGCGGCCGATCGCCTCTTTTCGCTCCGCCTCGCTGATGCGGCCGGAGGCGACCTGGCGCGCGAGATTGCCGTCGATCGTGGCGAGGCCGGCGTTGACGCGCTCCGCGCTCATGTCGTGCAGCGCGACGGAATAGCCGCCGAGCGCGCAGACATGGGCTATCCCGTTGCCCATCTGGCCCGCGCCTACTACCCCGATCTTCTTCATCGCCGCCATCATGGCCCTCGGATCGCTTCCCCCGGATGAGTATTTCGCAAGCGCGAGAAAAGCGGAAGCCGGAGAAGCGTCATTCTGCGCGGAGAGGCGCTGACGCTCAACCGGCCGACGCGGCGCGTTTGTCGAGTTCCTTTTCCAGTTCCGGCAAAGCCTGGAAGAGGTCGGCCACGAGGCCGTAATCGGCGACCTGGAAGATCGGCGCCTCGGCATCCTTGTTGATGGCGACGATCACCTTGGAATCCTTCATGCCGGCCAGATGCTGGATGGCGCCGGAAATCCCGCAGGCGATATAGAGGTCGGGCGCCACGATCTTTCCGGTCTGGCCGACCTGCCAGTCGTTCGGCGCATAGCCCGCGTCGACGGCGGCGCGGCTCGCGCCGACCGCCGCGCCGAGCTTGTCGGCGACCGGCAGGATCACTTCGAGGAATTTTTCCTTCGAGCCGAGCGCCCGCCCGCCCGAGATGATGATCTTCGCGCCCGCGAGCTCGGGCCGCTCGGTCTTCGCGACGCTTTCGCCCTCGAAGGAGGAGAGCGCCGGATCGGTGGCGGCGGCAATGCTTTCCACCGCGGCCGAGCCGGTGGCTTCAGCAGCGGGGAAGGAGGCGGTGCGGACGGTGATGACCTTCTTCGCGTCCTTCGACCTCACCGTCTGGATGGCGTTGCCGGCATAGGTCGGTCGGCGGAACGTGTCGGGGCCGAGCACCTCGATCACGTCGGAGACCTGCATCACGTCGAGCAGGGCCGCGGCGCGCGGCATCACATTCTTGCCGGCGGCCGTGGTCGGCGCGAGGAGCGCGTCGTAGGACCCGGCAAGCGATACGATGAGCGCGGCAAGCGGCTCGGCGAGTCCATGCTCGAGCGCATCGGATTCGGCCAGCAGCACCTTCGTCACGCCGGCGAGCTTCGCGGCTTCGCCCGCGACGGCCGCCGCACCCTTGCCGGCGACCAGCACATGCACGTCGCCGCCGAGCTTCAGCGCCGCCGCGACGGTCTTCGCGGTCGCCTCGTTCATGTGGGAATTGTCGTGCTCGGCGAGAACGAGAGACGTCATGCGCAACTCCAGAATCTGCAGCGGTCACACTCCTCTGTCGTCATTGCCGGGCTTGACCCGGCAATCCATTCGGTAACGGTCGAGAGGGTCACCGGCGTTACGGAATGGATCCCATGGTCAAGCCATGGGATGACGACAGTGGTGGTATCGACGTTGGGCAAGAGCGTTGTTCCTTAAAGCAGCACGCCGGCTTCGGTCTTCAGCTTGTCGAGAAGCTCCGCGACGGAGGCGACCTTCACGCCGGCCTGCCGCTTCGGCGGCTCGCGCGTCTCGACGATCTCCAGACGCGGCGTGGCGTCGACGCCGAAATCGGCGGCCGTCTTCGTCTCGATCGGCTTCTTTTTCGCCTTCATGATGTTGGGGAGCGAAGCGTAGCGCGGCTGGTTCAGCCGAAGATCGGTGGTGACGATCGCCGGCGTCTTCAGCGTCAACGTCTGCAGGCCGCCATCGACCTCGCGCGTCACCTTGAGCGAGCCGTCGCCGAGCTCAAGCTTCGAGGCAAAGGTGCCCTGCGCCCAGCCGAGGAGCGCTGCGAGCATCTGGCCGGTCTGGTTGGAATCGTCGTCGATCGCCTGCTTGCCGAGGATGACGATCCCCGGCTGCTCCGCCTCGACCACCCCCTTCAGGAGCTTTGCCACGGCGAGCGGCTCGACGATGCCGTCGACCTGCACCAGGATGCCGCGGTCGGCGCCCATGGCGAGGCCGGTGCGGATCGTGTCCTGCGCCTGCGCCGGGCCGATCGAAACGAGCACCACCTCGGTCGCCTTGCCGGCTTCCCTCAGGCGGAGCGCCTCCTCGACCGCGATCTCGTCGAAGGGATTCATCGCCATCTTGGTGTTGGCGAGATCGACGCCGGAGCCGTCGGGCTTCACCCGCGGCTTGACGTTCGCGTCGATCACCCGCTTGACCGCGACGAGCACCTTCATTCCCGTTCCTCTCCGGACTACCGGCGAAGGTGCTAGACGGGCGGGGAGGGCTTATCAAGCCGAGGCGCCGCATTTCGATGCCGGTGCGCGACGCGCGAGGAACTTTCCGGCAGCGCCACTATACCGCAACCTTGCGCGCCTGCTGCGGCGCGCTGGGCGCATTCCGCGTCACAGTTCCATGCTAGATTGGAGGCGCTGGGGAAGAGCAAGAAGAGGAGGAAGACATGTTAAGAATGATTACGCGCGGACGCTTCACGCGGGACTACGCCAAGGGCCTGATCGCGGCGCCGGAAGACCGCGAGCCCGCCGTTCGCAAGCTCGTGGAGGCCGCCGGGGGCAAGCTCATCAACTTCTACTTCACGACGGGCGAGTCGGATTTCCTGATGATCGCCGAGACCGAGCAGGCTGAGTCGGTCATTGCGGGGATGATGGCGGCAGGGGCGGCCGGCATGATCACAGATGCGAGCACCGCGCGCGCATGGACCGGCGCCGAATTCAAGGGGATCGCCGAGAAGGCGGGCAAGGCGGCTTCCGCCTACAAGGCCACCGGCGCGAGCTGATTGCGGGCGGTGGCGGGAAGCGAACCAAACGCTTCCCGGCCATCTTCGGAGGGCGAACGCGGCAGTCGTCTCTGTGCGCCGCGTCGCTCGACCTGATATTCCAAGGCCGGCTAGCCCGAGCGGCGGTCAGATCGAGCACCGGTCTGCGCGCCCCGAGGAGATCGGATAAAGAAATATCGCGACGCGAATTGAATACGCGAAGAGAGGGCAGGCCGACTGCACGCCGCATCGGAGCGGAGGTGGCACGGGCCGGTAAAAGTCACTCAAATGGGGGGAATCATGTCGCTCAAACTCATCGGCGCGGGGGTTGGCAGGACGGGAACGCACTCGTTGAAACTCGCGATCAACCGCCTCGGGTTCGGCCCGTGCCACCACATGGAAGACGTGCTGATGAACAAGCCCGTCCAGGTTCCGCTCTGGGCTGCGGCGGTTGAAGGAAATCCGGACTGGTCAGCCATCTACAGAGGTTGTGAAAGCGCGATTGACTGGCCGACCGCCGGGTTCTTTCGCGAACTGCACGCGGCCTATCCGTCGGCGAAGTTCGTGCTGACGCATCGAACCCCGGAAAGCTGGGCCGAAAGCTTTTCGGCGACCATCTACAAGCTGCTCCAAATGAAGGATCAGGTCCCGCCGGAAATGCGGGCCTGGCTCGACATGGGGATTGCGGTCATCAGCAAGACCGGGTTCCCGGGCGGTCTCGACGTGCCCGCTCTGGAGCGCGCCTATGTCGCGCACAACGAGGCGGTCAAAGCCGCGATCCCGGTTGATCAGTTGCTGGTCTACCAGGTGACGGACGGCTGGGAGCCGCTCTGCGCTTTTCTTGGCGTGCCCGTGCCCCCCGACGAACCGTTCCCGCGCACCAACAGCCGGGTTGAATTCTGGGATCGCGTGACCGGCAAGAAGTGAGGCCTGAATTCGAATTCAGGACGGCGCAAGGGAAAGACGAAATCCGCGGTTCTTCGCGGGCGGTCAGAACCCATCGCATTCGCGCTTCAATGTCATGAAGCTATTGCGCGCGTGTGAGGATGATATTCACGGTCATGGGGCAGCCGTCCTTACGGCTAAAGTGACCGGTGAGAGGCACCACACGCATTCTAACGGGCTGCTGCGCATCTGCCGCTATAGTCAAAAGCTTCGTTGTTCCCGTTTGCATAGGCGCGTCGGCGTTGGTCGTAAGCTCCAGCCCGCCCTGGTCGCGACCGGTGTCTATGCTGAAAGTCATGGAGCACTCCCATGGGCCGGACAAGGAGGCAGGGGCGTTCGCGGTGGTGATGGTGACATAGGCGAGCAGCTTGCCCAGCTCTTCCTCGCCCGAAGTCATCCGCATGCAATTGAAGGTTATTCCCGACGGAGCAGACGCAAAAGTTGCCGTTTGAACTTCGCAAACGTTGCACCTGGCGCCTGGGGTGGTTGGGTCCGTACACACCCCAAGCCAGCCGACGGCGAATGCGCTCCCCGAGAAAAACGTGGTGAGGGACAGGACGGTCAAGCCAAGCGCTGCGCGGCCAGGAAATGTCATGAAATCCCCCCGAATTCCACGGATGCAATCGCAGCTTGAGGCAAGGAGCGAGTGCTGGGTGTATTATAGATGCATGGTTGCAATTTGAAAAGACTCAGCCTTGCGGCCCGGCCAATTTCGCGCGCGCAGCGGTTAGCCCTTCACCTCTCGACTGCCACCGCTACGAGAACGCGATGCGCGGGCTCGAGGCGTTTGACGGGTGTCGTGCAGCTCTTTCCCTGGGGAGAAATCGTCGACATCCGTGGCCTCGCGGGCCTGCGACGCTCAGCGATTTTTTCCCGGCACCCAGAGCACGTCGCCTTCGGCCTTCAGGTTCACGAAGCGGCTCGCGACAAAGAGGAAGTCGGAGAGGCGGTTCATGTAGAGGAGGGCCGGGCGGCCGACGCGGTCCGGCTCTTCGCGCGCGAGCCTGACCATCAGCCGCTCGGCGCGGCGGGAGATGGTTCGGGCGAGGTGAAGGGCGGCCGCGGCGCGACTGCCGCCGGGGAGCACGAAAGAGCGGAGCGGCGCAAGGTCGGCGTTCAAGGTGTCGATGTCGTGCTCGAGCCGCTCAACCTGCGCCGTCACGACGCGGAGCGGCTCGTAGCTCTTCGGCTTGCCGTCATCAGGGGTAGCAAGCTCGGCGCCGAGGTCGAAGAGATCGTTCTGGATCGCGGCGAGCATCTGATCCACGGCGGCGAGTTCGGGCGAAAGCTCGACCCGTGCCACGCCCACAGCGGCGTTCGTCTCGTCCACCGTGCCGTATGTCTCGATCCGCAGATCGTCCTTCGGCCGCCGCTCGCCGGTGCCGAGGCCGGTCGTGCCGTCGTCGCCGGTCTTCGTGTAGATCTTGTTCAGGATCACCATGCGGCCAGTCTATCCGGCCGGCCGCGGCGTCACGCAAGCCCTCAGAACCGGTAGCCGACGTAGACACCGGCGTGGGTGATGCCGCTGTTGCCGGCCTTGCCATCGTCGCAGAGCTTTGCATGCGACGAATGGTCGGCGGAGGCGAGGACGCGCCAGTGGTCGCTGAGGTCGACGCCGAGCGCCACGCTCTCGCGGAAGAGCCAATGGCAGCCGAGGTCGAGCCCGTCGCCCGGCGATTCCAGCGGCCCGTCGTGCCACGTCCCGCCGAAGCTCGCTTCGGCGAAGTAGCGGTTCATGAAGGGGAAGTGCCAGGTGAGCCCGGCATAGACCTGGTTGATCGGGTCGCTGCCGGTCGCGAGGTTGCCGCCGACATGGATGCGCGGACGGAGCAGCGTGTTGGCCCAGTAATTCTGGAAGGGCGGCACGAAGGCCCGGGTGTAGAGCTGGCCGCTCAGGATGACGCCCGAATCGTCGCTCGGCTGCACCGGATAGACGCTGCCGAGCCGCACCTCGTCGAAAATGCCGAAGAGGCCCTGGCGGGACGAATTGTCGAATTGCTGTGCCGAGGCAGACGACGCGACGAGCGCCACGCCAAACGCCAGCCCCAACGCACTTTCACGGATACGCATTGCACCCCCCGGCGGTCAGACGCCGCCTTTCGGCGATGCTAGTCCAAACGGGGCGGCCGGAGCACCCGCCCTTCAGGCGATCTTTGGCCGCTGTGACATCGCGGCCACGTTCAATGCGACTTCCACCAGAGCGCTGCCATGGCGACGACGATCGCGGCGAACTGGGCGATGACGCGGGCGCGCATCAAATTCTGCGAGCGGCTGGGCGAGCCGCCCCGCATCATGTTCCACAGCCCGAACACCAGGATGATGAGAACGACGCCGACGGCGATCGGCAGGACGAAATTGGCGAGACTGCTCATGCGGGACCCTTCGCTTCGCCTTACGTGAGACCTGCGGCAGGCCGGCGCAAGGCGGCTTTCCGTCTCAGCTTCCCTTGTTCGTCGCCCAGACGAGGAAGGCGTGCAGCTGGCGCTTCGACGCCACGCGTCTGACGAGGCTCATCCAGTAGGTAGGGCCGGTGACGAAATATTGCGGGCGCGGGTTGGCGCTCTCGCACGCCTTGACCAGCGCCGCGAGCACCGCCTCCGGCCCAAGCTCCCCCGTCGTGTTGCCACCCCGCTCCATAGAACGCATGCGGCGGCGATAGGCCTTGGCGTGAACCGAGTTCTCGACATCGAGGTGCTTGCGCGCCATGGCGAGCGCGTTCGCGGTGAAGCGTGTGCGGATCGGGCCGGGCTCGATTACCGAGACATGCAGGCCCGAACCCTCGAGCTCGATCCTGAGCGTGTCGGAGTAAGCTTCCAGCGCGAATTTCGAGGCGCTGTAGGGGCCGCGAAAACCCATGGTGATAATGCCGAGCACCGAGGAGCACATGACGATGCGCCCGTGGCCCTGGCTCCGCATGGTGGGGATGACGCGCCGCGTCAGCTCATGCCAGCCGAAGAAGTTCGCCTCGAACTGCGCGCGGAGGATATCGGTCGGGACATCCTCCAGCGCGCCGGGCTGGCCGTAGGCGCCGTTGTTGAAGAGCGCGTCGAGCGTGCCGCCGGTCGCGGTTAGAACGGTGGCGACCACCGCCTCGATCGAAGCCCTGTCCGTGTAATCGAGATAGAGCCCGGTCATTCCGGCGCGGTTCAACGCCTCGATGTCTTCCGGCTTCCGCGCCGTCGCGAAGACCTGCCAGCCGCGCGCCTGCATGCCGAGCGCGGCGCACGCTCCGATGCCGCTCGAGCAGCCGGTGATGAGGATCGATCGCGCCATGTCTTTCCGATGCCGAGCTCCGCGACCCGCGCGCTTCCGCCGGGCGGACCTCTATGGCAGAAAGTCCCTGGCCGAAAGCCCCCCGCCAGCAGAACGGACTCCGATATGCCAGGTCGGCCCTGGTGTTTGACATCCGATCCTTCGAGGCTCGCCGCACGGGCTCGCACCTCAGGATGAGGGACGTGGATTTGTGAGCAGGGAAAACTGATTGTCCGAGACTTTCATCATCGTCGTTTCGATCTTCGGGCTGATCGGGCTCGGCTATTTCACCGTGCGGATCGGCCTCCTCTCCTCCGCCGTCGGCGATCGGCTGACCGAGTTCGTGTTCACGCTGGCGATCCCGCTCCTGCTCTTCGACACGCTGGCGAAGGCGGATTTCCAGGGCGTGTCGCCGTGGCGGATCTGGGCGGCCTATTTCACCCCCTTCGCGATCGTCTGGGTCGTGGCGCACCTGATGATCGTGCGTGTCTTCGGGCGCGACGGGCGGGCGGGGATCGTGGGCGGCGGCTCGGCCGCCTATTCGAACGGCGTGCTGATCGGCGTGCCGCTGATGCAGGCGGCGCTCGGGCACCAAGGCACGGTGTTCCTGATCGTGATCGTCGCGATCCATCTGCCGATCATGATGCTGGTCAGCGTCTTCCTGAACGAGTGGATGAATGCGTCGGCGGACATCGCGCTTGGAACGGCGTCGCGCCGCGACCTGTTCGGGCGGCTCGGCTGGTCGCTGGTGAAGCATCCGATCCTGATCGGAATCGTCCTCGGCCTTCTGTGGCGGCTGACAGGGCTCGCGCTGCCCCGGATCGTCGCGGCTATCGTCGAGCCGCTGGCGAACTCGGCCGGATCGCTCGCCCTCTTCGCCTCCGGCATGGCGCTGGTGAATTACGGCATCGCGCGGCAGGTCTGGCCGGCGGCCGCGCTCGCCGTGCTGAAGCTCGCCCTGCTGCCGGTGCTGGTGTTTGCAGGCGCGCATGCTGTCGGGCTGCCCCCGATCGGGGTCGCGGCGCTGACCTTGACGGCGGCCTGCCCGACCGGCGTCAACGCCTACCTGATCGCGACCCGGCTCGGCACAGGCGAGGCGCTTGCCTCGAACACGGTGCTCATCTCCACCGCCGCCGGGGTGGCCACGACGACGTTGTGGCTCGCAGTGCTGCAGTGGACGCTCGCACAATGAGACCGTGCGCGGCGTACTACAGCGCACAGCCCTCATCCTGAGGTGAGAGCCGCGGAGCGGCGAGCCTCGAAGGATCGGATGTGAGACGCGGCGGTCGTCCCGCGGTGCGCGCTGGAGCCCTCGTGGTTCGAGGCTCCCCCGGATCAGGTCCGGGGTCGCACCTCACCATGAGGGTGTAGTCGGCCGATCCTGCCCTACGCTGAGCCCAAGGCCCGCGATCAGCTCCTTCGGCGTCTCGCCGCGTTCACGCCGGGCGCGGATGCTTTCCGAGCCGCTCGACTTGGAGAGCTTCCTGCCGTCCGGGCCAAGGATCAGGCGGTGATGAAAATAGCGCGGTTCTGGCAATCCGAGCAGGGTCTGCAGCAGGCGGTGCAGCGAAGTCGCCGCCTCGAGGTCCCTGCCGCGCACGATGTCGGTCACGCCCTGGAAGGCGTCGTCGACGACGACCGCGAGGTGATAGCTGCCGCCCACCTCCTTGCGGGCGAGCACCACGTCGCCCCATCGCGCCGGGTCTGCAACGTGCGTGGCTTCCGGCTCGACGCCGAACGGATCGACGGACCGCCAGTAGAGCTCCGGAACGCCGGACATCGCGCGCGCCATGTCGAGGCGAAGCGCGTAGGGCTGGCCGCTCGCCATCTCCGCCTGCCGACGCGCGTTCGACCAGTCGCGCTCGTTGCCGGGGTAGAGGGGCGCGCCATCGGGATCGCGCGGCCATTCCTCCCCGGCCTCAGCGATCGCGGCGGCGATTGCGTTGCGGGTCATGAACGATGGGTAGAGGAGACCGAGCCGGTCGAGCCCGGCAAGCGCGTCGGCATAGGCGTCGAAGCGGTCGCGCTGGAAGAGGACGGGTGTCTCCCATGCAAGCCCGAGCCATGCGAGGTCGGCGAAGATCGCGGCCTCGAACTCTTCCCGTGCCCTGGTCGTGTCGACGTTCTCGATCCGCAGCAGGAAGCGCCCGCCGGTCGCCTGCGCCGCACGCTGGTTCAGGTGCGCCGACAAAGCGTGCCCGCGATGCAGGTAGCCGGTCGGACTTGGCGCGAAGCGGAAGATTCCCTGAATATCGTCGCTCTTCGCCGCGGGCATGTTGCACTTCGCCGTCCCGGATGCGCCAATGGGCCGAGGGAGGATCGAATGATCATCAGAAGCGATCCGGTCAATGCGTTCCTGGACTATGGCGATGCGGAGATCGCCTCCGCCGGCTCGGGTCCGCTTGGCGGCCTGAGCTTCGCGGTCAAGGACATCTTCGATGTCGCCGGCTACCCGACCGGCGGCGGCAGCCCGGTGATGCGCGCGGAAAGCCCGGTGAAGATGGTCAGCGCGCCTGTGGTGCAGGCGATGCTCGACGCCGGCGCCCGTTTCGTCGGCAAGACGCAGACCGACGAGCTGACCTTTTCGATGAATGGCCAGAACCGGCATTTCCCCGAGCCGGTCAATGTGCGCGCCAGCGGCCGCATCACCGGCGGCTCGTCGTCCGGGTCGGCGGCGGCCGTCGCCGCAAAGCTCTGCGACTTCGCGCTCGGCTCGGACACGGGCGGTTCGGTGCGCGCGCCGGCGAGCTATTGCGGCCTCTGGGGCATCCGCCCGACGCACGGGCGCGTCGACAATACGCGCGCCATGCCGCTCGCGCGGTCTTTCGACACCGCCGGCTATTTCGCCGACGACGCCGAAATCTTCGCGCGCGTCGCGCCGGTCTTCCTTGGCGAGGACGCAAAGCCCTTCGGCCTCACGAAGCTCTTCCGGGCGGAGGACGCCTTCGCCCGTCTTCTCTCGGAGCGGGAGGCGGCGGCGCTGAAGCCCATCGAGGCGAGGGTCGAGGCACTTCTCGGAGCGGCGACGCCGGTGACGGTGGCGCCGGACGGGCTGGAGCCCTGGTACTGGACTTTCCGGCATCTGCAGGCGGTCGAGGCGTGGGCCGCGCACGGCGGCTGGATCGAGTCGCGCAATCCTTCGATGACTCCGGGCGTGCGCGAGCGTTTCGAATACGGCAGGACGGTCACTCCCGAGGCGCGGCAGCAGGCGGAGGAGAACCGCGAGGCGGCGCGGGCGCGGGTCGAGTCGATCGTCGGCGACGACGGCGTGCTGATGCTGCCGACCGTGCCGTCGATCGCGCCGCGCAGGGACCTCGCCGGCGAGGCGCTGCAGGCCTATCGCGAGCGGGCGCTCTCCATCCTCTGCATCTCAGGCCTTGCCGGCCTGCCGCAGGTCTCGATGCCGCTCGCCACGATGGACGGCGCGCCGCTTGGCCTTTCGCTCATCGGCCCGCGCGGCGCGGACCGGGCGCTCGTCGCGCTGGCGGTATCGCTCGCCAAATCCTGAGCCGCATCCCGAGCCGCCGCAGCGATTCCTACCGAAGATTCATTTGGAGGCGATGCCGCGACAGGCAATGAATGCGCCCGCTTTCTGATCGGGGCATTCGATGATCGACAAATTCCTGCTGCGGCTCGCGGTGGCGCGCGGCTTCCTTGCCAAGCTCTGGGCCCTGTCGAAGCCTTACTGGTTCGCGAAGGATCGCGCGGAGGTACGGCTACCCGGTTTCTCGTTCGGCATCAGCGAAGGGTGGCTTGGCCGGCTGCTGCTGGCGCTGATCTTCGGCATGAACATCCTCGTCGTCTACATGTCGAAGCTTCTGAACGACTGGAACGGCCGATTTTTCAACGCGCTCCAGGAGAAGGACTGGAGCGCATTCGTCCACGAAATCGAATACTGGGCGATTCTCGTCGCCCTCCTGATCTTCGTCATCGTCTATGCGCAGTGGTTCCAGCAGCTTCTCACCATCCGCTGGCGGCGCTGGCTCACGGAAGTCTATTTCCGCGACTGGCTGGGCAATCTCACCTATTACCGCATGGAGCTGACGGGCGACGGCACCGACAATCCCGAACAGCGCATCGAGCAGGACTGCGCGCAATTCTCCAGCCAGACGCTCGACATCTCCATCGACCTGCTGTCGCAGGTGATGACGCTGTTCGCCTTCACCGCCGTCCTCTGGGGGCTGTCGGGAAGCATCGTCGTGCCGATCTTCGGCGGGATCACCATTCCCGGCTACATGCTCTGGGTGGCGATCCTCTATTCGGCCGTGGGCTCCTACCTGACCTACAAGATCGGCCGGCCTTTGGTGCGCATCAACTTCGACCTGCAGCGCTACAATGCCGACTTCCGCTACCGCATGACCCGCATCCGCGAGAACGCGGAGCCGATCGCGCTCTACCACGGCGAGCCGGACGAGGCGCGCGGGCTCTCCGCCACCTTCGCCAACGTCTACGCCACGTGGTGGATGTTCATGAAATACAACAAGCGCCTCAACTGGCTGACGTCCTTCTACGGACAGGTGGCGGGCATCTTTCCGATCATCGTCGCCGCGCCCCGCTATTTCGCGGGGATCGTTCCACTCGGAAACCTGACGCAGACGGCGGGTGCGTTCGGCTACGTGCAGGGCGCGCTGTCGTGGTTCGTCGATTCCTATCCGACGGTGGCCGCGTGGATGGCGGTGGTCGATCGCCTGACCACCTTTGGCGAGGCGATGGAGCGGGCGAAGGAGCTGGAGGCGGCGGACCGCATCAAGGTCGCGCCGGGGAGTGCCGAAGGGATGCAGGTGAGGGGGCTCGATGTGCGGCTGCCGAACGGTGCGCTGCTGCTCGATCAGGTGAACATGGATGTTGCCGCGGGCGATACCGTTTCGGTGGGCGGCGCATCGGGCAGCGGCAAGACGACGCTGTTCCGCGCCCTCTCCGGACTATGGCCGTGGGGCGACGGCGAGGTCAGCATGCCGGCCGGCAAGCGAGTCCTCTTCCTGCCGCAGCGGCCGTATCTCCCGATCGGCACGCTGCGCGATGCGCTCACCTATCCCGAGCGGTCCGACGCTTTCGACGACGCGACATGCCGGAAGGCGCTGGAGGAGTCCTTCCTCGGGCATCTCGGCGGTCGGCTCGACGAGCCCGCGAACTGGTCGCTGGCGCTTTCGGTGGGCGAGCAGCAGCGGCTCGCCTTCGCGCGGGCGCTGCTTCTCCGCCCGGACTGGATCTTCATCGACGAAGGCACCTCGGCGCTCGACGCGCCGACGGAGGAGCGGCTCTATGCGCTGCTGAAGGAGCGCCTGCCGGGTGCGGCGATCGTCAGCATCGCGCATCGGCCGGCGGTCGCCGCCTTCCATCAGCGGCATCTTCGCATCGATCCGGAGCATCACACGCTCGTCGAGGATGCGCCGACGGACAGCCTAGCGCCCGCCTGATCACTTTCGACCATGAAATCGCCCGGAATGGCGTCGATGGCGACAAGCGCCGGGGTGAATCTGTGATTGCCGGCTGGAGGGCCGCTTGCGCTTTCGCGAACTCCTGATCGCTGCTTTCGTGCTTCTCGCACCGGCGGTCGCGGATGCCCACCCGCACGTCTGGGTCGACGCGGCGGCGGAGGTGGTGTTCGACGACAAGGGGCGCATCGCGGCGATCCGCCACCACTGGCGTTTCGACGAGGAATTCTCCGCCTATGCCCTGCAGGGCCTCGACACCAACCGCGACGGAAAATATTCGGCCGAGGAACTCGCGCCGCTCGCCAAGGAGAACGTCGAGTCGCTGAAGGACTACGACTTCTTCACCGATCTCAGCGTCGGCGACTACCAGGCCGGCTTCGGCGCGCCGCGCGACTATCACCTGGAGCTGATGGACGGCCGGCTGCTGCTGCATTTCACGCTGCCGGTCGCCGTGCCGTTCCTGACGCGCGGCACGGCGACGCTGGAGGTCGGCGATCCGGAATATTACGTGGCCTTCTCGCTGCCGAGCGTCGAGGCGGTGCGCCTCGTCAACGCGCCGGCGGCATGCCGGCTGACGGTTCATCCGGGCGAAAGGCCCGACGCCGTGGTCGCGGCGCAGCTTGCCCAGATAGGGGCCGACCAGCGGCAGTTGCCGGAGGACATGCAGTCGCTGACGGCGGGCACCGAGAACACCGCCGAGGTGAATTGCGGCGTGGCCCCCGCGCCGCCGGCCACAGCGGGCGGCGCGGTCAACGCCATGGCGGGAGCGGGCGCCGCCTCCGGCGATCTCACCGCGCTTCCCGCGCCCTCGACATCGTCGGCGGTCGCGGAGAGCGCGCCGGGCGAGGCTCTGGCCGCGCCGAAGGAGGCCGACATCGCGACCTCCGCGCGCGTCTCCGGGTTCGCCGCAAACCCTCCCGCGAATGCGATGCCCGCCCCAGTCTCCGCCAGCCCCGCGCCGCCCGAGTCCGCGCCTCCGATAGCCGCGCCGGCTCCGGCGCCGCCGCGCAGCATCGGCCTGATGCGCCGCTGGACCGTGTGGATAGGCACGCTGCAAACGGGGTTCAATCGCGACCTGACCGCCAGCCTGAAGGGGCTGAAAGGCGGGGGCGCCTTCTGGTGGCTCGGCGCAGTCTCCTTCCTCTACGGCATCGTGCACGCCGCGGGTCCGGGCCACGGCAAGGTGGTCATCTCGTCCTACCTCCTCGCCAGCGAGGCGCGGATCCGGCGCGGCGTGGTCATCGCCTTCATCGCCGCCTTCGTGCAGGCGGTCGTCGCGGTCGGCATCATCGGGCTGATGGCGGTGATCCTCAACATGACCTCGATGGCGATCGATTCGACCGCAAGGGTGTTCGAGGCGGGGAGCTTCGCTCTGGTGGCGGCGCTGGGCCTCTATCTCCTGGCGCAAAAGGGTCGCGCCGCGTGGACGGTGCTGCAGGGCGGCGATGCGCACGCGCATCATCATCACCATCATCATGAGCATGACCACAGCGAGTCCCCCTCCCCCTTGCGGGGAGGGGTCAGGGGAGGGGTAGCGCCGGCGTCGAGGACGACTGCTGCGTCCCACGATCACAGTCATGATCATGGCCATGACCACCACTCTCAGAGCCACCCCGCCCCCAGCCCCTCCCCGCAAGGGGGAGGGGGGCGCGTTGCGGGACTCTCAGGCGCTGCCGCCGCTATCGTCTCGGTCGGCATCCGGCCGTGCTCGGGCGCGCTCATCGTGCTGGTCTTCGCGCTGTCGCAGGGGATCTTCTGGGCCGGCGTCGCCTCGACCTTCGTGATGGCGCTCGGCACCGCGATGACCGTCGCGGCGCTTGCAGCGCTTGCCGTCGGCGCGAAGGGCTTCGCGGCGCGGCTGGCGCGGAGCGACGATCGGCGCGCCGGTCAGGTGATGCTGGGGCTGGAACTCGCCGCCGCGCTCTTCATCACGCTGATGGGCGTGGCGCTGTTCTTCGGGACGCTCTATTCGCCGTCAGGCCTTTCGGGCAGCTCGATGGGCTGACCGTGCGGCGTCCGCTCGGCCGCCAGCCGCCACGCTTCCTGCAGGTCGAGCAGGTCGGCGGGAGCAGCTACCGCCTTGCGGCCGAGGATATCCTCCAGCGCGGCGAGCCAGGCCTTCCAGTAAGCCTCTGCGTCTGCTGCGTCCGCGGCGGTGGCGCGCGCCACCTGCGGCCCGAGCGTTTCCGACCATTCGCCCCAGGTGAAGATTCCGCGCTCGTTCAGCGCAACGGCCATCGCGAAGGCGCGTGCCGCCCAGGGGGCGGGGAAAACCGGGCCGTCGACACCGCGCGGGATGGCGGCGAGTGCCGCCTCAGGCCCGCTCAAGATAGGGCTCCCAGAGATCGACATGGATGGCGTCGCCCGGCTTTCCATCGGAGCCCCATATTTCCGTCGCGTCGAAGGCGACCGAATAGAGCCAGTGCGGGTCCTCGCCATGACCGGTGGAGTTGGCGTCCGGAAAAACGTGGACGCCGTGGATGCGGGCGATCGTCCCGCTGCGCCCGCGGACATAGCGCGGCAGCCGCGTATGGCCGAGCGGGTTCATCATCTTCGTGCGCACGCTGTCTCCAACGGCGAAAAGCGCGGGCGCTGCTGGCGGGCGGTCGTAGCGCGTTCCCCTGGCGAGAATTGAAGCAACATCGGCGGGCGCGAATTTCCGCTTGAGGGCGGAGGGCGGCGAAAGGCTCCGGCCGGCCTCGATCTCGGCCGCTGTCGCGAGCCCGTGCTCCACCAGCAGCCGCTCGAGCCCGAGGAACCATTTCTCGTAATAGCTCGAGGCGAGATATTCCGCCGGCGGGATGCGCTCGCGCGCGTGCCGGACCATGTCGATGTTCCACATCCCCGAGCCGTTCATGGCGAGGGAGATTGCCAGCGCGCGGCGCTCCCAGTCTCCGTGGAACATCGGCTCGTCCGGCTCCGGCGCGACCGGACCAAAGGCCTGCTCGCCACCCATATCGTGCGGGGCGTTCATCCGCGCGAGCCGGGCGAAAGCGGCAGGCCCGTGCCGATCATGGAATCGCGGGTGACGAGGTCGGCGAGCTTTTCCTCGCTCCAGCCCTCCGTTCCCGCCGGGCGCATCGGCACGACGAGATAGCGGATCTCGGCGGTCGAATCCCAGACGCGGATCCTGGTCGTGTCCGGAAGCGTCACGCCGAATTCGGCGAGCACGCCGCGCGGATCGATCACCGCGCGCGAGCGATAGGGCGGCGACTTGTACCAGACCGGCGGCAGGCCGAGCACGGCGACCGGATAGCAGGAGCAGAGCGTGCAGACGACCATGTTGTGGGTGTCGTCGGAATTCTCCAGCGCCACCATGTGCTCGCTCTGCCGGCCGGTGAAGCCGAGCTCCGCGATCGCCGCTGTGCCATCCTTCAGGAGCCACGCGCGGTAGGCGGGGTCCGCCCAGGCCTTGGCCACAACCTTCGCGCCGTTGCGCGGGCCGATCCGCGTCTCGTAGGTCTCGACGAAGACGTCGAGGGCGGCCGGGTCGACGTAACCCTTCTCGACGAGCAGCGTCTCCAGCGCGCGAACTCTCAACTCGACATCGTCGAGGTGCGAGCTTTCGTGCGCGTGATCGTGATGCCCATGATCGTGATCATGCGCGTCCGAATGGGGGTCGTCGTGCTGCGGCATGTCTCACTCCGCCGCAAGCGGCAGGGCGTGGCCCGCCCGTTCGCGCGCCGCCTCCGCGAAGGCGCGGAACAGCGCGCCGGAGGCGGGATCGGTCGCTGCCCAGTATTCCGGGTGCCATTGCACGCCGTAGGCAAACGCCTCCGCGCCGGCGACGCGGACCGCCTCGATCGTCCCGTCGGGAGCGCGCGCCTCCACGGCAAGCCGCGGGCTGAGCTTTCCGATCACCTGCCGGTGGACGGAATTCACCCTGACGCAGCGTGCTCCGAGCAGTTTGGCGAGGTGGCTGTCCGCCTCGAAGTTCACGTCATGGGCAAGCTTGAAGCGCTCGTCTATCGGCAGATGGATCGGGGCGCGGTGGTCGAGACTGCCCGGGCGTTCCTGCGCCTCGGTGACGAGCGTTCCGCCAAGCGCCACGTTCAGTTCCTGGAAGCCGCGGCAGATGGCGAAGAGCGGCACCCCCATCTCCACCGCCAGCGGGATCAGCTTCAGCGTGGTCGCGTCGCGGTCGTGGTCGTAGGGCTCGTAGCGCTCCGACGGTTCCTCGCCGTAGTGCGACGGGTGCACGTTCGAGCGCGAGCCGGTCAGCAGCACGCCGTCGACGCGCGACAGGATCGCGGGCAGGTCGAGCTGCCCGCCGAGGCTTGGCAGCAGCAGGGGAGCCGCGCCGACCATGGCGACGGCCTTCAGGTAGGTGTCGAGCGCCGCATGCCAGACGTAGCCATCGGCGGGGCGAAGCTCGGTCGAGACGAGGATCAGCGGTGTCATGGGAGGAAGGGGTCTGCTCTTGGCTCAGGGCTGCCGAATACTTAGGCAATCTTTATTGTAGCGCCAACCGATGGCACTTGTCTGCTTCCGGCTATCCGGGCGGTCTGGACAATCGGCGCGGCCGCATGTCACGCTTGCCGACAAGAAAGACAACCAATCGGAGGAAATAGCATGGACCGCCGTACATTCATCAAGAAGGCCGGTGTCGTCACCACGGGCGCCGTGGCTGGCGCCGCGACGCTCGCCGCGCCCGCGATCGCCCAGTCGGCGCCGGAGTTGAAGTGGCGGCTTGGGTCGAGCTTCCCGAAGAGCCTCGACACCATCTTCGGCGGCGCCGAGACGTTCGCGAAATACGTCTCCGAAGCCACCGACGGAAAGTTCACCATCCAGGTTTTCCCTGCGGGAGAACTTTTCCCCGGACTGCAGGTGCTCGACAAGGTGCAGGACGGCACGGTCGAGATGGGCCACACAGCGCTCTACTACTACTGGGGCAAGGATCCGACCTTCGGCTTCGGCACATCGATTCCGTTCGGATTGAACAATCGCCTGCAGAACGCCTGGTGGTTCTATGGCGGCGGCAATGCGGCGCTGAACGAATTCATGGCCGGCTACAACACGGTGGGCATCGCCGCGGGCAATACCGGCTGCCAGATGGGCGGCTGGTTCCGCAAGGAGATCAAGAGTCTCGCGGACCTTGATGGCGTGAAGATGCGCATCGGCGGCTTCGGCGGCTCGATTATCGCCAAGGCCGGCGTCGTGCCGCAGCAGATCGCGGGCGGTGACATCTATCCGGCGCTCGAAAAGGGGACCGTGGACGCCGCCGAGTGGGTCGGGCCCTACGACGACCAGAAGCTCGGCTTCTTCAAGGTCGCGCCCTACTATTACTACCCGGGCTGGTGGGAGGGGGGCTCGATGCTCCACGTCCTCGTCGGCAAGGACAAGTGGGATGCTCTCCCGCGGAGCTATCAGGCGATCATCGAGGCGGCCGGCGCCTACGCGAACGACGAGATGATGGCCAAGTACGATATCCTCAACCCGAAGGCGCTGCGCGAGCTGGTTGCCGGCGGTGCGAAGCTGAACCCCTTCCCGCAGGACGCCATGGAGGCGTGCTTCAAGGCGTCGACCGACGTCTACGCGGACCTGAACGCCAACAATCCCGCGTTCAAGAAGGTGTGGGATACGTGGGCTCCGGTCCGCTCCGAGGGGAACCTCTGGTGGCAGGTATCGGAAGGAACCTTCGATTCCTTCATGATGGCGCAGCAGCGGGCCAAGACGCTTTAGTCTCTCTTCCATCGTCTTAACCCGGAGCCGAAAGGCTCCGGGTTTTTCGTTGCCGAATCAGCCGAATACCAGATCAGTTGAAGGATGGCGGGGGTGGCGCGGAGAAGTCCGGAAGCTGCACGCCGCCGCCGGTGTTGCCGATGGTCGGGACGTTGATCTCGACATCGGCGGGGTTGATGCCGGTCCCTGTCCCCTTGTAGTGCGTGATCATCGACGGGAAGGCGATGGCGAGGCCCACCATGATCACCTGGATCACGACGAAGGGCACGGCGCCCCAGTAGATCTGCCCGGTGGTGACCGGTTCCATCAGCTTGCCGGTCACGCGGTCGCGGTATCGCTCGCGCGGCGCGACGGAGCGCAGGTAGAAGAGGGCGAAGCCGAACGGCGGGTGCATGAAGCTCGTCTGCATGTTGATGCCGAGCAGCACGCCGAACCAGATGAGATCGATGCCGAGCGTCTCCGCCGGGCCGGCGAGCAGCGGCACGATGATGAAGGCGAGCTCGAAGAAATCGAGGAAGAAGGCGAGCACGAAGACGACGGCGTTGACCACGAGGAGAAATCCGATCTGGCCGCCGGGCAGCGAGATCAGCAGGTTCTCCACCCATTTGTGCCCATCGACGCCATAGAAGGTGAGCGAGAAGACCCGCGCGCCGACGAGGATGAAGACGACGAAGGCGGAAAGCTTGGTGGTGGAATCGAGCGCCTGCCGCATCAGGTCGAAATTGAGCCGCCGCCGGGCGAAGGCGAGCACCAGGGCGCCGACCGCACCCATGGCGCCGCCCTCGGTCGGCGTGGCGATGCCCTGGAAGATCGTGCCGAGCACGAGGAAGATCAGGATCAGCGGCGGCAGGAGGTCGGCGATGATCTTCCATACCGCGGCGGCGATCGGCCGGGAGGGCGCCCTCAGCAGCGAGAAGATCCCTCCCGCCAGCGCGAGGATGGCGACGTAGTAGGCCCATTGGCCCGCGAGCCAGACGATGATCGCAAGTATCCAGCCTCCCAAACCGTCGGCGGCCGGCGGGAGCGCCTTCGCGCCCTCGACCAGGGCGGAGGCGGCCTGCCAGAGGACGAAGAGCGCCGCGAGCAGCAGGATCGCGGCGGCGAGGCTGGCGAGCATCCTTGGCGCGAACCGGAGCAGCGCCAGGTAGATGAAATAGAGGAACGCGAATCCGGCAAGCAGCACCAGCATGATGACGTTGACGTTGGTCGTTGCAGCGTCGAGCGAGGCCGCCGCCGGCGGGGCGACGTCGCCGAGGATGCTGACGGCGAGCTGCGGATCGAAGAGAAGGATCATGCCCCACAGCACCAGCGCCATCGGCAGGAGGATTGCCGCGATGACGGGGCTGTATTCGGCTCCGACGCCGAACGACCGGGCTTCCGGGGGAAGGGCGGGAGCCGACTTCGGAAAGATCATCGTGGCGAGGAAGACGTAGCCGAGATAGAGGCCGGTCAGGACCAGGCCCGGTATGATCGCGCCCTTGTACATGTCGCCGACGGAGCGCCCGAGCTGGTCGGCCATGATGATCAGCACCAGGCTCGGCGGGATGATCTGCGCCAGCGTGCCGGAGGCGGTAATCACGCCGCTCGCAACGCGCCGGTCGTAGCCGTAGCGGAGCATGATCGGGAGCGAGATCAGTCCCATGGCGATGACCGAGGCGGCGACCACGCCGGTGGTCGCGGCAAGCAGCGCTCCGACGCAGACCACCGCATAGGCGACGCCGCCCCTGACCGGCCCGAAAAGCTTGCCGGCCGTCTCCAGCAGCTCCTCGGCCATGCCGGACCGCTCGAGGATCAGCCCCATGAAGGTGAAGAAGGGGATGGCGAGCAGCGTCTCGTTGGACATGACGCCCCACACCCGGTCGGGCAGCGCCTGCAGGAAGCTCGGATGGAAGAGGTCGAGCTGGATGCCGAGGATGGCGAAGCTCAGGCCGACGAAGGAAAGCGAGAAGGCGACGGGATAGCCGAGAAGCAGGAAGACGACGAGCGCCGCGAACATGATCGGCGCCATGTTCTCGATGAGGAAAGCGATCATGCCGCCGGGCTCATTCGATCGGAATTTGATGAGCAGGGTGATCGGGCGACGGATCCGGAATCGCCCCGCGCAAAATGGCGATCCGCTTGATCAGCTCGGAGATCGCCTGGAAGAACAGCAGGACGAACCCCACCAGGATGGCGAGCCGCCCGGGCCAGATCATCAGGCCGCCGGCGCTTCCGGACATCTCGCCGGAGCGGAAGGCGCGCATAAAGAAGGGCCAGCTCAGGTAGCTCATGAGCACCGTCAGCGGCAGCAGCATGAAGATGTGGCCGAGGATGTCGATCCAGTTGCGCGTCCGCTTCGAGAGCGCGTTGGAGACGATGTCGATGCGGATGTGCTCGTTGCGCTGCAGAGTGTAGGAGGCGGCGACGAGGAAAGCCCAGCCGAACAGATACCATTGCAGCTCCAGCCAGGAATTGGAGCTGATGTCGAACGCCTTGCGCATGATGGCGTTGCCGGCGCTGACGAGGATCGCGAGCAGGATGAGCCAGCCCACCGAACGGCCGAGAAAGATCGAGACACCGTCGATGGTGCGGCTTACCGCAAGCGGCAGGCCCCAGCCGGGCGGAATGTCGCGCGGCTGGTTCAGATCATCGACGGAAAGCTGCATCCAGCCGAAGCCCTCTTTTCACATTGGGTCCGAACAATGTTGCGGACCGAGTGTCGGCTTGTTTTCGCCGGCGTTTGCTCCCGAGCGCGTGCCGCTCGACGCGATACCAGCATAGGCAGCGCGGCTCATCAACCTTGTGCTGTAAAATGCGGCCTCTGAAATGCGGCGTGGAACTGCGTCATGAATCGGGCTCCTCAGCGGGAACAGAGCGGGGCGCGAAAACATTTTACCCGGTCGGAATCATGGAGGCGACAATGCCCGCCAAGTCCAAGGCGCAACAGAAGGCCGCCGGCGCTGCCCTTTCGGCCAAACGCGGCGAAACCCCGAATAGCGAGCTGAAGGGCGCGTCCAGGGGGATGGCGAAGTCGATGAGCGAGAGCCAGCTCGAGGACTTCGCCAAGGGCAGTCGCAAGGGCAAGCCGGAGCACGTTGCGCGGAAGAAATAGCGCGGTGCCCGGGCTCGGAATATCCCGCCGCGGACGTCAAATCAGGATAGCATTGTGCCGCGCCGATCCCCAGATTCGGGGATCGGTGTGCTCTGATGTACCCGGTTCGCCCGACGCCGAGAGGACAGGATGGCCCGCCGCGGGGTGACGCTCGACGACAAGTACGATCTCGCGAAGGATCAGGTCTTCCTTTCCGGGACGCAGGCGATCGTCCGGCTCGCGCTCATGCAGAAGGAGCGCGACCGTCGCGCCGGGCTGAATACCGCCGGCTTCGTCAGCGGCTACCGCGGCTCGCCGCTCGGTGGCCTCGACCTGCATTTCTGGCGCGCCAGCGAACATCTGAAGGCGAGCGAAATCGTCTTCCAGCCGGGTCTGAACGAAGACCTCGCCGCCACCGCCGTGTGGGGCTCGCAGCAGGCGGAACTGCGCGGCGAGGGGCGCTACGACGGCGTCTTTTCGATCTGGTACGGCAAGGGGCCGGGCGTCGACCGCAGCGGCGATGCGCTGCGCCATGCCAATCTCGACGGCACCTCGCCGCATGGCGGCGTGCTCGCGCTGATGGGCGACGACCATATGAGCGAAAGCTCCACCACCGCGCACCAGTCGGAGTTCGCCTTCGTCGACGCGATGATGCCGATCCTCAATCCCGCCGGTATCCAGGAGATCGTCGATTACGGGCTCTACGGCTGGGCGCTGTCGCGCTTCGCCGGCGTGTGGACGGCGATCAAGTGCGTGAAGGACAATGTCGAATCGACCGGCGTCATCGATGGCTCGCTGGATCGCGTCCGGCCGATCTTCCCCGACATTCTCATGCCGCCCGGCGGGCTGAACATCCGGCCGGGCCGCCACGCGCTGGAGAAGGAAGAACTGCTGCAGCGCTGGAAGCGTCCGGCGATGGTGGCCTTCATCAAGGCGAACGGCCTCGACAGGATCGTGATGCAGGGCGGCCGCCAGCCGCGCCTCGGCATCGTGTCGCTTGGGAAAAGCTGGCTCGATACTTTGGGCGCGCTCGATCTCCTCGGGATCGACGAGAGGCGCGCGGCGGATCTGGGGCTGCGCCTCTACAAGATCGCCGCGCCCTGGCCGCTTGAGCCCGACGGCCTGTTCCGCTTCGCCGAAGGGCTGGAGACCATCCTCGTGGTGGAGGAGAAGCGCTCGCTCGTCGAAGTGCAGGTCAAGGAGGAGATGTACGGCCGCGCCGGGGTCCCGATCGTCGTCGGCAAGAAGGATGAGGACAACAACGTCCTCCTTCCGAGCTGGGGCGCGCTCGACGCCAACCAGATCGCCATCATCATCGGGCGGCGGATTCTTCGCTACGCGGAAGATTCGGAGATCGCCGCGCGGCTGAAGCAGCTCGAACATGCGCAGGCGGTGATCGCCACGACCGAAGACGTCGGGGTGCGGGTTCCGCATTTCTGCTCCGGCTGTCCGCACAACACTTCGACCGTCGTGCCGGAGGGGAGCCGCGCCTATGCCGGCATCGGCTGCCACTACATGGCGCTCTGGATGGACCGCAACACCGAGGGCTTCACCCAGATGGGGGGCGAGGGCGCCAACTGGATCGGTGAGGCGCCGTTCTCCACGCGGGATCACGTCTTCCAGAATATCGGCGACGGCACCTACGGCCATTCCGGCGCGCTCGCGATCCGCGCCGCGGCCGCCGCCGGGATCAGCATCACCTACAAGATTCTCTTCAACGATGCCGTCGCGATGACGGGCGGACAGCCGGTGGAGGGGAACCTCACGGTCGACAAGATCGCCCGCCAGGTGGCGGCGGAGGGCGCCAAGCGAATCGCGCTGGTGAGCGACGATCCGCACAAATATCCGACCGGCACTGTCTGGCCTGACGGGATGACGCTGCACCACCGCTCCGCGCTGGCGGAGGTGCAGGAAGAGCTCCGCACCGTCAAAGGGCTCAGCGTCCTCATCTACGACCAGACCTGCGCGGCGGAGAAGCGGCGGCGGCGGAAGCGCGGGCTGGCTCCCGATCCCGACCGGCGCGTCATCATCAACAGCCTCGTCTGCGAGGGCTGCGGCGATTGCGGCGTCAAGTCGAACTGCGTCTCCATCCAGCCGCTGGAGACCGAGTTCGGCCGCAAGCGCGCCATCGACCAGTCGAGCTGCAACAAGGACTATTCGTGTCTGGAAGGTTTCTGTCCGTCTTTCGTGACGGTGCATGGGGCAAAGCTGAAGGCGGGCACGGCCATCGCGACGAACACGCTTCCCGATGTGCCCGAGCCGGTTGTCGCCAAGCCGGAGCAGACCCAAGGGATCCTGATCACCGGCGTCGGCGGGACCGGGATCGTGACGGTCGGCGCGGTGCTCGGCATGGCGGCGCATCTCGACGGGCTCGGCACCGGCATCATCGACATGGCGGGGCTGGCGCAGAAGGGCGGCGCGGTCTCGATCCACATGCGCATCGGCCCGACGCCGGAAGCGATCCACGCAATCCGCCTCGCGGCCGAGGAGGCCGATGTTGTCCTCGCCTGCGACATCGTCGTGGCCGGATCGCGGAAGGCGCTGGGATCGATCCGTCCGGGCGAGAGCCGGGTGTTCGTCAATCTCCACGAGACCTTTCCGGGCGACTTCACGCGCGCGGCGGATTTCTCCCTGCCGTCGCGGCGGCTGCGGCATGCGATCGAGGAGCGGGCGGGAGCCGGACGCGCGCATTTTGTCGAGGCGGAGCGGCTCGCCATTCGCCTGGTCGGCGACGCGATCGCCACCAACATGCTGATGGTGGGCTTCGCGTGGCAGCAGGGCGGGCTGCCGATCAGCCGCGCGTCGATCCTCGAGGCGATCCGGCTGAACGGCGTGCAGGTGGAGATGAACATTGCCGCTTTCGAGTGGGGGCGGCGCGCGGCCCATGATCTCGCGGCGGCGGAACGTTCAGCCGGCGTTGCCCCCGACACGAGCGCGCCGTCGCTCGCCGGGATTTTGGCGAAACGCGTGGCGTTCCTGACCGCCTATCAGGGGCGACGCTATGCGCGCCGCTACGAGGCGCGGGTCGCGCAGGTTGCCGAGGCCGCCGCGCGCGTTGCGCCGGACGCGCAGGAGCTGGCGACCGAGGTCGCGCATTCGCTCTTCAAGCTGATGGCGATCAAGGACGAGTACGAAGTTGCGCGGCTCTACACCGACGGTTCGTTCGAGAAGCAGCTCGGCGAGCAGTTCGCGAGCTGGGAGCGGCTGGAATTCAACCTTGCGCCCCCGCTGCTTGCGCGGCGCGACAAGCGGACCGGGCACCTGAAGAAGCAGAAATTCGGCGGCTGGATGTTCTCGGCCTTCCGCGTCCTCGCGCGCCTGCGCTTCCTACGCGGCACGCCGCTCGATCCGTTTGGCCGCACCGCCGAACGGCGTTGGGAGCGGCAGCTCCTCGCGGATTACGAAGCGGCGCTCGATACGATCGTGGCGAAGCTAAATGCGGAGAACATCGAGGTCGCCCTCGCGCTCGCCGCCTATCCCCGAAAGATCCGCGGCTTCGGCCATGTGAGGCAAGCGCAGGCGAAGCCGGCGCTTGCCGAACGCGAGCGCTTGCTCAAGGCGTTCCTCGAGCCTCAAAGCGCCCCTCTCGCCGAAGCGGCGGAGTGACGCCGATCAGCGCTTGAACGGGCGATTCAGGATGACTTGCCAGTCGTAGGGGCATTCAAGCGGGAAGTGTTCCACGCCGAGATTTGTCTCACTCGACGCACCCAGCCTGGCAGTTTCGTAGCCGTCCTTGACGGCTTCCGGCAGTTTTGACTTGAGACTCGGATTCTTGCGCAACTGTCGCAGCGCCCGGAGACGCTGTTCGGCGATGGTATTCTCCCACGACCGGGTGCGCCTGTCGGGCTGGTGGTCCCACTTGAGCATATGCATGAGAAGCACGCTCAGCCCGCTTTCGAGCTTGTCGTACTCCTTGCTGCCCACGTCCAGGATCTCCTCGGCGACGTTTTCGGTATCAACTTCATCGAGGCGACCCTCGCGGAGGAGTCGGGCCTGTTCCAGCGACCAGGCGTAGATGTCGCGGTCGTAGAGAGAGGCCGTTTGCGGAGGGCGTTTGGTCGAAGTCGCGCGGGACATGTGCTCTTTTAGCAGAAAGCCGGGCATCGAGCATGCCCGGATGGCTGTTGCTTCGGTTATAACGAATGTTATAATAGCGTGAGGAGTTTCATCATGCATCAGGTCAAAGTCACCCAGATCGGCAACTCACTCGGCGTCGTGCTTCCGAAGGAGGTTGTCGAGCGGCTCGGGATCGCGCGCGGCCAGATGCTCAGCCTTTCGGAAACCACGAACGGGCTTGAGCTTTCCGCCTTCGATCCGGAGTTCGAAGAGCAGATGCGGATGGCGGAAGAGATCATGGATCGCTATCGCGACACACTGCGCGAACTCGCCAAATGAGCTGGCGCTGGCTGACCGGCCGCATAGCAACCTCGATCCATCACAGACAGATTCAAAGGCACGGCGGCGGCCACGGGACGCGCGACGAGGGGTTGCTCGAATCGGCTTTGGCGCGCACGGAGAACGTTGCCACCTACGGTGAGCCGACGGTGTTCGAGTTAGCGGCTAGCTACGCTTTCGGGATCGCGCGCAATCATCCTTTCATCGACGGGAACAAGCGCACTGCGTTTGTCGCGTCGGTGCTGTTCCTGCGCATGAATGGCCAACAGTTCCACGCCGAGCAGGCCGAGGCCGCGGTCATCTTCCTGCGTCTCGCCGCGGGGGAATTCTCCGAGGCTGAGCTGGCCGAATGGTTCAGGCAGAACTGCGACCCGCCCGCGGAGGAATTCCTCTCGGCGGAACAGGATCAATAGACATGCTGAAGCCGCTCCCCGCCGACCCGCGCCTCGACGCCCGCCGCGAGGAGATGCGCGCCGTCCGTCTGCCGGGTGACCATCCGCCGGTCGCGGCGGGGCGCGTGGGCGTGCTCCTCGTCAACCTCGGCACACCGGAGGGGACGGGCTACTGGCCGATGCGCCGCTACCTCAGCGAATTCCTCTCCGACCGCCGCGTCATCGAATCCTCGCCGCTCATCTGGCAGCCGATCCTGCAGGGGATCGTCCTCACGACGCGTCCGAAGAAGAGCGGCGCGCTCTACGCGTCCATCTGGAATTCCGAGCGGAATGAATCGCCGCTCAAGACCTTCACCCGCGCCCAGGCCGAGAAGCTCGCGGCCGAGCTTGCGAGCGAGGATGGCGTGATCGTCGACTGGGCGATGCGCTACGGCAAGCCGCCGATCGCGGAGCGCCTGGACCTGATGGTGAAGGCCGGCTGCGAGCGGATCGTCGTCTTCCCGCTCTATCCGCAGTACAGCGCCACGACGACCGCGACGGTGAACGACAAGGCCTTCGACGCGCTGAAAACGATGCGGCGCCAGCCGGCGCTCCGCACCGTGCCCGCCTACCACGACGAGCCGGTCTACATTGACGCACTGGCGGAGAGCATCGGGAAATATCTGGGCAAGCTCGATTTCGAGCCGGAGATCGTTATCGCCTCCTACCACGGGCTGCCGCGCTCCTACCTCGACATGGGCGACCCCTATCACTGCCACTGCCAGAAGACCTCGCGGCTACTGCGCGAAAAGCTCGGCTGGAGCGAGAAGCGGCTCATCACCACCTTCCAGTCACGCTTCGGCCCGACGGAATGGCTGCAGCCCTACACCGACAAGACCGTGGAGCGGCTGGCGGGCGAAGGGGTGAAGCGGATCGCGGTCGTCAATCCAGGCTTCGTGTCGGACTGCCTTGAGACGCTGGAAGAGATCGCCGTGCAGAATTGCGAAATCTTCCTGCATCACGGCGGCGAGAAATTCGCGCACGTGCCCTGCCTGAACGATTCGCCGGACGGCATGCGCGTCATCACCACGCTGGCGCTGCGCGAACTCGGCGGCTGGATCTGAGGCCGAAGCGAAGGCTGGATTCGAGCGCCGTCGTCGTTAAGATCGCGGGCAAGCCGAGACGGGAAGGTCGGGCATTTCTGCGGCGTCTGGCGGCATGGCCCCAGGCGCCCTCGAACGAGAGGAAACGCATCGCTATGAGAACGAGGCTTCTTTTCGCCGCGCTGGCGGCGGCTTGCCTGGCGATTCCCGCCTACGCGCAGGTAGACGAACTGAACATCATGGCTCCCGCCGCGCCCGGCGGAGGCTGGGACCAGACGGCCCGCTCGATGCAGCAGGCGCTGACCGAGGCGGGGATCGCGGGGAACGTCCAGGTGACGAACGTGCCCGGCGCCGGCGGCACGATCGGCATCGCGCAGTTCGTCAACAACAGCAAAGGCGACGCGAAGAATCTGATCGTCGGCGGCTACGTGATGGTGGGCGCGATCATCGCCAACCAGTCGCCCGTCACGCTTGCGGATGTCACGCCCATCGCAAGGTTGACCGGCGAGTACGAGGGCATCGTGGTGCCGGCGTCGTCGGACATCAAGACGATCGGGGATCTGGTAGCCAAGCTGAAGGCCGATCCGGGCTCCGTCAGCTGGGCCGGAGGTTCCGCCGGAGGGGTCGACCACATCGTCGTCGGCCAGATCGCCGTCGCCGCCGGAGTCGATCCGACCAAGATCAACTACATTCCCTATTCAGGCGGCGGCGAGGCGCTGGCGGCCATTCTCGGCGGTCAGGTCACTGCCGGCGTTTCGGGCACCGGGGAATGGCAGGCGCAGATCGAATCGGGACAGGTGCGCCTCATCGCGGTCACGTCGGCGGATCGCATCGCGGGCCTTGACGCACCGACGCTGAAGGAGAGCGGTCTCGACGTCGAGACGCAGAACTGGCGGATGGTCGCCGCCCCTCCGGGCATCAGCGACGAGGACAAGGCGAAGCTCGTCGCCGCCGTGCAGAAGATGGCGGAGTCGGACGCCTGGAAGAACATCCTGGCGCAGAAGGGATGGCTGAACACCTTCCTCGCGGGCCCTGACTTCGAGGCGTACTTGAAGAGCGAGGTCGACAAGACCACCACGATCCTGAAGCAGCTCGGCATCGCCGCGTGAGCTTGGAGGGCGCAAACCCTTCTTCCACCGGGCGCCGCGCCGACCGCGCGGCGCTCGGAATCGCGGTGCTGCTTGTCGCCACGGGCGTCATCATCGCCTGGGACATCGCGAACATGCGCACCGGCGTCGCGGCCTATTCGCGCGTCGGTCCGCGCGCCTTTCCGTATGCGATCGCAGGCGGACTCGTGGTCCTCGGTGTGCTGACGGCGGTCCAGGCGTTTCGGGAAGGACAGCAGTCGACCGAGCGCGACGAGGTTGCGCCGATGGCGTGGATCATCGGCGGCCTCGTCCTGCAGATCGTGCTGCTTCCGCTTGCGGGGTTTGCGATCGCCACTGGCGCGGTCTTCGCCGCGACGGCGAAGGCGTTCGGGCGCGGACGTCTCTGGGTGACGTATCCGGCAGGGGTGGCGATGGCCCTTGCCATCTGGCTGTTCTTCTCGAAAGGCCTGCAGCTCATCCTTCCGGCGGGGCCGCTCGAAACCGGCGCCGGCCGCGCCGTGGCGGCGCTCTGGGCCGCCCTCGCCGGCTTCTTCTAAGGGGGCGGGGCGCGCATGGACACTTTCGCGGCGCTCGGACAGGGGCTGCTCGTCGCGCTGCAGCCGATCAATCTGCTCTATGCGCTGATCGGCGTCACGCTCGGCACGGCGGTCGGCGTGCTGCCCGGCATCGGACCGGCGCTGACGGTCGCGTTGCTTCTTCCCGTGACGTTCAAGCTCGACCCCGCCGGCTCGCTGATCATGTTCGCCGGCATCTACTACGGCGGCATGTACGGCGGCTCGACCACCTCGATCCTGCTCAACACGCCGGGCGAGAGTTCCTCGATCGTCACGGCGCTCGAGGGTAACAAGATGGCCAAGGCAGGCCGCGGCGGCCCGGCTCTGGCGACGGCCGCGATCGGCTCGTTCGTCGCCGGCACGATCGCGACGATCGCGCTGGCGCTCATCGCGCCATGGGTGGTGAAGGTCGCTCTCGCCTTCGGCCCGTGGGACTATTTTGCGCTGATGGTGCTCGCCTTCACGACCGTCTCCGCCGCTTTCGGCGACTCGCGGCTGAAGGGGATCGTGAGCCTCTTCATCGGACTGGCGCTGGGCCTGGTCGGGATCGACCTGCAGACCGGACAGGCGCGGCTCACGTTCGGCATCCCCGACCTGCTCGACGGCATCGAGGTGACGACGCTGGCGGTCGCGCTCTTCGCGGTCGGCGAGACGCTGTCGGTGGCCGCGGCCGGCGCTCGCGGCGAGGAGAAGATCGAGCCGGTGAAGGGTTCACTGTGGATGAACCGCGAGGACTGGCGCCGCTCCTGGCTGCCGTGGCTGCGCGGAACGCTGATCGGCTTTCCAATGGGCGCGATGCCTGCGGGCGGCGCCGAAATCCCGACGTTCCTGTCCTACACGCTGGAGCGGCGGCTGACCAAGCGGCCGGAGGAGTTCGGGAAGGGGGCGATCGAGGGCGTCGCCGGCCCGGAGGCGGCGAACAACGCCTCGGCGGCAGGCACGCTCGTGCCGCTCCTGACCCTCGGCCTGCCGACCACGGCGACCGCAGCGATCATGCTGGCGGGATTCCAGCAATATGGGCTGCAGCCGGGTCCGCTCCTCTTCGCCAACAGCCCGAACCTCGTCTGGGGCCTGATCGCAAGCCTGTTCATCGCCAACATCATGCTTCTGGTGCTGAACCTGCCGCTGATCGGCCTCTGGGTGCGCGTGCTCTCGATCCCGCGCCCGTGGCTCTATGGCGGCATCCTGACGTTCGCGACGCTTGGCACGATCGGCGCCAATCCCTCGCTGGTGGAGCTCGCGATGCTGCTGATCTTCGGCCTGCTCGGCTACGGACTGCGCCGCTACGGCTATCCGATCGCTCCGGTCGTCGTGGGGCTGATTCTCGGTCCTCTTTCGGAGCAGCAGCTTCGCCGCGCGCTTGCCATCAGCCAGGGCGATCCCTCCGTCCTGGTGCAGTCGTGGATCTCGATCGCGCTCTACGTCATCGCGGCAGCGGCGCTGTTCGGCCCCTGGGCGTGGCGGATCCTCCACCCCGAAAGCCATGGCATCCCGCGCGCCGAGGAAGACTGAACGCGGTTAAGCTCGCGTGAACCACGCCGGCGTATGATCGCGGCATGTTGGAGACAGCCGACCGCCTGGAACCGCTCCGCATCCTCATCGATTCCGACGAGGAGACGGGTCTTGCGCACGCGGAAAACGAGCTGACGAAGTTCCTGTGGGACCTCCGCGACGCCTCCGAGAAGATCGCCGCGCTGGAGAAGTTGAAGGCGAGGCTCCGGGCCTGGCCGCAGAACAATGTCTCGCGGTTCCTGCTGCTTCGCGTCGACAGGAAGCTCTACCATCTCGCAGAGCAGGCGATCCGCATTCGCCGCCCGGAAAGCCGCGCCGCCTAGCGGAAGCCCGGCCCGAATTCCGGGTCGCACGAGGAAATTGTTGCGCTGTTTGCCTGCGTTAACCGGCGCTTAACCAACGCGGCCTCAAATCGTAACGAAGCAGTTAACGAGGCCGTCCGTGAACCTCGCCGTTCAACCCCGCAAGTCACTCCGCTTTCGTGGCCGCTCCTTCATGGCGCTGCTGTTCGCGCCGGAGCCGCCGCTCGACGAGTGGTTCGCAGAGCTCGACGCCTGGTCGAAGAAGTCGCCGGGCTATTTCATCGGCCGGCCGATCATTCTCGACGTATCGGCGCTGCCGCTCGACAAGGAGGGCCTGGCAAAGCTCATCGCCGACCTGCACGAGCGCGACATCCGGATCATGGGCGTGGAGGGAACCAAGGCCTCCTGGCTTGGCCTCGGCATGCCGCCGCTCGTCAGCGGCAGCCGCGCGGCAAGCGTGAGCGATCTTCTGCCGATGCCGTCGGTCGCCGCCGAAGAACCCGCACCGCAGCCGGAAACCTCCGAGGATGCCGCGAAGGCCGCGCCCGACGCCGCGAAGGATGACGAGGCGGCGCCAACACAATTGCAGCCGCAGCCGCGCGCGGCTTCGCTGCTGCACGACAAGCCGGTGCGCTCCGGGCAGTCGGTGATCTTCCCGGACGGCGACGTCACCATTCTCGGCTCCGTCGCATCGGGATCGGAGGTCGTCGCCGGCGGCTCCATCCACATCTACGGGACGCTCAGGGGGCGGGCCATCGCCGGCTCCACGGGCAATTCGACCGCACGCATTTTCTGCAACAAGCTCGAAGCCGAGCTCATCGCCATCGACGGCCTCTACCGTACGGCCGAGGACATGGACCCGCAATATCGCAGCCGTCCGGTGCAGGCCTGGCTGGAGGGCGAGACCATGACGATGGCGGCGCTGAGCTAGGCATTACAGGAGGGGTAGGACTATGGCCAAGGTTCTGGTCGTGACTTCAGGCAAGGGCGGCGTCGGCAAGACGACCTCCACTGCCGCGCTCGGCGCGGCGCTCGCACAGATGGGCAAGAACGTCGTCGTCGTGGACTTCGACGTCGGGCTGCGCAACCTCGACCTCGTGATGGGCGCCGAGCGGCGGGTCGTCTACGACCTCATCAACGTGGTGCAGGGCGACGCCAAGCTGAACCAGGCGCTGATCCGCGACAAGCGGGTCGAGACGCTTCACCTGCTGCCGGCCTCGCAGACGCGCGACAAGGACGCACTCACGGAAGCCGGCGTCGAGCGGGTCATGGGCGAGCTGCGCGAAAGGTTCGACTGGGTGATCTGCGACAGCCCGGCCGGGATCGAGCGGGGCGCGACGCTTGCCATGCGGCACGCCGACGTCGCCGTGGTGGTGACCAACCCGGAAGTCTCGTCGGTGCGCGATTCCGACCGCATCATCGGGCTGCTCGATTCCAAGACGCTGCGCGCCGAGAAGGGCGAGAAGATGGACAAGCACCTTCTCCTCACCCGCTACGACCCGGCGCGCGCCGAGCGCGGCGAGATGCTGAAGACCGAGGACGTGCTGGAGATCCTCTCCATCCCGCTGCTCGGCATCATCCCGGAGAGCCAGGAGGTGCTGCGCGCCTCGAACGTCGGCTCGCCGATCACCATCGCCAACCCGCTCTCCGCCGCCGCGCGCGCCTACGCCGACGCAGCGCGGCGCCTCACGGGCGAGACCGTCGACCTCACCATCCCGACCGACAGGAGGAGCTTGTTCGGCAAGCTGTTCACGCGGAGGGCGGCATGAACTTCCTCTTCAACCTGTTCAGGAAGGAGCCGTCCGCGCCCGTCGCGCGCGACCGGCTGCAAATCCTGCTCTCGCATGAACGGACCATCGCGGGTGGGTCCGACCTGGTCGCGCTGCTCCGCGAGGAAATCCTCGCGGTGATCAAGAAGCACGTGCAGGTCGATTCCAACAAGGTGCAGGTCAAGATGGAGCGGGGCGAATCGGTGTCGATGCTGGAGGTCGATATCGAGATCCCGACTCCGACGGTGAAGAAGAAAGCCGCCTCGAAGCCAAAGGTCGCTGCGACGGCCGCGACGGCTGCTTCGTAGGGAAGAAAGCTCCCTCTCCCCCCTTGCGGTGGAGAGACGGAGAGAGGGGAAAGACGCTGCTGCGAGGCCCTTCCCCCCTCCCTGACCCTCCCCCGCAAGGGGGGAGGGAAGAACGCTACGACCGCATGTATTCCGCGAACGCGTCCTTGTAATCCGGATGCCAGCGCGAGAGCGCGGGGCGGTTCCGAACGACATCGTCCATTGCCCAGCGCATCCGCTTCTCGTCCGTCGGCCGCGCCACGTCGTTGTCGGGGCAGAGGATGTAGAAGTCGCCGGCCTCAAGACTCTTCAGCATGAAGTCCACCACCTCTTCCGGCGTCCACGCCGCGGCCGGCTTTTCCGTGCGGTCGCCCTTCGTGAGCGTCGTGTAGGTGAAACCCGGAATGAGGAGATGAGCCGTGATCGCGCAGCCCTCGATATTGCGAACCTCGTGCGCCAGCGCTTCGGTCACGACCTTCACCCCGGCCTTCGAGAGATTGTAGGCGGTCTCGCCGGGCGGGCAGGTGATGCCCTGCTTCGATCCGGTGTTGACGATCGCGCCGGCGGTCTTTTGCGCGATCATCGCGGGCCCGAACACCTGCACGCCGTTGATGACGCCCCAGAGGTTGGTGTCGAGGATGGCCTTCCAGCGATCGGGATCGCCGAAGAGCCCAGCGCCGCCGCCGCCGCGGCCGGCATTGTTCATGAGGAAGTCGACGGCGCCGAAGGCCTCGTAGGCGCGCGCCTTCAGCCGCTCGACATCCTCGCGCTTCGCGACGTCCGTTGGCACGCCGATCACGTCGCCCGGCCGGCCGGCGCGGCGCGACACGCTCGCGACGGCCGTCTCGAGTGCCGCGACATTCGCGTCGGCCATGCAGACCTTCATGCCGAAATCGACGAAGCGCTCCGCCGCCGCGAGGCCGATGCCGCTCGCCGCGCCGGTGATGACGGCGACGCGGCCTTTTTCGAGGGCGGGGTGATGCGGCATTTTTCCGCTCCTTCAGATCGCAGGCCTATCGTCGTTCGCATGGCGAGGAGCGGGATACAATCGATCGCGGCCCTCGCTTCGCCAAAGGCTAGGCCCGGCGCGCGGCATTGGGGAACGCGCGTTAACGCGTCATTCAGCCTAGTTTTGGTTCGTTAAAAAGATCAACGAATTTTCCGCTCCTCGCTCCCATCTTCGGGTGTGCCCCAAGAATCGGAGATGTGAAGCGGACCATGCCGAAGTCAACATCGCGCGTCTGGCGCAAATTCACTCGCGACGAACGCGGCAACATAATCATCCTGTTCGGAGTGTTGCTGGTTCCGCTCGTCCTTCTCCTTGGCGGCTCGGCTGACCTTGCCCGCTTCACCCGCTACAAGTCCCAGCTTTCAAACGCGGTCGACGCCGCCTCGCTCGCTCTCGCGCGTCGCGGGGAGGACATGTCGGAATCCGAGGCGACGACCTTCGTCAATACCTACCTCGGCGCCTTCAAGCTCGAGGGCTCGGAATTCAAGATCACCGGCCTCGACGTGAAGAAGACCGACAAGGGCTTCCGGGTATCGGCCGACGGGGCCATGCACACGATCTTCCTCCCGCTCGGCGCTCTCACCGGCGACGGCCGTTCGATATCCTCGATGAAGATGGATATCGTCAGCGAGGTGGTTCACTCCTCCAACCGGGTCGAACTGGCGCTTGTGCTCGACAACACCGGGTCGATGAATTGCGCCGATGTCGTGTCGAGCTCCTGCACCGGGCGGTGGAGCAACCCCGCCTCGAACAGCCGCATCGTGGCGCTGAAGAGCGCCGCCAGCAAACTGCTCGACACGCTGATGACGGACAGCGCGGTGCGGGACGGCCTCGTGAAGGTCGGCGTCGTGCCGTTCGAGGGCGCGGTCAACATCAAGAATTCCAGCCTCGACTATTCGTGGCTCGACTGGAACGACGTGGGCCGCGCGAGCGCCAACGGGGCGAACTTCGACAACTACGATATCGATACGAGCAACGACAGCTGCAGCAGAAGGAGCTGCAGCGAGACGGCGGAGCGCGTCGGAAACAAGTGGCTGTTCGACCAGCTCAGGAAGAACGATTCCAATGTGGATTGGGCGGGCTGCGTCGAGATGCGCGCGGCGCCCTACGACCAGAACGTCGCGGCGCCGACCGCATCAAACCCCGACACGCTGTTCGTGCCGTTCTTCTGGCCGGACGAGCCGGACAGCGACAACGACAATGGCGACAGCTACTCGAACGACTATCTCGACGACATCACCAGCGCCAACGGCAGCGGCGCCCAGCGATATACGCAGAAATATCTGTCCACCAAGGTGAAGTGGCACTCGGGCAAGAAGGACACGACGCTTCCCTACGAGAGCGGGCCGAACTACGGCTGCCCGCGTCCGCTGCTGCCGCTCACTGACAGCAAGAGCTCGGTCAAGGCGGCGATCGACGACATGATTGCCTATCCGGCGATGGGCACCTTCATTCCCACCGGACTCGCCTGGGGCTGGCGGGTGCTTTCCCCGCAGCCCCCGTTCACGCAGGGAATAGCGCCGGGCGATGAGCACTACAGCCAGACCGTCAAGGCGCTTGTGCTGCTGACCGATGGCGAGAACTCCGTCACCGCCGCGAACAACCACAACAAGTCGATCTTCAGTGCGTACAATTACACGGGAACCTCGGTGGACGGCGCGTATCGACTGGGCTCGAGCAACGCCTCAGCCGCGGAAGCCAACCTCAACACCAAGACCTCGACCCTTTGCCAGAACGTCAAGAATGCCGGCATCCGCCTCTATACGATCACGTTCGGGTCCATTCCGAGCGCGGCCGCGACGCTCATGCGCAACTGCGCCAGCGTCGACAAGGGCGAGTCGCTCTACTACCACGCGCCGAGCAACGCGGACCTGCAGAATATCTTCGCGTCAATCGGGCAGGATCTCAGCGAGATTCATCTCTCGATGTGAGGGAGCGGGCCGGATGTTCCGGCCATCTCTCGATGTGAGGGAGCGGGCCGGATGTTCCGGCCATCTTTCGATGCAAAAGAGCGGGCCGGGTGTTCCGGCCCGCCCTGTCATGGAACAGCTCGATCTCAGGCGGCCTTTGCCTTCGGCGCGGGCGCGGCGTGGCGGATCTCGGTGCCGAGGACCTGCAGGCAGTTCTTCATGAACGCCGCGAGGCCCGGCCAGCCCTTGGCGGAGACGAGCTTGCCATCCATGTGCGCGCCATCCGGCGGCACGTCGATGTAGATGCCGCCGACCGCCGTCACTTCCGGCTCGCAGTACTGAAGCGCCGCGACTTCCTTGCCGCGGATCGTTTCCGGCACCGCCATCAGCACCTGCACGCCGTGGCAGATGGTGAAGATCGGCTTGTCGGTCTCATGGAAGTGGCGGATCATCGCCTGCACGCGCTTGTCGATGCGGATATATTCCGGACCGCGCCCGCCAGCCACATAGACCGCGTCGTAGTCCGCGACCTTCACGTCGGAGAAGCTCTTCTTCAGCGGAAAAAGGTGCCCCGGCTTCTCGGTGTAGCTCTTGTCGCCCTCAAAATCGTGCAGCGAGGTCTTGAGGTTCTCGCCAGCCTTCCTGTCGGGGCAGACGACATCGACCTGATGGCCGACCGCCATCATGCCCTGCTCGAACACGAAGATCTCGTATTCCTCGCTGAAGTCGCCGGTCAGCATCAGGATTTTCTTGCCATTCATGTCGTGCGCTCCCTTTTCCTCGATTGGTTGCCCCGCCTCGCGGCGGACAATGATGCGCGCTTTCTAGCACAAACCTCCGGGCCGCTCCTACCTCCCAGAGAAGCGGAATCGCAGGCCGGGCCGGCCGCGCAATTGACATATTCCGCCGGGCCCGGCTAACTCCGCGAACCCCCATAGAGGGGACAGGAGGAAACAAATGAATCGCTTTTCGAAGATGGCGCTGCTTGCGGGCGCCGTTGGCCTTGCGATGTCGGTCGGCGCTCCGGCGCAGGCGGCGGGCAAGCACCTCACCATCCTGATGTCCGTGCCGGACATGGCGTTCCCGTTCTTCGTGCACATGATGGACGCCGTTAAGGCCGAAGCGACGAAGCTCGGCGACATCGACATCGTCGAGAGCGACGGCCAGCGCTCCTCGCCGAAGCAGACCGCTGACGTCGAGGCGGCGATCACCAAGGGCGTCGACGGCATCGTCATCTCCCCGAACGAGGTGGACGCGCTCGCCCCGGCGCTGCAGGAAGCCGTGGACGCCAAGGTCCCGGTGGTCACCATCGACCGCCGCGTCGACGCGGTGAGCGGAATCCTGGCGCATGTCGGCGCCGACAACGTGAAGGGCGGCGAGGCGCAGGCCGAGCTGATCATGAAGCTCTTCCCGAACGGTGCGAACGTGATGAACCTGCAGGGCCAGTCGGGCGCCTCGCCGGCGATCGACCGCAACAAGGGTCTGCACAACGTGCTCGACAAGGCCGCCGACAAGTACAAGTTCGTGTTCGAGGACACCGCCGGCTTCGACCGCGCGAAGGGCCAGACCATGACCGAGTCCGCGCTCGCCGCCATGTCGACCCCGCCGGACGTCATCGTCTGCGCCAACGACGACATGGCGCTCGGCGCGCTGGAGGCCCTTAAGGACCGCAACCTCGCCGGCAAGGTCGTGCTGATCGGCTTCGACGCGCTGCCTGAGGCGCTGAAGCAGATCCAGGACGGCAATCTGACCGCCACGATCGAGCAGATGCCGGGCGGCCAGACGAGCGGCGCGCTCGACGCGCTGGTGGCATTCCTGCGCGACGGCGCGCAGCCGGCGCAGCAGGTGACGCTGCTCACCCCGATCGCGATCACCAAGGACAACATCCAGCAGGCCGAGCGCATCGGCGAGGTGAAGTAGGGCCTCGACGATTGTGGTGTGGCGCCCCTCCCCCCTGTGGGGTGGGGTTGGGGAGGGGTTTCTCCGCTCCACCCTACGTTTGACGCCCCTCACCCAGACCCTCTCCCCACGAGGGGGAGAGGGTGGAGCGTTTCCGGCGAGGATAGCTCGATGACCGAACCCCTGTTGCGCATGAGCGGGATCAGCAAGAGCTTTCCCGGCGTGCGGGCGCTCGACAGCGTCGATTTCGAGGTGATGCCGGGCGAGGTGCATGCGCTGCTCGGCGAGAACGGCGCGGGCAAATCCACGCTGCTGAAAATCCTTTCCGGCGCGCAGCGACCCGACAGCGGCACGATCGCCTTCGGCGGCGAGATCGTCAGCCCGCAATCGCCGCACGACGCCCAGCAGCTCGGCATCGTGACGATCTACCAGGAGTTCACGCTCGCCCCGAACCTCTCGATCGCCGAGAATGTCTTCATCGGGCGCGAGCCCGGCAACGGCGTTTTCGTCAACTGGCGGAAGATGGCCGCGGAGACGCGCAAGATCACCGATCGGCTTGGCCTTTCGATGCGGCCGATGACGATCGTGCGCGACCTGAACGTCGCCGAGCAGCAGATGGTCGAGATCGCGCGGGCATTGTCGATGAAGTCGCGCCTTATCGTGATGGACGAGCCGACCTCGGCGCTTTCCTCCACCGAGGTGGAGAAGCTCTTCGGCATCATCCGCGATCTGAAGGCGCAGGGGCTGAGTGTCGTCTTCGTCACGCACCGCCTCGAAGAAGTCATGCACATCTGCGACCGCTACACGGTGCTGCGCGACGGCCGCTTCGTCGGGAGCGGCGCCGTCGCCGACACCAATGTTGACGGCATCATCCGGCAGATGGTCGGGCGCGAGGTGAGTGCGCTCTTCGCGCATCGCGCCGCCGCGAAGCCCGGCGACGTGGCGCTCGAGGTCGAGGGCCTGACGCGCCGCGGCAACACGCAGGATGCGCATGCCGCGGTGCTGACCGATATCGCGCTGAGCGTGCGGCGCGGCGAGATCCTGGGCCTCGCCGGTCTTGTCGGGGCCGGGCGGACGGAGGTGGCGCGCGCGATCTTCGGCGCCGATCCGTTCGATTCGGGCCGCGTGCTCGTCGACGGCGTCGCGGTGAACATCCGTTCGCCGCAGGACGCCATCCGTCACGGCATCGGCCTGGTGCCGGAGGATCGCAAGCAGCAGGCGCTGTTCCTGGCGCTCGCCGTGCGGCCCAATCTCTCCATGGCGGCGCAGGGCCGCATCACCCGCTTCGGCATGTTCATCGACGAGAAGGCCGAGCAGGAGATGGTGGAGGAATTCCGCAAGGCGCTGAACATCCGCATGGCGGGGCCGGAGCAGATCATCGCCAACCTCTCCGGCGGCAACCAGCAGAAGGTAGTGCTGGCGCGCTGGCTGGCGCTGCGGCCGAAGGTGCTGATCGTCGACGAGCCGACGCGCGGCATCGACGTCGGCGCCAAGGTCGAGGTGCATCAGCTCCTCTACGAGATGGCGCAGACCGGAATCGCCGTCATCGCCATATCGTCGGAGCTGCCGGAGGTGATGGCGATCAGCGACCGCATCGTCACCATGCGCGAGGGGCGCGTGACCGGCGAAACGCTGCGCGACGCGGCGAGCGAAGAACAGTTGATGGCGATGATGACGTTGAGCAGGAAGGCGGCGTAAGCCGTAAAGCGCGGGGAAAACATAATGTCGGACGCAACGCGCGCGGTGGCACCGGCGCCGAAGAGATTCGATCTGATCGGCTTCCTGGCCCGCTTCGCCCCGCTGATCTTCCTGATCGTGCTGATGGCGGGGTTCGCCATCGCCGAGCCCCGCTTCCTCTCGCCACTCAATCTTTTCAACGTGCTCAGGCAGGTCTCGATCTACGGCCTGCTCGCCGTCGGCATGACCTTCGTCATCCTGACCGCCGGCATCGACCTGTCGATCGGATCGCTCGTCGCGTTCTGCGGGCTCGTCGCGGCGGCGGTGGCGAAGGGCGGCATCTCAAACCGCTTCAATGTCGGCGCCGGCCAGGACGCGCTCGGCTATGGATGGGAGCTTGCGGCGCTCGCCGCCATCTGCGTCGGTATCCTCGGCGGGTTCCTGCAGGGCTTCGCCATCACACGGCTGAAGGTTCCACCCTTCGTGGTGACGCTCGGCGGCATGTCGGCCTTCCGCGGCGCGGCGCTGCTCTTCGCCGCGGGCGGTCCGATCTCCGGCTTTCCGCCGGACTTCGTGTGGTGGGGGCAGGGGCGCATCCTCGGGCAGGTGCCGGTGCCGGTGATCTGCTTTCTCGCCTTCGCCGTGCTTGCCCACATCGTGCTGCGCTACACGCGTTACGGTCGGCAGGTCTACGCCGTGGGCGGCAACCCGGAAGCGGCGCGGCTCTCCGGCCTGAACGTCCGCCGCGTCACGCTCAGCGTCTACGTCATCATGGGGTTCTTCGCCGGGCTCGGCTCGTTCGTGCTGGCGGCGCGGCTGAACTCCGCCGAAGCGGTGGCGGGGACCGGCTACGAGCTGACGGTGATCGCCTCGGTCGTCATTGGCGGCACCAGCCTTTTCGGCGGCGTCGGCTCGATCTTCGGCACGGTCATCGGCACGATCCTGATCGGCGTGCTCCTGAACGGCCTGGTGCTGCTCGACGTCTCCTCCTACGTGCAGCAGATCATCATCGGCGTGATCATCGTGCTCGCGGTGGCGTTCGACACCTTCGCGAAGTCGCGGCGGCGGACGGCGTAACCTTTACGAAGACCTGGCCGGCGCGCGATTTGCGCATCGGCGCGACTCTCGCCATATCTCAGCGGGGCATTGGGAGGTTCGCGCCATGGGCGGCTTCGATATCGTCGTTGTCGTGCTCGTCGTGTTCGCCGTGATCGTCATATTCTCGGCGGTAAAGACCGTGCCGCAGGGCTACAATTATACGGTCGCCCGCTTCGGCCGTTACACCAAGACGCTGAAACCCGGACTCAGCATGATCGTCCCGTTTGTCGACCGCATCGGCGCGAAGATGAACATGATGGAGACGGTGCTGGAGGTGCCGAGCCAGGAGGTCATCACCAAGGACAACGCCACGGTGACGGCGAACGGCATCACCTTCTTCCAGGTGATGGACGCGGCGCGCGCGGCCTATGAGGTGAACCGGCTGGAGAACGCCATCCTGAACCTCACCATGACCAACATCCGCTCGGTCATGGGCTCCATGGTGCTCGACGAGCTTCTCTCCAACCGCGACGAGATCAACGCCAAGCTGCTGCGCGTCGTCGACGCCGCCTCCGAGCCGTGGGGCGTCAAGATTACCCGCATCGAGATCAAGGACATCGACCCGCCGAAGAATCTGATCGAATCGATGGCGCGGCAGATGATGGCCGAACGCGAGAAGCGCGCCGCGATCCTCGAGGCGGAGGGCAAGCGGCAGTCGGAGATTCTGAAGGCCGAAGGCCAGAAGCAGGCCCGCATCCTGGAAGCCGAGGGACGCAAGGAGGCGGCATTCCGCGACGCCGATGCACGCGAGCGCCTCGCCGAGGCGGAAGCCAAGGCGACGACGCTGGTCAGCGAGGCGATCGCCGCCGGCGACGTGCAGGCGATCAACTATTTCGTGGCGCAGAAATACGTCGAGGCGCTCTCCGCCTTCGCGCATTCGCCGAACCAGAAGACGTTCCTGATGCCGATTGAGACATCCGGGATCCTCGGCGCGCTCGGCGGCATCGCCGAGATCGCGCGGCAGACGTTCGGCGGCGATCCGCCGGCCAGCCCGGCGCGGCGGGCGGGCTCCGTGCCGTCCTCCGGCACGCCGTCCGCCAATCCGACGGTGGTCACCGTGCCTCCGCCCGGAGATTTTCTCCGATGATCGTCGACCTCATCGCGAGGCTCGGCGGCTGGTCCTGGTGGGTGCTGGGGCTCGTGCTGCTCGGAGCCGAGGTCCTGCTGCCGGGGTTCTTCTTCCTCTGGTTCGGGGTCGCCGCGATCCTGATCGGCATCAGCGCGCTGCTCGTCGATTGGCCGTGGCAGCTGCAGGTGGTCGGCTTCGTGGTGCTGTCGCTGGTGGCGGCGCTCATCGCGCGCCGCTTCATCGGCACGAAGGGCGGCAACACCGCCGACCCGCATCTCAACGCCCGCTCGGGGCGCTTTGTCGGACAGACCTACATCCTCGCCGAGCCGATCGTGGAAGGGCGCGGCCGGCTTGAGATCAACGATGGCGTCTGGCAGGTGCGCGGCCCGGACGCGCCGGCCGGCGCGCGGGTGAAGGTCACCGGCGCCGAAGGCACGGTGCTGATGGTGACGAGCGCGTGAGAGCAGCCTCACCTTCCTCTCAGGTTGTCATCCCGGTTCGGCCGAAGGCCGAGACCGGGACCCATAGACGCCACGGGGAGCAGAAGGCGCGCAGGGTGGTGCGGTGTCTCCTTCGCCGGTGGCTATGGGTCCCGGTCTTGCCGCTTCGCGTCAAACCGGGATGACAAACGCAAAAGTCGCCGGCGAAGCGTCAGGCCACACCGATCCGCAGCAGATCGTGCATGTGCACGATGCCGACGGGCCTCTCGTCCTCCACCACCAGCAGTGCGGTGATGGCGGAGGCGTTCAGCGTCTCCAGCGCCGAGGCGACCAGCGCGTCGGGGTCGATGGTTTTTGGATCGTGCGTCATCACCTCGTCGACCGGACGCTCCAGGATATCGCCCGACAGGTGACGGCGAAGATCGCCGTCGGTCAGGATGCCGACCAGCCGACCCGCCTTGTCGGTGATGCCGAGACAGCCAAAACCCTTGTTGGAGATAAGAAGCAGCGCGTCGCGCATCAGCGTGCCGAGCGGCGCGAGCGGCAGCCGCTCGCCCGAATGCATCACGTCGCGCACATGCAGCAGGTTCGCCCCGAGCGAGCCGCCGGGATGGAATTTCAGGAAATCGTCGGCCGTGAAGCCGCGCGCCTCGAGCAGCGCGATCGAGAGCGCGTCGCCGAGCGCGAGCTGGATCAGCGTGGAGGTGGTCGGCGCGAGGCCATGCGGGCAGGCCTCCTCGACCCGCGGCAGCTCCAGCACCAGGTCGGCGGAGCGGCCAAGCGTGGAATCGGCGCGCGATGTGACCGCGATGAAGGGCACGCGGAAGCGGCGCGAATAGACGACGATGTTGCGAAGCTCGGCCGTCTCCCCCGACCAGGAGAGCGCCAGCACCACATCGTCCTTGGTGATCATGCCAAGGTCGCCGTGGCTCGCCTCGGCCGGATGCACGAAGAAGGCCGGTGTGCCGGTGGAGGCGAGCGTCGCCGCAACCTTCGCGCCGATATGGCCGCTCTTGCCCATGCCTGTGACGATGACGCGGCCCGCGGCGTTGACGATCAGCTCGAGCGCCGCCTCGAACGGCTGGCGCATCTCGCCTTCGAGCGCCTGCTGCAGCGCGCAAAGCCCCGCCACCTCGACCTGCAGAGTACGCGCCGCCGGGCTCGGGGAGGCTGCGCGGCGCGGATGCACGAGGGAATGGGGGGCCATGGATCGTCCTTTTGCGCTTTGTACCACGCCGCGCGGCTGGCGGCGAGGCTCCCGGAAAATCTTGTTAACCTCTTTCCATCACGCGATCTCCGCGAAATTAAGGAGAAGCCGCGGTGGGCGGCAAGCCCCCGGGATTCTTCGACCGCGTAAAGCAATCGTTGGGGATGTCTCCCCATCGATAATTAAAATCCTCATGAAACAAGTGACCCCGTCTTCGGACACGAGAGGCGCGCATCCGCGCGGGTGCGTGGAGACTTCGCCGGCCATGATGCGGCGAAGGGCTCGCGAAGCGAGGGAGTTCACAGCATGAAGAGCCCGCGGCCGCAGGCGGCCAACGACGAGACGACATTCGAGCTGAAGGCGAGCGCCGACTCGTCCGGCATGGCGAAGCTCCGCATCAACTGCATGGTCAGCATCCCGACCGGCATCCGCATCCTCGCAATGATCGACGCGGAAGGCACGGCGGCGGAGGCTGCACAGCAGGGCAAGAAGATGGCGGAAGCGGAGGCCTGAGCCGAGCCGGCATTTCGAGGCAGCCTCGCTCAGGCTGGTGACAAAAGTAGCAAGAGATGCCCCGTGGGGGCGCCTCTCCGGACGCCGCATGCAACCGCGTCCCGTCTCCAATATCCCTGCTGTTTGTGGGATGCGCGCCAGGGCCTGCACCCGCCCTGGTGGTCCTTAAGATTCGAAGGATTAGTCGGCTCAAAACTTAAGGTGGCAGGCGCGTGGTCTCCAGGAAAGTCTGCGAGAGTTCCAATGCCCGCGTCCCCCAATGCCATCAGAGCTGAAGAGCACAAGGTGGCAAGCTTTGCGAACATGCAGGCGGTCATCGATGCGATACCCAACCCGACCTTTGTAAAGGACCGTTCGCACCGTCTGGTCCTGATCAATGCCAGCGCCTGCTCTCTATTTGGCCATTCGCGCGAGACGATGCTCAGTCGGAGCCATGTCGACCTCTTCCCGGAAGACCAGATGCGCGGGTTTCATGCGGCCGACGACCTTGCGTTCGAGACCGGCAGGGAGGACGAAAACGAGGAGGAGGTCACCGACAGTACGGGGCGCGTGAGGCACGTTATCACGCGCAAGCGTATCGCCTTGATTGATGGCTCCGAACATCTGGTCGCATCGGTCAATGACATCACTGCCGCGCGCGAGGCTGAGGCGCGCAGCCGCTATCTCGCCTTCCACGACACGCTGACGGGTCTGCCGAACCGCGCCATGCTGCAGGAGCGCATCGAGCAGGGGCTCAGCCGAAAGACGCACTCAGGCGCACTGCTCTATATTGATCTCGACCACTTCAAGGAAGTGAACGACACTTATGGCCACCCCGTCGGGGACGAACTCATCCAGGAATTCGCCAGTCGTCTTTCCGAGATCGTTCGTGCCGCCGATACGGTCGCCCGGCTGGGCGGAGACGAGTTTGCGGTCTTCCTGTCGGATACCAGTCACGATCCCGACGCTGACGATGTCTGCCGGCGAACGCTGATCGCGGCTGCGCGTGCGTTCAAGCTCACCGGGGCGCAGGTGTTCGTCGGGGCTTCGATCGGAGTGGTGCTGACCGCGGGCATCCCGATCATACCGAGCGAGCTGCAACGTCGCGCCGATGTTGCCCTCTATCAGGCCAAGAACGATGGACGCGGCTGCTTCCGCATCTTCACCGAGGCGCTGGACGACCGCGCAAAGCATCGTCAGGCCATTCAGGCGGATCTGCGCGATGCGCTCGCAACGGGGAGTGGGCTGGAAGTCCATTATCAACCGATGATGGACATTTCATCGGGCGAGATAGAGGGATTTGAGGCACTGCTGCGCTGGCAACATCCAACGCGCGGCCGGGTGATGCCGGACGAGTTCATCTCCATCGCCGAAAGAAGCGGACAGATCATCGAACTTGACGAATGGGTGCTGACCACTGCCTGCATCGAGGCGGCCGGGTGGGAACGGCAGCTCCGCCTCTCCGTCAACATCTCTCCGATCGAGTTTGCCTACGGCGATCTCCCCTCGATGCTGGAGCGGGCTCTCCTCAAGAGCGGTCTTGATCCGGCGCGCCTGGAGCTGGAGATCACGGAAGGGGTCTTGATCGAGGACCCTGCACAGGCTCTCGATACGTTCAAACGGATCAAGGCGCTCGGCGTGCAGATTGCCCTCGATGACTTCGGCGTTGGCTACTCGAGCCTCGGATACTTTCGGCAATTCCCCTTCGACAAAGTGAAGATCGATCGATCGTTTATTTCCGAGATGCTCGACAGCAGCCGGGCCCGGTGCATCGTTCAGGCTGCGATTTCTCTGGCGCTCGGTCTGAAGATCAAGGTCGTGGCGGAAGGGGTGGAGACAGAGCAACAGTTCGCCCTTCTGGCAGAACAAGGTTGCACACAGGCTCAAGGATATCTGATCGGGAGGCCGATGCAGGTTCCCCAGTTCCAGCCACGCGTTGCGTGACGGGCCGGCGTCCCCTGGGGCAAGGTTGGATCACCGGGAGCGATCCTTCGCCCGCACTGTCTTCACTTTCGGGAACAGCATCCGACCCGCGAACTGCGACTGACCTTTCGCCTTGACAGCGCCGGCTTCGCGGCAGGCGTCCGGAAACGTCTTGTTAACCCGCCCGCTTTTCGCGGAAACGCTGGGGTTTGAGGTGTCAATTTGCTCGGGACAACGCCGGGACAACGGAATTCGATCACCGGGCGTTCGCGGTTCGGTCGGGGTTTCGGGCGCAAGTACATCAAAGGCGTGGCCGATAATGACTCCACCAGCAGTTTGAGCTAGATTTTAGTTGCACTCACGCGAGTTCCAACAAACTAAGGGGGGGAGAAATGGTAAAGGGGATAATTCTTGCAGCGTTGCTATCAGCCGGGGCGACGACCGCTTCGGCGGAAGTCGTTTTTATCGGGACGATCAAGATTACCGCCGTCACTGCTCAATGCCAGAACGTTCACGTCAATGACGTCAACCCGTCGACCTTTCATCCGAAAATTGTCGGGAATGGCAACTTCTCAGGTCTGTCGTGGGTAGGGACCTACTCAGCGAGGGGTCATGTGCTGGATAACGTCGCCTTTGATGCAACGTTCAGAACCGTCAAAACAGGCGGTGTCGGTTGGGGCGACCCTTATACTGCAGCACAGGCGACATGGGCACAGATCGCTGTTACCTCTTATTCGCCGGCGCTTGGCAGCATCAACACTTCGACGCCGACCCTGATACTGCGCGGCCAGATCAAACGGCTGTTCAATGATCCGGGCGGCTTGGCCTGCGTCGCGACTTTCATCGGGACCTACGTGAAGGACAGCAATCAATAGTACGTGCGCTAAGCCATCGCATCCAAAGTCGGAGGGCCGCCTTGGGGCGGCCTTCTTGCTCTCAGACCAAACAGCCTCCGCCCGGCGAACTGCGACTGGCCCTTCGCCTCGATCGGCTCCCACCCGCCCCCGGAAAACCCTTTGTTAACCATGCGGCTTTACTTCTCGTTAAAGCGGGCCGCGCCGCGGGCCGGGTCCGCGGAGCCGCGCCCGGATGCATTTTTCTCGCTTTTCAGCCGTCGCAATAGCGATCCTCGCTCCCGCACTGGTGGCCTCGCCGACCGGGGCGGTGGCGCAGGATGCCGAGACGGCGGGGCCGAAGACCCTGGATGAGCTCGTCGATTTCATCATCCGCCCGACGCAGCCGATCGACGACGAGGAAGACATCTGGAACTGGGACAAGGAGCCCGAGCCTTCGGCGCTCGAAAGCCCGCTCGGTCCGCCGCTCGCGGGTCCGACCGCGACCGATCCGATCGGCCCGCCGCTCGCCGGGCCCATCCCCGAGCCGATCGACCACAGCAGGCTCAGGCCGCGCCGGGCTTTCGAGCGCGAGCCGTTCGCGGCGACCGGCATCCCGGTCGGACGCTTCGTGGTCCGCCCTGCGATCGAGATCGGCGGCACGGCTTCCGACAATCCCGGCGGCTCGACCGACAAGGTCGGGGCCGTCGGATTCATCTTCGCGCCGGAGATCGCGGTCAGCTCGGAGGGCGAGCGCTACCGCTTCGACGCCGATGCGCGCGGCGAGATCATCTCCTACGACCGCGAGGAGTTCAACGAGCGCACCGCCGCGGCGCGCGCCAAGCTGCGCTATGATCTTTCGACGCTGACCTCGGTCAATCTCGACCTCGGCTATGCGCGCTTCCTGGAGAGCTTCACCGATCCCAACACCCCTTCCGCCGCCGCACAGCGGCCGGGCGTCGACACGTTCGACGCGACGCTCGGCGTCGAGCGGCGCTTCGGGCGGTTCAGCGCAAAGCTCTCGGGCTTCGCCAATCATGCCCTGCACGAGGATGTGGACCTTGCCGGCGGCGGCGTCGCCAGCCGCAGCGAGCTCGACAACACCGATTTCGGCGGGCGCCTCAGGCTCGGCTATGCGACGAGCGCCAGCCTCCGGCCGTTCGCCGAGGCGGCGGTCGGTCGGCGCGTCTTCGACCAGGCGCACGACGACAGCGGCTTCGCGCGCGCCAGCGTCTGGGGCGAGTTGCGCGGCGGCTTCGTCATCGACCGCGGCGAGAAGCTGTCGGGCGAGATCTCGCTCGGCTACCGGCACGAGGATCTGGAGGATTCGCGGCTGGAGGACCTGAATGTGCTCCTCGCGAATGCCGCCATCCTCTGGTCGCCGCACCGGCTGACGGAACTCAGGCTCGACCTCTCCACCGAGGCCAACCCGACCAGCACGCCGGATGTCTCCGCCTCGATCGTCTATGCCGGGACGCTGACCTTGTCGCACAGCTTCACGCCGCGCGTGCGCGGCGAGGTCGGGGTCGGCCTCAGTCATGAGCATGAAGTCGGCGGCGACTACCGCGACCTGACCTTCACCGGCTTCGCCGGCGCGACCTACGCCTTCAACCGCGTGGCCTCGGTCGAGGCGCGCTACACCTATCAGCGCACGCACCAGTCCGGCCCCGACGAGGACTACGATTCGCACGAGGTCGGCGTGCGGTTCCGGGTGCAAAGGTAGCTGGCGGGGAGCCAACCACCTTCCTCATGCTGAGGTGCGAGCGGAGCGAGCCTCGAAGCACGGCACGAGCTTCCTCGCGCAATCTGGAGCGTCCTTCGAGGCGTCCCGCCTTCGGCGGGCCGCACCTCAGGATGAGGGTGGAGGGTGAACCGGGGAAGGGACTTTGCCCGCTCAGGTCCCTTCGTCGCCCAGCAGCTCGGTCAGCGCGGCGCGGAATTCCGGGCCGAGGTCGGAGCGGGCGAGGGCATAGGCGGCGTTGGCCATCAGGAAGCCCGCCTTCGTACCCGTGTCGTGCGTGCGGCCGCGGTAGCGGAAGCCGGTGAAGCGCTGCGTCTTCGCAAGCCGTCGCATGGCGTCGGTGATCTGGATCTCGCCGCCGGCGCCGGGCTCCTGGTCGTCGAGCAGGTCGAAGATTTCGGGCTGCAGGATATAGCGGCCGGAGATGATGAGGTTCGAGGGCGCCTCCTCGCGCTTCGGCTTCTCCACCAGCTCGGTGATCTGGAAGCCGGTCTCGTCTTCGGCGCCGACGCCGACGACGCCGTAGCGGCTCACCTGCTCGGGCGGCACTTCCTCCACCGCGATGACGTTGCCGCCGTGCTTCTCGTAGGCGGCCAGCATCTGCGAGAGGCATCCGGGGTTCATCAGCATGTCGGGCAGGATAACCGCGAAGGGCTCGCGGCCGATGATGTCGCGCGCGCACCAGACCGCGTGGCCGAGGCCGAGCGGCGCCTGCTGGCGGGTGAAGCTCATCGTGCCGGCCTTCGGCAGATCGCGGCGCAGCATCGCGATCTCTTCCTTCTTGCCGCGTTCGTCGAGCGTCGCCTCGAGCTCGTAGGCGACGTCGAAATGATCCTCGATCACCGCCTTGTTGCGGCCGGTGACGAAGACCAGATGCTCGATCCCCGCCTCGCGCGCCTCGTCCACCACGTATTCGAGCGCCGGCCGGTCGACGATGGTCAGCATCTCCTTCGGCATGGCCTTGGTTGCGGGCAGAAACCGCGTGCCGAGGCCGGCCACCGGGAAGACCGCCTTTCGTAGCCGATTTACCACATGCGGACCTTTCGATTGCCTATCGTTTCCAATCTCTTACCCTGTGGGCGACTGGCCCGATAGAGGCCGGAGGTGCGGGGTTAGCGTATGAGCGTACTCGTAACGGGTGGGGCCGGCTTCATCGGCGGCCACATGGTTCTGGAGCTTGTCGAGCGCGGCGAGCATGTCATCGTCCTCGACGATCTCTCGACCGGATTTGAATGGGCCGTCGCGCCCCAGGCGGAGCTGGTCATCGGCGATGTCGGCGACCGCGTGCTGCTCGACCGCCTGATGCGGAGCCGCAAGGTCGATACGGTGCTGCATTTCGCCGGTTCCGTGGTGGTGCCGAATTCCGTCGCCGACCCGCTCGGCTATTACCTGAACAACACGGTGAAGTCGCGCGAGCTGATCGCCGCCGCCGTGGCGAACGGCGTCGAGAACATGGTCTTCTCCTCGACCTCCGCCGTCTACGGCGTGCCGGAGAAGGTGCCGGTCGGCGAGGACGCGCCGCTCAACCCGATGTCGCCCTATGGCGCCTCCAAGGCGATGACCGAGCGCATGCTGACCGACTGCAGCGCCGCCTACGGGCTCCGCTCCGTGGCGCTCCGCTACTTCAACGTCGCCGGCGCCGATCCGCAGGGCCGCGCCGGCCAGTCGACGCGCGGGGCGACGCACATCCTGAAGGTGGCGCTCGAGGCGGCGACCGGCGCGCGCGACCATGTCGCCGTCTACGGCACCGACTACGACACCGCCGACGGCACCGGGGTCCGTGACTACATCCACGTGAACGATCTCGCGCGCGCCCATTCGGCGGCGCTCGATTATCTCCGCGGCGGCGGCGAAAGCCAGATCCTGAACTGCGGCTACGGGCACGGCTATTCGGTGCTGGAGCTTCTCGACGCGGTGCAGCGGGTCTCCGGCCGCACGCTCGACATCCGCGCCCGCGCGCGGCGACCCGGCGACGTGCCGGTGATGATCGCGCAGGCCGACCGCATCCACGAGACGCTCGACTGGCAGCCGCGCCACGACGACATCGAGACGATCGTTGCGCACGCGCTCGCCTGGGAGCAGCAGCTCAAGAAGAAGCTCGCCGCCTAACGAGACCGGTCCTTCGCATCGACCGGCGCGGGCCAGGACGCCCGCGTCAGGTACGGTTAACGAGCCGTTACCGCATTCCGTCGCATCATATCCTCGCCCAATTCGCGCGCCCTAATCCGGCGCTGGAAGAGCAGAGATGATGCGGCCACTCGTTCGCCTGATCGCCATTTTCCTGGCAGTCGCCTTAGCTGGCGCGATGCCAGCGGCGCCTGCCCGCGCCGATGCCGGATTTGACCGCTGGGTGCGGGATTTCTGGCCGGCCGCGAAATCCGCCGGCGTCTCGCGCGGCGTCTTCGATGCAGCATTCGCGGGCGTGACGCCCGACCCGGAGGTGCTGGAGAAGGCGCATACGCAGCCGGAGTTCGTGCAGCCGCTCTGGCAATATGTCGAGAAGCGCGTTTCCGACAAGCGGATCGCGGCGGGGCGCGACATGCTCGTCCGCTACCGCTCGCTCCTCGACAAGATCGAAAGCCGCTACGGCGTCGACCGCAGCATCATCGTCGCGATCTGGGGTATGGAATCCTTCTACGGCGAAGTCCTTTCCGATCCGAAGATCGTGAAGGGCGTCGTCCGCTCGCTCGCGACGCTCGCCTACGGGGACCGCGCCCGCGCCCGCTTCGCGCGCCAGCAGCTCATCGCGGCGCTCCGCATCCTGCAGCGCGGCGACATTTCGGTCGCGGGGATGACCGGCTCGTGGGCCGGAGCCATGGGCCACACGCAGTTCATCCCGACCACCTACGAGGCCTATGCGGTCGATTTCGACGGCGACGGGCGGCGCGACCTGTGGAATTCGCCGGCCGACGCGCTCGCCTCGGCCGCCAACTACCTGCACAAGGCCGGCTGGGTCTCCGGCACGACCTGGGGCTACGAGGTCTCGCTGCCGGCGAAGTTCAACTACCGGCTCACCGGGGACCAGAAGGCGCGCCCGGTGAGCGAATGGAAGAAGCTCGGCATCGTCCGCGCGCATGGCGGGGATTTTCCGCGGCCGGGCGACGCCGGCGTGCTGCTCGCGCCGGCCGGCGCATCGGGGCCGGCGTTCCTCATGCTCAGGAATCACTTCGTCATCAAGCGCTACAACAATTCCACCGCCTATTCGCTGGCCGTCGGGCACCTCGCGGACCGTCTGCGCGGCGGCGGCGCATTCGTCCGCCCGTGGCCGGGCGACGAGCGTATGCTCACCGCCAGCGAATCGGCCGAGGTGCAGCAGCATCTCGCCCGCGCCGGCTATTACGACGGCGTGATCGACGGCAAGCTCGGGCCGGCCTCGCGCGCCGCCATCCGCGCCTTCCAGAACGGCCGCGGGCTCGCCGCCGACGGGTTCCCCAGCCTGCAGCTGCTGCAAGCCTTGCGGAGCGGCTGATTCTTGCCGACAAGGAACCGATGAGACGCGCCGCCGCCCTTTTCTGCTTCCTTGCGTGCCTTGCGGTCCTGGCCGGCGGACCTGTCCCCGAGGCGCGGGCGCAGTCCTCCGGCGCGGAGATCGTCGTAGCGCAGAATTCCGGCCCGGGCGGATTCTTCCGCCGGCTCTTCGGTGGCAATCGCCGCCAGACGACTCCGCCGCAGGCTCCGCCCTTCCAGATCTTCCCCGAGTTCGGCGCGCCGCCTCCCGCCGAGCCGCGCCGCGAGCGGCGGGCGCGGACCGCCGCACCGCAGCCGCGCGAGGTGGCTGCCGTGGAGAAGGCGCCGGACGCCAAGCGTGCGCTGGTCGTCGGCGATTTCATGGCCGGGGCGCTTGCGAAGGGGCTCGCCGACGCCTTCCGCGACAATCCGAACGCCGTCGCCATCGATGCGAGCAGCGGCTCCTCCGGCCTGGTGCGCAGCGACTATTACGACTGGCCCGCGAAGGTCGTGGAGCTGGCGAACGAGCAGAAGCCGGACGCCATCCTCGTCATGATCGGAGGCAACGACCGCCAGACAATGCAAACGGAGGCGGGCTCGCTGGATTTCAACAGCGACGCGTGGCGGGCCGCCTACACCGCGCGTGTGGCGGCCCTTGCCGATGCACTGAAGGCGACAGGCAAGCCGGTGCTCTGGGGCGGGCTCGTGCCGGTCGCGCCTACCGCCATGTCGCGCGACTACAGCGCCTTCAACGGGATCGTGCGCGAGCAGCTCGACGCCAAGGGCCTGAAGTTCGTCGACATGTGGAACGGGTTTGCCGACGAGGACGGGAAATATGTGGCGTTCGGTCCTGACGTGAGCGGCCAGTCGGTGCAGCTTCGCGCCGACGATGGACTGAATTTCACCCGCGCCGGGCAGCGCAAGCTCGCCTATTTCGTCGAGCAGGACCTGAATGACATTTTTGGCGGCGCGACGCCGGTGATCGCCTCGGTGGCGCCCATCATTTCGCCGGGCGCCGCCGAGGCGTCGCTCATCGGCCCGATGGTGCCGCTCGACGCACTCGGCCTGATGGGGGGCGACGCGCTCGCCGGCGGTGTCCTGGAAGGCGAGCGGGGCAACGTGGCGGTCACGATCTCGGCGCGGGTGGTGAAGGAGGACGCGGCCTCGCCGCCCAAGACGCGCGTCGATTCCTTCCTCTGGCCGCCGCCGCTGGAAGCGGCGGAGACTCCGTCCGCGCCGACGCTGCGGGGACCGCGATAGCGCCGGGAAGTATCAGCGGGCCGCCTTTGATTCCGCTTCGCGGCGGACGATAGCGGCGCCGTCCACCATCGCCTGCATCTTTCCGAAGGCCACCTCGCGCGGCAAGTATTTCAGGCCGCAATCCGGCGCCACGACGATCTTCTCCGCGGGAACATGGGGAAGCGCCCGGCGGATGCGCTCCGCCACGATCTCCGGCGTCTCGATGCTCATGTCGGAGAGATCGAGCACGCCGAGGATGATGGTCTTCCCCGGCAGCTTCTCGAGCACCGAGGTGTCGAGGTTCGATTGCGCCGTCTCGATCGAAATCTGCCCAAGCGGCGCCCCCGCGAGCTCGGGAAGGAACGAATAGCCCTCCGGGCGGACGTGGATGATGGCGGCATAACCGAAGCAGATATGCAGCGCCGTCGTGCCGGTCACGCCATCGAGCGCGCGATTGACCGCCTTCAGCCCGAACTGGCGCGCCTTCTCCGGCCGCGCCTGCATGTAGGGCTCGTCGATCTGCACGACATCGGCGCCGGCGGCGAAGAGATCCTTGATCTCGAGGTTCACCGCCGCGGCATAGTCGAGCGCCAGCTCTTCCTCGCTTGCGTAGAAATCGTTCTGCGCCTGCTGCGACATGGTAAAGGGGCCGGGCACCGTGATCTTCACCATCCGATCGGTGTTCGCCTTCAGGAACTGCAGGTCGCGCACCTCGACCGCATGCTTGCGGCGGATCTTTCCGGCGACGCGCGGCACCGGGTTCGGGTGGCCGCTGCGGTCGAGCGCCGTGCCGGGATTGTCGATATCGACGCCTTCGAGCGCGGTGGCGAAACGGTTGGAATAGCTCTCCCGCCGCATCTCCCCGTCGGTGATGATATCGAGCCCGGCGCGCTCCTGGTCGCGGATCGCGAGGATGGTCGCGTCGTCCTGCGCCTGGTCGAGGTATTCCGGCGCGACGCGCCAGAGCTCCTTCGCCCGTACCCGCGGCGGAAAGCGCCCCGCGAGCTTCTGGCGGTCGATCAGCCACTCGGGCTGCGGATAGGAGCCGACGAGCGATGTCGGAAAGAGCTTCGGCATGGCGTTCCCTCGAAATGCGTTCCTGCTGCCGCGTTCCGCCCATCCTGGCGCGGCTCGGAGCCGGCGAAAGCAGTAACCGCTGACGCGGCGGTGAGGAACCGTGAATTGTCTCGCGGCTTTCCCGACGGCAAGGTGAACCAGGGCGAGGGCAGGGTGTCCCAAGCGCTGGGTGGCGCAAGCAAGGAGAATGCCGTGAACGACGCAACCTTCGGAATTAAGCCGGGCTCGCTGCTGGCGGCGACGCTGTTGACCCTCTCGCTGCAATTCCCGGCCCTGGCGCAGGAGGCGAAGACCGAGGACACGATAGGGACCGACAAGGGCGATCTCGTCGTCCACCCGATCCACCACGCGGCGATGGTGCTGGGCTGGAACGGCAAGATCATCCTGGTCGATCCCGCCCCGAAGCCGGGAAGCCCCGAGGGGAGCGACGTGACGGCCGAATATGCCGGCATGGCCGCGCCGAACATCATCCTCGTCACGCACGAGCACCCTGACCACTTCAACGTCGACATCCTGAAGCTGGTCGCGCGCGAGGGCGTGCAGATCGTCGCGCCGCAGGACGTGGCGGACAAGATGCCGGACGAACTGAAGGCCAAGACGACTGTGCTCGCGAACGGCGGGACAGCCGACATCGACGGAATCGCGATCGCGGCCGTGCCGGCCTACAACGTCACGCCGGACCGGCTGAAGTTTCATCCGCAGGGCCGCGACAACGGCTACGTGCTGACGCTCGGGGACAAGCACGTCTACATCGCCGGCGACACGGAGGACACGCCCGAGATGCGCGCGATGACCGGCATCGACGTGGCGTTCCTGCCGATGAATCTGCCCTACACGATGGACATCGAGCACGCCGCGGACGCGGTGAAGGCGTTCAAGCCGGGGATCGTCTACCCGTACCATTATGGCGAGAGCGACGTGAACCAGTTCAAGGCGCTGGTCGGCGGGGCGAGTGATGTGCGGCTGCTGAAGTGGTACTGAGCGGAGTGATAAGGAATAGGGGGTAGGGCATTAGGGCAGTAGGGCAGTAGGGCAGTAGGGTGCGTCACCGCTATTGCCCTACTCCCCTATTCCCCTATTGCCTCCCCCACGACCCGACCGCCTCCTATCACCGAGGCAGCGTCGTCGTTCCCATCAGATACTTGTCCACGGAATGCGCCGCCTGGCGGCCCTCGCGGATCGCCCAGACGACCAGCGACTGGCCGCGGCGCATGTCGCCGGCTGAGAACACCTTCGGGTTGGATGTCTGATACTCGAGCGTCGTCGCCTTCACGTTGCCGCGCGGGTCGAGCTCCAGGCCGAGCTCCTTGATCATCCCGTCCTGCACTGGCGAGACGAAGCCCATCGCGAGCAGCACGAGGTCGGCCTTCAGGTCGAACTCTGTGCCGGCGACCGGCTTGAATCCCGCATCGGCGCGGGTGCAATGCAGCCACTTCACGCGCCCGTCGCGGCCGGAGAAATGCGTGGTCAGCACCGAGAACTCGCGCTCGGCGCCTTCCTCCTGGCTGGACGAGGTGCGGAGCTTCAGGGGCCAGTTCGGCCAGGTGAGGAGCTTGTCCTCCTTGCCCGGCGGCTGCGGCATGATCTCAAGCTGCGTCACCTTCACCGCGCCCTGCCGGAACGCCGTGCCGATGCAGTCGGAGCCGGTGTCGCCGCCGCCGATGACCACCACGTACTTCTTGTCGGCGCTGATCGGCTCGACCCCATCCTGCCGCTCGCCGGAGACACGGCGGTTCTGCTGCGGCAGATAGTCCATGGCGAAGTGCACGCCGCGGAGATCGCGGCCGGGGATCGGCAGGTCGCGGCCCTTCTCCGCGCCGCCGGTCAGCACGATCGCGTCGTAACGGTCGAGGAGCGCGCTCGCCTTCTCGTTGACCCCGACGTGGATGCCGTAGTGGAAGGTCACCCCCTCCGCCTCCATCTGCTTCACGCGGCGGTCGATGATGTGCTTTTCCATCTTGAAGTCGGGGATGCCGTAGCGGAGCAGGCCGCCGGCCTTGGCGTTCTTTTCGTAGAGGTGGACGTCGTGCCCGGCGCGCGCCAGCTGCTGCGCGCAGGCCATTCCGGCCGGCCCCGAGCCGATCACCGCGACGCGCTTCCCTGTCTTCATCGAGGGAAGCTCGGGCGCGACCCAGCCTTCCTGGAATCCGCGGTCGGCGATCGCCGCCTCGATCGTCTTGATCGTCACTGGCTGCTCAATGAGGTTCAGCGTGCAAGACGCCTCGCAGGGCGCCGGGCAGACGCGCCCTGTCACTTCGGGAAAGTTGTTGGTGGTGTGGAGGTTCGCCAGCGCGCCCTTCCAGTCGCCGTTGTAGACGAGGTCGTTCCAGTCGGGGATCTGGTTGTTGACCGGGCAGCCGGTGTGACAAAACGGAATGCCGCAATCCATGCAGCGCGCCGCCTGCTTTTTCGTGCCCTCCTCGCCGAGCGGGATCATGAACTCGCGGAAATGCCGCACGCGATCGCTCGCCGGCTCGTAGCGCCGGTCGCTGCGGTCGATCTCCAGGAAGCCCGTTACCTTACCCATTTTCGGCCCGTTCTGCTGTGCTCTGCTTCGGTTCGTCGATCAAACAAGTTTCCGCTGGCGCATGCGGCCGACCTCCATGATCGTGAGAACGTCTTTCAAGGCACCACCCTGTTCGACTAATCGTCGAGTTACTGCGATCGCGGCTTCACGCTCATCTCCTTCGAGCGCAGACGCCGCCACAATTACAATTCCGGTCGTCGGCTGCTCCAGACGGACTGCGAGCTCGCCAAAATCCCAATCATGCGTGAGGAGAATTCGCGATTCTGCGTGTGAGCGATGGAGCACTTCTTCGTCACTTGCGCCGGCCGCGTCCTCTCGTACCCATGCAACATCGTGCCCCTGCAGTCTCAACTGACGTACGACCTGTCCGACGAAACACTCGTCAGCGAGAAAGCGCATTCCCTATTCGGCCGCTACCGTCCGCAAGCTCTCAAGCGAATCGGCCGCAAACGCTTGCGCGGCGAGAACGTCCTCGCGCGCCAGGCCCGGATAAGCATCCAGGACCGCGTCCACCGACCATCCCTGACCAAGCAGGCGAAGGATAATTTCAACCGTTATGCGCGTACCTCGAATGACAGGCTTTCCCATCATGACCTTCGGATTCTGCGATATTCTTTCGTGAGTCATATGAATCACTCCGCCGCCATCGCCGCGCCGACGCGCGCCTGTTCCATCTCGCGGAGCGCGCGGCGATATTCCACCGGCATCACCTTCACGAACTTCGGGCGGTATTCGGCCCAGTTGTCGCAGATGTGCCGGGCGCGCGCCGAGCCGGTGTAGTGCAGGTGGTTCTGGATCAGCGTCAGCAGCCGCTCCTCGTCGTGGCTCGACATGTCGGAGGAGACGTTCACGCGCCCGTGGAACTCGATGTCGCCGCCATGGTGGTGGAGAAGCTCCATCAGCTCATCCTCCTCCGGCACCGGCTCGAGCTCGACCATGGCGAGGTTGCAGCGCGAAGCGAACTGGCCGTCCTCGTCGAGCACGTAGGCGATGCCGCCCGACATGCCGGCGGCAAAATTCCGGCCGGTCTTGCCGATGACGACGGCGATGCCGCCGGTCATGTATTCGCAGCCATGGTCGCCGACGCCCTCGACCACCGCGATGGCGCCGGAGTTTCTCACCGCAAAGCGCTCGCCGGCGATTCCGGCGAAGTAGCTCTCGCCGGCGATGGCGCCGTAAAGCACGGTGTTGCCGACGATCATGCTCTCGTCCGGCTTGTAGCCGGCATTGGCGGGCGGGCGGACCACGATGCGGCCGCCGGAGAGGCCCTTGCCGACATAGTCGTTGGCGTCGCCGACGAGGTCGAGCGTGATCCCCTGCGCGAGAAAGGCGCCGAACGATTGCCCCGCCGTGCCGCTGAGCTTCACGATGATCGTGTCGTCCGGCAGGCCGTCATGGCCGTAGCGCTTGGCGACTTCTCCTGAGAGCATCGTGCCGGTCGCGCGGTCGACGTTGCGGATCGGCGATTCGATGATGACAGCCGTTTCGTTCTCCAACGCGCCCTGCGCCGCGGCGATCAGGCGGCGGTCGAGGATGTCGTCGATCGGATGCTGCTGTGACCGGGTGCGGTGCATCTCCGACTTCGGCGCGTCCGGCTTGTAGAAGACACGCGTGAAGTCGAGGCCGCGCGCCTTCCAGTGGTCGACGAGCGGCTGGGTGTCGAGGAATTCGGTTTCGCCGATCAGCTCGTCGAGGTTCCTGACCCCCATCGAGGCCATGATCTCGCGCGCTTCCTCCGCGACCAGGAAGAAGAAGTTGATGGCGTTCTCGGGCGTGCCGACGAAACGCTTGCGGAGCACCGGGTCCTGCGTCGCGATGCCGACGGGACAGGTGTTCAGGTGGCACTTGCGCATCATGATGCAGCCGAGCGCCACGAGTGGCGCCGTGGCGAAGCCGAATTCGTCGGCGCCGAGCAGCGCGCCGATGATCACGTCGCGGCCGGTCTTCAGCCCACCGTCGACCTGCAGCGACACGCGCGAGCGGAGGCCCTGCTCGACGAGAATCTGCTGCGTCTCCGCCAGCCCCATCTCCCACGGCGTTCCCGCATGCTTTAGCGAGGTGAGGGGGCTCGCACCGGTGCCGCCGTCATAGCCGGCGATGGTGATATGGTCGGAGCGCGCCTTGGCGACGCCGGCGGCAACCGTGCCGACGCCCACTTCGGCGACGAGCTTCACCGAGACCTGGCCCGCCGGGTTGGCGTTCTTCAGGTCGAAGATCAGCTGCGCGATGTCCTCGATCGAATAGATGTCGTGATGCGGGGGCGGCGAGATCAGGCCGACGCCCGGCGTCGAGTGGCGCACCTTGGCGATCGTCGCGTCGACCTTGTGGCCGGGAAGCTGGCCGCCTTCGCCGGGCTTGGCGCCCTGCGCGATCTTGATCTGCATCATGTCGGAATTGACGAGGTACTCCGCCGTGACGCCGAAGCGGCCCGATGCCACCTGCTTGATGGCGGAACGCTTCGAGTCGCCGTTCGCCAGCCGGCGGAAGCGCTCGGACTCTTCGCCGCCCTCGCCGGTGTTCGACTTGCCGCCGATGCGGTTCATGGCGATCGCCATCGTCTCGTGCGCCTCGCGCGAGATCGAGCCGAAGCTCATCGCGCCGGAGGAGAAGCGCCTGACGATCGCGGCGGCGGGTTCGACCTCTTCGAGCGGCACCGGCACGCGCCCGAGCTCCGCTGCATTCCTGATGCGGAAAAGGCCGCGAATGGCGAAGTTGCGCTGCACCTGTCCGTTCAGGAGATCGGCGTATTGCCGATAGGTCTCGACGCCCTTGCCGCGCACCGCGTGCTGCAGCAGCGCCACCACCTCCGGCGTCCACATGTGGTCCTCGCCGCGCAGCCGGTAGGCGTAGTCGCCGCCCACGTCGAGCGCCAGGCGCAGCACCGGGTCCTCGCTGAAGGCCGACAGGTGGCGGCGCATCGTCTCCTCGGCGATTTCGGCGAGGCCGACGCCCTCGATGGTGGTCGAGGTGCCGAAGAAGAAGCGGTGCACGAAGTCGGAGGAAAGGCCGATCGCGTCGAAGATCTGCGCGCCGCAATAGGACTGGTAGGTCGAGATGCCCATCTTGGACATGACCTTCAGCACGCCTTTGCCGATCGACTTGATGTAGCGGTAGACGACCTCGTGGGCCTCCACCACTTCGGGGAAAGCGCCGGCCGCATGCATGTCGAGCAGCGTCTCGAAGGCGAGGTAAGGGTTGATCGCCTCCGCGCCATAGCCGGCGAGCACGCAGAACTGATGCACCTCGCGGGCTTCGCCCGTCTCCACGACGAGGCCGACCGACGTCCTGAGGCCGCGGCGGATGAGATGATTGTGCACCGCCGCGGTGGCGAGCAGCGCCGGAATGGCGACGCGCCCCGCGCCGAGCAGCCGGTCGGAGAGGATGATGATGTTGTAGCCGTCAAGCACGGCGCGCTCGGCGCGCTCGCAAAGGCGATCGACCGCCATCTCCATGCCTTCGGCGCCGCGCTCGATCGCGTAGGTGATGTCGAGCGTCTGCGTCTGGAAATGGTTGTCGGCGAAATCGCCGATCATGCGGATCTTTTCCAGATCCTCGTTGGTGAGGATCGGCTGCCGCACCTCGAGGCGCTTCTTTTCAGAGGCGCCCTTCAGGTCGAATAGATTCGGGCGCGGGCCGATGAACGAGACGAGGCTCATCACCGCCTCTTCGCGGATCGGGTCGATCGGCGGGTTGGTGACCTGCGCGAAGTTCTGCTTGAAATAGTTGTAGAGGACCTTCGACTTCCGCGACAGCACGGCGACCGGCGTGTCGGTGCCCATCGAGCCGACCGCCTCCTGCCCGGTGGTCGCCATCGGCGCCATCAGCAGCTTCAGGTCTTCCTGGCTGTAGCCAAACGCCTGCTGGCGATCGAGCAGCGCCGCGTTGGTGGCGGCGGCGCGGGCGTTCACCTCCGGCAGGTCCTCCAGCACGATCTGCGTCTTCGCCAGCCATTGCCGGTAGGGGTTGGCGGTGGAGAGGCGGTGCTTCAGCTCGTCGTCGGAGACGATGCGGCCCTTCTCGAGGTCGATCAGCAGCATCTTGCCCGGCTGCAGGCGCCACTTGGTGACGATCCGCTCGGCCGGCACCGGCAGCACGCCGACCTCCGAGGCCATGATCACAAGGCCGTCGTCGGTGACCATGTAGCGCGCCGGCCGGAGGCCGTTGCGATCGAGCGTCGCCGCAATCTGGCGGCCGTCGGTGAAGGCAATCGCGGCCGGCCCGTCCCACGGCTCCATCAGCGCCGCGTTGTATTCGTAGAAGGCGCGGCGATCCTCATCCATCAGCGGGTTGCCGGCCCAGGCCTCGGGAATGAGCATCATCGCGGCGTGCGCGAGCTCGTAGCCGCCGGCCGTCAGGAATTCGAGCGCGTTGTCGAAACAGGCGGTATCCGACTGGCCTTCGTAGGAGATCGGCCAGAGCTTCGAGATCTCGTCGCCGAAGAGCGGCGAGGAGACGGAGGCCTGCCGCGCCGCCATCCAGTTCACGTTGCCGCGCAGCGTGTTGATCTCGCCGTTGTGCGCCACCATCCGGTAGGGGTGCGCGAGCTTCCATGACGGGAACGTGTTGGTGGAGAAGCGCTGATGCACCAGCGCCATCTGCGAGGCGAAGCGCGGGTCGTGCAGGTCGGGATAATAGGCGCCGAGCTGGTAGGCGAGGAACATGCCCTTGTAGACGATGGTCCGCGCCGAGAGCGACACCGGATAGAAGCCGCGGTCGACGCCCTTCGTCTCCGCGAAGATGATGCTCGACATCACCTTGCGCAGGATGAAGAGCCGCCGCTCGAAGGCGTCGCCGGCCTCGGTCGCGGCGCCGCGGCCGATGAAAGCCTGGCGATGGAACGGCTCGCTCGCCTTGATGGTGGGGCTCTGCGACAGGCAGGAATTGTCGGTCGGCACGGTGCGCCAGCCGAGGAACGTCTGCCCTTCCGCGGCGACGGCGCGCTCGACGATCGCCTCGTAGTGCGCCCGGAGCGTCTCGTCGCGCGGCATGAAGAAATAGCCGACGCCATAGTCGCCCTGCTCCGGGAGCTGAAATCCCAGCGTGGCGCATTCCGCCTTGAAGAAGTCGTGCGGGATCTGGCTCAGCAGCCCCGCCCCGTCGCCGACCAGCGGATCGGCGCCCACCGCACCGCGATGGGTGAGGTTCTCGAGGATCTGCAGGCCCTTCTCGACGATGTCGTGCGAGCGTCCGCCCTTCAGGTCGGCGACGAAGCCGACGCCGCAGGAATCGTGCTCGTTGCGCGGATCGTAAAGACCCTTCAGCCGCTCGAACGGCAGGTCGCGGCCGCCCGGCACGACGCGTTTGGCCGCGGCGCGCGCCTCCGCTGCCCGCATCCGCCGCGCCTCAGCTGCCGTCAACCGCTCGCTCATGGCTTCCTCGCCTGGAAGCGGTGGTGGCCGCTTCGTCTCCTCCAGAGCCACCCGCCTCCGAATGGCCAGTCCCACACCGGCCATGCACGGGCCGGTCGGATGATGGCTATCCTGCCACCTTGCAACCGGCATGCCACCCCGGCGCCATCGCCCGCTGCCGCTGCGAACAAGGAAAGTCCGGGGCCCTCAGTCGGTTAATGGGACAGCATCCCTGTCCCATTTCACCATGACAAATTTCCACGCGCCCGACAAGGGGCACATTTCGAGGGGCGGCGGAAAGAAAGCGGCGGCTAGCCGCCGACGGACTTCAGATTGCCGGCGGACTTCTTCCCGCTTCGCTCGTCCGTCTGCTCCTCGAAGGAAACCTTCTGGCCTTCGCGCAATTCGTTCATGCCGGCGCGCTCAACCGCGCTGATGTGCACGAACACGTCCTTGCCGCCTTCATCGGGCGCGATAAAGCCGTAGCCCTTGCGGACGTTGAACCACTTGACGGTACCTATAGCCATTGTGTCCCCCGGATATGTCTCCACCTGCCCGGGACACGCCCGGGGACGAAATCTGAAGAGAGGCTTCCGGACCGGGACCGAGCCGACGGAAATAGAAGCGTTCGCGCCAGAGGTCGACGGATGCAATTTAGAGCGGCGGCGGCGGAGTGTCCATCCGCGCCGTCACATGTCGCGGGGAGGGGCGCGCCGCCGCCCCTCCGCGGCGCGGGTGCAGTTCACCAGCCTTTGATTTCGCCTTCCAACGCGACGCAGTGATAAAGCAACCAGGCCGAATGCTCCGGCAGCGGCTCAAAGCTCCGTCCGTCAGATTTCCTCGATGCCCCCCATCGTCGGCGGACGGAGCCTTTCTTCCTTTTCCGTGTGAACGGGTCTCGTGCGCCTCACGGCCGGTTGACCGGGGCGGGCATGAGCTTCGCGAACACTTAATTTCCCAAGCCGTTCCGCATGCCGCAGCATCCCGGCAGGCACGGGACGATCAGTTCCGGCCGAAAATTGGAGGTAGATATGAAGGCGAACGAATTCACGGCCGTGGCTCTGGCGGGCGCGATGGCCACCGCGATCACCGGTCTTCTCGTTGCTCCGGCTTTCGCGCAGGACACCGAGATGTGCTACGGCATCGCGAAGGCTGGCGAGAACGATTGCAAGGCCGGCGCGCATGACTGCAAGGGCATGTCGACGATCAGCTATGACGGGAAGTCGTTCAAGCTCGTCGCGAAGGGCACCTGCGGCTCAATGATGGCTCCCGGCGGCAAGCACGGTACGCTCACCCCGAGCTGATTACACCTCGCCATAGGGCGGTCGGCCGGTAGCCGACCGCCTCGCTTACCCACAAGGAGACAGTAGATGAACAGCGAGTCAGGCGCGTTGATCGCAGCCGTTTTCGCGGTGGCTTTCGCCGCCGCTGCCACCCCCGCCGCCGCCCAGGATCCGGTCAAGTGCTACGGAGTTGCACTGGCTGGCCACAACGACTGCGCCGCGGGCGCCGGCACGTCCTGCGCGGGGACATCGACCATCGACTACCAGGGGAATTCGTGGAAGCTTGTGCCGGCCGGCACATGTGAAACGATGGAACTGCCAGGCCAGCGGCATGGCGCAAGTTTCGCGAACGGCGAGTTTCAGGGATTGGCGCGCGACCTCCCCGCGGGCGCTCCGCTGGAACACCTGAAGCCGGTCGAAGGCACGAAGCCGTATGCGTGAGGAGATTCCGGCGCGGGTTGGCGTTGGGCTGAAGCCGAAGCACTATCGCGACATCCTCGACGGCCGGCCCGACGTCGGGTTCTTCGAGGTGCACGCGGAGAACTACATGGGGGCAGGCGGTCCGCCGCACCGCTATCTTGCCGCCATCCGCGAACTCTATCCGCTCTCGCTGCACGGCGTCGGTCTCTCCATCGGCGCCGACCGGCCGCTCGACCGCGCCCACCTTCTCCGGCTCGAGGGGTTGAACCGGCGGTATGCGCCGGGCCTCTTCTCCGAGCACCTCGCGTGGTCGACGCACGAGGCGACATTCCTCAACGATCTCCTGCCGGTCCCCTACACAGACGAGACGCTGGCGCGGATCGCGGAGCACATCGACGAGGTGCAGGAGACCGTCGGCCGGCAGATGCTGCTGGAGAACCCCTCGACCTATCTCGCCTTCGCCGAGAGCACCTACCCGGAAGTCGACTTCATCAGGGCGATCGCAACACGGACAGGATGCGGCCTGCTTCTCGATGTGAACAACGTGCACGTATCGGCAACCAACCAGCAATGGGATCCGCTCGCCTATATCGACGCCTTTCCGCTCGAGCATGTCCGCGAGATCCACCTTGGCGGCCACGCGCCGGAGATCGACGACGCCGGCCGGCCGCTGCTGATCGACACGCATGACCGCGAAGTGGACGAGATCGTATGGGGTCTCTTTGCCCACACGGTCTCGCGCACCGGACCGCTTCCGACACTCGTCGAATGGGATGCGAATGTACCGGAATGGTCCGTTCTCAAGGCCGAGGCGGAGCGCGCTGAGTCGATCCTTCTCGCCGCGGATGCCGAGGGAGCACGGCGTGTCTCCGCTGGCTGAACGGCAACGCGGCTTCGCGGCCGCGTTGCTCGACGCCGATGCCGGGACGCCGGCCGGCCTTGTCGGCCCGGATGGCGCGCCGAGCGCCCGCCGCTTTGCCGTCTACCGCAACAACGTGATCGTCGGGCTGTCGGAGTCACTGATGGTCACGTTCCCGGCGGTGTGCCGGATAGTCGGTGAGGAATTCTTTCTGGCGATGGCTCGCGCCTACGTGGTGGCCGATCCGCCACGCTCGCCGATGCTGCTTGAATATGGAGCGGGGTTCGCCGATTTCATCGCGCGATTCCCTCCCGCGGCGGAGCTTCAATATCTTCCCGACGTGGCGCGCATCGAGAATGCCTGGAAGGAGTCGTTTCATTCCGCGGAGGCGGCGCCGCTCCCGCTTGCGGCGCTTGCAGCGATACCGGAAGCCCGCATGACGGCGTTGAGGCTGCACCTGCATCCCTCGCTTCGACTCGTCCCTTCGAGATTTCCGGCGCTGACCATCTGGCGGATGAATGTCGATGACGGCGTGCCATCGCCGGTGGATCTTGCCGCCGGCGGCGAGGACGTGCTCATCGTCCGGCCCGCCGCGCAGGTCGAGGTGCGGATGGTTCCGCCTGGCGGCGCGGCGTTCATCGGACGACTCGGTGAGGGCGCCGCCCTCGGTGCGGCGGCGAGCGCCGGGCTCGGCGCTTCGAGCACGTTCGATCTTGCCGCGAACATCGCCGGCCTCGTCTCGGCCGGCGCTCTCAGCGGCTACGACTTCATCGACGATCATCCGGGGGCGGCATGACGCCGACGGTTCAGGCGGGGGTTACGCGTGGTGCCGCCGCGCGCCCGCTTCGCACGGTGCTGGCCTGGCTGTCGTGGATCGGTGCCTGCGTTGCGCCGCCACTCCTGCGAATCGCGCTGGCGATCCCGTTCTTCCGTTCCGGACTGACGAAATGGGACGGCTTTTCGCTTTCATCGAGTGCGGTCTATCTGTTCCAGAGCGAATTCAAGCTGCATGTATTCGGGGCGGCGTACGATCTTCCTTTCCCCGCTGCGATGGCGCTCGCATCGGCCAGCGGCGAGATCATCCTGCCGATCCTGCTCGTCCTCGGCCTCGCAACGCGCTTTGCCGCGGTCGGCATCCTGCTCATGACGGCAGTTATCCAGCTCGTCGAGCCGGACGGCTGGATTTCATTCCATCTCCCATGGGCGGCGATGGCTTTCAGCCTGATTGCTCTTGGCCCCGGGCCGCTCTCCCTCGATTGGCTGGTCGCACGCCGCAGCCGTTCTTGAGCCTTGCCCTCGCGCCGACAAGCCGGCAAGAGGGCGGGATGCAGTTCGCCAGCGACAATTGGACGGGCGCCGCGCCCGAGGTAATCGACGCCGTCGTGCGCGAGGCCTCGCGCTCCGGCGCGGCGTATGGCGCGAGCGCGATCGACAAGGCGGTCGAGGCGCGTTTCGCGGAAATCTTCGAGCATGAGGTCTCGGTCTTCTTCGTCGCCACAGGCAGCGCGGCGAATGCGCTGGCGCTTGCCGCGGTCAGCCGGCCGTCCGGTGCGGTTCTCGCCCACGCCGAAAGCCACGTGCTCGAGGATGAGATCGGCGGAGTGGAGTTCCTCGCCAACGGGGCGCGGCTGATCCCGGTCGAAGGTCCGCTTGGCAAGCTCGACCCCGCCGCGCTGCAGAAGGCGCTCGCCCGCTTTACGCCGGGCGATATTCGCGTTGGCCAGCCGGTGGCGGTGACGATCACGCAGCAGAGCGAGATGGGCACTGTCTACGGCAGCGACGAGATCCGCGCGCTCGCGGCGATCGCCCGCGGGCGGAACATCCCGCTGCATATGGATGGCGCGCGCTTCGCCTATGCGCTGGCGCAGCTCGGCGTCACGCCGGCGGAGATGACCTGGAAGGCTGGTGTCGACATCCTCTCCTTCGGGGCCACAAAGAACGGCTGCATCGCGGCCGAGGCGCTGGTGTTCTTCAACGCCGACCTGGCGAAGGACATGCCATTCATCCGCAAGCGCGCCGGGCATCTCTTCTCAAAGTCGCGCTTCGTGGCGGCGCAGTTCGACGCCTACCTCGCCGATGGCCTCTGGCTGAAGCTCGCGCGCCATGCAAACGCGATGGCGGAACGGCTCCGCGCCGGACTCGCATCGGCGTCGAATGCGCGCGTGGCCTGGCCGACCGCGGGCAACGAGACTTTCGCGGTGCTGAAGGGCAGCGACGCGAAGAAGCTCCGCTTGGCCGGGGCGGCGTTCTACGAGTGGCCTGAGCCGCGCGGCTTTGACGCGGGGCTCGTCGGCGACGAGACGATCGTGCGGCTCGTCACCGCCTTCTCGACGCAGCCGGAAGACGTCGACGCATTTCTGGCCGCGCTTCGCGGCTGAAACGAAAAGCGCCCCGGAAAACCGGGGCGCTCGATAGCTTTCAATCCGTCGGAAGTTACGCGGCCTTGGCGTCGATCTGGCGAGCCTTGGCGCCGCCGCCGATCGCGATCTTGCGGGGCTTCATCGCCTCGGGAATCTCGCGCACGAGGTCGATGTGGAGCAGCCCGTTGTCGAGGCTCGCACCGGTGACTTCCACATGGTCGGCGAGCTGGAAGCGGCGCTCGAAGGCGCGCGAGGCGATGCCGCGATAGAGCACGTCACGGCCGCTCTCTTCCTTGGTTTCCTTCTTCTCACCCTTCACGGTGAGGACGCTTTCCTTGGCCTGGATATCGAGGTCGGCCTCGCCGAAGCCGGCGACAGCCAGCGTCACGCGGTAGGCGTTCTCGCCGGTGCGCTCGATGTTGTAAGGCGGATAGGGCTGGGCCTCGCCGTTCGTGGCGCCGTCCAGCAGGCCGAAAAGCCGGTCGAAACCAACGGTGGAGCGATAGAGGGGAGCGAGATCAAAAGTACGCATGGTTTGTCCTCCTTGAAGCGACAGTTGCGATATCGGCGCCGGGTTCCCCAAAGTGGCGGAACCTGCCGATCCGCGGGCCCTCTCGGCGCCCGCCTATCCGAAATAGGAAGCCGCCGGTTGCCGTTCAAGCCCGGCCTCGCGCAGAAATCCGACGCCGTAAATATGACGCTTTCCGGCCCACAATCTCGCGCTCCGAGGGGCGTGGTTCGGTCGCGGACGGAGTGCCGGTCGATGTTGAGAGCAGGGATAGTGGCTGGAGTGCTTGCCGCTGTGGCGGCGCTGTCGCCCGCGGGCGCGCAATCGTGGAGCGTCGGCGTGGGCGTCGGATTTGGCGGGCCGGCCTACTACGGTCCACCGCCGGTATATTACGGCCCGGCGCCCGCCTACCGCTACGAGCAGCCGCCCCCGGTGGTCTATATGCCGGCCCCGGCGCCCGTGGTGCGTTCGTCGCTCCCGCCGGACGCGATCTTCGATGCGCTCGACCGCGGCGGGTACAGCAACTTCAGCCCGATGGCGTTTCGCGACGGGGTCTACAAGCTGAACGCGGTCAACCGGCGCGGCGATCTCGTCGCGCTCGAGGTCTCCGCCCTTGACGGCAGGGTGGAGCGGGAATTCATCCTGACCGCCGGCCATCGCGTCCTGCGCGCGGCGCCTGACGTCCGGCGGCCGATCCCGGCCGCCCCGCCGCCCCCGGCAGCGCCTCGGCCCCCCGCGACCAGCGCCGATCCGCTGGTGGTCTACTGATTTTTCCCGGCCCTCCCGCCAGCCGCATCGGACGGTGGAGCGGGAATCGGGTCGAGTGCGTTTCATTGCGTGAACCGCAGATGAACACGCCCTTCCGGGTAGGTTCAGGGCGAATCGACTAGAGTTCTCGTCATCGACATCGAGGGAGTGACCTCGATACAGCCCGTTGGAGGAATTCATGATCTTATCGAAGACCACAATCGCCGCCGGCTTGCTCGCGCTCTCGACGCTCGCTGCCGTTCCGGCTCAGGCGTCAGGCGCCTATGTTCAGGTCGACTATCGCAGCCGCCATCATTCCTATCAGGGAGACGTGCACAACTCCGGCGTCTCCATCGACCAGGCTGGCAGCATCCTCCGCGATGCCGGCTACTGGCGGGTACACCTCGTCGAAAACCGCGGCAACGTTTACCAGATGAGCGCCCGTATGAACGGCGTGCGCTACATGGTGTTTATCAGCGCGGATGACGGCCGCATTCTCGGCAGAAACCGGTTCTGAGCGGGAAGCGCTGACCGGGCAGCTCCTGGCCGGTCGATACCGGTCAGTTGCAGCCTAGGCCTTTCCAGTTCCCGCATTTCCCGAAGAGCCGGTGGTAGGCGACCACCGGCTTTTTTTCGCGCCGGGCGTCGCCATCGGAATTGCCGGTTCGATCCGGAGCCCGGTGAACCGAAAATGAATGCGGCCTTCCGGATCGGTTCACGTGGCCGCCGCTAGGTTCCTCGCATCGACATCGGGATTATCTCGATGCATCCCTTGAAGGACCATGGACATGATCAAGACCACGATCGCCGCCGCCCTGCTCTCCCTGACCACGCTCGCCGCCATGCCCGCGCAGGCTTCCGGCACGGGCGTCCAGGTCGATATCGGCCCGGGCTGGAGCGACAACGGCCACGGCTGGGATCGCGACCGGAGGGATCACCACCGCCGCCACGACAGACAGGGCTACCGGATGTCGAACGACGAGATCCGGTCTGTCCTGCGGATGTCGGGCTTCCGCCAGATCCGCTTCCTCGACGATTCCGGGCCGGTCAGCCAGGTGATCGCACGCCGGCACGGCAACCGCTACTTCCTGACCGTGCGCGCGCGCGACGGCGAGATTCTCTCCACCCGGCGCATCTGACATCGGGCATCGCGGGCCGGCTCATCGCCGGCCGCCAGGAAAATCGGGTGCTGTCAACGCCCCCTCCAGCACCCGACGAGGCCGGCGGTCCGTGACCGCCGGCCGCCTTTCGTTGCGGGCATGCGGTGGGCTGCCGCACGGCCGACGCGGCTTGCCAGTCACCGTCAGGCATTCTATCTGCGGGAGTGACCTCCAGGCAGCGGCCGGGAGGCGATCATATCGCTCAGGTGCCGCTTGGCCCGTCTGGTCGAAATTCCCGGAAACACCATCCCGAAGGGCGCCGTGGTCGGTACGCTCACCACGGATGATGGCGTCGAGCTTCGCTATGCGCGATTCCCGCCGAACCGGTCGCCGGTCCGCGGCACGGTGGTGATTCTGCACGGGCGCACGGAATTCATCGAAAAGTACTTCGAGACCACCAATGACCTCCGCCGGCGAGGCTTCGCCGTCGCCACCTTCGATTCGCGCGGGCAGGGCGGCTCGTCACGGCTGCTCGGCAACCCGCGCAAGGGCCACGTCCGCGACTTCGCCGATCACGTTAACGACTTCGAGGCGGTGATGCAGGAGGTGATCCTGCCGGATTGTCCGCCGCCCTATTACGTGCTCGCGCACTCGACCGGCGGCGCGGTGGCGCTCCTCTCCGCGGCGCGGCTCCGGACGCAGATCGACCGCATGGTGCTGACCGCGCCGCTCCTCGCGCTGGCGCACGGGAAGCCGGGCATGATCGCGCAGTTCACCGGCTTCCTCATGCATTTCGGTCTCGGCGAGGCATTTTCGCCGGGCGCCGGCGCTACCGCGATGCAGACGCAGCCCTTCGACGCCAACCTTCTCACAACCGATCCCGTCCGCTATCAGCGCTCTCTGGCCATCGTCGATGCCGACCCCGATATCGGCGTGGGCGGCGCGACGATCGGATGGGTCAACGCGGCGATGCGCGCCTGCTCGCGGCTGGCCGAGCCGGATTTCGCCGAGACCGTGCCGATGCCGGTGCTGATCGTGCTGGGCGGCGCCGACAACGTCGTCAGCAATCTCGCCGCAGAGGAATTCTCGCGCCGCGTGAAGACCGCCGCTCACCTGCGGATTCCGGGCGCGCGGCACGAGATCCTGATGGAGAAGGATCAATTCCGCGACCAGTTCTGGGTGGCGTTCGACGCTTTTGTCGCAGGGCGCGGGTAGCACCGCGCCGACGGGCAGGGTTGAAGGGCAAAGCTCAGTGAAAGCAACCGGTTGAAGGGCCTCCGCGCCTCTCGGGAGACCGGGCAGGCGTTGGAATAACTGAGAGGCTCGCCTCCGATTTGCACAATCGCTGTGCGTGCCTGAAAATTCCCCCTTGCTCTTTGTGCAGGGCAGCATAAATTGTGCACTGCGATACGTTGTATCGCAGCCCGCATTGGGCGTTTCCTCCCTAGACTTGGGCCGCGGCGACGCGGCCCTTTTTCTTTGGGCTATTTCTTTTCTCTATTCCGCGGCTTCGCGAGCGATCTCGGTCGTCTCGACCAGCGCGAGGAGCGACCCGGCGAGGGTCGCCAGATCGGCGGAAAGGCGCTCGAAGCCGCGGTGCGGCTCCAGCCGGTACTCGTCCATGTAGAGCCCGCGATTGACCTCGAGCTGCAAGGCATGCAGGCCGCGGGCCGGCCGGCCGTAATGCTCGGTGATGAAGCCGCCGGCATAGGGCTTGTTGCGGCAGACGGTGTAGCCGAGCCGCTGCAGGGTCTCCGCCGCGCAGTCGGTGAGCTGCGGCATGCAGCTCGCCCCGAAGCGGTCGCCGAGCACGAAATCGGGTCGCACCCGCGTCGGTCCGCCGCGGATGTTCGACGGCATCGAATGGCAATCGATGAGGATCGCGAGTCCGAAGGCGACATGCGTCTGCGCCAGAAGCCGCCGCAGCGTATCGTGGTAGGGGCGGTAGATGCGCTCGATGCGGGCGAGGCCCTCCTCGACCGGCATCGGCCCCCTGTAGATGTTGGCGGCGTCGCTAACGACGCGCGGGATCGTGCCGAGCCCGCCCGCGACGCGCAGCGAGCGCACGTTCGCGTAGCTCGGCAGCCGTCCCGCGAACATCTTCGGATCGAGCTCGTAGGGCTCCCGGTTCACATCGAGATAGGCGCGCGGATAGACGGCGCTCATCAGCGGCGCGCCGAGTTGCACCACCGGGGCGAACAGCCGGTCGACGAGCAGGTCCTCCGAGCGGCGGATCTCGCTCTTGTCGAGGCAGGTGGCGGCGAGGAAATCGCGGGGATAATAGCGCCCGCTGTGCGGCGAGTTGAAGACGAAGGGGACAGTCTGCTCGACCGGCAGGTCGATCTCGCAGGCGGGTGGCGGAGCGCCGCCCGCAGCCCCTTCTTCCACGTCGTTCCGCATCAAAATTCCTCGCTCGCGGCCGCCAATGTGCCGCGCCGCCACGCGGCTGTCCACCGAAACGGTCCATTTTCCATGCGTTGCCGGCTTGTCGCTTACTCGAAATTTACTGGAGCGCGGCATGGTGCGCGCGCATGACCGTAATCGACCACCCCTCCAAAGGACGGCTGATGGCACGCATCCTGCTCGCCGAAGACGACGAGGATATGCGCCGCTTCCTGGCACGCGCGCTTGAAAACGCCGGCTATCAGGTCGTTTCGTTCAACAATGGCCGCGACGCCTACGACCGGCTGCGCGAAGAGCCGTTCCATCTGCTGCTGACCGACATCGTGATGCCGGAGATGGACGGCATCGAGCTGGCGCGGAAGGCGAGCGAGCTGGATCCCGACCTCAAGATCATGTTCATCACCGGCTTCGCCGCGGTGGCGCTCAATCCGGACATGCAGGCCCCGCGCGACGCGAAGATTCTGTCGAAGCCGTTCCACCTGCGCGACCTCGTCGGAGAGATCGGCCGCCTCATCGCCGCCTGACGGTCTGCCGGGCAGCGGCCGTCCCGCGGCGCCCGCTTGCACGCCTTCGAACCAGCCTCTATACCCGCCTCGCCGTTATCGGCGACCCTTCGGATCGGGCGCGTAGCTCAGCGGGAGAGCACTACGTTGACATCGTAGGGGTCACAGGTTCGATCCCTGTCGCGCCCACCATTCTTTTCAAAACATCCAGCCGGAATCCCCCTGCGACAGCGAGTGCCCCCGCGGCCAGGCGGGGGTAACGCCGGCCGCACGTTAGCCGGCCATTAACCTTAACAAGGTCATACCTCCCGGTGACGGCTCAGGCTTGCTGGCCGTCGCGCCGGTGACGGCCGCCACCGAAAGGGGGCCGCGCGGCAGAGTTCCTGCTGGAGGGGCGGATGAAATTCTGGGCTCTTGGTTTCGGGTCCGCGGCGGCGGTCCTGGCGTCAGGCGGAGCGTTGGCAGCGGACCTCCCGAGCGCCGAGCCGGCCGACCAGTACGTGCGGGTCTGCGATGCCTTCGGCGCCGGCTTCTTCTACATTCCCGGCACCGACACGTGCCTCAGGATCAACGGCCATGTCCGCGCGGGATCGCACTATGTCGATGGCGATCCGGACGTCCTCATCGGCGGCGGCACGAACTCCGAGTACAACAACTGGACGACCCGCACCCGCGCAACCGTCGGATTCGACGCGCAGACGAGCAGCGCGATCGGCCTCATCCGGTCCTACATCGAGTTGCAGACGCAGATCGGACCTAACGACTACGCGCCGGATGCTTCCGCCACCAACTTCGACCTCCCCTACGCCTTCGTCGAAGTCAGCAACGACTTTGGCACCTTCACGGCCGGTCGGACCGACTCCTTCTTCGACTTCTTCGGTTCCAACGGCTACGGCACGCGCATCGGCGTCGACGACAACACCACCGAGGCGACCCTGTTCGCCTACACGTTCAACGGGGCGAGCGGCCTGAAGGCGACGCTGTCGGCGGAGAACCCGGATTCCGCCGGACGGCGGCTGGACAGCCCCACCGAGGATTACGAAGGCCTGCAGCTCCCGGACCTCGTCGGCAACGTCCGCATAGAGAAGGAGTGGGGCTCGGCGCAGATCATGGGCGTCGTCCGTCAAATCCATGACGTTGACGGCGACGGGATTGGCTGGGCGGCAGGCGCGGGCGCGACCGTGTCGCTCCCCGTCGGCGGTCTGTCACTTTCCACCGAGGCCGGTTATGCCGACGGCGCCCTCGCCTACATCACCCTCGACCCCGGCGGGATAGGCGATTTCAGCGGCCCGAAGGGCAGCGACACCAATCAGGCCTGGATGGTCCGCGCCAGCCTTTCCGCCCCCTTCGGCGACAAGGTCAGCGCCTGGCTCGACAGCTCGTTCACGCACGCGAAGGACGACGTGAACGACGACAGCTACAATTTCTGGGCCTTCGCGCTCGGGGCCGCGTGGGCGCCGAACGGCAGCCTCTCGATGGGACCCGAGATCGCCTATAACAGGCTAGACGGCGACGATCCCGGCGAAGACGGCTCGCTCTGGGGCGTCATGTGGCGGATCGAATCGAGCTTCTGATCGCGAAGTTCGGAGGGACGGCGTCCTCGCCGTCCTCTTGAGGGAGGGCGCGCGAGACGCGCACCTCCAGCGGCGCTCAGAACCCCATCTGCCGGCGGCCGAGATCGGTCAGGTCGGCCTCGGTGGCGCGGCCCTTGAAGTCCACCTCGAAATTCATCTGGGCGAAATCCGGCGGTGATCTGCCGGCGAGGAACGCCGCCTTCTGTCCGGGCAGATAGGCGCGGTTCTTGGCGCAGTCGGGCGCCGAGCCGATGTAGATGACGCTCGCATATTCCTTGCCGGCGTGCTCATCGGCGACCGAGTGGCAGATGTCGGTATGCCACCAGACGGTATCGCCGGGCATCACTTCCGGAATGGAGACGGTGCCCGCCATCATGTCGGCGTGCCATTCGGGTCTGACGCCGAGCGCGCGGCCGGGCGCGGCCCCGCAGAGGTCGGTCTCCGGCACGTCGTCCTGCAGAGCGCGGAGCAGCACATAGGAGATGCCCTCGGCGATCGGAATCAGGCGCAGCGTTCCATCCGCCGGCCCCTGCCGGGTGAGGGCCGTCCAGCCCTGATAGGTGCGGAAGACGCTGGCAACCGCCGGCGAGGGGATCTCGCGCGTCTCGAGCCGGTGGCTGGCGTCGAAGGGGTCGTAGCCGCGCCAGTCGCCAGCGAAGACCCGCTCGTAGACCTGCTGGTAGCCCGGGTCGATCCAGCGCTCCACCGTGCCGGCATCCATGTGCGGTGAAAGCCCGAGCGTCTTGTCGCCCGGCTGGCGGCGGCGGACGCGATCGGCGTAGGTGCACTGGAGGTCGGGGTTGAAGACGCCTTCGTAGCCGGTCCACAGGCGGTCGAGGAAGGAGCGCGTCTCGGCGAGCTTCGGATCCTGCCGCGCCAGCACCTGCGGCTTCGACCAGTAGACGTTGAAGATCTGCGGCTTGCCCGCCTTCAGCGCCGAGAAGTATTTGTCGAGGCTGCGCTTCTCGACTTCCTTTTTCTCGTACTCATTGTCCTCCAGATAACGGCCGACCTCCTCGAACCAGCCGGTGGCCTGGCTCGTCGGAAAGACGCCGCGCACGACGGCGCAGCCGCTCTTGCGGATCGCCGCCCGCGTCGCGTCGGAGATCTTTCCCGCCTTGATGTCGCGATAGTCGAGCTCGGGAACGTTCGGGCGTCCGGCGGAAAGGTTCTTCTGGATCGTTTCGGAAGCGCGGCTCACGTAGTCCTTCACGTCGGCGAAGGCGCGCTTCAGCTCGGCGCGGCGCGGCGCCATCCGCTGCTTGAACGCGACGATCTCGTCGCTCACGTCGAATTCCTTGTTTGCCTCGGCCTGCAACATCGCGTCCTCCCGCAGCTTCTCTGGCCGGATTCTTCGGCCGGTCCTTGGTGGATATTAGTCAGTCCCGGCGGTCGGGCCTGGAAAATTCGATTTGTGTTCCCCTGCCGCGCCTGCCGCGCCTGCCGCGTCAAACGGTCGGGCGAGGGGGCCGCACCTGCCGCATTCGCGGCAGCGTTCCGCGTGTGTGACGGATGTCGGAAGCGGCCCGGGGCAGCGTGAGCCCGATCCTGTGAACCCCGCCGCTGGCTGCATCGTCTTCATGCCCCGTCTCCCGTGTCCGGGGAGATATCTACCTGTCAGCCGAAGCGCATGTTGGCCTGCTCCGGCAAAAACTGATACTGGAATGGCGTCTGTATGTCTTGCAGCGATACTTGAGCGTCATAAGCGATGCGTCCGCTCTTCGAAAAAGTCACCGTGCCGGAGGGCGCTTCCTGGGCGCTGCTCGATCGCCGGCTCGACGACGGCATCCCCTTCCAGTGGCACTACCATCCCGAGTTCGAGCTGACGCTGACGCTGAACAGCCGCGGCCAGCGCTATATCGGCGACGCCATTGCGCGCTATGACGCCGGCGACCTGGTGCTGCTCGGGCCAAACCTGCCGCACACCTGGTGCTCGACCGAGAAGATCGAGGCGGGCAGGCCGCATCATGCCATCGTCATGTGGTTCACCGAGGCGTGGTGGAAATCGCTGACCGCGACGCTGGCGGAGATGCGGATCGTGGAGCCGCTGCTTTCGCGCGCCGGACGCGGCGTTGTGTTCTCGCGCGCCACGGCGGATCGCGCGCGGCCGATCGTCGAGATGATCCCTGAACTGCCGCCGGCCGAGCGGCTCCTCCGCCTGATGCAGGTGCTGGCGATCCTTGCCGGCGACGAAGAGGCGGAGCCGATCGCGAGCCGCGCCGCCGACCGGCGGCAGGTGGAGTCGCCGGACCGCGCGCGCATCGAGCGCGTGCTCGACCATATCCACGCATACTATCGGGAACGGATCGGCGTCGAGGCGCTCGCCGACGTGGCGGCGCTCAGCGTCTCGGGCTTCCACCGACTCTTCCGCCGCCACACGCGCCTGACGCTGACGCGCTACGTGGCGGAGTTGCGCATCGGCCAGGCCTGCGCGCTGCTCGTCAACTCGGAGCGCCCCATCGCCCACATCGCGGACGAGGTCGGGTACGCCAACCTTGCCAATTTCAATCGCCAGTTCCGTGCGCTGAAGGGCCTGACGCCGCGCGCGTTCCGCAGCAGCTTCGCGCGCCGAAACACCAACATGGTGAAGCCGGCAATGACGACAGAGGCTGGGTAGTTTCTCTAAAGCCGCATCACGGCGAGGCCGCAGAGCACGATCAGGATCGAGGCGCCGCGGATCAGGGTCACGCGCTCGCCCAGCCAGATCATGCCGATCAGCAGCGCGAAGAGGATGCTCGTCTCGCGCAGCGCCGCGACGATCGGGATCGGCGCGACGGTGAACGCCCAGATGACGATCCAGTAGGCGACGAGCGAGAGCGCGCCCCCGGCGAGCCCGGCCAGCCAGTTCTCCTGCATCGCGGCGACGAAGGTCCGGCGGCGCACCAGGAGCACGACCGCGAGGGTCGGCAGCATGTCGAGGAAGAAAAGCCAGAAGACGTACTGGTGCGCATTGCCGGCGGCACGCGCCCCGAGCCCGTCGCTCAGCGTATAGGCGGTGATGCAGAGAGAGGTAAGCGCGGCATAGAGGAGGGCGTGCGGCGAGGCGACGAGCGCCCGCCAGCCGCGATCCAGCGCCAGAGTCATGATGCCCGCCGCGAGGATGACGATGCCGACCACCTCGCCCACATCGACCGCCTCGTCAAGGAACAGGAGCGCGACGATGAGCGTCGTCAGCGGCGCCGAGCCGCGCACCAGCGGATAGACCTTCGAGAGCTCGCCGTGATGGTAGGCGAGGGCGAGGAAGGTGTTGTAGCCGATATGCACGAGCGCCGAGGCGATGACGTAGGGCCACGCCTTCGCCGGCAGGATCGGGAACAGGAACAGCCCCGGAAGGGCGAGCACGCCGGCGGCGCTGACGAGCAGCGCCATCGAGACGAGCTTGTCGCCACGCAGGCGGATGATGGCGTTCCACGAGGCATGGCAGAAAGCGGCGACGAGAACGATGAGGGTGACGGCTGGGGTCATCTGTCCCGTGAGGTCCGCGATTCGGCGATCCGCATCAATGCCGGCGCGGTTGGACTATGAGGCAAGCCGCGTCGGCTTCAGCGCGCCGCAGCGTTCGAGCAGCGGGTAGGCGGTCGCTGCGAGGTGCGCGTCGATCCGCTTCAGGTCGCGCACCACGTCGAGGTGCAGCCCGCTCGTTTCGATCGAGGCCTTCCGCCCCTCGCGCACGCGGGCGAAGTGCTTCTCCGTCGAGATGCGCTCGAGGTTGCGGAACTGCTCCTTCTCGGCGACCAGCCGGCGCGCGGCGTCGACGTCGTTCGACATGAAGACCGCGACCGCGAGGCGCTGGTGGTCGAGGAGCTGCGCATACATCGCGTCGATCTCCTCCAGCCCCTCCGGCGACAGGCTGAGCTTCAGCCGCAGGCGCTTGGCGGAAAGCTCGGTGAGGTTCTTGTCGATGATGTCGCCGATATGCTCGAGGTTGATCGCGAAGGACTGCACTTCGGCGAGCCGCCGCGCCTCCCCCTCGCTCAGCCCCTCATGCGCGATCTGCGCGATGTAGCGCTGCAGCGCCTCGTGCAGGCGGTCGACCACGTCGTCCATGCGGCTCGTCTCGGCGATGAGGTGGCGGTTGTCGCCGTGGAAGGTCGTCTGCGTGCCGGCGAGCATCTTCTCGATCACGTCCGCCATGCGAAGCGCCTCGCGCGCGGCGTTGGCGAGCGCCACCGATGGCGTCTGCAGGGCCGCCGGATCGAGGTAGAGCGGCTTGGCCGGGTCGGCCGACGCCGGACGCGCCGGGAGGTAGCGGACAAGAAGCCGCGCCAGGAGCGGCAGGAAGCCGATGAAGAGGGCGGCGACCACGAGGTTGAACGCCATGTGGAAATTCGCCGCGAGCCGGCCGGGCGCCGGCTCCAGCCATGTCAGCCCGTCGGCTATAGGCCCGAGGAAGGGGATCGCGACCAGCGCGCCGACAAGCCGCGTCGCGAGATTGCCGAGCGGCAGGCGAAGCTTCACCGGGTCGCCGCCGGTCCCTTCGAGCACCGGATTGATGGCGCTGCCGATATTGGCGCCGAGCACCATCGCGAGAGTCGCCTCCGGGCCGAGCAGGCCGGCGCCGGCGAGCGACATGACGGCGAGTACCGTGACGACGCTTGAATGCGCGAGCCAGGTCAGCGCCGCGGCGAGCGCGATGTTGAGGAGCGGCTCGCGCGTCAGCGCCTGCAGCAGCTCGCGCACGGTGGCGGAATGCTCGCTCGGCGCGATCGCCTCGGCGAGAAGGTGCAGCGCAAGCAGGATCAGGCCGAGGCCGATGGCGACACGGCCGATATCCTGCAGCCGCGTGCCGCGTCCGCGCCGGAAGGCGATAACCCCGCCGGCGATCAGCACCGGGAAGACGATTGTCACGTCGAAGGAGAGCGCCTGCACGATGAGCGTCGTGCCGACATTGGCGCCGAGCATCACGGCGAGCGCCGGGACGAGTTCGACCGCGCCGAGCCCGGTCAGCGACATCACCATCAGCGCCGTGGCGGTGGAGGACTGCAGCGCCGCCGTGACGCCGAGGCCGGCGAAGAAGGCCCGCGCGCGCGTGCTCAGCCCACGTCCAAGCGTGTGGCGAAGGTCGGTCCCGAAGACGCGTATGACCCCGCTCTGGATCATGTGGATCCCCCAGAGGAGGAGCGCGATCTCGCCGGCGAGGTTGATGAGGATATGGGTGGCGGACATCGCGACCGGGGCACTCCACGCACTGGCGGCAGATGTCACAAATCTGTCGTGAACAGGCGAATTCTCCTTTCCTGATAACCGCTTCGGCCCTGCCGATCCTTGGTGAAGTGCACCAGGTGCGCTCTCAGCGACATCGATCGTCGGTTCTGACAAAGAAACGCCGCCCGGCGGTGAGCCGGGCGGCCTTTCGGCGGCGAATGGAGCCGTTCTTCGACCGCCGGAAGCTGGGCGGTCAGGCGTCGCGGAGCTCGACCGGGGCGACGTCGTTCAGCGGCATGTCGACGGCCTCGAAGTCATAGAGCTTGGCGTCGGCGGAGGCGTTGCAGACCCACATCTGGTCGTCGGCGTTCTTCAGCCAGGTGACGTAGTCGCCGAGCCCGTCTTCAACCGTGACCACGACCTGCATCTGCTCGATGTGGCTGGCGACCGCCGTGCAGAGTGCTTCGGCCTGGCCGGCGCCCTGCGACCCGCCCCCGCTCCTGTCGGCGACGTTCTGCAGGCTGACCAGCGCGCCGCCGTCGCCCTTTAGAAGGTCGCCCTGCATCAGGACGTTGGTGTAGACGGCGCCGTGCGAATTGGCGTTGCACATCCAGAGATCGTCCTGGCGGTCCTTCACCCAGACGAGCCAGTCGCCCATGCCGTCATCGACGGTCGCGGTGACGGTCACCGGGCCGTACTCGTTGATCGCCTGGCAGGCGTCCGCGGCCTTGTCCTTGCCGTCGGGGGTGAGGGTTGCGGCAGCGGCGGGGACCTGCGTCAGCGCGAGGGTGAGGCCGGCGGCGAAGAGGATGCGGGTGAACATGGTGGCTCTCCTTTTCTACTGGGGAAGCGATGTCGCTTCTGATGGGTCGAAGATGGAGCAACCCGGAGGGGGACGTTGTGAGGCCGCGCACAAAGCGGCCACGGCCTCGGGAATCAGCCGGAATTCAGCGCTTTCGGGCCGCTGACGTAAGGATTGCCGCGCTCGAAGAAGCGGAGCGGCCGGTCGGCGTCCTTGGTAATCCCGATGCGGATGCTGATGCCGATCGCCTGCGCCGGCTTCGTGGGCGCGGCAAGGAACAGCGGGCCGGGCCCGCAGAGGTCGACTCCGTCATCGGCGATCGATACCCGCATGGCGCGCGCCAGCCTTCCGGGGCCGCGCGCGATGTCGAGCACGCGAGTCGCGTCGCCGCGCATCGCCTCGATTCCCTGCAGCGGTTCGAGCGCGCGGATGAGCACCGCCTCGCCGATGCCGGCTTCTTCGCTCGAGACGTTCAGCATCGGCCATACGCCGTACGAGATGTAGACGTAAGCGTGACCGCGCCTCAGAAACATCGAGGGATTGCGGCGCGTCAGCCCGCGGAAGGCATGGCTCGCCGCGTCGCCCCGGAGATACGCCTCGGTCTCGACGATCCGCCCCGCCAGCCGCACGCCGTCGAGGTCATGGACGAGCAGGCAGCCGATCAGGAATTTTCCGAGTTCCACCGTGTCGCGCGGCAGCTCGCTCCGCTTCAGCCGGCGGATCCGTCGCTTTGGTTGCGTGGAATGCCCCGATGCCGTTTGGCCGTTTGTCATTCCTGGGTTTCGACGCGTCCTTCGAATCTACCGACCAAAACGTGGCACGGTTTTTCCAAAGCCTCGCGAGCCCATTTCTCAGTGGCGTCGATTTCGGGCTGCAGCTTTTCGAGCGCCTCGGCGGACCAGAGCTTCCTGACATCCGGGTCAACTGGAAACATATCCGAGCCCGAATCTACCGCTACAAATGGAGAGAAATCGGGATCGTCGGAAAGGTCAGCAGCGGAGCTGAGCGTGCAGATGCGTCGCGTGCCTTCAAGGTAGGAAAGCGAGCCAGCCAACATCCTGGAAGCCACGCTCGCTATCTCCCGTCGGACCTGCGCAGGCCTCTCGTTCATTCCGGACAGGCTACGCCGCGCCGGCTCGCGCCTTGAGGAGCCGCCGTTCCTCCGCGACATAGGCCTTCGCCTCGCCGGTCTGGAAAATCTCCAGCCGCTCGTTCTCGTCGTCGGCGACCGGCGTCAGCGCCTCGTCCATGTAGGTGCGGTTCGCCGGGTCGCGCTTGATGGCGTGGTAGCGGCGATACATGCGGCCCCACAGCCACGCCCATCGCAGTTGCTTCGACAGCATCTCCGCGACGATGCGCGGATAGAAGGTGAGCGCCGGCTCGATCGGCAGGCCGCTCCGCCGGTCGCGGCGGAATTTCCGCCGGATGAAGCCGCATTCGAGCGGATGGATGCGCTCGATGCGGATCGAGCCGATGAACCAGTTCAGCACGAACAGCACCTTTCCGGCGCTGTTGCCGGTGGCGATGGCGCGGCGCATGACGCGCTCGACGTGCTCGTCGGAATAATAGGTCTCCCAAGCCATCCAGTAGGCGGCCTCCCACTCCTTCTGCGACATCGTCGCATGGCCGGTGACGGCGTGGTTCAGGTCGTATTTGTTGAGGTCGGGATCCATCGCGACCTTGTTCTCGGTCAGCTTCTTGTGATCCTCTGAACCGGGGAGAGGGGTCAGGAAGAAGAATTCCAGCAGGTCGATCGGCAGCTCGCGCTGCGCCACCTTGATGTCGCGCAGGATGCGCTCGGGCGTATCGGCCGGAAAGCCGAGGATATAGCCGCAATAGGTGATGATCTTGGCGTTCTTCCACGCCAGCAGCATCTTGCGGTACTCGGTAATCTTGTTCTGCTTCTTCTTGGCCGCCGCGAGGTTGTCCGGGCTGATGTTTTCCAGCCCGATGAAGACGCGCCGCACGCCGGCGCGCGCAGCCTTCTCGATGAAGTTCGGCAACCGGTGGCAGAGCGTATCGACCTGGATGATCAGGCTGAGATTGGCGCCGTCGCGCTCGTTGATCTCGATCAGCCGGTCGAAAATCAGCTCCCAGTCCTTGTTGCGGGCGAAATTGTCGTCGGTGATGAAGAAGCGCCGGATGCCGCTCTTGAGGTTGGCGCGGATGATGCGCTCGACATCGTCGGCCGAGCGTCGGCGCGACTTGCGCCCCTGCACGTTGATGATGGTGCAGAAGGAGCACTGGAACGGGCAGCCGCGGCCGGCGTCGAAGCTGGCGTTCGCCCCGTAGGTCCGGCGCACCACCTCCGCCGGCACGTGCGGGATCGGCACGCGCTCGATGCCCGGCAGGTCGGCCATGAAATTGTAGATCGGCTTCAGCCGGCCGGCGTTCGCGTCCGCCAGCACGCCTTCGAGCCGGCCCTCTTCCGCTTCTCCGGCAAAAATGAAGGCGCCGAGGTCCAGCGCCTTCTGCACGTTCGGCTCGATGCCGGGGAGCATCGAGAGGGTGCCCGACACATGGAACCCGCCGATGCCGACGATCAGCCCTTCCTTGCGGAACGTGGCGGTCAGGTCGAGCGCGCGCGGAAACTGGTTCGACTGCACGCCGACCAGCATCACCATGCCGCCGCCCGCCTCGCGGATTCCCCGCGCGATCTTCTCCGGGCGGATGCGCTGGTTGGTCTCGTCGATGGCGACGACTTCGAGCGTCACGTCGGCGCCGAGCACATGCCGCTCGGCGCAATCGACCGCGAGGCCATAGAGGCATGCCAGCGAATTCGCCGGGATCGGCGAGCGGTACCACTGGATGACGTAGCCGTCGTCGTCGTAGTGCGACGGCTTGATCAGCACCAGACGGAAGCGGGTCTTGACGGGCGACGGCGCCAGCATCAGCGCATTTCTCCAGTTCGCTCGGCGATTTTGCGCACCCTAGCCGAATCGGGCGGGCCCTGCACGGAAAGGAAGAATGCGCACCGCCCGGGCTTCGCCCTTCCTCATCCGGCGACAAAACGGCTAGAGGGAGGCGGCGCTGGGCGCAAGCGGCATGAACGGAGAGCCTGAACGGTGCAGACCGTCATTTGCATGAAATGGGGCAAGGGCTACGGCGTCGAATACGCCAACATCCTCCATTCCATGGTTCGGCGGAACACGCAGCGTCCGCTCCGCTTCATCTGCTTCACCGACGATCCGGCGGGCCTCGCCCCGGGGATCGAGGCGCTGCCGCTGCCGCCGATCGACCTGCCGCCCACGCATCAATGGAAGGCCTGGCGGAAGATATCGCTGTGGCAGCGCGATCTCGCCGGCCTTTCCGGCGCTTTCCTTTTCATCGACCTCGACGTGGTGATCACCGGGTCGATCGACGCATTCTTCGACTTCAAGCCGGAGGAGACCTATTGCGTCATCGAGAACTGGACGCAGGCCGGCGAGGGGATCGGCAACACCTCGGTCTTTCGCCTCAAGGTCGGCGCGCATGCCGAGGTGTATGACACGCTGATGGCCGATCCGGCCGGCACCGTGAAGAAATTCCGCAACAGCCAGACGTTTGCCTCGCGCACCATCGCGCGCATGACCTGGTGGCCGGCGGAATGGTGTTTGAGCTTCAAGTACAATCTCATGCCGCGCTGGCCGCTGAATTTCCTCCTCCTCGCGAGGCTGCCGAAGACGGCGCGGGTGATCTGCTTCACCGGCTTTCCGAACCCCGACCACGCACGCGACGGGCTTTGGCCGACCAAGCGGAAGCAATGGTGGAAGCCCATCTTCAAGCACGTCCGCCCCACGCCCTGGATCGCCGAGCATTGGCGGTGAGCGAGGCGCGTACAAATGGCGGGCGGACGCCGCCGCTTCGCGTCCTGATCCCGTCGGACGGCGTGGCGGGCCACGACCGGTCGTCGCTCGGAATCCTGACGGCGCTCGCGAAACACCGCCGTGTCGAGGCGCGCGTCCTTCCGATCCGCGAGACGCTCCGCCTCTCGCGCCGCCTGAAGCGGACGCTGGCGGGCATCCTGCCCTTCACGATGTTCTGGAGGCTCTTCTACCGTGTGGGCGGCGAGCCGAGCCCCTTCAATCCGCTGCCGGTCACCACCGGGATCGACGGCGGGCCGGTCGACCTCGTCATTTCCACCGGGCCGCGCACCTCCGCCGCGAACATCGCCCTGGCGCGGCGGCTGAAGGCGCGGAACGTCTATTTCGGCTTCTCCAAATGGCCCTCGGACGGCTTCTACACCGTGCTCCTCACCTCGGAGCGGCGGCGGCCGCATCCGCATCGCGCCTACACGCTGCGGCCGTCCGAACTCGATGCGGCGGATTTTCCCGAGCCGCGGACGCTCGTCCCGAACGGTGTCGCCCGTTCCGCCTCGCTCCTCTTCGGCGGGCAGTCAAAGCACTATCTCTACACAATGGCGGACATGGAGCTGCTGGCGGAGCGGATCATCGCGGTGACCCGCAAGATGCCGTGGCTGCACTGGACGCTGTTCGACTCGCGCCGCAGCCCGGTCGCGGAGTTCGACTGCCTGGTCGCACTGGTCGCGGCAAGCGGCGCGCCGGTCAGCTTCGTGCGGTTCGCCGAGCGCGGGCTTTTGTCCAACAATCCGGCGTTCCGCTCCGACCTGGTGCTGGTGACGGCGGATTCCATGTCGATGCTGGCGGAGAGCATCGCCGCCTCGCGGCCGACCGGCATCCTCTTCGCCGACCGCTATCGCCCGCCGCAGCGCGACGCGATCGAGCACGAAGCGATGATCGCCGACCGGCGTGCGTTCCCGATCCGCCTCTCCGACCTCACCGCCGAGGCGCTGAGCGGCGGCGTCGCGGGTCTTGAGCCGCTGGCCGGCTCGCAGCTCGAAGCGCTCTACGAGGCCCTCACCCGCCACGGCATTTGACGGGCCGGCCGCGGAAGGACCAAGGGGGAAGGCCTAGGGGCGGAACGGCACTGCGTGCCGCTGCAGCGGCCAGAGCTTGAGAAGCGGATTGGAGCGCTCTCGATAGCCGCGGCCACGGGTGGTCCGGGTCTTGATCAGGCTCTTCAGCCGCGCGTCGCCGCCCTCCATCACCCCGTCCTGCACACAGAGCGCCGGCACGATCTGGTAGCGCTGGAGCTTCCTCGCGACGCTCGACATCTTCGGCTTGAAGAGAAAGACATCGGCGCTGGTGTGCAGTGCCGGGGAAGTCTCGATCAGCCATGCGGCGGCGCGCCGCGCGATGATGTAGCCGGCGGTGCCGGCGGTGCCGGAGAGGGCGCGGAATATCCTCCGGCCGGGCGCCGGTGCGACCGGTGCGCCCCCTGCGAGGCGCATCGTGCCGCTCGCCTCGATCCGGATGATATCGGCGGCGGGGGGAATCCAGTCGCTCGACCGGAGCAGCCGGCCAAGATCAGGCGCGACGCGCACGTCATCCTCGAGGATCGCCGCCCACTCTTCGCTTCCGGCCGCGATCCGCTGCCAGAGCGCAAAGTGGCTGAGGAAGCACCCGACCTCGCCGGGGAGCCATCCTCCCGGCTTGGCGGCGGTCCGCGCCCGCTGGAACGCCGCAAGCGCGCTCGCCGCAAGCGCCGATCCATCCACGCCGACGACGCGCTCGAAGGCCACCCCCGCGCGGTCGAGCTCCGCCTGCATGTGGGCGAGCCGGTCCCCGGACCGGTCGAGGTTGATCAGGTAAGCGTTCAGCCGCAACCTCCCGCGCCGCCGATGGGCGAACCCCCAAGCCTGCGCGGCAGGATGGACGGCGCCGGTGCGTGTCTATAGATCGGGCCGCCGCTTAGGCAAGCCGCCGGGGCAAGGTCTGTCGGAGAGCCGGATGGCGAACGAGGTTGTCGTCTGCTGCGTCAAATGGGGGACGAAGTATCCTCCGCTCTACGTCAACCGCCTGCACCGGATGGTGGAGCGGCACCTCTCGCGTCCGCACGATTTCGTCTGCCTGACCGACGATCCTTCCGGGCTCGGCGAGGGTATCGGCACGATCCCGCTTCCCGACCCTTTCACCGGCTTCTGGAACAAGCTCAGTCTCTTCCGGCCTGACATCTTCACGCCGGGCCGCACGATTCTCTATCTCGACGTGGACCTCGTCATCCTCGGCCCGCTCGATTTCCTGCTCGACGATCCGGGTGGCTTCCACATCGTGCGCGGCTTCAGCGCCAATCCCGGATGCAACAGCTCGGTCATGCGGTTCGAAGCGGGGAAGTACGCCCACGTCTACGAGCGCTTCGCCGAGCGCGCGGAGGCGATCCTCGCATCCGGCCATTTCACCGGCGATCAGGGATGGATCTGGGAACAGGTGCCGGACATTCGGTTCTTCCCGACGCAAAAGATCGTCTCCTACAAGAAGGGCATGCGCTCGCATGTGTTTCCGCTCGCGAGAAAGCTCGGCCTCGAACGCTGGATCAGGGCGCCGGACTTCATGACGGTTGACCCGCCTCCCGATGCCTCGATCGTGGTCTTCCACGGCAAGCCGGATCCCGAGGATGTGATGGACGCTCCCTACGGCCCGTGGAAGCGCGCGCCATTCGTGAAGGAACACTGGCGGTAGGGTTGGCGGGCGACTGGACGACAGATGGCTGGTAATTCCTGCCGACGAACCAACGCAGCCGGCGCGGGTCGGGATCAGCCGCGCTCAGGTCCGCGCAGCACTACGGAACATAAGGAACCGGGCGCTTGCGATGCGGGAGGAGCCGCGAAAGCCAGCTTCTTCCAGGTGCCGCGACGACAGTGCGTACGCCGTGGCTGACGATGCTGCGTACGGCGGCCTTCGATCCGTTCAGATAACCGTCCTGGATGCAGACAGCGGGGAGCATCTGATAGCAGCAGAGGCTTGCCGCGACGGGAGAGCGGGTAGGCTTGAACAGGAACCAGTCGATGTGCGTGTGCAGATCGGCCGCAGTCCGGATCAGGCGCACAGCGGCTTTCCGCGTGATGACATAGCCGGCCGCGCCCCAGGTCCCCGAGCCGGTGCGATAGAGCTTCCGACGGGGTGCGACTCCGACCGGGCGCCCTTCCCGCAGGACCATCTTGCCATTCGATTCCAGCCGCACGAGATCGGCGTCCGCGGGGATCCAGTTGCTCGCGGACAGCAGAGCGGTGAGGTCGAAAGCGAGATGCACGTCGTCCTCGAAAACCGCAGCCGCGGCTTCGTCGCGGGCTGCTATGGCCTGCCATACGCCGAAGTGGCTGAGGAAGGCCCCTGCATCGCCCGGAAGCCGCTCCGACGAGAATGCCGGGTGGTCACGGAAATAGGCCTCGGCCTTGTCGTTTGCCCAACCGAGCGTGTCCACGCCCGTGAAACGCGTGAAGGCAGCACCGACGCGGTCGAACTCCGCTTGCATCCGGGCGAGGCGGTCGGGGGACCGGTCGAGGTTGATCAGGTAGGCGCGCATGCACTTAGTCGTTCCGGTTCTTCGGGATGCTTCCATCGAAGATTTCGGAGCGCTCGGGCGCCATCGCATCCGGAGCAAGCTGTGGCGCAAGCCCCTCTATGTTGGTGGCGAAATAGTCCGGATACATGTTTCCGATGACCTTCAGCCCCAACCCCTCAAGGATTCGCAGCGCTGCTTCGCGCTCGTTCTTCCAGATTTCAATCTGCAGGACCACGCGGTTCCGACTGATCGTAGCCCGCATTCCGTGAAGCACGGCGGCTTGATGGCCCTCGACGTCGATCTTGGCGACGACGAGGGTATCGTGAAAATCGTAGAGCGCGTCCAGCGCGGCAGTCCCGACGGTCATGGTCGCCTCTGGAGGAGCGGTGATCCCAAGCCCGCTCGTTCCGCGGTTCTTGCGGAGCGTGCTCTTCGGCATGGTCCCGGTGCCCGTGGTGTCGGACACTGCGAGCCTTTGCACCTCAATCTCATAGGCGGCGTCGTTCAGATAGAGTTGAGCGCCAAGCTGCGCAAAGTTCATCGCATCCGGCTCGAATGCAATGATCCGGTCGAAGAGACTCTCGCGACGCATTGTGAGCGCATAGAATCCAAAATACGCACCGATATCGAGGAAGACCGCAGGTCCCTTGGACTGCTTGCGGGACAGCTTCACGAGCGACACAAGCCGCGCGACCTGGGATGTCTCCCAGGTACCCGATTCTATCATTCGGCGGTCGATGCGGCTTTGCGCCCGCAGGAGCAGGGACAGTCCCTCGATGCCATAGATCGCTACCTGGCGGCCGAACGAAGGATAGAGCAGTCGCCGCAGCTTGCCTCGCAGCCTTGATCGCTTCATCAATTTGCCCCACCCGCCTTTTCGCACTTCGCCCCGGAATGCGCTGAGGCTTCCGAAGACTCGGTTGAAATCTAGCTCATGCGCATAAAGCTCTCATACTACTTCGCCAACGAGCCGCTGTTTCGTCAGACGCCCGGTGGACTGGGGGTATGGAAGGGCCATCAATTCCTCGGGAACGATCCCGGCGTCCGGCAGTGCGACATGTGGGTCGTGCTGGACGATATAGCCGAGGAGGAAGAGGTTGCCTTCGTTCAATCGGGTCGTGCAGTGCTCATCACGCTGGAGCCCCCTCTGACCAGGGAATATCAACCCGGCTTCCTGGCGCAGTTCGACCTCGTCGTGAGCTGTCACCGCAATCTTCGCCACCCGAACGTGCGAGTCGAATACCAAGGCCAGACCTGGCACATCGGCATGCACAAGGGCGCGAACGCCAATGACCGACCGGCCTTTCGCGGCACCATCGACTACGATGCATTGCTTGCAATGCCGCCGCCGCAAAAGACCGCCGCCCTTTCGGTTATCTGTTCGGCGTCTTCCCGCTTGCCGGGCCATCGGGCGCGGCGCGAGTTCGTCGACAGGCTGGAGGCGCGGCTCGGGGACCGCGTAGACGTCTTCGGGCGTGGTGTGCGGCCTATTCCCGACAAGGCCGACGCCATACTCCCGTACCGATACCACATTGCGCTCGAGAACAGCGCGTTGCGCGACTACTGGACGGAGAAGCTCTCCGACAGCTATCTGGGCTGGGCCTTCCCGATCTATTGGGGATGCCAGAACATCTGCGACTACTTGCCCAGCGACGGCCTGATCCAGATCGATATCGGCCGACCGGAGGAGGCGATCGCGACCATCGAGCGGACCATCGACACAGATCTAACTGCTGAGCATGCTGCCGGTCTTGCGCAAGCACGATCCCTGGTCCTCGACCGCTACAACACGTTCGATGTAATCTTGCGGCACTGCCAATCACTGGCCCCGGGCCTGCCACGGCAGATCAAGATCGCCCATCAGCAACGCTTTCGTCCGTCACGCGCCCGTCGCTTCGCCAAGCGGGTGGTGCGAAGAATCTCATCACGTCTCCGAGGAAGAGAGGCGTGACATCGGGAGCACGAAGAAGGAGTCGTCCGCGACGAGAACCTGCCCGCCAAATTTCGTCCGCAGGATTTCGACAAAATCATCCTGCTGCGGGTATGCGGGCAGACGTCCGAACAGCCGTGCGTCGTCAACAATGACGATGTCGGCGCGGTTTTGGCGCAAGGCCGCTATCGTTTCGACTTCGGCGAGAATCGGCGTATCCGTCTCGCCCTTTCCCGTGCCCTTGCCGCTGTAGTGGCCGTCCAGCCAGAAGAGGGCTGGGCCTCTAAGCTCCCGGATGATCCCGGGGAGCAGCTTGGCGCTGTCGCCTTCGAGGATTTCCACCTTGCCGGCGTGGCGAAATCGCGTCTGCGCCGCTTTCGCCAGAGCCGGGTCGATCTCGATCGAATAGATTCGCTCGAAGCGGTGAAGCGTCGCGGCGATCATGTCGCCGCGGTAGGTGCCTGTCTCGACCAGCGTGTCGATGCCGAAGAGGTCCGCGAGGGTCAGCAGGTTGCGCGTCTTCACCGCGGCGGGGGGCGGGGAGGGGCGTCCCTCGGCGAGCCAACGGGCAACCTGGCTTTCACGGCTCGGGGTGAACAACCATCCGAGCCTTCCCTCCCGCACTTTCCGCAGAAGTCGCCTTGCTTTCATCGCTTGAACCGCTTGCCGGATACGCTGGCGATGACCCGTCTCCGAGCGTCTGCCTGCTGTTTGACTTGTCGTAACGGCTTATCCATGCTCGCGCACCATGCCCTCCAAACATTTGAATCTGGCGCTCAGGTCACTCGGCTACACGTTATCCAAGTACCGTCCACAATTCGATCCGGTGCAACGACTGATCCGGTCCGCCGAAACCCATAATGTGTCAGTGATGCTCGATGTGGGCGCCAACCGCGGTCAGTTCGCTCGGAACCTGTTCAAGGCTGGCTACGGCGGACGGATCGTCTCCTTCGAGCCGCTGGCGGAGGCGCATGGCCGGCTGCAGGCCGCGGCCGCCGGCAAAGCCAACTGGCAGGTCTATCGGAGATGCGCGCTCGGACCGCGTTCGGGACAGGCAGAGATCAACGTCGCCGGGAATTCCCAGAGCTCGTCGTTCCTTCCGATGCTCGACCGGCATCTCAGCATCGCCCCGCACTCCCGCTACGTCGGGAAGGAAGCGGTCGAGATGCTTACGCTCGATCAGGTGCTTCGCAGCGACTTTCCCGAAGCGGGCCGTCTTGGGGTGAAGCTAGACGTGCAAGGCTACGAGCACGAGGTGCTCGCAGGTTTGCGCGAGGAACGAGGTCGCGTAGCGCTCATCTATGCGGAGCTGTCCCTGACGCCCCTCTACGACGGCGAGCCTCCGTTCACCGAGACGATCGCCGGGCTGATCGCCGACGGCTATCGCTGCGTGTCGGTTGCCCCCAACTTCGTGGATCCCGGGACGTTCGAGATGCTCGATGTCAACGTCCTGTTCGTCAGGAACTGAAGCTCTCTGACGCTAGCGCTGCTTCTCGCGCCAGTCCGGGTTGCTCCACGGCTCGGCGTTCGACGCCGGAAGCGGGGGCTTGCCCAGGATCAGGTCGGCGGCCTTTTCGCCCACCATGATGGAGGGGGCGTTGATGTTGCCGTTGGTGATCTCGGGAAAAATCGAGGAATCGACGACGCGCAGGCCCTGCGTGCCGATCACCCGGCATTCCGCGTCGACGACTGAGTTCACGTCCTCGACCGCGCCCATGCGGCACGTCCCGCAGGGGTGATAGGCGCTTTCGACGTTCTCGCGCACGAAGTCGTCGAGCGCCGCGTCGGATTGTGCGCCCGGGCCAGGCGCGAGCTCCGCGCCGCGGAAATCGGCGAACGCAGCTTGCGCGAACACTTCGCGCGTCAGCCGGATGGCGGTGCGGAAATCCTGCCAGTCCTCCTCGGCGCTCATGTAGTTGAAGCGGATTCTCGGCGCTGCGCGCGGATCTTTCGAGGCAAGCCTGACCGAGCCGCGCGAAGGCGAGCGCATCGGGCCGATATGCACCTGGAAGCCGTGCGCGGCCGCCGCGGCGCGGCCGTCGTAACGGACGGCGGCGGGGAGGAAATGCATCTGAAGGTCGGGGTAGGGCACGCCGGCCCGGCTGCGGATGAAGGCGCAGGCCTCGAAATGGTTGGTCGCGCCCAGCCCGTTGCCCATCGCGAACCACTGGAAGCCGATGCGGGCGCGGGCGAGAAGCCCGAGATGCGCGTTCAGCGTGATCGGCCGCGTGCAGGCCTGCTGCACGTAGACCTCCAGGTGGTCCTGCAAATTGCCGCCGACGCCGGGGCGATTGACGACGACGTCGATGCCGTTGGCCTTCAGCTCGCCGGCGGGGCCGATGCCCGACACCATCAGGAGCTGCGGCGAGTTGATGGCGGAAGCGGCGACGATCACCTCCTTGCGCGCGCGCACGGTCTCGACGCGGCCCCAGCGCCGCACCTCTACCCCCACGGCGCGGCGTCCCTCGAAGACGATCTTCTCCGCCCGCACCCCGGTGCGGAGCTCGACGTTCGGCCGCTTCAGGGCGGGGCGCAAATAGGCGTTCGCGGCAGACCAGCGGCGGCCCTGCCAGACCGTCATCTCCATCGGCCCGAAGCCTTCCTGCCGCGAGCCGTTATAGTCCGGCGTGAAGCCGTAGCCTGCCTCGACGCCGGCTTCGGTGAAGGCGCGATAGAGCGGGTTGGTCAGCGCGCCGCGCGTCACGTGCAGCGGGCCGCCTGAGCCGCGCCAGCCCTCCTCGGCCGGGCCGCTGCCGTTCAGGTGTGCGTGCTCCATCCGGCGGAAATAGGGGAGCACGTCCTTGAAGGCCCAGCCCTTGGCGCCCGCCGCTTCCCAGCGGTCGAAATCCTGCGCGTGGCCGCGCACGAACACCATGCCGTTGATGGAAGAAGAGCCGCCGACGACCTTTCCGCGCGGCGTGGCGAGGCGGCGGCCGGCGAGATGCGGCTCCGGCTCCGTGCGGTAGCCCCAGTCGTAGGTCCGCATGTTCATGGGGATCGAGAACGCCGCCGGCATCTGGATCAGCGGGCCGAAATCGGTGCCGCCATATTCGAGCACGAGCACGCTGTTCCGGCCGTCCTCCGAAAGACGGTAGGCGAGCGCGCAACCGGCCGAACCGGCCCCGACGATGACGTAGTCGGCTTCAAGCATCGGGAAGCCGCAAGGCGTCCGTCACCGCCTCCTCGACGAGCTTTGCAGCACCCGCCGGGTCGGGCCTGCCGTCGGCGAGCGAGCGGCGGATCCACACGCCGTCGATCAGCGAGGCCGCCATCTCCGCGATCCTCACCGCCTCCTCGCGCGGCACGAAGGCGCGGAGCGCGTGCAGCAGATTGCTCTCCAGCCGGCGCGTGTAGACATGCAGCAGGCGGCGTGCCTCGGGGTCGTTCTGCGCCTGCACATAGAAGGCGAGCCACGAGGAGATGACGGCGGGGCGGAACTGGCCGGCGGCGAAATTTCCACGGATCACGGCGGAGAGGCGCGCGCGGGGCGTCGTCGCCTCGGCGAGCCGTGCCTGGATCTCCTCGCCGAGCTCGGAGAGGAGATGGCGCATGGTGGCAAGCAGGAGCTGGTCCTTGCCGCCGAAATAATGATGCGCGAGCGCCGCCGACACGCCGGCGCGCCGTGCGATCTCCCCCATCGTCACCTGCGCCATCCCGCGATCGTGGATCGCGTCGATCGCGGCCGAGATGAGCGCCTTGCGGCGCAGTGGCTCCATTCCAATTCGCGGCACGCGACCGTCCCTCGCTTTCAGACCTTGAATTACCGGTTCTTGATTGATCGATCAATCAAGATAGGCTTGCGCAGGCCCGGCATTGATGTTTCGATGGCTTCAGCAAGGTCGCCGAGTGGGCGCGGCGGCCGCTGTTTTCGATCTCAGGGAGACATCCATGCAGGACGTGACGAAGGGATGCGTATTTGCCGCGATGGCGGTCGCGCTGTCGGCCGGGGCGGCCTTGGCCGGGGACGCGGACAGCTGCAAGAAGGTGCGGCTGTCGGATGTCGGCTGGACCGATATCACGGCGACCACGGCGGTAACCTCGGCGGTGCTGACGGCGCTCGGCTACGAGCCGGAGACGCAGGTCCTCTCCGTGCCGGTGACCTATGCTTCGCTCAAGAACAAGGACATCGACGTCTTCCTCGGCAACTGGATGCCGTCGATGACGGGCGACGTGCAGCCGTTCATCGACGACAAGTCGGTGGAGTCGATCTCGGAGAACCTGGAAGGGGCGGGATACGGCCTCGTGGTCCCGACCTATGTCGCGGACGCGGGTGTCAAAAGCCTCGCCGACATCGGCAAGAACGCCGACAAGTTCGATCACAAGATCTACGGCATCGAGCCGGGCAATGACGGCAACCGCATCGTGCTCGGCATGATCGCCGACAAGGCGAACGGGCTCGACGGCTTCGATCTCGTCGAGTCGTCGGAGGCCGGCATGCTGTCGCAGGCCGAGAAGGCGATGAAGGCCAACGACTGGATCGTGTTCCTCGGCTGGACGCCGCATCCGGTGATGGGCGGGATGAAGATCACCTATCTCGACGGCATGGGCGATTCCGGCTTCGGCGCGGCGACCGTGCACACCAACGTGCGCGCCGGCTACACGACCGAATGCCCGAATGTCGGAAAATTCATCTCCAACCTGAAGTTCGGCCTGCCGATGGAAAACGAGCTCATGGACTCCATCCTGAAGGGGACGGACGCGGGCGAGGCGGCGACGGCGTGGCTGAAAGCCCATCCGGAGATCGTCACGCCGTGGCTGGAAGGCGTGACCACGTTCGACGGCGGCGACGCGAAGGCCGCGGTCGCGTCCGCGCTCGGCGCCTGATCGTCAAGACCGACCCCCGGCGACGAGCCGCGGGTCACCTGTCCGGCGCGTGAGGGCGCGCCGGAGCACGGGGGCGGGAAAAGCGCATGGAGAAGTGGTTCACCGCGTACAAGATTCCGGTTGGCCTGTGGGGCAAGTATTTCTTCGACTTCCTCACCAACTGGCTCGACTGGTTCTTCAACGGCCTTTCCACGGGCATCTCCGCCGCGCTCGAGGCGATGATCGCGCTGTTTCTCTGGCCGCCGCCGCTCGTCATCGTGGCGCTGGTCATGGCGCTCGCATGGGTCCTGCACCGCTCGATCGGGATCACGATCGGGGTTGCGGTCGGGCTGCTCTACATTCTGAACCAAGGGCTCTGGAAGGAAACCATCGAGACGCTGGCGCTGGTCATCGGCTCGGCGGTGGTGGCGATGGGGATCGGCGTGCCGGTCGGCATCGCGGCGGCGCACCGGGAGTGGCTGTTCAAGCTGCTGCGCCCGGTGCTCGATCTGATGCAGACGCTGCCGACCTTCGTCTACCTGATCCCGGCGCTGGTGCTCTTCGGACTGGGGCTCGCGCCCGGGCTGATCTGCACCGTCGTCTTCGCCATTCCCGCGCCGATCCGGCTGACGCATCTCGGCATCACCACCGTGCCGAAGCAACTCATCGAGGCTGGCGAGGCGTTCGGCGCCACCAAGCGCCAGCTTCTCTGGAAGGTCGAGCTTCCGGCTGCGTGGCCGTCGATCATGGCCGGCCTCACGCAGTGCATCATGCTCTGCCTGTCGATGGTGGTGATCGCCGCGCTGATCGGCGCCAACGGGCTCGGCAAACCGGTGGTGCGCGCGCTCAACACCGTCAACATTCCGATGGGCATCGAGGCTGGGCTCGCCATCGTCGTGCTCGCCATCATCCTTGACCGCGTCTGTCGCATCGGCGAAGCGCCGGGCTCCGGCGAACGCAAGTGAGCAAAGCAAGCATGCCCGAGCGGAAGTGAGCGGAACATGATGAGCGGGACCGCGATGAACGGAGCTGGTGTCAACGGGACGAGGCCAACCGCCGTCTCCTTCAAGAACGTCGACATCATCTTCGGCAACCGCGCGGCGGAAGGGCTGGCGCTGCTCGACCAGGGCCGTACGCGCACCGAGATCCTGGCCGCCTGCGGCGCGGTGCTCGGCGTCGCCGATTGCTCGCTGGAGGTCGGCGAGGGCGAGATCACCGTGCTGATGGGCCTTTCCGGCTCCGGCAAGTCGACGCTGATGCGCGCCGTCAACGGCCTGAACCGGCCGGTGCGTGGCACCGTCCTCGTCAAGGACGGGGACGCGATGGTCGATGTCGCGGCCTGCGACGCCGCGGTGCTCCGTCGCATCCGCATGCAGCGTGTCGCGATGGTGTTCCAGAATTTTGCGCTGCTCCCGTGGCGCACGGTCGCCGAGAATGTCGGTTTCGGCCTGGAGCTCGCCGGCGTGCCGGAGGCGGAGCGGCGCGAGCGGGTGATGAAGCAGCTCGAGCTGGTCGGCCTCGCGCCGTGGGCGGGCAAGCACGCGCATGAGCTTTCCGGCGGCATGCAGCAGCGCGTCGGCCTGGCGCGCGCCTTCGCCACCGAGGCGCCGATCCTGCTCATGGACGAGCCGTTCTCGGCGCTCGATCCGCTGATCCGCGCCAAACTGCAGGACGAGCTGTTGGAGCTGCAGCGGCAATTGAAGCGCACCATCGTCTTCGTCAGCCACGATCTCGACGAGGCGCTGAAGATCGGCACCCGCATCGCCATCATGGAATCGGGGCGGATCATCCAGTACGGCGAGCCGCAGGAGATCGTGCTGAACCCGGCGAGCGACTATGTGCGCGATTTCGTCGCCCACATGAATCCGCTGAACGTGCTCCGCGCGCAGGAGGTGATGCATCCCTTCGCCAGCCTGCCGCTGACCGGCGTTGGCAGCGAAGCCCGGATCGACGAGGAGCTGACGCTGACCCCGGCCGGCGAGGGCAAGCGCGACGGCATCGCGATGCCGCTGGTGGCGCTGGAGGACGTCGACCGCGCGCCGCACCGCGCCTTCATCTCGGTCGCAGGCGAAACCCCGCTCCGCGCCCTGATCGACGCGCGGCTGAAGCACACCGGGCCGTTCGTCGTCCGCGACAACGGGGCGATCAGCGGCCTGATCCGCGACGAAGACCTCTTCCGTTGCCTGCAGGCGCGGGCGGAAGGAAAAGCGCCGACGCCTATGTAGGCGGCGGACCTTGACATTCCGGCCCTGAATTCCCTATGTGCGCGCTTGAATTTTGGCGCGCGAACTTCGCGTGACGGGCTTATTCCATGAAGATCAAGAACTCCCTCCGGTCGCTCAAGGGCCGCCACCGCGAAAACCGCCTGGTCCGCCGCAAGGGCCGCGTCTACGTCATCAACAAGACGCAGAAGCGCTACAAGGCCCGGCAGGGCTGAAGGCAGCACGCCGCCTTTCTCCGGTTGCGCGCTGGCAAGGCGCCCGCTCCCCAAGCGATCGTGTTTTGACCTCCCGGCCGGAAAATCCTACTTTTCCGGCATGAGTCGGCTCATCTCGGCCGTTTTCCTTGTCGCGCTGCTGGCGCCGCTGCCGCTGCGCGCGGAGCCTAATGGCGCTTCCTCGACCGCCCCTCCGCCTGCTCTCAATCAGCGCACCATTTCAGAGCTTCCGCTCGACGATCTCTTCGCCAGGCTGAAGGACGATTCCACCGCCCAGGCTGGCGAGCGGATCGAGCAGGAGATTCTGCGGCGCTTCGCACGCTCCGGCAGCCCGACCGCCGATCTCCTGATGTCGTGGGCCGTGAACGCGATGGAGAAGAAGAATTTTCCGCTGGCGCTCGACGTGCTCGACCAGATCATCGTCATCCGGCCGGATTTCGCCGAGGCCTGGAACAAGCGCGCCACCGTCCACTTCGTCATGGAGGATTTCGGCCAGTCGCTCTTCGATATCCGCCAGACGCTGGCGATCGAGCCGCGCCATTTCGGCGCGCTTGCCGGTTTCGGCATGATTCTTCAGGCGATGGACCGCAACAAGGATGCCATCGACGTCTACCGTCGCGCACTGGAGATCGATCCGCGGCTCGACAAGGTGCGGGAATCGCTCGAAGCGCTGGAGAAGGAAGCCGGCGGCAAGGGCGTCTGACCTTCGCCCTGGTCCGCCAGGATTACCGGTCCACGAAGCGCTGGTTGGCGGTGTTATAACGCTCCCCGGCGATAGCTTCCCGTTTCAGCGCCGCGTCGAGATCGGCGATATCGCCGGCGTCGAGCGCGATGCTCGCGGCGCCGATATTCTCCTCCAGATAGGTGCGGCGCTTGGTGCCGGGGATCGGCACGATGTCATCGCCCTTCGCGAGCAGCCACGCGAGCGCGATCTGCCCCGGCCTGGCGTTCTTCCGTTGCGCCACCCGCACGACGGCGGAAGCCGCGCGCATGTTGGTGTCGAAGTTCCTTCCCTGATAGCGCGGATCGTTGTGGCGATGATCGTTCGCGGGATAATCCTCCGCCCGCCGCACCTGGCCGGTCAGGAAGCCGCGGCCGAGCGGTGCAAAGGGCACGAGGCCGATGCCGAGCTCGCGCAGCAGCGGGAGGATCTTCGGTTCGAGATTGCGCTCCCACAGGGAATATTCGCTCTGCAGCGCGGAGACCGGGAAGGTAGCGTGCGCGCGGCGGATGGCGTCCTCGCCCGCCTCGGAGAGGCCGAAGAAGCGCACCTTTCCGGCGCGCGCCAGATCGGCGACGGCACCCGCGACGTCTTCCATCGGCACCGCCGGATCGACGCGGTGCTGGTAGAGAAGGTCGATGCGATCGGTCTGCAGCCGCTTCAGCGATGCCTCGACGACCTCGCGGATATGTGCCGGCCGGCTGTCCACGCCGACCGACTTGCCATTGTCGATCTTGAAGCCGAACTTGGTTGCGATCACGATCCTGTCGCGGTGCGGCTTCAGCACGCGCCCGACGAGCTCCTCGTTACGGAACGGGCCATAGACCTCGGCCGTATCGAAGAAGGTGACGCCGAGCTCGATCGCCCGGTTGAGGGTCGCGACCGACTCGCTCTCGTCGGCGGCGCCGTAGGACTGGCTCATCCCCATGCAGCCAAGCCCGAGAGGCGAAACCTCAAGCCCCTCGCCTCCGAGCTTCCGCTTGTCGAGCATCGTCATGTATCGGATCTCCGCCTACGTCTGTGGGGTGGCGTTGTTCTTGTTGCGGTGCGCGCGGGCCGGGCTTGCCGCGACGGTCGGATCGGCGGTGTGAAGGATGCGGTCCCAGAATCCCGTCGAAACTCCGTAATTGCAGTCCTCGTCCGAGTAGTGGTGCTTCGCGTGCCGGCGCTTCAGCCGGTACAGGTAGGTATCATGTTCCAGCCGCCAATGGTGCACGACGTGATGGACGGCGATGTACCAAAGGTATCCCGCCATCAGGCCGCAGGTCAGGCCGCCTGCGACGTTGGCATCCGTGCCACGCCACAGAATCAGCCCCAGCACGCCAAAGGTCGCGAGGCTGACCCAGATGGGCGTGCCGACCAGCGCGGTGGGATCCTCGTGGTGCGCATCGTGCATCCGCTCCAGCACCGGTATGCGGTGCAGCGCGAAGCGGTGCAGGACATATTCGGCGAGCGTCCATCCGGCGATCCCCACAGCGCAGGCCCCCAGCCAGTCGAGCCGCTGCCGCAGCGTCGCGTCCCGCATCGCTTCGTTGGACAGCGCAAGGATCAGCAGCGGGTAGACGACGAAATCCGCGTGGTAGGTCACCTTGTTCAATCGCATCGAGGTGCTCCATCCGAAGCGGCGTCGCGAAGCGTATTCCCAAACCGCACCCGCAGATCGTGCAAACCCGGTCAGCCGCGTCAACCAAATTGCCGCGCGCAACTCCTGTGATCGCGGTGCGATAGATCGCCGCCGGTCCGTCGCTAGATCCCCGACGTGCCGTCAGGCCCGATGAAGGCGATGCGAATAAGGTTCGTCGCGCCGGAAGTGCCGAACGGAACGCCAGCGGTGATGATGATGCGTTCGCCCGGCTGAGCGAAGCCCTCGCGATAGGCGATCGAGCAGGCGCGATCGACCATCTCGTCGATGTTGTGGGCGTCCTCGGTCTCGACGCAGTGCAGGCCCCAGACGATTGACAGCCGGCGCGCTGTGCGGCGGACCGGCGAGAGCGCGATGACCGGGACGCCGGGGCGCTCGCGCGAGGCACGGATGCCGGTCGAGCCCGAGGATGTGTAGCAGACGATCGCGGCGAGCCCGAGCGTCTCGCCGATCTGCCGCGCGGCCGAGGCGATGGTGTCGGCGCCGGTCGATTCCGGGTCGGGACGCTGCGCCTGGATGATGGCGGTGAAGAGCTTGTCCTCCTCCACCGCCTCGGCGATGCGGTTCATCGTCTCGACGGCCTCGATCGGGTATTCGCCCGCGGCGGATTCGGCCGAGAGCATCACCGCATCGGCGCCTTCGAACACGGCGGTCGCGACGTCGGAGACCTCGGCGCGCGTGGGGACGGCGGCGGAGATCATGCTTTCCAGCATCTGCGTCGCGACGACGGCGGGCTTGCCGAGCCGCCGCGCGAGGCGCGTGATGCGCTTCTGTACGCCGGGCACGGCTTCGAGCGGCATCTCCACGCCGAGATCGCCGCGCGCCACCATGACGGCGTCGGC
>JBBQVL010000003.1:0-112809 GCA_038211615.1 Hyphomicrobiales bacterium
GCCGGCGAAGAGGCTCACGATGAAGCTCCCCTTCATGTCGTCCGCGACGATGTAGGGGATCTGCGTCCGCCCGGTGATGCCGCGCGTCACCGCCAGCGTCAGCCCGCGCAGGATGAAGAGGAAGGCGAGCGTGACGATGAACGACGGCAGCTTGGTGCGGATCAGCAGCAGCCCGTTCACGTAGCCGATGAGGATCGCGAAGCAGAATGCGATCAGCACCGAAACGCCGAGCGACAGATGGAATTCCGTGACGCCGAGGCCGATCACGACGCCGGCGAAGCCGATCGTCGAGCCGATCGAAAGGTCGAACTCGCCGCCGATCATGAGCAGCGCCACGGCGGTCGCGAGCACCCCGAGCTCGGCCGATATCTGCAGCATGTTGACGATGCCGCGCGGGGTGAAGAGCCCGGTGTGCCCCGCACTTATGGCGAAGACGACGATGACGAGGACCGTCCCGGCGAGCGCTCCGAGCTCCGGCCGGCGGAGTAGCCGCGTCAGGCGGGAAGACTGGGTCAGCCGGTCGTCGACGGCAATGGTCATGATGGACCGATGGTGAGCATGCGCGCCGGCCGGGTTGTCCCCGGCCGACGCTGGAAAAAGCCTAGCGGATGCCCTGCTTGGAAAGGTCGAGCACCTTGCCGGCATCGCCCTGCATGATGAAGGCCGGGCCGGTCATCACGTCGGCGGTCGGCAGCGTGCCGTACATCGCCTTCATGGTGAACATCACCACCGGCAGGTAGCCCATCAGGTACTGCTGGCTGTCGATCGCGAACATCATGTCGCCCTTGTCGACCGCCTCCAGCACTTCAGGCGAAAGGTCGAAGGTGCCCATCTTGATCTTCGACAGGAGGCCGTCGGCCTGCAGCTTCTGCATGATCGGCGCGGCGACGCTCGGGCCGAGCGCCAGCACGGCGTCGGTTTCCGGATGCGCGCTCATGTAGGCTTCGACGCGGCCGGACGATTCCGTCGGGTCCATCGTCACCGCGACGACTTCCGAGGTTCCGCCGCCGTTCGCCGCGAGGCCGTCCTTCAGGCCGTTGCAGCGCTGGTCGAGGCTGACGTTGCCGGGCTCCTGATTGACGCAGAGCGCGTGCTTCACGCCGGCCTTGCCGAAGATCTCGCCGGCCTTGACGCCGTTCTTGTATTCGGAATCGCCGCCGACCCAAAGGTCGAGGCCCCATTCGTCCTGCTGCTCGGGGCCGCTGTCGATGACGCCGATCGGAATTCCGGCGGCCTTGGCGTTCAGCACCGAATCCTTCAGCGCCGTCGCGTCCGGGATGGAGACGACGATCGCGTCCGGTTTCTCGGCGACCGCCGCGTCGATCAGATGCGCCATCGCCACCATGTCGAACGTCTCCGGCGAGTGGTAGTCGACCTTGCTGCCCATCACCTTCTGCGCGTCCTCGACGCCCTTCTTGACGACCGACCAGTAGGGATCGACCGCCTGGCCGTGCGTGATGAAGATGATGTGCACGTCCGACGCCTGCTTGGCCTGCGCCGAAGCCGACGTCGCGCTGAACGCCGCCCCGGCAAGGCCGAGCGCCAGCGCGCCGGCGTAAGCGACGCCGCGCTTTGCAAATAGATTCATGTAACCCCTCCACCCCCGGCCAGGACGCTCACCGCGCCTCGGCATGCCGGCCCTGCCGAGGTGTCAGTTCGATCGCCTCCGTCAAACGGAAAGCGGCAATTCCTTGTTTCTAGCGCCCCTGCCGGCGCCGGGCGAGTCTGCTTCGGTTGCGGCATAGGGACCGCCCCGAAGCGCCTCCCGCAACCCGCGCATGCCGATCAGCTCTATCCCGTCGGCCGAGAGCCGCTGGCGCGCGCGCTCGCCGCGGAAGAGCGCATATTCCTCGGTGCGGATATTGGCGGGCTCCGGCTCGATCGCGGCAATCTCGCCCGGCGCGTTGAAATGCAGCGCCAGATAGTTGCGGCCTGGGCCGATCCGGCCGAGGAGCGCATCGTAATCCGCCTCCGCCGAAGCCCCGCGCGTCCATGGCGTCTCGAGCACCCGGTCGAAGACCGGCAGCCCGTCGGCATCGGCGGCGGCGATCGCAGCATCGACGGCGGGGCCTTTTTGCATCGAGCCATAGGCCGCGTCCTGCCGCACGAGCAGCACCGGCACGCGCTCCTCGCGGCCGAGCCGCGTGTAGATGTCGATGTATTGCGGGCAGAACACCGTGAACATGTGTCCGTCGATATGCGTGATGTCGATGCCGGCGGTCCTGGCCGCCTCGACCTGCGCGCGCAGCTCCCCCTCGACCGCTTCGAGATGCGCATGCGCCCGCGTTTCCTTCGCCGTCCGCCAGAAATAGCCGTCGGGATCGACGAGGCCGGAAGCCTGCGAGGCGCCGGTCAATGGCCGCCAGCGATAGGTGCGGAACTCGGAGGTGAGCACCAGGTGCACGCCGATGTCGAGCGCTGGCGAGCGCGCCTGCATCTCCGCCACTTCCAGGAACCAGGGGCACGGGACCATCACCGAGCCCGCCGTGCAGATGCCCAGCGCGGAGAGCTCGCCGAAGGCGGTGTTGGCGCCATGGTTCATGCCGACGTCGTCCTGATGGACGACGACCTCCACCTTCGACCCCATACCCTCACCCGCCAATTTCCGCAGTTACTGTAAAGATTGAAATTTCCCTGTCGATATGTCTCGGCAGCGCCGGGAGGATTCCTGTGGCGGTGCGTTCGAAACCTGCTGATTTGCAACGCGGCGGCTTTTGTGTGAAACTGTGTGTGGAGGTTCACACATGGCGACAAACCTGTCCATCGATCCGGACCTGATCGAGCGCGCTCTTGAGGCGAGCGGCGAGAAGACCAAGAAGGCCGCGGTCACAAAGGCATTGGAGGAATTCATCGCTCGACGGCGGCAGAAGCGTCTGCTCGATCTCATGGGCAAGCTCGAGTGGGACGCCGCCTATGATTACAAGGCGGAGCGGACCCGCGGTTGAGCCTCTTTGTGGATACCAGCGTCTGGTCGCTGGCGCTGCGGCGCGATTCTCCTGCTCCGAATGCAGAGGTCGGAGCGCTGATCGCGGCGATCGAGGCCGGCGAAATGATTCTGACCACGGGATTGGTCCTCCAGGAACTTCTGCAAGGATTCACGGGCCTGAAAGCCCGCGCACAAATTCTCGATCGCTTTTCGGCGATTCCGCTGCTGGCGCCGGATCGCGACGATCACATAGGAGCGTCGGAGCTGAGAAATCGCTGCCGCCGGAACGGTGTGCAGATTGGCACCGTCGATGCGCTCCTGGCGCAGTTATGCATCCGCCACGACCTGACGATGCTGACAGCCGACGACGATTTCAGGCGAATTGCAGATCGCTCCACGCTGCTGCTCTGGAAGCACTCGAAGAGTTGATATTTCCCTGTCGATATGTCTCCTCACCCGCCGGGAGGAACACGATGGCAATTCGGCTCGGCATCAATCCAATCACCTGGACGAACGACGACCTTCCGGCGCTCGGCGGCGACACGCCGGTCGAGACGTGCCTGGCGGAGACGCGCGAGGCTGGCTTTTCCGGCACCGAGATGGGCGGCAAGTTTCCCAAGACCGCGGCGGGCCTCGCACCGCTGCTTGCAAAGCATCAGCTCAAGCTCGTGTCCGGGTGGTATGACGGGCGCATCCACGAGCGCGAACTGGCGGCCGAGTGGGACGCGATCCTGCCGCACCTGACGCTGCTCCGGGACATGGGCAGCCGCCACGTCGTCTACGCCGACACCTCGGGCCGCTCGGACGGCGACCTCTTCGCCCCGATCTCGAAGCGCCCGAAACTCGCCGACGGCGACTGGGCCAGCTACGGCAAGCGGCTCACGGCGCTCGCCGAGAAGATGGCGGACTTCGGCGTCGGCATGGCCTTCCACCATCACATGGGCACGATCGTCGAGACCGACGCCGAGGTCGACAGGCTGATGGCCTCGACCGGCGGGGCGGTCGGCCTCCTCTTCGACTGCGGCCACTCGATCTTCTCCGGCGGCGATCCGATCGCGCTCCTGAAGCGCCACGTCGGCCGCGTCGTGCATGTGCACTGCAAGGACGCCCGGCCGGATATCCTGCAGCGCGCCCGTGCCACCGACGAGAGCTTCATGCAGGCCGTGCTCGACGGCGTCTTCACCATGCCCGGCGACGGTTGCATCGATTTTCCCGCGATCTTCGCGATCCTGAAGGACGCCGGGTATTCGGGCTGGGTGGTGGCCGAGGCCGAGCAGGACCCGGCCAAGGCGCATCCGCTCACCTACGCCCGCATGGGCTTCTGCAATCTCGCCCGCTTCGCCTTGAAGGCGGGTCTCACAGTGGAACCGTAGAGCGATGCAAAAGATCCGGGTCGGAATCGTGGGTGGCGGCCTCATCAGCCAGGTCGAGCACCTGCCGAATCTCCTCGCCATGCCGGAGCGCTTCGCCGTCGCCGGGCTCGCCGATCCTTCCGCGAAGGTGCGCGCGCACCTTGCCGAGCGTTACGGCATCAAGACCTTCGCCACCGTCGACGAGCTCTTCGCCGAGCCGCTCGATGCCGTGGCGATCGGGACGCCCGACCACACGCACGCCGACCTCGCGATCGCGGCGCTCGATCGCGGGCTCAACGTCTTCTGCGAGAAGCCGCTCTGCTACGCCGTGGAGGACGCCGACCGCGTCATCGCGGCGCGCGATCGCGCCGGCCGCGTCATGCAGGTTGGCTACATGAAGCGCTTCGACCCGGCGGTGCAGGCGCTCCGCGCCATGGTCGAGGGGAGGGGCGAGCGCCTCCGCATGGTGACGGTCGAGGTCAACGATCCGGGCTCCTGGCCGTTCACCGACCACCACGATTTCCTCCCCGGCGACGACGTGGCGAAATCGGTGATCCAGGAAGGCGGGCGCCGGCGCTCCGAGCAGACGGCGCGCGCCATCGGGCGCCCGCTCACCGGAGCGGAAGAGAAGGGCTTCACCGGCCCGCTCTGCTCCTCGATGGTGCACGACATCAACGTCGTGCACTACCTGCTCGAAGCCATGGGTCTTGCGACCGGCGAGGTCGCGGGTGCGGCGATCTTCGCCGACGGCGCCGGCGCCGAGGGTATGGTGCGCCTGACGCCGGGGAACGCGCTCTGGTCGGTCTTCCATCTCGCCGTGCCGAAGCTCGCGGACTATTTCGAGAAAGTGACACTCTTCTTCGACGACCGAATCTATGAGCTGCGCTTCCCCTCGCCCTATTTGAACCACCAGCCGACCGAACTGATCGAGAAGCGCTCGGAAGGGCTGCACCTGCAGACGGTGCTGCACCGCCCCTCCTACCGCGAGGCCTTCGTGGAGGAACTGCGCGCCTGGCACACCGCGATCGTCGACAAGGCACGGGTCGTGAACACGGTCGAACACGCGCGCACCGACATGGCGCTCCTCGGCGCGATCGGGCGCAAGGCGTTCGGCGGGTAGGCCTTCATCCAAGCTCGAAGCTGGTGATCCCGAAAATTCCTTCGAGCGGCAGCGCCGGCGCAGTGCCGCGATACATCCGCGCCGTCTCGAACACCGGCGCGAGGCCGTGGCGCTCCGCGAGATCGCGCGCTGTCGCGTTCGGCTCCGGCACGTCGAGCGTGACCGGCTCGCCGGCATGCGGAGCAGCGAGCGCGGCGAAGAGCGCTTCAGCGATCTCTGCATCGTCGGCGAATAGCGGCCCGATCTTCCGGCCGCTTCGGCTGACGCGGATGACGCCATAGCCGCGCAGCCGCCCGCCGGTCAGATACGCGACGGCGCGGCGCTTCCCCGGGTCGACCCAGCTTCGGACGAACGCCGCGCGCCGCACGGGGAAGAAACGCGAATCGTAGGCGACGATCTCGTCCGGCAGCGAGGGCGGAGAAGCAGCGCCGATCTCGACCAGCGTGGGATCGACAGGCGCCGGCCCCGTCGCAAGTCCGGAATAGCGGATGTTGCGGTGGGCGAGCGCGAAACCTTCGCGGACGTAGTTTTCCTGCTGCGCGACAACCCCGTCGAGGCCGATCGTCCTGCCGCCGAGCCGCTCAAGCGCCGCATCCCATATCCGCTTGCCGAACCCTTTCCCGCGCTGCTCCGGTCGGCAGATGTAGAATCCGATGAACCCGAATGAAGCGTCGTAGGTGACGGCGGAGATGGCGCTTGCGAGCGCTCCATCGAGAAAAAGGCCGAGAAATCCGCCTGGATCGACCGAGCGGAACGCCACGGCATCGTCGAGCCCCGGATTCCATCCCTCCGCCGCGGCCCAGTCGACCACCTGTCCGACCTCGGCCGCGTCAAGCGCACGGATGACGATCGCCGGCGTCACCCCGGAGCAAAGGATGCGAGCATGCCGTCGTAGCGCTTGGCGATCGGTCGCGCATAGGCGCCGCGCTTCGCGGTCTTCAGGCCGAGGCCGACCAGCGCCTCGCACTGCTTCACTGCCGCCGCCACGCCGTCGATCACCGGGATTTCGAACTCCTCCGAAAGCGCGCGGGCCAGCTCCGCCATGCCGGCGCAGCCGAGCACGATGGCGTCGGCGCGGTCCATGTCAAGCGCGGTGGCCACCTCGCGCCTGAGTTTTTCCACCGCACCGCTCTTCGGGTCCTCCAGATCCAGCACCGCCACGTCGGCGGCGCGCACCCGGCATCGCCCGGTCATCCCGTAGCGGGAGACCAGCGCCTCGATCGGCACCACCGAGCGCGGCTGCGTGGTGACGATGGAGAAGCGCGGCGCGATGAAGGCCGCCGTGGCGACCGCCGCCTCGCAGAGCCCGACGACCGGCATCGTCGCGAGCGCGCGCGCCGCGTCGAGGCCGGTGTCGTCGAAGCAGGCGATGATCAGCGCGTCGGCCTTGTCGGCTTCGGCGCGCGCCACTTCGACCAGCAGTCCGGGCACGGCGAGCGCCTCGTCGTAATAGCCCTCGATGGAGACCGGCCCCATGCTGGAGGTCACCGGCTCGATCATCGTGCCGGGGGCTGCGACGAGGCGCGCCGCCCGCTCCGCCGTCTCGGTCATCGAGGCGGTGGTGTTCGGATTGACGAGCCGGATGCGCATCAGGTGGAGAGGTGGCGCGCCCGCCGGCGGCCGATGAGGGTGATCGCCGCCAGCGCACCGAGGATGATCGCGAAGGAGAACGCCGTCGTCACGGTGCCGAGCGCATAGAGCACCGGCGTCGTGACATTGGTCGTCATGGCGTAGAGCTCGAGCGGCAGCGTGTTGAAGGTGCCGGCCGTCATCATCGTGCGGGCGAACTCGTCATAGGAGAGCGTGAAGCCGAAGAGCGCCACGCCGATCAGCATCGGCAGGATCATCGGCAGCACCACGTAGCGGAAGGTCTGCCACGGCGAGGCGCCGAGGTCGCGCGCCGCTTCCTCGTAGACGGGCGAGAAGCGGTTGAACACGGCGAGCATGATCAGCACGCCGAACGGCAGCGTCCAGGTGAGGTGCGCGCCGAAGCCGGAGGAATACCAGGCCGGCCGGACACCGGTCTGCTGGAAGCCGATGCCGATCCCGAGGCTGATCAGGATCGACGGCACGACGAGGCTGGAGACGGTCAGGTAGAAGAGCGCCGTCGCCCCAAAGAAGCGGCGGCGGAACGCGAGCCCGGCGAGCAGCGCGATCAACGTCGTCGCCACCATCACCATCAGGCCGAGCCGCAATGAGCGCGAGAACGATCCGCCGAAATCGCCCACCGCCTGGGTCTGGAAGAGGTTCCTGAACCAGTGCACCGAGACGCCGTTCATCGGGAACGTCAGCCCGCCGGTCGGGCCCTGGAACGACAAGATGATGATGGTGGAGAGCGGCCCGTAGAGGAAGATCACGAACAGCAGGAAGAACCCCGCGAGGACGTAGAAGGACAGCGGACGCTTCTCATCGGATCGCATGGCGGGCGCTCCTGATCGGCTTCAGACCTGCCGTGCGTCCTTCGAGGCTCGGCCGTGGGCCGAGCACCTCAGGATGAGGATGATTAGTGGGTGGCATCACCCAACCTTCCTCATGGTGAGGTGCGAGCGCAGCGAGCCTCGAACCACGCAGGGGGCTCTTCCAACCCACATTCTAAAGCTCCTTGCGGATGTCGACGACGCGCAGGATGCCGGCCACCATCAGCAGCACCACCGCGAGCAGCACCACTGCGTTGGCCGCCGCCGCCGGATATTGCAGCAGCGACATCTGGTTCTTCATCATCAGCGCCACCGAAGCGCTCTGCCCGCCGGACATCACCTGCACGGTGGAGAAATCCGCCATCACCAGCGTCACCACGAAGATCGTGCCGATCGCCATGCCGGGCTTGGCGAGCGGGATGATGACGTTCCAGAGGATCTGCGCACCGCTCGCGCCGGCGTCGCGCGCCGCCTCGATCAGCGCCCGGTCTATGCGCATCAGGGTGTTAAAGATCGGCGTCACCATGAACAGCGTGTAGAGGTGCACCATCGCCCACACGACGGCGAAGTCCGAATAGAGCAACCATTCGACCGGCTGGTCGACCTTCCCCATGTGGACGAGCGCTGAGTTGATCAGCCCGTTCCGCCCAAGCACCGGAATCCACGAGATCATGCGGATGATGTTGGAGGTCAGGAACGGCACGGTGCAGACGAGGAAGAGCACCGACTGCATGACCGCGGTGCGGATGTGGAAGGCGAGGAAATAGGCGACCCAGAAGCCGATGCAGAGCGTGATCGCCCAGACGATGACCGCGTATTTCAGCGTGTTGAGATAGGTCTTCCAGGTCACCCACGAGCCGAGAACATCGGAATAGTTCGTGGTGATGAAATCCGGGTAGAGCTGCGCGAAATCGTAGTCCCAGAAACTCACGACGATGATCGTGAGGATCGGCAGCGCCAGGAAAAGACCGAGCACCAGGGCCAGCGGCGCGGCCTGCAGGTAGGGGGCGAGCCGGCCGGGCGCGAAGCCCGGCCGGCGCTTCGGTTTCGGCGTCGCCACGGCGGAAAATTGCGCCATGGCTATGTCCGAGATGCTGCTCACGCGGCGATGAACTCGTTCCAGCGCTTCACCATGTAGCGGTCCTCGTCCATCACCGAGTTCCAGCAGGCGACATGGCCCATGCGCTCCTCGAACGAGCCGCCATCGCGCACCGCGCCGGCCTTCTCCATCACGGTGCCGTCAGGAGCCTTGATCTCGCCCTGCGCCGGCTTGCCCTCGATCCAGAAGCCCCACTCGTCGTCGGACATGAATTTTTTGGCGGTCGTCATGTTCGCCGAGTAGTAGCCCTGCCGGTTCAGATAGCCGCCGACCCAGCCCGACGTGTACCAGTTGATGTATTCGTAGGCCGCGTCGAGCGTCGCGCCCGAGAGGTGCGAGGCGAGCCCGAGGCCGCCGCCCCACGAGCGGTAGCCTTCCTTCAGCGGCTGGTACTTGCAGGGGATGCCCTTCGAGCGGACTGCGGCGACGGCCGGCGACCACATCGACTGGATCACGACCTCGCCGGAGGCCATCAGGTTCACGCTCTCGTCGAACGATTTCCAGAACGCCCGGAACTGCCCCGCCTGCTTGGTCTTGATGAGGAAATCGATGGTCGCGTCGATCTCCTCCTTCGTCATGTTGCCCTTGTCGGCGTATTTGATGTTGCCCATCGCCTCCATGATCATGGCGGCGTCCATGATGCCGATGGAGGGGATGTTGAGGATCGCGGTCTTGCCCTTGAAGGCCGGGTCCATGATGTCGGCCCAGGTGCTGATCTCGCGGCCGACGAGGTCCGGACGGATGCCGAGCGTATCGGCGTTGTAGATGGTCGGCACCATCGTGAACCAGCCCATCTCGCTCGGCGAGAAGGTCTTGCTGTCCGGCGCCTCGACGTAGCCCACGGTGTGCGGCGCGGTGCCCTGCGCAATGACGCTGTCGGGCTTCAGCTTGCCGTTCTTGAAGAGCGGCACGATGCTGTCGTAGTAGGTGAGTTTCTTCACATCCATCGGCTGCAGCACGCCGCTCGGATAGACCTTCTTCAGGATCCAGTATTCGATGTCGGCGATGTCGTAGCTGTCCGGCTGCGTCACGGCGCGCTGCGCCGCGGCATCGGAATCCATCGCCGTCATCTCGAGCGTGATGCCGAGGTCTGCCTTGCACTTGGCGGCGATGTCATTCAGGTTCGACACGCCGGTGCCGAACTGGCGAAGCGTGATCGCGGTCTGCGCCCAGACCGTCGGGAAGCCGGTGATCGCCCCCGATCCGACGGCGACACCGATCGCCGCGGCGCCGCTCTTCAGCAGGCTGCGGCGCGACAGGCCCTTGCTCTTCTTCATGTCACTCATGCTCTTCCCCTCTCCTGAGATTCCGGGTGTGAAAAAAATTCAGTGCGGGCGGCCGAGCGCGATCGCGCCCTGATCCGCCCAGTTCAGCGGCACGGCATTGCCGACCGCGACCGGGCGTTCGAGAAAGGCCTCCTCGTCGAGGAACACCGTGAACTCCTCGATGCCGGGGCCGGTGACGACGAGCTTTACCGAGGGCCCGAGGAATTCCACGGTCGAGACGAGGCCGGTGAACCCGAAGCCCGGGATGCGGCTTTCGCCGATCCCGACGCGGTCGGCGCGGATGGCAATGTCGATCGGCTCGTTCGCCACCGGCCCTTCGGCGTTGATGACGAATTCGCCGCCGCCGTCGGACGAAAATTCTACCCTGCCGTCGGCCGCCGCCGCGACGCGCCCGGAGATGACGTTGTGGGTGCCCATGAAGCGGGCGACGAAGGCCGTCGCCGGGCGCTCGAACACCGCGCGCGGGCTCGCCGCCTGCTCGATCCGCCCCTCGTTCATCACGACGATCAGGTCGGCGAGCGCCATGGCCTCCTCCTGGCTGTGCGTCACGTGCACGAAGCTGATGCCGAGGCGGGTCTGCAGGCGCTTCAGCTCGGCGCGCATGCGGATCTTCAGGAACGGGTCGAGCGCCGAGAGCGGCTCGTCGAGGAGCAGCACTTCCGGGTCGGTGATGAGCGCGCGGGCGAGCGCCACGCGCTGCTGCTGGCCGCCGGAAAGCTGCGCCGGCCTGCGCTCGGCATACGCCTCCATCTGCATCAGTTTCAGCATGTCGAGCGCCTTCGCCCGCCGCTCTTCCTTCGCCATCCCCTTCATCTTCAGGCTGAAGGCGACGTTCTCGATCAGGTCGAGATGCGGGAAGAGCGCGTAGGACTGGAACATCATCGCGGTGCCGCGCTTGGCCGGCGGCAGGTCCGTGACGTTCGCTTCGCCGAGAAGGATGTCGCCGATCGAGACCGCCTCGTGGCCGGCGATCATCCTGAGGGTCGAGGATTTGCCGCAGCCCGACGGCCCGAGCAGGCAGCAATAGGTGCCGGCGGAAATCTTCAGCGAGATGTTGTCGACGGCGACGCTGGTGCCGTATCGCTTGGTCACGCCGGCGAGTTCGAGTGCCGCTGCCTTCCCCATGCCCGCTCCGTGGTCTGCGTCCTGCATGGCGCAAGGTGCGTGCCAACATCGGAGGCTGGACGTTTTTCGCGGTCAGGGCCGCTGTCGCGGCCTTTCGGGAGTGATCGGCGGGAACGGCGGCGGTCGATGCGGGCGCGCAGGACTTGGGCACTTGCACACAATCTGCGCCCAAATTGTATACAATGATCGACGCGGGCATCGGCCCGGAGGGGGATCAGTGTCGGTTCAGCTGGAAGTCGACGGTTCGGCGGAGGCTCAGGATTCGTCCCCGGTCGCCGGCGCAAGCGCGGGGAAGGGCGATCTCCGCAGCCCCAAGGCCAAGCGCGTCTACGACGCGCTCCTCGCCGCCATCCTCGACCACCGCCTGCCGCCCGGCGCGCGGCTGCCGGAGGACGAACTCGGCTCGCTCTACGGCGTGAGCCGCACTGTGGTCCGCGCCGCGCTGCAGGCTCTGGCGCACGAGCGCGTCGTCGCCATCGAGGCGAACCGCGGCGCCCAGGTGGCGGAGCCGACGGCGGAGGAGGCGCGCCACGTGTTCGAGGCCCGCTCCGTCATTGAGCCGCGGCTTGCGGCAATGGCGGCGGCGCTCGCGCGCCCAAAGGACATCGCGCACTTGAAGCGGCACATCGCCGAGGAGAACGCCGCGCTCGCGGCCGGCGACACGGGCCGCGCCATCGCGCTCTCCGGCTCCTTCCACCTCGCCATCGCCTCGATTTCGGCGCAGCCGATCCTCGCCGGCTTCGTGCGCGAGCTGATTTCACGCTCCTCGCTCATCATCGCGCTCTACTGGCGGCGGCCGGACACGATCTGCGAGCGCCACGCGCACGCCGCACTCGGCGACGCTATCGCCTCCGGCGAAGGCCAGCGCGCCGCCGACCTGATGATGAGCCACCTGGTCGATCTCCTCTCCGGCCTCGATCTTCGCCCCCGCCGGCAGAAGGAAGGGCGCCTGCAGGATCTGCTGTCCGGGGGAGGGGAGCGCTGATTGGAGGGTGCGCTCCCCGCGCACCTTCAATCCATCCTGCGAGGGAAGAGGACGGCGGGACGCCGTCCCTCCATTACGCTGGCACCCATCTTGCATCCCCAGGAGATTGTGCAGCGCGTCTAGGGTTCCGGCCGCTTCTTCGCGGCGCTGGTCCAAGAGACGCACTCGTTGCGGGCGCACCGCGGCGAGACACGGCGGGCCAAAATCCCGGGAGGTCACTGCACGGGTCTGCTGAGCGCAACCCGCCTCCCGTGCTCGGCAGACTTCGGAAAAATTGCCGGATTCGGGAGCCGTTCCGGCCGCAACCGAACGAAGGAGCCGCTGCACATGAAGACCCAAGCAATCTGGAGATCGGCGGTTGCCGCGCTGGCCTTCGGCGCCGCGCTCGCGACGCATGGCGCGCTCGCCGAGCCGAAGAAGGACTTCAACATCGCCTGGTCGATCTATGTCGGCTGGATGCCGTGGCCCTACGCGGTCGACGCCGGCATCGTGAAGAAGTGGGGCGACAAGTACGGCATCACGATCAACGTCACGCAGATCAACGACTACGTCGAATCGATCAACCAGTACACTGCCGGAAAGTTCGACGGCGTGACCGTCACCAACATGGACGCGCTGACCATTCCGGCCGCGGGCGGCGTCGATTCGAGCGCCATCATCGTCGGCGACTATTCCAACGGCAATGATGGCGTCGTGCTGAAGGACGGCAAGACTCTCGCCGACATCAAGGGCCGCGACATCAACATCGTCGAGCTGTCCGTCTCGCACTACCTGCTGGCGCGCGGCCTCGCCTCGATCGGCCTGTCGGAGAAGGACGTGAAGACGGTGAACACGTCGGACGTCGACATCGTCGCGGCGTTCAAGGCGCCGGAATCGGTTGCCGTCGTCACGTGGAACCCGCAGCTCATGGAAGTGAAGGCCGAGCCGACCGCCACGGAGGTCTTCGATTCCAGCAAGATCCCCGGCGAGATCGAGGACCTGATGGTGGTCAACACCGCGACGCTGAAGGACAACCCCGACCTCGGCAAGGCGCTTGTCGGCATCTGGTACGAGACGATCGCGCTGATGCAGGCCGATACGCCTGAGGGCAAAGCCGCGCGCGAGGCGATGGGCAAGCTCTCCGGCACCGACCTCGCGGGCTTCGAGGCGCAGCTCAAGACGACGCACATGTTCTATACGCCGGCCGACGCGCTGGCCTTCACCACCGGCGCTGAGCTGCCGAAGATCCAGGACCTCGTGCGCACCTTCTCGTTCGAGCACAATCTCCTCGGCGAGGGCGTCGCGTCGCCCGACGTGATCGGCATCGAGACGCCCGCCGGCACGCTCGGCGACAAGGCGAACATCAAGCTCCGCTTCGACCCGACCTACATGCAGATGGCGGCCGACGGGAAACTCTGACGCGCGGAGTGCGCGTGGTACGCACGCTCGTCATTCTCGGGCTCGCGGGAGCGAGACCCGAGCACCCAGGGGGCAGCGAGGCTGGGTTCTCGGGTCTCCGCTTCGCTTCGCCCGAGAATGACCTTGGTGAGGGTGAACGGAGGAGCGCGCCATTCGCCGGCTGATGAACGTCGCCCCGCGCCGCGGGACGCGGCTGGCGCTGGCGCTCCTTCCGTTCCTGCTGATCGCGCTCGTCTATATTGTCGGTTCGGCGGAGCGGCGCGCCGCCAATCCGAACGACAAGATCCTGCCCCCGGTCTCGGAGATGGCCGCTTCGGTGGAGCGGCTCGCCTTCGAGCCGGACCGGCGGACGGGCCAGTACGTGCTCTGGGCCGATACCGCGGCGAGCCTGCAGCGCCTGCTGATCGGGCTCGGCATCGCGACGGCAGTCGGACTCTGTTTCGGCCTGGCGCTGGGCATCCTGCCGCTCGTCGATGCGGCGTTCCGGCCGGTCGTCTCGGCGATCTGCCTCATTCCGCCGATGGCGATGCTGCCGATCCTCTTCATCGTCTTCGGCCTCGGCGATCTTTCAAAGATCGTGCTGATCGTCTTCGGCGTCGCGCCGTTTCTGGTGCGTGACGTCGCCTTCGCCGTCGACCGCCTGCCGCGCGAAATGCTGATCAAGGCGCAGACGCTCGGCGCCTCGACCTGGCAGGTCGCGATCCGCGTGGTGCTGCCGCAGATCATGCCGCGCCTGATCGAAGGCGTACGCCTGTCGCTCGGGCCGGCCTTCCTGTTCCTGATCTCGGCGGAAGCGATCGCCGCCGATACCGGCCTCGGCTATCGCATCTTCCTCGTCCGCCGCTATCTCTCGATGGATGTGATCCTCCCCTATGTCGCCTGGATCACGCTGCTCGCCTATCTGACGGACCTTGCGCTCTCCCGGCTCGGCCGCGCCGTCTTCCCCTGGGCCTATTTCGAGGAGCGACGCTGAATTGAGCGCACTTTCGCTCCGCGATGTCTGGGTCGAGTACGGCGATCAGGTCGTGCTCGAGCGCGTCAACATCGACATCGAGGCGGGCGCCTTCCTGTCCGTCGTCGGTCCCTCCGGCGCGGGCAAGAGCACGTTCCTGCGGCTGATCCTGGGGCAGGAGCGGCCGACGCGCGGGAGGATCACGATCGACGGCCGGCCGCTGCCGGCGGAGCCCGGACCGGACCGCGGCGTGGTCTTCCAGCGCTATTCGGTGTTCCCGCACCTGACCGTGCTGCGCAATGTCCTGATCGGGCTCGAATTCGAGCAGAGCCCGCTCCTCGCGCAGCTCCGAGGCCCGGCGCGCCGCGCCGCGATCGAGGCATGCGAGGCGCTGGTCGAGGCGGTAGGCCTCGGGGCGCACCGCGACAAATTTCCGACCGCGCTGTCGGGCGGGATGCAGCAGCGTCTCGCGATCGCGCAGGCGCTCGCCCGCCGCCCGCGCGTGCTTCTTCTGGACGAGCCGTTCGGCGCCCTCGATCCGGGAACCCGGGCGCAGATGCACGCGCTGATCAAGCCGCTGTGGCGCGAGCACAGGATCACCGTGATCCTCGTGACCCACGAGTTGAAGGAGGCGTTCGCGCTCGGCACCCGGCTCGTGGCGCTCAATCATTACCGCAGCGACCCTCAGGCGCCCGGCCGCTACGGCGCGACGATCACCTACGACCTTGACCTCAACCCCGACTCACCTGTTCCCGTGCTTGGCTTAAAAAGGCCCGGGGGCAGCGGGCCGGAAAAGCCAGGAGGAGCGACCCAATGAGCATCGATCGACCGTCTCACCGAGCGCTAAGGGCCGGCGCGTTCAGGGCGCCGCGACGCGCCCGCCGCCACCATCCCGACTTCAATTCCAAGGAGACGCGCGGCTGGAAGGCGATCGAGGCGGAGGGAAAGCTTTCGATCGACGGATGGCGGCGCGAGCAGAAATGGGCGCTCGACATGGGGCTGCCCGGCGCGGACAGCCTCACCGACAAGTCCATCCCGACCTTCGCGCGTGGTGAGCTTCCGCATTTCGCCGGCATCAACACGTTCATGAAGGCGCCTTACGTCGAGAACGTCCGCGACGTCGCGAAATACGATGCGGCGGTGGTCGGCATCCCGTTCGATTCCGGCACCACCTACCGCCCCGGCACGCGCTTCGGGCCGCAGGGCATCCGAAGAATCTCGGCGCTCTACACGCCCTACAATTACGAGCTCGGCGTGGACCTGCGCGAGCAGATGACGCTCTGCGACGCCGGCGATGTCTTCACCATTCCGGGCAACCTCGAAAAGAGCTTCGACCAGATTTCCCGTGGCGTCGCGCACATCGCCTCCTCCGGAGCGGTGCCGCTGATGCTCGGCGGCGACCATTCGATCGGCTTCCCCTGCGTGCGCGGCATCGCGCAATGCACGTCGAAGAAGATCGGCATCATCCACATTGACCGCCACATCGACATCCAGGAGAAGGATCTCGACGAGCGCATGCACACCACGCCCTGGTTCTGGGCGACCAACCTGCCGAACGTGTCGCCCACCAATCTGGTGCAAGTGGGCATCGGCGGATGGCAGGTGCCGCGCGACGGCGTGCAGGAGGCGCGCCGCCGCAATACCAACGTGCTCACCATCCAGGATGTAGAGACGCTCGGCCTGGAGAAGACGGCGGAGATCGCGCTGGAGCTTGCCTGGAAGGGCACCGACGCCGTCTACATCTCCTTCGACGTGGACTCCGTCGATTGCGGCTTCGTGCCCGGCACCGGCTGGCCGGAGCCCGGCGGCTTCCTGCCGCGCGAGGCGCTGAAGCTCCTCGGCCTCGTCTCGGCGCCCGGCATCTGCGGGCTGGAAGTGGTGGAGGTGAGCCCGCCCTACGACACCTCGGACATCACCGCCCTGCTCGGCGTGCGCGTCGTGGTGGAGGCGATCGGCGCGATGGTCGCGAACGGCACGCTCGGCAAGCACAAGTCGATCATTGACAAGCCTGTCGCGTATTGATCGGCGGAGGAACGTACATGCACGACCACGATCATCACGCGAACGGCCACCATCATCACCACGCGCACGATCATGACCACCACCACGACGGCGGCGTCAGCGGCTATGGCCTCGCGCCCGCCGCCGGCCACAACGCCGCGGCGCAGATCGCGCAGTGGCAGGAACCGCGCGGTCACGAAGCGCGGCCCGACGCCCCGGAGCCGGATTTCGATCTCGTGGAGGGGGCGTTCGCGGAGAATTTTCCTCGCGCCACCGATCCGACGAGCTTCCTGCGCCTGGCCCGCATCCCCTTCGTCGGCCGCCATCCCGACGGGCGGACGCTGCGCCTGCTCCGCGTCGAATACGAAGTGGCGACGGATATCGGCAGCGTGACGCCGCATGTCGGCGGCGAGACGCTCCGCTACGATCCGCTGCCGGCGCAGATGGTGTCAACCCGCAAACGCCTGCGGTTCGCCTATCAGGATGGCGAGAGTGTCGTGCGCCTAACGCTCGGGGAGACGCGGGCGCTGGCGGAAAGCGACTGACGCTTCCAGAGCCGGAAGCCGAGCCCGAGCCGGAAACCCGAGGGAAAAGAAAAGAGCCGCCCGGTGATGCCGGGCGGCTCAATCTCAGACGCCGTGAAGCGCTACATGTTTACGAGCAATTGCCCGCGCGATGATTGCAGAGCGTGGTCAAGATGTTGAGGAAGCTCTGGTTCAGGATGGAGCCGCCGAGATAGGCCGGCTCCAGTGCGACCGGACCGTAGGAAGTGACGGACACGACCTGATTCCTGCTCGCCGTCGGGTGTGACGTATCGGAATTGGCGGGGTTGACGCCGAAGTCCTTGAGCCAGGGGCCGCCGCTCGCGCCACCGCGCTGGATCGAGCCGATGCGAACGGTATTGCTTCCGCCGTTATCGAAGGACTGGGCCCAGGTGACTTCCATCCGCAGGCCCTGGTCGAGGTTTGCGGGGTAGCCGATCTGCGTGATGCTCTGGGGGATCAGCGCGTTGGTCGCGTAGCCGTAATAGCCGGTGACCGATCCGATCTTCTGTACGGTCGAGCCGGCATTGCACGCCTGATCGTTGGCCTCGAGAAGGGCGACATCCTGCGAGTTCGGAACGCCGCCGGAACTGTTCCTCCACTCCGGCGCGACGATGAGGGCGGCCGCAGTCCACCTGCAGTAGGGGGCAACGGACGCTGCCGGGGGAAGCTGGCGGAAGGCGGGAACGAACAGGAACTGGGTGTAGGCGTAGTCGTTGGCGGTGCCTGTGGCCGGATGGAAAACGCAATGTCCGGCAGTCACGATCACGCGCGGGCGCAGTACCGACGCCGAGCAGATGAAATCGCCGTTGGTCCGCGGATCGTGGAAGAACAGCTTGCCGGCCGCGCGCCACGGATAGACGGTGGTGGCGGAGTCGGGGAAGACGCGCGACGTCGTGAAGAATGCGTGGGTCGAGCTCGTCGCCAGGGGTGTCGCGTCGCTGGCGCCGCCTGCGGCAGCAGCGGAATTGTAGAGGAATTCGTTTACCGCCGCCCCCTTGCTGGTCGGGGGCGCTCCGTCGCCCGTAACCGTCGGGCCGCTCGTTGTGGGAGCAAAGGATGGCGTAGCGCTCAATGTGCCGGTTGATGTGAGCTGCATCGGCTTTGCCGCCGCAAGACGCGCCGGCGTCCAGAATGCCCGGACCGCAGCAGCGGATTGACCGGCCGACAGTACGGAAGCCGACTGCGCAAATGCTCCCCCTGCCGAAAGGGCGAACAGCGCCGCGGTTGCCAAAAGGCTGATTCGCTTCATGAAATTTCCTCCATCACGCCCCCGAGTCGACGGCTATATTAGGGGCCCCGAATGCCGTCAATGTCTGGCTGCCGGCGATGCGCTGAGGCAACGAAGCTTTTTTGCGGGGTAGCGCCGCGCGGAAAGTGCCGCCGGCTGAAGAACAGCAGGCGGCACCGGTAGTTGACGAGGCTTACCGAAAGGTTAGCGGCAGATCGCGTCGCCGGGAGGGCATGCCGGCCCGGAGTTCCCCTGATCACTCGGAGGGATGATCTCGACCGTCGGCGGCGGGTTGCGCCCGCCTTCTTCGGGGAAGATGCCGTTCCCGTCCGGGTTGGACGGAGGATTGTCGTTGCGGTCGCGATGGCGGCGACGGCCGCTGTCCTGGTTACCCGGCGGATACTGATTCCCACCCTCCTCGGGGAAGATCCCCGGCCGATCATTGTCCCCTCCGTCGCGCGGCGGCCTGAAGTCACGCCGGCGGTGGTGGCGGTCACGATCGCGGTAGAAGGGCCGGTCGCGGTAGTAGCGGTCCCAGTAGCCGAAATCGAAGCCGATGATCGGCGCGTCGAAATAGCTGTAATAGCGCGGCATCGGTACGAGATTGCCGCCGTACTGGAACTGCAGCCGGGTGGTGGAGACCCATCCGCGGATATCCTGCACGCTGGAATCGCACCAGGAAAAGTCGGACAGGCAGCCGTAGACGTTCACGGCGCTTCCGCCGCGAATGATGGCGATGACCGGATAGTCGAAGCCCGGACCCGCGCGCATGTTCGTCGTGCCGGTGGGAACGGCGTAGGCGATCGATTGCGCGGCCGCCGGGCTGGCCTCCGCCACGGCGCCGCAGAGCGCCAGGGCGGCCAGCAGGAAACGAATCTTCATGACAAGTGCTCCACGCCCGCTCCGAACCCGAATCGTCCCGGGCGAGCTTCGCCGTGAACTACGCCAGATCACGCCTGAACCGCACATGAATGATACATTCGTGGCAGCATTGAGGGACCGGCGTACCACGCGCCGGCGCTACCGCGTCGTGACCAAGGCGCTACGTCCATCGTATTTGCCGGCACCGAACCTCAAGTCTGAAGGGCGGGCTCCAGGCACCTACCGATTGCAGGCGAGCGCCCCGCTATCCGAACGCTCTCAGCCCCTGAAGCGGGCTCACACCTTCACCCACTTCTCCGTTTTGCCCGACTTGATGATGGCGTCGCAGACCTTGGTGGTCTCCAGCGCTTCGCGGAACGTGGGGGAGGTGGGCTTGCCCGTCTTCAGCCCTTCGAGGAAATCCGCCGCCTGGTGCACGAAGGAGTGCTCGTAGCCGATCACGAGCCCCGGCACCCACCACTTGCCGAGATAGGGGTGCTCGCCGTCGGTGACGAGGATGTCGGTCCAGCCGCGCAGCCGCCCTTCGACCGAATGGTCGAACCATTTCAGGTGGTTCATGTCGTGCAGGTCCCACATGAAGGAGCCGCGCTCGCCGTTGATCTCCAGCGTGTAGAGCGCCTTGTGGCCGCGCGCGTAGCGGGTGGATTCGAATGTTCCAAGAGATCCATTCGAATACCGCGCCAGCACCGCCGCCGCGTCGTCGATCCCGACCTTCTCCTGCTTGCCGGAGAGCGCGTTCTTGCGGCTCTTCACGAACGTCTCGGTCATCGCGGTGACGCGCGAGATGCCCCCGTTGATCCAGATCGCGGTGTCGATGCAGTGCGCGAGGAGATCGCCGGTGACGCCGGAGCCGGCGGCCTTCACGTCGAGCCGCCAGGTGCCGGCGCCGCCCTGCGGCACGTCCGGATTGATCGTCCAGTCCTGCAGGAAGCTCGCACGGTAATGGAAGATCTTTCCGAGCTTCCCCTCGTCGACGATCTGCTTGATGAGAGTCACGGCGGGGATGCGGCGGTAATTGTACCAGACGGTGTTGGCGACGCCCGCCTTCTCCACCGCCTTCACCATCGGCAGCGCTTCCTTGGCGTCGCGCGCCAGCGGCTTCTCGCAGAGCACCATCTTGCCGGCTTTCGCGGCAGCGATCGCAATCTCGGCATGCAAATCGTTCGGCACGCAGATGTCGATCGCGTCGATATCCTTCGCCTCGACGAGCCTGCGCCAGTCGGTCTCGACGCGCTCGTAGCCCCACATGTCGGCGAAGCCCTGCGCCTTCGCCTTGTCGCGCGCCGCTACCGCCTTCAGCACCGGCTGGTAGCCGCTGTCGAAGAAATTCGCCGCCCGCCGCCACGCGTTCGAGTGCGCCCGGCCCATGAAGCCGTAGCCGACCATGCCGATGTTGAGATTCTTCCTGGCCATTCTCGTCCACTCCCCTTTCATCGGCGGAGCACTCCAACATCCCTCATGCTGAGGTGTGAGCGGAGCGAGCCTCGAAGCACGCACCGCCGGATCCCCCAGCGTCCTCTGGACCCTCCTTCGAGGCTTGCCGCTTCGCGGCTCGCACCTCAGGATAAGGGAATGGGTGTAGCGCCGTTCTTTCCGTGGCTACTCCCGCCAGCCGTGCGCGTCGCGCACCTTGATCATCGCGCCGAGGATGGCGTTCCACGTCTCCTGCGCCTCCATCACGCTGTTTGGGAACATGCAGCCGTCCCAGCAGATGTGGCGCATCTTCTTCGTGAGCTCGCCCTTTTCGTCACGCAGCCAGTAGCCGGCGTGCTTGACCACGTCGAGCTTGCCGTTCGGATCGGTGACCTGGCAGTGCCGGCCGGTCTTCGCATGATCGCCTGACCCAAACGTCGAGCCGTCATTCTGCGCGACGTGGAAATCGTAGGTCCACGGCCGGAGCGCGTCCGCGACCTTGTGGTAGGCCGCGTCGAGCGCCGCCTTGTCCTTCCAGTCGTAGTCCTTCGGCAGCAGCCGGTCCTGCTCGGCGTTGGCGCCGAGCACGAAGAGCATCGAGTGCGCCATGTCGGCCTGATAGCCGACGACGCCCGGCATGTTGACCATCTCCAGGAGCTTCACGTTCTCGCGCCAGGAATGCATGCCGCCCCAGCAGATCTCGCCTTCCGCCACGAGGAATTCGCCATGGTCCTGCGCGACCTTGCCCGCTTCGCGAAAGGTCTCCGCGATGCGTTTTGTGCCGCCCTGCGGGTCCTTGTCCCAGTCCTCGACGCCGGTGGAGGAATCGATGCGCACGCCTCCGGTCGGCCGGATGCCGAGCTCGCGCATCTGCCTGCCGATGACGCAGGCCTTCCTGACCGCCGCGATGAAGCGCTTGCGCTCCTCCGCGTCTCCCATGGCCGAGCCGCCGCCGGCCCCGCCCCAGATCGGCGCCACGAACGATCCGACTTTAAGGCCGTAGGAGGCGATGTGATCGGCGAGCCGCTTCACCTGGTCGGGCGTGCTGTCGATGGAGAAATGCGGGTCGGCGAGCCAGAGGTCGACGCCCTCGAACTTCTGCCCGTTGACCTCGGCCTTCGATGTCAGCTCCAGCAGTGTGTCGAGACCGATGATCGGCTCTCCGTCGCCGCTGCCCTTGCCGACGACGCCCGGCCACATGGCGTTGTGCAGTTTCGGATAATTGTTCTCACCAGCCATTCTGCTTCTCCCTCGAACGCACGCCGCGAACGATAGCCTTGCCTGTGCGCGCTCCCACCTATGTCGTCATTGCCGGGCTTGACCCGGCAATCCATTCCGTGACCGTCGATAGCGAGATCAGCGCTACGGAATGGATCCCAGGGTCAAGCCCTGGGATGACGACAGTTGCAGAGTCACTCTGACTTCTCGCGCCCTACTTCTTCCGCAAATCCTTCCACGGCGCCTCCCCCGCGACATCCACCAGCTCATAGCCGATCGGCCCGACGCAGGGCCCGAGGATTGCGACGATCTTCGCGTCGCCCTTGCCGACGTTGAACGAGGCGTGCACCACCCCGCCCGGAATGAAGGCGCTGTCGCCCGGCCCGAGCTTGCGGCTCTCGCGGTCGACCCATTGCTCCACTTCGCCCGCGACCACGTAGATCACCTCTTCCTGGTCGGGATGCTTGTGGAAATCGTGTCCCTTGCCCGGGGCGAGGTTCACGTCGATGACGGTGAGCTGCTTCGCCCCGGTCGTCGGCGGATTGCTCATCCACCCGAGCTTTCCCCAGTCGAGCACTTCCGGCTTCGTATCCCTGGCGATCACGAACTTGCCGCCCATCGCGCTCCTCCCGATCTCGTTTTGCTGTTCCGCTAGCGCCTCAGGGCACCTCTATCAATCCTGCGCGAACGAGAGGGCCTTGAATTTCCGGGTCTGCTCGGTGAGAGCCGTCTCCACCGGCAGGCGCTCCATGCTCGATGCCCCGTAGAAGCCGTGGCAGTGCTCGCTGTTCTGCAGGATGAACCCGGCGTCTTCCGGCGTGGCGATCGGCCCGCCGTGGCAGAGCACGATCACATCCTTCCTGACCGAGAGCGCGGCGTCCGCGATGGCGTCGATCTCGAAGATGCACTCGTCCAGCGTCTTCGCGGAAGTCGCGCCGATCGAGCCGCCGGTCGTTACCCCCATATGCGCCACGATGATATCGGCGCCGGCCTTGGTCATCGCCTTCGCCTCGTCGGGGTTGAACACATAGGGCGTGGTCAGGAGATCGAGCGCATAGGCCTGGTTGATCATGTCGACCTCCAGTCCGTAGCCCATCCCCGTTTCCTCGAAACTCTGCCGCATGACGCCGTCGAAGAGGCCGATGGTGGGGAAATTCTGCACGCCGGAGAATCCCATCGCCTTCAGCTCGGCGAGGAACGGCTTCATGAGCACGAACGGGTCGGTGCCGTTGACCCCGGCCAGCACCGGCGTGCGCTTCACCACCGGCAGCACCTCCACCGCCATCTCCTTCACGATCTGGTTGGCGTTGCCGTAGGCGAGGAGCCCGGCGGCGGAGCCGCGCCCGGCCATGCGGTAGCGGCCGGAATTGTAGATGATGATGAGGTCGATGCCGCCCGCCTCCTCGCACTTCGCCGAAAGCCCCGTGCCGGCGCCGCCGCCGACGATCGGCACGCGGCGGCGCACCATGTCCTGCAGCCTATCGAGGATCTTCCCCCGTTCGATGCGCGACATTCCTGGCCCCCTTCAGCGTGCTATCTGTCGGAAATTCTCCACCAGCGCGGCGGAGAACTCCGGGTCGTTGATGTGAAGCGGCAGCCGGATCAGCCGGCGCTTCGCGGTCTGCTTCAAGCCGGCCGCGAGCGCGTCGAAAAGCGCCGCGTCGGCCTCCGGGTCATGGAACGGCTGCCCCGGCGCGTCGATTGCCGACACGCCGCGCTCCGGAATGAGGAAGCGCACTTCGCCGGCGCAGCGGTTCAGCCGCTCGGCGATCCACTCCCCCATGGCGCGGTTCTCCGCCGCGTTGGTGCGCATCAACGTGACCTGCGGGTTATGGCGGTAGAGGTTCCGCCCGCGATATTGAGCCGGCACTGTATCGAAGGCGCGGAAATTCACCATGTCGAGCGCGCCGACCGAGCCGACATAGGGAATGCCGGTTCGCGCGATCGACCCGAGCCGGTCGGGGCCGGCGGAGAGCACGCCGTCGAAGAGGAAGTCGCAGATCTCCGTCGTGGTGACATCGATCACGCCGACGAGGAGCGCGCTGTCGGCGAGCTTCTCCATCGCGCGGCCCCCGGTCCCGGTGGCGTGGAAGACGAGGCAGTCGTAGTCGGCGCGGAGCGTCTCCACCGCCTGCGTCACGGCCGGCGTCGTGACGCCGAACATGGTGAGGCCGATGGCCGGCTTCCCCTCGGCCTCCGGAACGACGGCGCGCGCCATTCCGGCGATCGCATAGGCGGCGTTCGCGAGCACCGCGCGGCTGATGGAGTTCAGACCGGCGATATCCGTGATGGACGGCATCATCGCGATGTCGGAGACGTCGACGAAGGCGGTCACGTCGCCGGAAGCGATGGTCGACACCATCAGCTTCGGCACGCCGATCGGGAGGGACCGCATGCCGGCGGTGATGATCGAAGTGCCGCCGCCGCCGCCGATCCCGACGATCGCCGCCAGATCGCCGCGCGTGACGATGAACCGCGCGAACGCCTCGCACATGGCGGCGACGGCGCTTCCGCGGTCGGGAGCCGCGAGAACGGAAGCAGGGCCGCCCGGATGATGCGCGGCGACCTCGCGCGCCGCGATGTCAACCTGGCAGGCGGGCGCACGGATGCCGACGTCGACGAGGAGCGGCTCGCCGCCCGCCGCCTTCACCCGCTCGCCGAGATAGGCGAGCTCCTCGCCCTTGGTGTCCGCCGTACCGACGACGTAGATGCGCTTCATCGCCTCCCCGACGAGTGCAAGCGTAGATTCGGTTTGCATTTGTTTTGAGACGGTCGTACCGTATTGACATGTCCGTCTCGGGTCAAGTCGCGGGGGTTCCGGCAGCCGGGGAGCGTGGCCCGCGGGCGCGCATGAAGCGCCACATGCTGGCGACCGCCATCCGGCTCATGCAGGACGGCTTCGTGCCCTCCGTCAGCGACGTCGCGGAGGCGGCCGAGGTTTCGCGCGCCACGGCCTATCGGTATTTCCCGAGCCAGGCGGCCATGGTGCAGGCGGCGGTCGACGAGGCGCTCGGGCCGATTCTTGCCTGGCGCTCGGGCACCGAGGATGCCGAAAGCCGCGTTTCTTCGCTCTTCGGTTTCGCCTTTCCGCGCCTGCTGCAATACGAGGCGACGCATCGCGCCGCGCTCTCGCAGGCGCTCGATCAATGGGCGCGCCGCCAGGCCGGGACGCTCGGCGACGAGGCGCGCATCGTGCGCGGCAACCGCAAGGGATTGCTGCGCGATGCCCTGGCGCCGCTGAAACGTTCCGTTGGCGCTCAGACGTTTGACAAACTGGCTCAATCCCTGTCACTCATTTTCGGGATTGAGGCGATCATCGTCCTCAAGGATATTTGGGGCGTCGATGACGCCGAGGTGCGCGAAATTGCCCTTTGGGCGGCGCATGCTCTCGTCTTTACGGCGGTTGCGGAAGCCTCGGGTGCGAGGCAGGTTGCGTCCGTCGCAAGCACAAAGAAGAACGCGGCACAGCAGCCGCGCAGCAGGAAGGGTCAGGCCGCCAAGCGGCAGAATGCGTAGCCGTTCCGATTGTGAGAACGGTGATCGTAAGGGAGGAAAATGAAATGCTGAGAAAAGCGCTGACTGGTATGCTGGCGGGGACGGCGATTGCCCTCGCCGCCGGGCCGGCCGCGGCCACGGAACTCACGATCTTCTGGGCCGAATGGGATCCGGCGAACTATCTGCAGGAACTCGTCAACGAATACACCGCCGAGACCGGCGTGACAGTGACGGTGCAGACGACTCCGTGGTCGGACTTCCAGACCAAGGCCTTCACCGAGTTCAATGCGCACGGCGATTCCTACGACATGGTCGTCGGCGATTCGCAGTGGCTCGGGGCCGGTTCGACGCAGGGCCACTACGTCGACCTGACCGACTTCTTCAACCAGCACAAGCTGACCGACGTGATGGCGCCGGCCACGGTCGAGTACTATGCGGAGTACCCGAAGGGCTCGAAGAAGTACTGGGCCGTGCCGCTCGAGGGCGACGCGGTCGGCTGGGCCTACCGCAAGGACTGGTTCGAGGATCCGAAGGAGATGGAGGCGTTCAAGGCCAAGTACGGCTACGATCTCGCTCCGCCGCAGACCTACGACCAGATGCGCGACATCGCGGAGTTCTTCTATCGTCCCGACGAGAAGAGGTACGGCATCGCGCTCTACACCGACAATTCCTACGACGCGATGGCGATGGGCGTTGAAAGCGCCATCTTCAGCTACGGCGCGGAACTCGGCGACTACTCCACCTACAAGGTCAGCGGCGTGACCAATTCGCCTGAGGCGGCGAAGGGCCTGGAGATGTACAAGGAGCTCTACAAGTTCACCCCGCCGAACTGGGGCAAGACCTTCTTCCAGGAGGACAACCAGGCGATCACCGAGAACCTGGCGGCGATGAGCATGAACTTCTTCGCCTTCTTCCCGCCGCTGGTGAACGAGGCGACCAACCCGAACGCCAAGGTCACTGGCTTCTTCGCCAACCCGGCCGGCCCGACCGGCAAGCGCTTCGCCGCTCTCGGCGGGCAGGGCATCTCGATCGTCTCCTATTCGAAGAACCAGGAGGAATCGATGAAGTTCCTCGAATGGTTCATCAAGGACGAGACCCAGAAGAAGTGGGCGGACCTTGGCGGCTACACCTGCTCGCAGGCGGTGCTGAAGTCGGCCGAGTTCCAGAACGCCACGCCGTACAACAAGGCGTTCTTCGACACGATGTTCATGGTGAAGGACTTCTGGGCGACGCCGGAATACGCGGAAATCCTGGATCAGTTCAACCAGAACATCTACCCCTACGTCATCGGCGGCCAGGGCGAAGCGCAGGCAGTGCTCGACAAGACCGCTGCCGACTGGGAAGCGACCTTCAAGAAGTACAATCGCTACTGAGAATTGGCGAACGCGTGACCGGAGGAGCCAGTCTCCTCCGGTCATTGAATTTCGACAACGCCTTGGGAGGGCGGTGAGTTGGTGAGCGTCGCAGACCGAACCGCAGGTGTGGATACCCGTCGCCGTACTATGGGCCGCGGGCTGAGCGATCTGGCGATCCGCAACCTTTTCATTATCCCGACCATCGTCTTCCTGATGGTCTTCAATATCTTTCCGCTGATCTATTCGCTCGGCTTCTCGTTCACGAATTTCAGCGCCAACCAGGCGACTCCCTGGACCTTCGTCGGGCTCGCCAACTACCGCGAGCTGCTCGCCGATCCGAAGATATGGTCGAACTTCGTCATCACTGCGAAATACGTGATCGTCTCGGTCGCCGGGCAGATGATCGTCGGCTTCGGGCTGGCGCTGCTCCTGAACCGCGCCTTTCCCTTCAAGGGCCTCGTCACCACGCTGCTGCTGCTGCCGATGATGATGTCGGCGGCGGTGGTCGGCCTCTTCTGGAAGCTGCTTTACGATCCCTCCTGGGGCATCATCAACTACGTGTTCCACCTCGGTGATTTCGCCTGGTTGTCGAACCCCGACGCCGCGCTCTACGCGGTGGCGATCACCGACATCTGGATGTGGTCGCCGTTCGTGATGCTGCTGTCGCTCGCCGGTCTCTCGGCGGTGCCGAAGCATCTCTACGAGGCGGCGGCGATCGACCGCGCGGGGGCCTGGTACACCTTCACTCACATCACGCTGCCGCTGGTGTCGCCGTTGCTTCTGATCGCGCTCATCTTCCGCACGATGGAGGCCTTCAAGACCTTCGACATCGCCTACGTGATGACCACGCAGCCGACCGCAGAGCTGATCGCCATCCGGCTCTACAAGCAGGCCTTCCAGCAGTGGGATACCGGCAAGTCGTGCGCGCTCGCCTACATCGTGCTGATCATGGTGCTCGCGATCACCAACATGTACGTCAAATACCTGAACCGCGTGAAGGAACGCTGAGATGGCGGCTGTCGGCTCACCGCGCCAGGCGCTCTTCAACCGCCTCGCCATCGTCTCGGTGCTTGTTGCCACCGTGGTCTTCCTGGCGCCGATCTACTGGATCGGCTCCACCGCCTTCAAGCCGCGCAGCCTGGCGACCACGGTGCCGCCGACCGTGCTCTTCCAGCCGGAGATCACCGCCTTCGTGAAGCTCTTCACCAAGCGGGTGCAGATGACGAAGCCCGTCGATCCGGAGGTCTATGCCGCGGCGCCCTGGTGGGAAAAGCGCATCTACGACGGCGGCGAGCGGGTGCTGAAGGTCGGCGACAAGATCCAGTACTCGCAATATCCCGATCGATTCATGAACAGCCTCATCGTGGCGATCATCAGCACGGTGCTGGCGGTCTCGATGGGGACGCTCACCGCCTACGGATTTTCGCGCTTCAAGATCGCCGGCGAGCCCGACCTGCTGTTCTTCATCCTGTCGACGCGCATGCTGCCGCCGATCGTCGTCGCGATCCCGATGTTCCTCATGTACCGGCTGGTCGGCATGACCGACACGCATCTCGGGCTGATCATCCTCTACGTGGCCTTCAACCTGTCCTTCTCGGTGTGGCTGATGAAGGGCTTCATGGACGAGATCCCGAAGGAATACGAGGAGGCGGCGCTGGTCGACGGCTACACGCGGCTGCAGGCCTTCTTCAAGATCGTGCTGCCGGAGGCGACGACCGGCATCGCGGCAACGGCGGTGTTCTGCTTCATTACCGCGTGGAACGAATACGCGTTCGCCCTCATCATGACGAACCGGCGGGCGCAGACGACGCCGCCCTTCATCCCGGCGCAGATGGGCTCCGGTCTCGTCGACTGGACCACGATCGCCGCCGGCACGTTCCTTTTCCTGCTGCCGGTCGCGATCTTCACCTTCACGCTTCGCAGCCACCTGCTGCGCGGCGTGACATTCGGCGCCATCCGGAAGTAGAGGCGGCCATGGGTTTCAAGGAGCTCAGTGTCAAGGTCTTCGAACCGGTCTCGCAGGGCCTGATGATCCTCGGGATCATCGCGCTCTGCCAGCCGTGGATCGAGCCGCTGCACCGCTATGGCGTGACCATCATCCTCGTCGGCCTGGTCGGCTTCTCCGTCTTCTCCAAGATCAAGCCCGCACCGGTAAGAGAGTAGCGCAGTCCGCAAATGGCCGAGATCGTCCTTCGCGACATCGAGAAGTTCTTCGGAGACAATTACGTCATCCGAAAGCTCAATCTCACGATCGCCCACAAGGAGTTCGTGGTGCTGCTCGGGCCGTCGGGCTGCGGCAAGACCACGACGCTGCGCGCCATCGCCGGGCTCGAGACGATCGACACGGGCGACATCCTGATCGATGGCAAGCCGGTGCAGAAGATGCAGGCCGGCGACCGCGATATCGCCTTCGTGTTCCAGCTCTTCGCCCTCTATCCGCACCTGACCGCCTACGAGAATATCGCCTTTCCGCTGCGCGCGACGGGCGAGAGCCGCGCCGAGATCGACAGCAAGGTGCGCGCCGTCGCCAAGTCGCTGCAGATCGAGCACCTCATCGGCAAGCGGCCGTCGGCGCTCTCCGGCGGCGACATGCAGCGCGTCGCCATCGGCCGCGCGCTGGTCCGCCATCCGAAGGCGATGCTGATGGACGAGCCGATTGGCGCGCTCGACGCGAAGCTGCGCGAGGAGATGCGCACCGAGTTGAAGCGCCTGCATCTCGAAAACGACCAGACCACCGTCTACGTCACCCACGACCAGGTCGAGGCGATGTCGCTCGCCGACCGGATAGCGATCATGAACGAGGGCGTGCTGCAGCAGGTCGGCACGCCGGACGATGTCTACCAGCATCCGGTGAATCTCTTCGTCGCGCAGTTCGTCGGCAGTCCGGTGATGAATATCGCCAAGGTCAAGCTCAAGGCGAACGGCGGGGGCACGAAGGTGGTGCTGGGCGCCGGCGGCGCCGCTTTCGACTTCCCGCGCGACCTGCAGGAGCGGATGGCGAGCGCCAGCCGCCCCGACGCCGATCTCATGCTCGGCATCCGGCCGGAGGGCGTGCTCGTCGCGCGCCAGGAGACGAGCGGTCATGTTCGCATGGAGGCGCATATCATCGAGCCGCTTGGCGCCTACGACATCGTCGACCTGAAGGTCGGCGACGAGTTCCTGCGCGCCCGCACCGCGAGCGGCTTTGTCAGTCGCCCGGGCGATGCGGTCTGGGCGAGGCTCGACCAGGGCCAGACGCATTTCTTCGACGCCGCGAGCGGCCACGCCATCGATGTGAGGCTCTGAGACCCGAGATGGCGCGTATCACCCTCGATCATGTCACCAAGGAATACGGCGGGGCGACCGCCGTCCGCGACCTGTCGCTCGATATCGCCGACGGCGAGTTCTTCGTGCTTCTCGGCCCGACCGGAGCCGGCAAGACCACGACCCTGCGCCTGATCGCCGGCCTCGATCAGCCGACCGTCGGCACGCTCTCCATCGATGGCGAGGACGTGCGCGGCTGGAGCGCGGCGGAGCGCGATGTGGCGCTCGTCTTCCAGTACTACTCGCTCTATCCGCGCTACACCGTCCGCCAGAACCTTGCCTTCCCGCTGAAGTCGAAGGTGCGGAACTACTCGGCTCAGGAGATCGAGCAGCGCATCGCCCGCGCCGCCAAGACGCTGCGCATCGAGCATCTCCTGGAGCGCAAGACCGACAAGCTTTCCGGCGGCGAGATGCAGCGCGTCTCGATCGGTCGCGCCATCGTGCGCGAGCCGAAGGCGTTCCTGATGGACGAGCCGCTCTCCAATCTCGACGCCAAGCTCAGAGAGTCGCTGCGCGCCGAGTTGAAGGACCTGCAGATGAAGCTCGGCGCGACCTTCCTGTTCGTCACCCACGACCAGATCGAGGCGATGTCGATGGGCGACAAGGTCGGCATCCTGAACGCCGGCCGCCTCGTCCAGGTCGGCACGCCGCAGCAGATATACAACGAGCCGCGCGACATCTTCGTGGCCGGCTTCGTCGGTTCGCCGGCGATGAACCTTCTGGAGGGCAGTCTCGCCAACGGCCGGGTCTCGGTCTTTTCCGGAAAGCTCGATGTTCCGCTCGCCGCGCTGGCGAAGAATCCCCAGCAGAAGGTGACGCTCGGCGTTCGCTCCGAGGACATCAAGGTTGGCCCCGGCGAGGCGGCCGAGGCTCGCGTCCACGATGTGGAGAACCACGGCGTCGAGAAGATCGTCACGCTCAGGGTCGACAATCACCTGTTCAAGGCGACGGTCCCGGCGACGCTGCCGCTGAGCGTCGAGACCGCGGTCAAGTTCGGCTTGAACTCCAGCAAGCTGCACTGCTTCGACGGGTCGACCGGCACAAATCTGGCCTTCGCCGGTTAGGTCCGTCCGGGCGCCGCCGGACCGGCGGCGCGCCGCGCTTTCAGGCGCTCGCGCGAACGCTCTCCGTTCGGCTAGAATGCCGGCACGATAGACCCGCAGCTTATCGGCCCGGGGAGGCCTTCATGCAGAAACTGCAGTCGCAGGGCGTGCACCACATCACCCTGGTCGGCGCCGATCGGCAGACGTCGATCGATTTCTGGGAGGGCGTGCTCGGCATGCCCTTCGTCTTCGAGCAGCCGAATCTGGATGCGGCCACGGAGAGCCATCTCTATTTCGATCCCGGCGACGGGCGGCTGATCACGGTGTTCACTGACGAGACGCGCAAGCCCGATCCGACGCAGACCCTGCGCGAGCAGGGGAGCGTCCACCACATCGCCTTCTCGGTGTCGCGCGTCACCTTCCTGCAGGCGGTCGCGCGCCTCGATGAGCGCGGCATCTCGCACAGCGGCGTGAAGGATCGCGGCTTCATAGATTCGATCTACTTCCGCGATCCGCTCGGATTTCTCTGCGAGCTCTCCTCCTATCGCTTCGACCCGCCGGTCGGGATGACGCACGTCGATGTCCTCATGGCGGCGCACAGGATCAGGGTCGAGCGTGGCGATCGGAGCATCGCCGAGGTGCATCTCGCCGACGCCATCGAATCGCTGACGCGCGAGCGCCGCGGCAGCCTTTCGAAGAACCGCGCGCCGAAGGACCCGTATGCCCCGAAAGCGCCGAAGAAGACGCGTACGAAGGAGCGAGCCGGCTGATTGGCGGCGTTCGTTTCAGGAGCAACAGGCAGCACGCGGAACCGCGGCTGCTGCGGAAAAATGGGGAGGTCAGACGTGAAGCTCTATATGCACCCGGTATCCAATACGAGCCGGCCCGTGCGCATGTTCATCGCCGACAACCATCTTCCGGTGGAGGAAGAGGTGATCGACCTGATGACCGGCGCGCATCACCAGGAACCCTACATCTCGCTCAATCCGAACCGTCAGGTTCCGACCCTCGTCGATGACGACCTGACTCTCGGCGAAAGCTCGGCGATCCTGAAATACCTGGCGGAGAAATTCGATCTCGCGGCCTATCCGAAGGACGCCAAGAAGCGCGCCAAGGTCAACGAGATCATGGATTGGTTCAACACCCACTTCTACCACGATTACGGCTACGGCGTCGTCTATCCGCAGGTCTTCCCGCACCACAAGCGGCCGAGCGAGGAGCTGCAGAAGGGCACCATCGCCTGGAACAAGGAGCTGACCAGGAAGTGGCTGCAGGTCCTGAACGACCATTGGCTCGGCAAGGGCAACAAATATCTGACTGGCGACCAGCTCACCATCGCCGACTATTTCGGCGCGGCGCTGCTGACCTGCGGCGAGCCGATCCGCACCGATTTCAAGGCCTACGCCAACATCGACGCGTGGCTGAAGCGCATGAGCGAGACCGCCAACTGGTCGAAGTGCAACGAAGCCCTCTGGGGCTTTCGCGACTATCTAAAGGAACAGCAGTTCGAAACGGTCTGATCGCCTCCTCCCGCCCTTGGGGGAGGGTGGGTCCCGCGGAGCGACCCGAGAGGGGGAGCTCTTCGGGTTGACGTCTTCTCCCTCAAGGGAGAAGACCGCTGGCAGGCCGTCAGAGCTAGGAGGCTCCGCTCCGCCGGCCCTGTGCGAACAACCCGACGTCCTCGTCGGAGTCCTCAGGCCGGGGCCGACGCAACTCCGCGACGCGGCTCTCGCCACCCATCGTAAGAAGCACAGGTGCATGCGGCAGGAAATCGAGCGCCTCGACCTCGAAGCCGACGCCGTCGAGGTCGCGCCACATCTCCACCATCCGCACCTCGTCCTCGCGCGCGCCGTCGTCCACGACGACGAGGGCGCGCGGCGAAAGGTGCGGTGCGAGGAGGGGCAGCGCCGGGTAGCGCGACAGCGACTGCACCTTGCCCGGAGGCCCGTCGACGAAGAGCAGGTCGACCTTCTCCGTCAGCGCCGGCATGAGCGCGCCGAGGTCGTACCACTGGAACGTGCGGCCGTTCAGCGACAGGTCGGTGAGCGGCGCGAGAATCAGTTCGACGCGGTCGGACAGCTCCGCCTGCGCCAGCAGCGTCCTTGTGCGCTCCGCGTGCGCGGCATCGTGCTCAACCGAGATGATACGTCCGCTGCCATTGGCGCGCAGCGCAGCCGCGAAAAGCACCGTTGAGCTTCCGCTGCCAAGCTCCAGCAGCAGCTTCGGCCGCTGCCGGCGGATCAGGTGGAAGAAGAATGCCGCTTCCTCGCCGGTGATCGAGAATCCCTGGTGCGGGAAGGCGGGGACCGTGCCCTTGATGCCGAGTTCGGGAAGAATGGAGATGACGTTGACCAGCGAGGCGAGCGCCGCCTTGAGCTTCGTCTGCGCCCGGTCGTCGCGCGTGCGCACGATGCCCCGCAACGCAACAATGTCGTCCTCGATCCGCTGCAGCCGCCCGTGGACGGCAAGCGTGCTCGCATGCAGCTCGGCGATCCGGTCCGCGAGGCCGAGCGTCAGTATGGAGCGCATGCGCGCAGTCAGAAGACCCATGCAACTCCCGCTACGCTGTTGCGATCAGCAAAGGGAAACGAGCGCGCCCGGAAAATCGGCGCCCAAAGGTCGTGACCGCCGCCGCTGACGTGGCCTTTGCGTCCATCTTGCCCTCCCCCCGCTGAGCAAACCAGTTTGCCGGTTAGGATGCAATGCGGAATGACGGGCGGGCGGTTGCCCGGGAAAGCCGGTTGACTGCAGGTAACCAGGCGAGCGGTGGGTATCGGCGGCACCTGGCCGATCCCTCTTTAATCGCCGCTCCGACGCGCCCAACTATGGCGCAACACCACAGCACGCACACCGCCAATACGGAGGGGCATCATGCAGCTCGAAGGCATTCATCATCTGACCGCGATCTCGGCCGACGCGCCCGGCAACCGCCGTTTCTACGAGGGCGTGCTCGGCATGCGCCTCGTCAAGAAGACCGTGAACCAGGACGACGTCAGCGCCTATCACCTCTTCTACGCCGACGGCCTCGCGTCGCCCGGCACCGACATCACCTTCTTCGACTGGCCGGCGGCGCCCGAGCGGCGCGGCACCCATTCGATCGCGCGGACCGCCCTTCGCGTCTCCGGACCGGAGACGCTCGACTGGTGGAAGTCCCACCTCGCCGGGCATCGGGTCCAGCACGGCGAGATCGCGGAGCGCGACGGCCGGCTGACGCTCGACCTGGAAGATCCGGAAGGCCAGCGACTCAGCCTCGTCGACGATGGCGGGGCGGGGGAAGCGCATTCCTGGGCGAAGAGCGCCGTGCCGGCCCCGCATCAGATCCGCGGGCTCGGGCCGATCACGCTGAGCGTTCCGGACCTCGCGCCGACCGACGCTGTGCTGACCGCCGTGATGAACATGCGCCCCGTGCGCACCTATCCGCATCCGGAGAACGCCAGGGACACGGTGCATGTCTACGCGATGGGCGAGGGCGGCCCGGCGGCGGAACTGCATGTCGCGGTGCAGCCGGATCTTCCCGAGGCGCGGCAGGGCCGCGGCGGCGTCCACCACGTCGCCTTCCGCACGCCCGATGCCGAATACGGCGAGTGGGCGGAGCGGCTGAAGTCAATGCGTATCCCGAACAGCGGCAAGATCGACCGCTTCTACTTCCGCAGCCTCTATTTCCGCGAACCGAACGGCATCCTCTTCGAGATCGCCTCCGACGGCCCCGGCTTCGCCGCCGACGAGCCGCTGGAAACACTCGGCGAGAAGCTGTCGCTGCCGCCGTTCCTGGAGGCAAGACGCAAGGAGATCGAGGCGGGGCTCAAGCCGGTCTGAGATCGACGCTGATTGGTGGGTCGCGACGAACAATAGTTTTGAGGAGATCGCAAAGTTCGTCTGGCACGCCGGCTTCCATGCGAAGGTGAACGTCCACGTTCGGACGGAACCTGAACGATAATTAGGCGGAGCTGGATCGCTTTTTTTTCCGCTTTGCCATCGCAAGGATACTCGCCTTGACCTTATCAAGGGGGATCGCGCTTGATGGATCAGCCTCGTACTCCTCGATGCTTTTCACCACTTCTTCCTGCAGCCACTTCTCCAGCACGATATCACGGTCGAGAAGCGTTCGTATCCCCTCGCGCACGACCTCGCTCACCGAGGCGTAGGCGCCAGACTGCACCTTCTTCTCGATCTGCTCCGCCATCTCGTTTGGGAGCGTGATGCTGAATTGTTGCGTGCTGCGCATGTCCTGGTCTCTCAACGTCGCAGTCGATAGATAGGATTAAATCCTATCCGGGGCAATTTGGAAGCTAAGCTAGGAGAATGTTCCTTGCGCCTTGCCAGGCGACCTCCCGGAACACCGTGCTATCGTCCTAATGGTCAACGAGCCGGAGCGGGTGAATGCAGTTTGTGAAGTGGGCACTTGTGGTCTGCGCCGTGGCGGCCATCGCGACCGGCGCCATCGCGCAGACGAAGCCGAAGGACACCTTCGAGAGCTTGTGGCGCGATGCTACGGAGGGCGAGCACACGCTCACCGAGTACGACGATTACACGATGGTGGAGACGGGTGGCGGCGTCGTCTACTACTACTTCACGAAGTCCAACCATTACGCCTACCCCGGGGTGATCCGACGGGCACTCACGCAGGTGAATGGGCGATACTTTGTCGACACTCAGGGCTGGTCGTTCGCGTCGGAAGCGGGGCAGCCGGGGTTCAAGCGCTGGCTGGACGAGTTCAAGGCACTGAACCGCCGTCTGATCGAGGCGCTGACGCGGCAGCAGCAGCAGTCGCAGTGAGCTATCCCGCCGCGAGCGTGGCGAGCAGCGTCCGAACGGCCTTCACCTCGTCATCATTCACCGTGTGCCCCATACCCGGGTAGATGCGCTCGTCCACCGTGCCGCCGAGCCGCGTCAGCACACCGCGCGTCTCTTGTACGCGCTGCAGCGGCACATGGCCGTCGATGTCGCTGCACCCGAGGAACACCGGGGTGCCTTCGAGCGATCCGGGATAATTTCGCGGCGTTCCGTCCGGCCCGATCAGCCCCCCGGTCAGCGCCGCGATCATTCCGTAGCGTCTTGCATTCCGCGCCGCGAATTCGCTGGTGAGGCACGCGCCCTGCGAAAACCCGAGAATGCCGATCCGCTCTCCCGCGAAGCCGTCGGCCTCGAGCCGTGCGACGAGCGCCGCTATCACCGCCAGCGCTGAGGAAAGCCACGGCTCGTTCGCCTCGATCGGCGCAAGGAAGGAATTCGGATACCAGGTGTTGCCCGCCGCGCGTGGCGCGAGATAGCGGATGTCGTCGCGCCCGAACGCCTGCGCCAGCGGCAGCATGCTTTCCGGCGTCGCGCCGCGCCCGTGGATAAGGATCACAGCGCCCTTCGCGCTTGCGAGCGGCGCGCCGGCCGCGATGGCGTCCTCCACGCGATGCAGGGCGGCCATCGGCATTACATCTTCCGCAGCGCGGCGAGGAAGGTCGCGTCCGGATAGGAATCGGCCGGCAGGCCGAGCTTCTGCTGCACGGCCTTCACCGCGGCGCGCGTCTGCGCCCCGATGACGCCGTCGGCCTTGCCCACGTCGTAGCCGACCTTCGCGAGAAGCTGCTGCGCCTCCTGCACCTGCTCGCGGCTCGGCGCCTCGGCGCTGCCACGCCGGAGCGCAGGCGCCCCGGCGAGTCGGGTGGCGAAATAGGCGGCGGTGGTCGCGTAGACCAGCGACTGGTTCCACTGCGTGTAGACATCGAAATTGGCGTAGGCGAGGAAGGCCGGCCCGAGCCGCCCCATCGGGAGCAGCAGCGCGGCCTGCGCCGCATCCGCCGGCAGCGGATCGCCGTTCGCCCGCGTCACGCCCCATGCCGCCCATTCCGAGCGCGCATGCTTGATGGCGAGATCCGCCTCCGCCCAGTTCATCTCCGCCGGCGGGCGCACCTCTTCGAGCCACGGCGCGCCCGCCTGCCAGCCATGATGCTGCAGGAGGTTCGCGGTTGAGGCGAGGACGTCCGGTACGCTGGTTACGAGATTCCGCTTGCCATCGCCGTCATAGTCGACGGAAAAATCGAAATAGTAGCTCGGCACGAACTGCGTCTGCCCGATCTCGCCCGCCCACGCGCCCTTCATCTCGGCCGGCTTAAGGTCGCCGCGATCGAGGATCTTAAGCGCCGCCAGCAGCTCGGGGCGGAACTGCTCCGGCCGGCGGCAATCATAGGCGAGCGTCGCCAGCGACTGCAGGGTCCGGAAGTCGCCGAGGTTGGAGCCGAAATCCGTCTCGAGCCCCCAGAAGGCGACGATCACTGGCCCCGGCACGCCGAACTCCGCCTCGATCTTCTTGAAGGTTGCGGCGTTGTTGCGGAGCCGGGTCTGCCCCTGCGACAGCCGGTAACCGGCGACCATGCGGCCTGAAAATTCCAGAAAACTCTGCGCGAAGACGCCCTGACGCCGGTCGGCGTTGATGACTTTCTGGTCGTAGCCGATGCCATCGAGCGCCGAGAGCGCACTGTCGGAGATGCCAGCCGCGGCGGCTTCCTGCTTGAACGCCGTCAGCCAGCCCGCAAACCCGCCGCCTGTATTGCCGCATTCGGCGGCCAGGCCGACGCCCGGTGCAAGCATCAGGAGCAGTGCAGCCGCGGATGCGGCGGAACGAATCGCCATTGTGGAGCGTCCTTCAGTGCTCCGGCCAATCTGCCGATCGATGCGGCGCGGTCAAGGCGGCGGCGGTGGTCCCGGGAGCCTGGACGGAAAGGTGGTCAAACCATGCTGAAGGTCGTCGCGCTGAACTGCTCGCTGAAGGGCTCGAAGGCCTCGGAAGAATCCTCCACGCAAAGCATGCTCGAAATCACCCTCGAGCGGATGAAGCACGAAGGCGCAGAGGGTGAGATTGTTCGCGTCGCGGACCTCAACATCAAGCCCGGGGTGACATCCAACGAGGGGCGGGGTGACGCGTGGCCCGCCCTCCGCCGGAAAATTCTTGCCGCGGATATCCTGCTCGTCGGCACGCCGATCTGGCTCGGCCAGCCGTCGAGCGTCTGCAAGCGCGTGCTGGAGCGGATGGACGCCTTCCTCGACGAGAAGAAGGATGACGGCAACTTGGTCTCGTACGGCATTGTCGCGGCCGTCGCGGTCGTCGACAACGAGGACGGCGCCCACCATGTGTCCGCGGAGATTTTTCAGGCGCTGAACGATGTCGGCTTCACTATCCCCGCCAACGCCGTCACCTACTGGGTAGGCGAGGCCATGGGGAACAAGAACTTCGTCGATCTCCTGCGGACGCCGAAGGCGGTCAGGGAGATGATCGACATGCTGGCGCGCAACACCGTGCACATTGCGCGCCTGCTCGGTTCGAGCTCGTATCCAGGGCCGAAGGCCCGCTGAAGACTACGCCTCGACGAGGCGCTCCGGGCGCTTCTGCGCCCGCGTCAGGAATGCCGGCAGCCCGCTTGCCGGATCAAGCCCGGCGGAGCGTTCATGCCGCGGCTCGCGGTTGTCGGGGCGTCCGCCGCCGCCGTTCCGCTGCCCCTGGCGATTCCCGCCGCCGCGCTTGCTCTGGCCGGGCTTGCCCTGGCCGGGTTTGCCCGACGCGCGCTGCTCTCCGCGTGGCTGCTGGTCGCCGCGCCGCTGCTGCTGGCGACCGCGGCGAGCCGGGGCCTTGGCCGGCGCTTCCGCTTCGGCGCCGGCGCTGAGGCCTTCCGGCAGAGCCGTGACGGGAATGCTCATGCGCGTGAGCTTCTCGATGTCGCGAAGGAAGGCACGCTCCTCGCCGGTGCAGAAGGAAATCGCGATGCCGCTCGCCCCGGCGCGCGCCGTGCGGCCGATACGGTGCACGTAGCTCTCCGGAATGTTCGGCAGCTCGTAGTTCACGACATGGGTGACGCCCTCGACGTGGATGCCGCGCGCGGCGATGTCGGTCGCGACCAGCACGCGGGTGTCGCCACGCTTGAAGGCGGCGAGCGCCCGCTCGCGCTGCGCCTGGCTCTTGTTGCCGTGGATGGCGGCCGCCTCGATGCGCGCCTGCACGAGGTTTTTCACGACCTTGTCGGCGCCGTGCTTGGTGCGGGTGAAGACCAGCACGCGGTACATCGACGCGTCGGTGAGGATGCGCTGCAGCAGGATCTGCTTGTGCCCGCCGGAGACGAGCATCACGCTCTGCTGCACGAGATCGACGGTCGAGGCGACCGGCGCCACCGCGACCTGCACCGGATCGGTGAGGAGCTGGTCGGCAAGTTCGGCGATGGTCTTCGGCATGGTGGCGGAGAAGAACAGCGTCTGCCGCTTCGCCGGCACCATCTTCACGATCTTGCGGAGCGGCACGATGAAGCCGAGGTCGAGCATCTGGTCGGCCTCGTCGACGACGAGGACCTCGACGCCGCCGAGCGACAGGTGGCGCTGCTCGATCAGATCGAGGAGCCGGCCCGGCGTGGCGACGACGATGTCGACGCCGCGCTTCAGCGCGGTCACCTGCGGGCCCTGCGAGACGCCGCCGAAGATGGTGGAGACGGTGAGCCTCAGTCCGGCACCGTAGGTGACGAAGCTCTGCGCGACCTGGCTCGCAAGCTCACGTGTCGGCGTCAGCACGAGCACACGCGGCCGGCCGGGGATGTGGTTGGTGCGGGTCTGGGAAAGCCGCTCCATGATCGGCAGCGCGAAGGCGGCCGTCTTGCCGGTGCCGGTCTGCGCGATGCCGCAGAGGTCGCGGCCGGCGAGGATGGGAGCGATCGACTGCTGCTGGATCGGGGTAGGGACGCTGTGGCCTGCTTTGGCGACGGCGCGAAGGAGGGATTCGCCGAGGGCGAAATCGGAAAACTGGTTCAATTGGGACTTTCGAATGTCAAAGCCCGGCGGACGGACGCATCATGCGCCGTCTTCTGCCGAAGCGGTGTCATGAGACGACCCGCGCGAATTGGGCTGTCTGGTGATAAAGCGAATGAAGACCGAGGCCGGGTCCCTTTTGGGGAGGGACGCTTTCACGCCGCCTGGATCGAGCGCCTTCAACGGCGCTGCCGCTCACAAACCGGCATATGGGCGGCAAATCCCTGAAAGTCAAACGAAATCGGGCTTCGGCTGGGCAGACGCCTGCGACAGGCGTTGGCTACCCCCTGTGCTCCATGGGCAGTTCGCCCGCCGCGAGCGCCCATGGATGCTGCTTCTCCTCGTAGACGGAGATGCGCGGCGGCGGAAAGCCCGGGTCGGCGAACGCTCCCACCGCCACCGCCACAAAGCCCGGTGCGCCCCCGAGCTCCCAGAACAGCGTCGAGCCGCAGACCGGGCAGAAATTGAAGGTGATCGGATCGCCGCTGTCGCCGAGCCGCGTCCACTGCGTCGCCCGTCCCTCGATCGTCACCTTCTCACGCGGAAAGCGCGCCTGAGTGCCAAAAACGCTTCCCGTCCGCTTCTGGCACGCGAGGCAGTGGCAGATGGAGATGCGCACCGGCTCGCCTTCGCAGAGCGTGCGAAGCTGGCCACAGCCGCACGACGCCTCCCGGGTGTTCATCGATCCGCTCCCTCAATCAAAAGCCTGCAGTCCAAGATTGGCATGGCCCCGCCCCACATCGCGCGTATATTCTTCGACGCGTGCGAAGGTCGGCCGGCCACCGCGCGGGAGAGTGGCCCCGAGGGGGCAGGGCATAGGATATCGCAGGGAGAGGTGGGAGCACACGCGGTACGGTGCCCCACGTTCGGCATTCCGGCCGTTCCCCTTTCCTCAGGGCCTGCAAGCCAGCGTCACAAATGTGTCACAACCGACCTCCCGAGGACGCTTTCGCGGCTGGCGGCGGCCTCGAATTCGCCCTAACGTGCCGGTGGCACGGCCGCGATTGTTCCGCCGCTCCACCGCCTGCGGCAATGCGGGAGTGGGGCGCGGCAATCCTGTCAGGGAACTGACACAGAACTGTTATGAAGCGGCGCTAGGGGATTGGTTCCCGGCGCGTTCCGTGCCGGCCACCGGTTTTTCGCGGCGGCCCTCGAGGGCTGCGGCTGTTGGAACGAGAACAAGGGAGAAGGGGTATGAGAACCAAATTCATCTGCATGGCGTCGGTATCGGCGTTTGCCCTCTGGGCATCCGCGGGCTCCTCGCTCGCCCAGGACCAGGCGCTGATCGACGCCGCCAAGGCGGAAGGCCAGCTCACCACGATCGCGCTCCCGCATGACTGGTGCGGCTACGGCGCCGTCATCGACGGCTTCAAGGCCAAATACCCGGGCATCACCGTCAACGAACTCAACCCGGACGCCGGCTCGGGCGACGAGGTCGAGGCGATCAAGGCCAACAAGGACAACAAGGGCCCGCAGGCGCCGGACGTCATCGACGTCGGCCTCGGATTTGGTCCGACCGCCAAGGCGGACGGCCTCCTCATGCCCTACAAGGTATCGACCTGGGACTCGATCCCCGACAGCGCCAAGGATGCCGACGGGTCCTGGTACGGCGACTATTACGGCGTGCTCGCCTTCGAGGTGAACAAGGACCTCGTGAAGACATCGCCGACCGACTGGGCGGACCTCCTCGGCCCTGACTACAAGAACGCGGTCGCGCTGGCGGGTGATCCGCGCGCCTCGAACCAGGCGATCCAGGGCGTGTATGCCGCCGGCCTCTCGAAGGGCGCCGCCGCCGGTGAAGCGGCCGGCAAGGCCGGTCTCGACTTCTACAAGGAGCTGAACGCCGCCGGCAATTTCGTGCCCGTCATCGGCAAGGCCGCGACGCTCGCCCAGGGCCAGACGCCGATCCTCATCACCTGGGACTACAACGCGCTCGCCGGCCGCGACACGCTGAACGGCAACCCGCCGGTCGACGTGATCGTGCCGAAGACCGGTGTCGTCGCCGGTGTCTACATCCAGGCGATCAGCGCATTCGCCCCGCATCCGAACGCCGCGAAGCTCTGGATGGAGTATCTCTACTCTGACGAGGGTCAGCTCGGCTGGCTGAAGGGCTATTGCCACCCGATCCGCTTCAACGACCTCGCCGCGAAGAACCTGATCCCGGCGGACATGATGTCGAAGATGCCGCCGGCGGAATCCTATGCCGCGGCGGTGTTCCCGAGCCTCGACGAGCAGGCCGCCGCCAAGGAGGCCATCACCAAGAGCTGGGATTCGGTGGTCGGCGCCAACGTCCAGTAGGTTTGAGAGTTTCCGGGCGGCCCACGGGCCGCCCGGTTTCGTTTCCGGTGCCTCGGTTCGTCCAGAGCGGAAATTCGGCCGATGACTGACATCACTTCAGTCGAGCCAGGAATCGTCCGGCGCGGGCCGACGCATCTCGCCGCCCCGCCGGATGTGCGCGCCGGGATCCGCCTGCCGACGCAGTGGCTCGGCGTCGCGCCGTTCTTCGTCTTCGCCGCGATGTTCCTGATCCTCCCCACGCTCTACCTGATGATCGGGGCGTTTCAGAACGATGCGGGCGAGTTCACCTTCGAGAACATCGCTGCGCTCTCGCAGCCCTCGATCGTCGCAGCCTACTGGATTTCGATCAAGGTCAGCCTTGCCTCGGCGGTCCTCGGCGCCTTCATCGGGCTCGCCATCGCCATTGCCATCGTGCGCGGCGGGCTGCCGGGCTGGATCCGCTCCGCGACGCTGACCTTCTCCGGTGTGGCATCGAATTTCGCCGGTGTGCCGCTCGCCTTCGCCTTTCTCGCGACGCTTGGCCGGCTCGGTCTCGTCACCGTGCTGCTCAACACGCTGATCGGCCTTAACCTCTACGCCTGGGGCTTCAACGTCCTTTCCTTCTGGGGCCTGACGCTCACCTACATGTATTTCCAGATCCCGCTGATGGTGGTGATCATCGTGCCGGCCATCGACGGAATCAAGCGTGAGTGGGGCGAAGCGGCTGCGACGCTCGGCGCGACACAGAGCGAATACTGGCGCATGGTGGTGATCCCGGTGCTCTGGCCGAGTTTTCTCGGCACGGTGATCCTGCTTTTCGCCAACGCCTTCGGCGCAATCGCCACCGCCTACGCGCTGACCGGGTCCTCGCTCAACATCGTCCCGATCCTGCTCTATGCGCAGATCCGCGGCGACGTGCTGCATAACGCGCATCTCGGCTACGCCATCGCCTTCGGTATGATCGTCATCACCGGTCTCGCGAACGTCGGCTACATCGTGTTCCGTACACGCAGCGAGCGGTGGCTCAAATGAAGTCGGGCCGCTTCTGGGCGTGGGTCGTCTTCGCCGTCGGCGCGGCCTACTTCTTCGTCCCGCTCATCGCGACGCTGGAATTCTCCATGCGCATGCGGCGCGGCGTCTATTCCTTCGACGCCTACAAGGTCGTGCTCGGCGACATCCATTTCCAGCAAAGTTTTGGCTTCTCCGTGATCGCCGCGATCTTCACGATCATCGTCGGCGTCCTCATCGTCGTGCCGGCCGCCTACTGGATCAGGCTGCGCTTGCCGGGGCTCCGGCCGATCGTGGAATTCATCACGCTTCTGCCGCTGGTCATCCCGGCGATCGTCATCGTGTTCGGCTATATCCGCATGTACGGCTCGAACTCGCCGCTTCCCTTCCTGGCGAGCGCCAGCGGCACCAACGTGCTGCTGGTCTTCGGCTACGCCACCCTCGCGCTCCCCTATATGTACCGCGCGGTCGACACGGGATTGCGCACCATCGACGTGCGCACGCTGACGGAAGCCGCGCAGATCCTCGGCGCCGGCTGGGTCACGATCATCGCGCGCGTCATCCTGCCGAACGTCCTGATCGCTGTGCTTTCCGGCGCGTTCCTGACCTTCGCCATCGTCATCGGCGAGTTCACCATGGCGAGCCTGCTGAACCGGCCCGCCTTCGGGCCCTACCTGCAGAACATGGGCGCCAACCGCGCCTATGAGCCCGCCGCGCTCGCCATCATCGCCTTCGCCATCACCTGGGGCTGCATGTCGCTGATCCAGATTCTTTCGCGCTTCGCCCCGAAATCCACCGCCCGCTGATCCGAAAGTCGAACGCCATGGCCGACCCCTTCCTCAGCATCCAGCACGTCCGCAAATCCTTCGCCAATGCGACGGTGGTGCAGGACTTCAACCTAGATGTCGGGGCTGGCGAGTTTGTCTCGTTCCTGGGTCCCTCCGGCTGCGGCAAGACCACGGTGCTTCGCATGGTCGCCGGCTTCGAGGAGCCCACGTCCGGCGCCATCATGATCGGCGGCAAGGACGTCACGCGGCTCAAGCCCAACCAGCGCAACATCGGCATGGTTTTCCAGGCCTACGCACTTTTCCCGAACCTGACGGTGGCGCAGAACATCGCCTTCGGCCTGCGGGTTGCGAAGGTGCCGAAGGCGGACGCCGACAGGCGGGTGGCCGAGATGCTGAAGCTGATCTCGCTGCCCAATCTCGGCGACCGCTTCCCCTACCAGCTTTCCGGCGGACAGCAGCAGCGCGTCGCGCTCGCGCGCGCCATCGCGCCGAAGCCGAAGGTGTTGCTCCTCGACGAGCCGCTCTCGGCGCTCGACGCCAAGGTGCGCGTGTCGCTGCGCGAGGAGATCCGCCAGATCCAGAAGGACCTCGGGATCACCACCGTCTTCGTGACGCACGACCAGGAGGAGGCGCTGTCGATCTCCGACCGCATCGTTGTGATGTATGGCGGCAGGGCGGAGCAGGTCGGCACGCCGTTCGAGATCTACAACCGCCCGCAGACGCGCTTCGTCGCCTCCTTCGTCGGAACGCTGAACATCCTGAAGGCCAAGGTGCTGAACGGCGCGACCGGAACGATCGCCATCGACGGCCAGCAGGTCACCGCCTCGGGCATGAAGAACGACGCAACGAACGGCGCGGAGCGCTCGGTCGCGCTCAGGCCGGAGGCTGTCAGCCTGAACGGCATCGGGGGCCAGCGGAACAAGCTCGACGGCACCATCGAGGAAGTGAACTTCCTCGGCTCGGTCGTCCGCATCCGCGTGCGCTTCCAGGAAAATTCCGTCTCGCTCGACACCTTCAACAACCCGAACGCCCCCCCGCCGAAGCACGGCGAGAAGGTGACCGTGAGCTTCGCGCCGGAGGATCTGCTGGTGCTGGAAGGCGAAGCGCCGAACTAGGTTGGAGGGGCGGCGTCCTCATCGCCCTCATCGTCTCCGCCTCTAAAGGTGCGCGAGGAAGCTTTCGTCCAAGGTCTTGCGGAAAAGTTTCGTTCCGGCTTTGTTTCAGTCTGGAAATCGGCCATTATCGGTCGGTTGAACCGGGTGTTTTTCCGTGACGATCCGCATCCTCACCCAGGCGAGCCTGCTTGAAGCCGAGCCGCCGTCGCTTCCGATCGACGGCCGGCAGTCGGAGCGGGCGCTAGCCATTCGCCGCGGTGTCTGCCGGCGGCTCCGCGCCGAGGGGCTGGCGCTGATCCCGGAGGTGACGCTTCGCTCCGGCCGCCGCGCCGACCTGGTCGCGCTCGCCGGCGACGGCGCCATCACCATCGTGGAAATCAAGTCCTCGATCGAGGATTTCCGCGCCGACCAGAAATGGCAGGATTACTGCGCCCATTCCGACCATTTCTATTTCGCCACCGGGCCGCACGTGCCCGCGGATATCTTTCCGCTCGAGGCGGGGCTGATCGTGGCCGATTCCTATGGCGCCGAGATCCTCCGGCCGTCGGTCTGCGCCAAGCTCCCGGCGCCCACCCGCAAGGAGATGCTGGTGCGCATCGCGCGGGCCGGCGCGCACCGCCTGCACGACCTCGAAGACCCGGGTTTCGCCGCCACGGGCTAGAGGGAAAATGAACGAAGCCGCAGCGCGGCAGTGGACAAGTGCGTCCGCAGTCGCCATGTCGAGCCGGCAAATCACCAAAAAGGTTCTTCTGAATGCCAGCCTTCAAAGGGGATAATTTCAACGACCGGCAGAGTTCTGCGGCGAATGCCAGGAAGGCGCTCCTGGAAAAATTCAAGGCGAAGCCCGGGCCGGGCGATCCCGAGTTCGATGCGCGTCAGGCCGAGCGCGCCACGCTCGCCGCGGAGCGCGAGGCGCGCCGCAAGGCCGCGCGCGAAAAGGCGCTGAAGGAAAAGCAGGAAGCCGAGGCCGCCCGTCTCAAGGCCGAGGAAGATGCGCGAATCGCGGCGGAACTTGCCGAGGCGCAGCGCAAGATCGACGAAGAGGCGGCCTACCAGGCCGATCTTGCCGCGCGTGAGGCGCGCGAGGCGGAGAAGAAGGCCGAGCGCGACGCCCGCTACGCTGCCCGCAAGGCCCGCAAGGGCCGCTAGTCCCTCCGCGCGACGCTACGTCCTGACCTTCGCGTAGAGCAGGACGTCGCGGGGTTCGGGCGATCTGTTGGGATGCACGGAATACCGCCGCAGCACGCCCTCGAACGTCATCCCGGCCTTTTCCATCACGCGGGCGGAGGCCGGATTTCCACGTCGCAGAACGCTGACGCGCGCCATATCGAGGGTTGTCCCAGGCACCACTCGACGAGCGTGGACAAGGCCTCCGTCATGTACCCCGCGCCCCAGCGCGGGCGCGCGAGCACATATCCGAATTCCGCTCCGTGCTGCCGCAGGGTGAAGTGGATCATGCCGAACGGCGCGGAAGCGTTCGCTGACTCCGAGATGACGTAGGGGAAGCTGTTTCCGGCCGCCCACATTGCATCGCACTTCTCGAGGAACGCGCGCGTATCCTCGACCGCGTGGTGCGCGGGCCAGGTGAGGTAGCGGACGGCTTCGGGGTCGCTCGCATAGGCGCCGTGGAGCGCCGACGCATCGTCGGCGCGGGGCGGCGGAGGACGAGCCGGCTGGTGCGAAACCTTTCTGGCGGGCGCGGTGCAGCCATCCCGCTGGCCGCCGCTAGCGCGGCGCGCGCTTCGCCAGAATGCGCTGCAGCGTGCGGCGGTGCATGTTGAGCCGCCGCGCGGTTTCTGAAACGTTGCGCTCGCAAAGCTCGTAGACGCGCTGGATGTGCTCCCAGCGCACCCGGTCCGCCGACATCGGGTTTTCCGGAGGCGCTGCCCGCGCGTCCTTCATCTGCATCAGCGCCGCGTGGATCTCGTCGGCGTCGGCGGGCTTCGAAAGATAATCGACCGCGCCGAGCTTCACCGCCGTCACGGCGGTCGCGATGTTGCCGTAGCCGGTGAGGATGATGGCGCGCGCGTCCGGGCGGCGGCTGCGGACGATCTCGATCACGTCGAGGCCGTTGCCGTCTTCCAGCCGCATGTCGACCACGGCGAAGGAGGGGTTCACCACCTCCGCCTTCTGCCGCGCCTCGGCGACGTTCTCCGCCGTCTCGGTGACGAAGCCGCGCTTCTCCATCGCCCGGGCCAGGCGCTGCAGGAACGCCTTGTCGTCGTCGACGATGAGGAGCACCTGCCCCTTCTCCGGGGCGGGATAGATCGGTCGATCTTCCACAGGTTCGATGCTGTCGAGCATTTTCATGGTCTTTGGCGGGGTTCTGTAAACCTAAGCATTATGCGCCGGCGATCAAGCTTTCCCGAGCTTCTCCTTGCGGATTGGCTAACGCTTGCGACGTGGGCGCATCGAACTGGGCACGTTTCCATTCGAGGGTGACCAGAGCGCCGGTTTCCGGGGCGTTCCGGTTGGCGAGCCCGATCTTCGCGCCGGAGCGCTCGAGCAGCGTCTTGGCGATGAAGATTCCAAGGCCGAGGCCGCCATGTTCGAGGTTTCCCCGCTCCTCCGGGCCCGGATGGCCGACGCGGCGCGTGGAAACATAGGGCTCTCCGAGCTGATCGATCACCGCCGGCGAGAAGCCCGGCCCGTCGTCGGCAATGGCGATCTTGACGGCGTCGGCATTCCATTCCGCCGCAATGCGGACTTCCGCCTTGGCGAAATCCACCGCGTTGTCGACCAGGTTGCCAAGCCCGTAGAGCAGCCCCGGATTGCGGTCGGCGACCGGCTCCGGCCCCTCGCCGTGGCGCTCGATGCTGATGGCGATACCGAAATCGCGATGCGGCGCGGTCGCTTCCTCCAGGAGGTGCGAGAGCGGCATCAGGCCAAGATGCTCCTCGGGGGCGGAAGAGAGCGAGGTGATCTTCGAGAGAATGTCGCGGCAGCGTTCCGACTGGGCGCGGATCAGGCGGATGTCTTCGGCGCGCGGGTCGTCTTCCTTCAGCTCGCTCGCCAGTTCGTGCGCCACGAGCGCGATCGTGGCGAGCGGCGTTCCGAGCTCGTGCGCCGCCGCCGCGGCGAGCCCGTCGAGCGCCGAGAGATGCTGTTCGCGCTGCAGCACCAGCTCGGTCGCAGCGAGCGCGTCGGCGAGTTGCCGCGCCTCCTCCGCGACGCGGAAGGCGAAGAAGGCCATGAACAGCAGCGCGCAGACCAGCGCCAGCCACACGCCGCCCACATATTGCAGCGGCACATCGAACTGCTGCTTCGGAAACCACGGAAGCGGCTTGTGGATGAACACCAGCACCGTCGCCGCGGCGAGCGTCATGGCGCCGAGCAGGAAGGTCTTGTCCGCCGGCTGCGCGGTGGCGGAGACCATCGCCGGGCCAAGCAGCAGGATGGCGAACGGGTTTTCCAGCCCGCCGGTCAGGTAGAGCAGTCCTGCGAGCTGCAGGATGTCATAGGCGAGGAGCAGCGCCGCCCAGTTCGGGTCGAGGCGATAGGCTGCCGGAAAGACCACGCGCAGCCCGAGGTTCAGCCACGCCGAGAGCGATATCAGCGCGAGGCAAGCGCCCATCGGCAAGGGAAGACGAAACCACAGCGCAACGACGAGGATCGCCAGCGTCTGCCCGCTGATCGCCAGCCAGCGCAGGCGGATGAGCGTCGCGAGCTTCACCCGCCGGCCGGACCAGCCGCCCTGCTCCTCGATCGTGCGCGGGACCGGGATATCCATGCCGCTCTCATACTCCCTCGCGGCCGGAGAGTCAGGCCGGGCGAGACGGGCGGCGGAGTTTCATCCAGTTGCGACGGTTGCTATAGGGAACGCGGCGGCGAAACGATCCTCTCCTCTCGGGGGGACGAAAGAAGAAAATCGCAGCCAATCGGCCTGCAAGGAGCAACGGCAATGCCTGAACTTCGCGTCGTCGTCGCCGGTGCCGGCGGCCGCATGGGCCGGACGCTGGTGCGCGCCGTAACGGCCGAGCCGAAGCTCACGCTCGTCGGCGCCCTCGACCGGCCCGAGGCCGAGGCGCAGGGCAAGGATGCCGGCGTTCTCGCAGGCGGCGAGGCTCGCGGCGTGCTCGTCACAGCTGATCCGCTCGCGGCGCTTGTCGGCGCCGACGTGCTCCTCGATTTCACCGCGCCCGAAGCGACGCTCGCCTACGCCAACCTCGCCGCGCAGGCGCGCATCGTCCACGTCATTGGCACGACCGGCCTCCGCCCCGAGCATGACGCGCGGCTGAAGGCGGCGGCGCGCCATTGCCGCATCGTGCGCTCCGGCAATATGAGCCTCGGCGTCAATCTCCTTGCGGCCCTCGTGAAGCGCGCCGCGGCAACGCTTGGGTCCGATTACGACATCGAGATCGTCGAGATGCACCACCGCCACAAGGTGGACGCGCCGTCCGGCACGGCGCTCCTCCTCGGCCGCGCCGCGGCGGAGGGGCGGGGCGTCGACCTCGGCGAGAATTCCGTCCGCGTGCGTGACGGGCATACCGGCGCGCGGACCGAGGGCTCGATCGGCTTCGCCACGCTCCGCGGCGGCTCCGTCATCGGTGAGCACCGGGTGATCTTCGCGGGCGAGGGCGAGCGGATCGAGCTCACGCACCACGCCGAAAGCCGCGAGAACTTCGCCCGCGGCGCGCTCCGCGCCGCGCTCTGGGCCTTCGACAAGAAGCCCGGGCTCTACGACATGACCGACGTGCTGGGACTGCATTGATCCCACCACGGCTGTCGTCATTGCCGGGCTTGACCCGGCGATCCATTCCGTCACCATCAATCTGATCGCTGCGGAATGGATGCCCGGATCAAGTCCGGGCATGACGACAATGAAAAAGGTTGTGGCGCGCTCTCCCGTCAAAAACTCGGAAGCTCCACGCTACTGGATCGCGATCATCCCGAAGTCGCGGGTCGAGATCGCGGTGGCAGGAGGCTTCGCCATGTTCGCGCACGGCCGCCATGCTGCGGTGAAGCGCACCAGCCCCGGCGACTGGCTAGCCTACTATTCACCGCGCATGAAGCTCGGCGAGGGCGAGGAGGTGCGCGCCTTCACCGCTATCGGAAAATTCACGAGCCGCGAGCCCTATGAGATGGAAATGATGGTCGGCCGCGTCGACTGGGGGCGCGACATCGCCTGGGAGAGCGAGGCCCACGATGCGGACGTTTATCCGCTCCTCGATGCGCTGACCTTCATCACCGACCGCCAGCACTGGGGCCTTGTGTTCCACCGCAGCATCTTCTCTGTCTCGCGCGACGATTTTGCCCTGATCGCCGCGGCGATGGGGCTTGACCCGAAACGGCTTTGAGCCCTTAGCACTGGCGATCCAGTCCGCCTTCCGGAGAACCCATGGACCGTCTTCTCGTGCTCGTCCGCCACGGCCAGAGCGAATGGAATCTGCAGAACCTCTTCACCGGCTGGCGCGATGTCGATCTCTCCGACCAGGGCGTGAAGGAGGCGCGGTCGGCCGGACAGAAGCTGAAGGCGAAGAACCTCGCCTTCGACGTCGCCTATACGAGCGCGCTGGTCCGCGCCCAGAACACCTTGAAGCTGATGCTGGACGAGCTTGGCCAGACGGGGCTCGAAGAGCATCGCGACCAGGCGCTGAACGAGCGCGACTACGGCGATCTCTCCGGCCTCAACAAGGATGACGCGCGCAAGAAATGGGGCGAGGAGCAGGTGCATGTCTGGCGCCGCTCCTACGACATCAACCCGCCGGGCGGCGAGAGCCTGCGCGATACCGGCGCGCGCGTCTGGCCCTATTATCTGACGAAGATACTGCCCGACGTGATGCGCGGCCGCCGGGTGCTCATCGCGGCGCACGGCAACTCGCTCCGCTCGCTCGTCATGGTGCTCGACAAGCTCGGGCCGGACCAGATCACCAAGCTGGAAATCGCGACCGGCGTGCCGCTCGTCTACCGGCTGAACGCCGACACGACGGTCGCGGAGAAGGAAATCCTCGAATAGGATTGGGGAATGGGGATTAGGGATGGGAGATTGGGGAATTAGTCGGCACCACTCGCTCTCCCCAGCCCCTAATCCCAAATCCCCAATCCCCCTTAAGCACTGCCGATCAGTATCCCGACCGCGAACACCAGCGCGCCGCCGAGCACGATCTGCAGGCTGGCGCGCAGGAACGGCGTCTCCATGTAGCGCCAGCGGATCCAGGCGATCGCCCAGAGCTCCACCGCCACGACGACCGCCGCGATGAAGGTCGCGGTCCAGAACGACGGGATCAGATAGGGGAGGGCGTGCCCGAGCCCGCCGATCGTCGTCATCACGCCGCATGCGATCCCGCGCTTCAGCGGCGAGCCGCGGCCGGTCAGCGCCCCGTCGTCGGACAGCGCCTCGGTGAAGCCCATCGAGATGCCCGCGCCAAGCGCCGCCGCGAAGCCGACGAGGAGCGTCTGCCACGGGTCGTGGGTCGCAAAGGCCGCCGCGAAGACCGGCGCGAGCGTCGAGACCGAGCCGTCCATCAGCCCGGCGAGTCCGGGCTGCACGAAGGTCAGCACGAACTGCCGCTTGGCGATCGCGCGTTCCTCGCTCTGCGCGGATTCCGGCAGGAATTTCTGCTCCAGCTTTCCCGCGGCATCAATGTGGGAGGTCTCCGCCGCCGCGAGATCGCCGAGCAGCTGGCGCGTCTCGGCGTCGGGCGTGCGCTGCGCGGCTTTCAGGTAGAAGCTCCGCGCCTCCTCCTCCATCAGCCCGATCTCTTCGCGCACCCGTTCGACGCCGAGCTCCCGCACAAGCCAGTAGGGGCGGCGATGGTAGAAGCCGGAGACATGCTCGCGGCGGATGACGGGAATTGTCTCCCCGAAGCGCCGGCGGTAGCCCTCGATCAGCCTGCGGCGATGCTCGTCCTCCTCGGCGGCCATTCCCTCCAGCACCGCGGCGCTGTTCGGATAGCTCTCGCGCAGCCGCTCGGCATAGGTCGCATAGATGCGGCTGTCCTCTTCCTCGGAGGAGATGGCGAGCGCCAGGATCTCGCGGTCGGAGAGATCGGCGAACGCCTTGCGCGAATGGAAGCCGGGGATCATGCCCCTTGAGATAGATTGGAATTATTCCAAGGTCCAGATGCGACCCCACTCTGCCTCCCCGTTGCGGGGAGGTTTAGGGGGCCTTTCCGACGCACTCTGCTTGCGGTTCCTCCACGCCACGAAGGAGACGGCTTTTCACGCGGCCTTCCTCAAATCCCGCACCAGGTCGGCGAAGGCCTGCCGCTTGCCGTCCTCATCGGGGATGCGGAGGATCATCGAGGGGTGCACGGTGAGGAGCACGCTGAAGCCACGTGAGTCCTCGGTGATCCTGCCGCGCTCCGAGAGCACCTTCACCGGCCGTCCGAAAATGGTGCGGCCGGCGGTGCCCCCGAGCGCCACGACCAGCTTAGGCTTCAGGACTGCAAGCTCCCGGTCGAGCCACCACATGCACGCCTCGATCTCGGGTCGCTCCGGCGTCTTGTGGATGCGCTTCTTGCCGCGCCGCTCGAACTTGAAGTGCTTTACCGCATTGGTGACGTAGACTTCCCCGCGGTCGATGCCGGCTTCTTGCATCGCCCGGTCGAGCAGCTTGCCGGCTGGCCCCACGAACGGGTGCCCCTGCAGATCTTCCTGGTCACCCGGCACCTCGCCGACCATGACCACGCGCGCATCCTCCGGCCCTTCCCCGAAGACGGTCTGCGTCGCGTATTTATAAAGGTCGCAGCGGGTGCAATCCGCCGCCTCCGCGCGCAGCCGCGCGATCGTGGTGTTCTCTCCGACGTCGAGACCGTGTCCGCCCGCCGTGGCCGAGGTGTCTGGACCGAGGGCCAGCAGCGGCTCGGTCGCGGAGATGCGTTTGCGTGGCACGGTCGGCGCGGCCTCCAGCATTGTGGCGGTCCTTGCCCCCGCCTCCGCCAGGAGTTCAGGAATGAGCGACGCTTCCGGCAGGTTCCGCCAGTAACGTCTCGGCATCTCCGCCTGCATCATGCGCGGGTTGGCGCGCGACGGGTTGAATGTCGCACGATAATAGGTCCGCCACCATTCCTCCAGCGCATCGCCTGGCGGCGCTTCGCCTTTCGGCACGCCCGGCCCGTGCGCGAGCGCGTCTCCGTCCCAGTGGAGCGAGCCGACCGGCGTGAGGATGGACCAGCACATGGACGGGAAGCGCCCGGTGAAGAACGGCGCGATCCGGTCGAGAATCCAGTGCTGTGGCTCGAACCACGCGACGTAGCGCTCGCCCTCCTCCTCCTGCACGCGGCGGAAGCGGACGAAGGCGTGCGCCTTGTGAATGTCGCGAAGGATCGCCTTCTGCATCGTCAGGAGCCGGTGCACCAGCGGATCGGCCGCAACGGAGAGGAGTTCGCGCTCGCCGTGCGTCAGACGCCACAGAAGCCGATAGAGCAGCGCCAGCCTTTCGCGGTCGGAATGGCAGATAACATCGCCGGCAAGCCGCACGAACGCGGCCGGCACGGTGACCGGCGCGCCGCCTCGCGGGCGCAGGGCGTCGAATAGGCCCCCTTCATCGCCGGCGATCCACATCACCTCGTCCGGGGCGATGCCCGCAGCGAGCAGCGCGCGCGTCGCGTCGCGGAACGCCGCCATGTCATGCGGCTCCTCCAGCACGACCTTGTGCATCACGCAAACAGGCCGAGCTGCTCGGCCGGCGGAGCAAGGAGGGCGCGGAGATTGTCGCGGTCGGCCAGCCGCGTCGGCCGGTGATCCGCCGTGACGAGAAACGGCATGAGCTTCTTCACCGACACGGCCAGCCGGCCTACGTCCGCGAGGGTAAGCGTGCGGTGGCGCCGGCTGGCGACGATCCTGTTGACGCTCCGGACGCCAAGGCCCGGCACGCGAAGCAGCATCTCCCGCTCCGCCCGGTTCACGTCGAGAGGGAACCGGTCGCGATGCTTCAGCGCCCAGGCGAGCTTCGGGTCGATATCGAGCTCCAGCATGCCGTTGGCGCCGCCATCGAGGATCTCGTCCGCGTCGAACCCGTAGAACCGCATCAGCCAGTCCGCCTGGTAGAGACGATTCTCGCGCCGCAGCGGCGGCGACCTGAGCGGCAGTATGCGGCTGGCGTCGGGGATCGGGAGGAAGGCCGAATAGTAGACGCGCTTCAGCGTGTAGGATGCGTAGAGGGATGCGGCGGAGGTCAGGATCGTCGCGTCGGTGGATGCATCAGCGCCGACGATCATCTGCGTGCTCTGGCCCGCCGGCGCAAAGCGGCGCGGCCGCCTGCCGCTCGCGGTCGGCGGCTGGCGCGATTCCTCAAGCTTCATCCGCAGCGCCGCCATCGATTTCTTGATCGACGTGGTCCGCTTCTCCGGCGCGAACGCGCGCAGGGCGTCGTCGGTCGGCAGCTCGATGTTGATTGAGAGCCGGTCGGCGTAACGACCCGCTTCCTCGATCAGCGCGGGGCTCGCCTCGGGAATGGTCTTCAGATGGATGTAGCCGCGAAAGAGGTGCTCCTGACGCAGGCTCTTCGCCACCGCGATGAGCTGCTCCATCGTGTAGTCCGCCGACTGGATGATCCCCGAGGAGAGGAAGAGGCCCTCGATGTAGTTGCGCCGGTAGAAGGCGAGCGTCAGGTCGACCACCTCGCCGACGCTGAACCGTGCGCGAGCGACGTTCGAGGAACGGCGGTTGATGCAATAGGCGCAGTCGTAGAGGCAGAAGTTCGTCAGCAGGATTTTCAGGAGCGACACGCAACGACCGTCGGGGGTGTAGGAATGGCAGATCCCCATGCCGGTGGTCGAGCCGAGCCCCTCCTTGCCGCGCGAGCTGCGCTTCGTGGCGCCGGAAGACGCGCAGGAAACATCATACTTCGCGGCGTCGGCGAGGATCGCGAGCTTCTGCGGCATGGAGGAGGCCATTGACAGGTTCCTATTTTGTTCCGAAACCGCCGTCAATCGTTCAAGTGCTTTCGCGGCAAAGCTTTTTAGCGACTGCGGCCGGGAGCGCTGCAGTAATCGGCCCCGTGGTCGCGAAGCCTCAATCAGTCTCGGCACAGATCGGATTGAGACGTCACAACATCCCCCCGGAGCTTCCGTCGTTCAGCGCGGCTCAGCCGTTTGCCTTGGTGCTCCCATCTCGTTGACGCGTGCAGTTGTGCCATGCCAAAAATTCAGGGGGTGGAGATAGCATGCGCAAAATCACAGCACTGCCGCTCGTTGCGGTTCTGGTAGCGGCGTCGGGAACGGCTTTCGCAGCAAGCACGGTCAAGGTCAGCGAGTCGCCCGGCTGCGGCACGGCGGCCAACAATCATTTGTGTCTCACCCTTACGCAGGCACAGAGCAATAAAGACGTGACAATCCGGTCCAATTCGTACCCGAGCCCGACCACGGCACTGACACTGGCAACCTGGGCGGGAAGCATCACTTGCACGATCACCGCCAAGACGATTGCTGTCGATCACTTTGAGGCAGAAGTGCAGGTTCACTTGCAGCTTATGAGCACGGCGAAGGCTGTGGAGATCGGTGGGACAGGCGGAGCAAGCGTCGGCTTCAAGGTGACGCAGCCGGTGAACTTCATCCACGGGGAAACGACACCGGTGACGGTGACCCGTCTGTTCGCACGCGGCATTACCGGCCTGCTAGTCCGGGGACGGCCGGTCTTCAAATCCGGCACGGGCTCCTGCACGGTGAACGGTGGCGCGTTCACCTACACGCACGTCTCGAACTGACGACCTGCGCCGGGCGCCGCCATCCGGCTTCCGCACGACCTTCGAAAAAACCGGCGGCCCCGCCGTCAGCGCCGCAGCATTAGTCGCGCCTGATGGGGAGGAGGCCCGCCTGGGGCCAGGACGGTATTTCCTAGAGAATCTTCTGCATGAAGACGAGGTCGAGCCAGCGCCCGAACTTCTGCCCGACCTCCGGCATCCGGCCAGCCTCTGCAAAGCCGTGCTTCGCGTGCAGGGCAAGCGACCCCGCGTTATCCGCCGCGATGCCGCCGAGCATCACGTGCATTCCGGCCCGGCGTGCCTCCGTTTCCAGCGCCGATAGCAGCGCGCTTGCGATCCCGCGCCGCCGCGCGGCTTCCGCCACGTAGATCGAGTGCTCCACCGTCTGCCGATAGCCGTCGAAGGCGCGGAACGGCCCGTAGCTCGCGTAGCCGAGCACTGTGTCATCCTCCACCGCCACCAGCACCGGAAACCCGGCGTCGGTCCGCCCCCGCCACCAGGCGCGGCGGTTTTCGAGGTCGACGAGGAGATCGTTCCAGATCGCGGTCGTGTTGACGACGGCGTGGTTGTAGATCGCGAGAATCCCCAGGAGATGCTGCTCCCCGGCCCGCACCACGGAAAAACCCGCTCCCCCGGCCATCGCCCCTCCCGACATGCCCTTTGATGCTCGCGGGCGCGATGCTACATGCGCGGGCGAAACGCAGGAATATTATGACCACCCCGCTCGACCATATCCGCAATTTCGCGATCATCGCCCATATCGACCACGGAAAATCGACGCTCGCCGACCGGCTCATCCAGATGACGGGCGGGCTCGATCTGCGCGAGATGAAGGAGCAGGTGCTCGATTCCATGGAGATCGAGCGGGAGCGCGGCATCACCATCAAGGCGCAGACCGTGCGCCTCGCCTACAAGGCGCGGAACGGCGAGAGCTATGAGCTCAACCTCATCGACACGCCCGGCCACGTCGATTTCGCCTACGAGGTGAACCGCTCGCTCGCCGCCTGCGAGGGCTCGCTGCTGGTCGTCGATGCAAGCCAGGGCGTGGAGGCGCAGACGCTGGCGAACGTCTACCAGGCGATCGAGAATAACCACGAGATCGTGCCGGTTCTCAACAAGATCGACCTGCCCGCCGCCGAGCCGGAGCGCATCCGCCAGCAGATCGAGGATGTGATCGGCATCGACGCCTCCGACGCGGTGATGATCTCGGCGAAGACGGGCCTCGGCGTGGACGAGGTTCTTGAAGCGATCGTGCACCGGCTGCCGCCGCCGAAGGGCGACGGGGAGGCGCCGCTGAAGGCGCTGCTCGTCGACAGCTGGTATGACTCGTACCTCGGCGTGGTGGTGCTGGTGCGCATCGTCGACGGCGTGCTGAAGAAGGGCATGGCGATCCGCATGATGCGCACCGATGCGCGCCACACGGTCGACCGCGTCGGCTTCTTTACGCCGAAGATGATCGACATCGGCGAGCTCGGCCCCGGCGAAATCGGCTTCCTCACCGGCTCGATCAAGGACGTGGCGGACACGCGCGTCGGCGACACGATCACCGACGACCGCCGCCGCGCGGCCGAGCCGCTGCCGGGCTTCCGCCCGGCGCAGCCGGTGGTCTTCTGCGGGCTTTTCCCGGTCGACGCCGCCGACTTCGAGGACCTGCGCGCCGCGATCGGCAAGCTCCGCCTGAATGACGCGAGCTTCTCCTACGAGATGGAGACTTCTGCGGCGCTCGGCTTCGGCTTCCGCTGCGGCTTTCTGGGCCTCTTGCACCTGGAGATCATCCAGGAGCGTCTGACGCGCGAGTTCAACCTCGACCTGATCGCCACCGCCCCCTCGGTCATCTACCAGATGACGCTCACCGACGGCACCGAGATGGAGTTGCACAACCCCGCCGACATGCCGGACGTGGTGCGCATCGCCGAGATCCGCGAGCCTTGGATCCGCGCCACCATCCTCACCCCCGACGAGCACCTCGGCGCGATATTGAAGCTCTGCCAGGACCGGCGCGGCGTGCAGGTCGACCTCTCCTACGTCGGCAGCCGCGCCATGCTGCAGTATGATTTGCCGCTCAACGAGGTGGTCTTCGACTTCTACGACCGCCTCAAGTCGGTCTCGAAGGGCTATGCCAGCTTCGACTATCACATCACCGGCTACCGCGAGGGCGACCTCGTAAAAATGTCGATCCTCGTCAACGCCGAGCCGGTCGACGCGCTCTCCATGCTGGTGCACCGCGCGCAGTCGGAGAAGCGCGGCCGGGTGCTCGTCGAGAAGCTCAAGGAGCTGATCCCGCAGCATCTTTTCAAGATCCCGATCCAGGCGGCGATCGGCGGAAAAGTCATCGCCCGCGAGACGATCTCGGCGCTCCGCAAGGACGTGACGGCGAAGTGCTACGGCGGCGACGCGACGCGCAAGCGCAAGCTCCTCGACAAGCAGAAGGAGGGCAAGAAGAAGATGCGCCAGTTCGGCAAGGTCGACATCCCGCAGGAGGCGTTCATCGCCGCGCTCAGGATGGGGGAGTGAGACGGGCGAGTAGCGAGTGGGGAACGACGGGGGCCGTCGCGGCGGATTGTTCCGGTTGAGGCGGCGGCGGTAGCTCGTTGAGGGCTCTGTTTTTTCTGGCGGACCTGTTCCGTTGGAACATGGTTCGAACAGCCGGAGTTCCGTAGCGAAGCGCGTGCCGAACCGATCGGACAAGGCGCTCCTCGCCGTCAGGCTCGGCTCCCGATTCAGAACGAAAGGACGGAAACGATGACGCCCAAGAACACGATCTGCGTGTGGTACGACAATGACGCGGAGGCGGCTGCACGCTTCTACGCGAAGACGTTTCCCGACAGCACGGTCGGCGCCATCCACCGTGCGCCGGGCGACTACCCCTCCGGCAAGGAGGGCGATGCGCTGGTCGTGGAGTTCACGGTCTGCGGCATCCCCTGCATCGGGCTGAATGGCGGCCCCAACATGAAGCACAGCGAGGCGTTCTCCTTCCAGATCGCCACCGACGACCAGGCGGAGACCGACCGCTACTGGAACGCCATCGTCGGCAACGGCGGCGCGGAGAGCATGTGCGGCTGGTGCAAGGACAAATGGGGCATCAACTGGCAGATCACGCCGCGCGTCCTGACCGATGCGATGGCCGCCGGCGGTGATGAGGCGAAGCGCGCCTTCGCCGCGATGATGGAGATGGGGAAGATCGACGTGGCGAAGATCGAGGCCGCGCGGCGGGGGTGAGGTTTCCTGCGAGAATTCTTCCGCGGCGGATCGTAAACCGTAGGCTGGGCAAAAAGCGCGTCAGCGCAGTGCCCACGCCGCCACGACGGGTGAAGGCGCGCGGGCACGCCTCGCATTGCATCCTGCGCATGCTGCGCGCGGGCCATTACCGCCTCCAAGACCTGGAGTGGATGGCTCAGATCAGCGCCTTCGGAGCAGATTGGTCGGCCGACGCACCTCGGGGTCCCGACAGCCGGCTAGCGTTACCCAGCGCGAAGCAATAGGGATTGCGCATGGCAGAAGCGGGCACCAATCGCAGGCTTGCGGCGGTTCTCGCGTCCGACGTGGTTGGCTACTCCCGCATGATGGGCGCCGACGAGGCGGGGGCGCTGAGGACGCTGAGGCACCACCGCGAAACTCTCTTCGACCCGGCGGTTGCCGCGCACAAGGGGCGTGTGGTCAAGCTGATGGGGGACGGCGCGCTCGTGGAGTTCACGAGCGTCGTCGACGCCGTAAAATGCGCCCTCGCCATACAACGGGCCATCAAGGCGCAAGCTCCTCCGGTCGAGATCACCCTCAGGATCGGCGTCAACCTCGGTGACGTCATCATCGACGGTGAAGACATCTACGGCGACGGGGTCAACGTCGCGGCGCGTCTCGAGCCATTGGCAGAGCCGGGTGGGGTCTGCATCGCCTCGATCGTCAACGAGAGCGTCGGCAACCGTATCGATGTGGCCTTCAAGGATTGCGGTGAGGTCGCCGTCAAAAACATAGACCGGCCAATCCGGGTATGGAAATGGCACCCGGACGCCGAGTCCGTCACGGCGGAGTCTCCACAGACCGTCGCTGCGTCGGGCAAGACCCAGCCCGAGCCGCCCTCCATTGCGGTTCTGCCTTTCGACAACATGTCGGGCGATCCCGAACAGGAGTACTTCTCCGACGGGATCACGGAAGACATCATCACCGATCTGTCGAAGGTCAGCGGGTTGATGGTGATCTCCCGCAATTCCAGCTTTGCTTACAAACACAAGTCCTTTGATATCCGCACCGTCGCACGCGAGCTTGGCGTGCGCTGCGTGCTGGAGGGCTCGATCCGCCGCGCCGGGAACCGGATCAGGATCACGGCTCAGCTCATCGACGCTGTCACGGGTGGCCATCTGTGGGCTGAGCGCTACGACCGCGTCCTCACCGACATCTTCGAAGTGCAGGACGAAGTCACGCACCATATCGTCGACGCCTTGAAGGTGAAGCTGACGCCAACCGAGGCATCGCTGATCGCCGACGCCCCGACGAACAATCTCGAGGCACATGACCTGTTCTTGCAGGGTCGGGCATTGGCGATGTCGCCGGGCATCAACGCCAGGGCCTACGCCCAAGCGGTTGAATTCTTCAGCCGTGCCATCGCGCTCGACCCCCGCTACGCGCGAGCGCATGCCGGACTGGCGATGATGCATCTGTTCAACTTTCACAATCATTGGATTGACGATCCCCACGCATCCCTGCGCCTCGCAGGCGAATGCGCCGCCAAGGCGATAGCCTGTGATCCGAACGAGCCGATCGCTTATGTCGCTGCTGCGCTCGCGGCGGAAAACCTCAAGGACTATGAACGGGCCCGAGAGGCGATAGGGACGGCGCTGCGGCTCAATCCGAATGAAGCAACGGCTCACAACGCTCGCGGAACGCTTGCGATCTTCTCGGGCGAACCGGAGGCAGCGATTGAGCACATCGAGCGCGCCATGCGGCTCGACCCCGGCTTCAGCCAGCAGTACCTGCACTTTCTTGGCATGGCGCATCTGCTGATGGGTCACGACGAGACCGCCGCGGCAATGTTCAAGGAGCGGATCCGGCTGGCCCCCGAAACCGATGCGAGCCGCAGTGCTCTTGCTTCCGCGCTCGGCCATCTCGGCGAGATCGAGGAGGCGCGACGCGTCTGGGCCGAACTGAAGACCATCAATCCGCGCTACTCGTTCGCCGCGCGGCTGGCGCGGCTGCCGTTCCGCACTCCAGCCGATGCCGCCAGGATCGCCGAGGGGGTCGCCAAGGCCGGCCTGCCGGATTGATCGGCACGATGCGCCGCAGCGGGGCATCTCCTGGCAGATCACGCCGCGCGCGCTGATGCAGGCGCTGGCGGCCGGCGGCGCCGAAGCGAAGCGCGCGTTCGACGCAATGATGGAGATGGGGAAGATCGACGTGGCGAAGATCGAGGCCGCTCGGCGGGGGTGAGGTTGCAACGAAGCGGCCTCCGCGCTTATGCCGCCCTGGCCCCTTTCTCGAGCTGAAGCTGGCGCAGGCGTCCGGCGGCAACCTCAGTCTGGCCGTGCGCAGCTCTCCGCCGCCATTGGGTTCACACGCTCCGATCACGTGGAATTGGTTCCTCCGGGAACCCGACCTGGGTCATCGTCGTCAATGTAGACGGGGGTCCATCCGACGACCTCCGTTCAAAGCCGGGAGAAGCCGATGACCAAGTTCGCGCTCTATGTTCCGCTCGAAGCGAAGCCTGGAAAGGAAAAGGAGGTCGCGGATTTCCTGCGCTCCGCCCTGCCTCTTGTGAACGCCGAGCCCGGAACCGTCTCCTGGTTCGCCATAGAGGAAGGCCCCGGCCGTTTCGCCATCTTCGACACGTTCGACGACGAGGCCGGGCGCGAGGCGCACCTGAACGGCAAGGTCGCTGCGGCCCTGATGGAGAAGGCCAAGGCCGGAGATCTCTTCGCCAAGCCGCCGCAGATCATGAAGCTCGGAATTCTCGCAGACAAGCTTCCGCGATAGGCGGCCGAGGCTGCGGCGTCGAAGCCGGTGGAGCCCTCGTGGTTCGAGGCTCCCCCGGATCAAATCCGGGGTCGCACCTCACCATGAGGGTGTTGTGGATGCGGACGCGGCGCTTCCGCAATCAGCCTCCCTCATCCTGAGGTGCGAGGCGCGAGAGGCACCGAGCCTCGAAGGATCGGATGCCGAGCGCACCGCTTCACGAACCCACCGCCTCCTCCGCGCGGATCATCGCTACGTTCACCATCGTCCGCAGCTTGAACCCGATCGCCTCGTAGAGCCCGATCGCGCCTGCGTTCGTCGCGTAGGCGTGGAGGTACGGCGTCTCGCCCCGCTCGGCGATCCGCTGCGCCATGAACATGGAGAGCACGCGGGCGAGGCCGCGGCCGCGAAAATTCGGGTGGGTGCAGACGCCGCTGATCTCCGTGTAGCCCTCGGGCTTCATCCGCTCGCCGGCCATCGCGACGAGCACGCCGTTTTCCTTGACGCCAAAGAATTCCCCGAGCGCCTGCGCCCGGAGCGAGAACGGGCCGGGCTTCGTCAGCGCCGCGAGCGCCAGCATTTCCGGCGCGTCGGCATCGCCGAGACGCGCGATGCGCGCGTCGGTGATTTTCTCCGGCGCGCGGTCCAGGACCATCTGCACGCCGAGCCCGGTGATGGGTGCGACGCAGCCGGGCGGCAGGACGATCGCGTCGGCCTGGATCAGGAGCAGGCTCTCGCCCGGCCCGGCGAGTTTTCCGAGCGCCGCGAGGCTTTCATCGCTGTCGTCGTGCGCCGCGGCGAACGGGACGATGGAAGGCTGGTAGCGCCGCGCCAGCGCGCCGCCCTCGGCGAGCGCCGCGTGCCGCGTGGCGAGCGCGCTCCAGACGGGGCGGTCGAGGATGTGCTTCATCGGCGTCCTGTCGATGGCTGGCGGGGGGTTAGTTCGACGGGCTGCGGCGTCCAATCCTTCGATGCTCGCTTCGCTCGCGCCTCAGGATGAGGGGTTGGTGGGATCCGGCCCTCACGATCGGGGCGGGTGAGACTTGCTCCTCACGATGCGGGGGAGGAGGCGAGGGCCTTCAGCTCGTTCCACAGCGGATAGAGCTTTGGCTCGTCCTCCTCGATCCCCGCGAAGCGCCCGATTTTCTCGAAGAAATAATTGTCGGTGAGGTCGTCGTTCACCTGCGACACTTCTCCGACGAAGGCCGTGCCCTTGCCCGCCTCGCCGTAGAACCTGTGCCAGAGGCTGCGCGTCAGCGTGACGCTCTCGCCGGGGCGAAGCCGCAGGCGCTCTCCCGCTTCGAGCACGCGCCGCGTGCCGTCCACCATCACCGTCACCGGCGTGTCGGCGAGCTCGCCGTCGCGGAAATTGTGCAGCTCGAGGATCAGGTTGCCGCCGCCGCGGACGATGATGTCCTCCATCTTGATGCGGTGCATGTGGAACGGCGTCTCCTGCTCCTCGCCGACCACCAGCAGCTTCTCCGCATAGGGCTTCTCGCTGGCGACGCCCTGCTGTCCGTTGCGCACGCAGAAGATCACCAGCCCGCGGCGCGGAAAATCGCCCGAGCCGAAGTCGGTGATGTCCCAGCCCATCTGGTGCTGCAGGCAGTAGCGCGCCGCGTCCGGGTTCGCGCGCCACTCGGCCTCGCTCCATGTCGCGAACGGCGGCAGCGCGAAGCGGTGCGCGGCGAAGAGCGCCAGCGCCTCGCGTTGCTGGCGGTTGACGTCGGAACGCTGCATCGTCCTCTCCTTCGATTGTGCGCGCGGTTGGTTGGGGTGTCAGTACGAGGCGGTCAGGCCGCCGTCCACCAGATGATACGAGCCGGTGATGAAGCTTGATTCCTCCGAGATCAGGAACGCCGCGAGCCGCGCCACCTCGATCGGCTGGCCGATACGGTTCAGCGCGTGCTTCGCGCCCCATTCGGCGATCACCGCCTCCGGGTGCTCGGGGTTCCAATGGCGGGCGTTGGCGTGCGCCAGCGGCGTCTCGATCGTGCCGGGGCAGATGGCGGTGACGCGGATGTTATCCTTGCCGTGGTCGAGCGCCATCACGCGCGTCAGCGACAGCACCGCGCCCTTGGTCGCGGCGTAGGCGGCGACGCCGGCCTGCGTGGCGAGCGCCTGGATCGACGACATGTTGACCACCGACCCGCCGCCATTCGGGATCATCAGCGGGATCACATGCTTGGAGAGCAGGAAGATCGCCTTCAGATTGATGGCGAACACCTTGTCCCACTCCGCTTCCGCCATCTCGACCACGGTTCCATGCAGCTCGATGCCGGCGGAGTTCAGGAGGCCGGTGACGGGCCCAAGCGCGGCGGCCCGCTCGGCGACCGCCTTGCAGGCGTCGGCGCTGGTCAGGTCGGCGACCACGGGATCGATCTTCTCCGAGGCGATCGCGTCGAGCCCGGCCTTGTTGATGTCGACGGCGACGATTGTCGCCCCGCAATCGGAAAAATGCCGCGCGCATTCCCGCCCGAGCCCCGACGCCGCGCCGGTGACGATCACCACACCCGAAAGCTTTGGCACTTTGCTTCGACGCTCCCTTGATGGCTGCACGAACGCCGGGATTGTGTTGCGCCCGACGCTCCGCCGCAAGGTGGCGACGGGCGAGTCGCTATCCTTCGCGCACGCCGGCCGCGCGAGGCGAGGCGAGATCGCGCGCCATCCGTTCCTTGTCGACGCGGAATTGCGTTTTGAGCCAGTATGTCGCGGTGAAGCTCGGCCGCAGAATGGCGAGCCGCACCGCGGTCGCCCGCGCTTCTTCCAGCTCCCCCGCCTGCTCCTGAATCATCACGATGTCGGCGAGGCCGAAGCCGGGACTGCGCGCATGATGCTCCTTGAAGGCAGCCATCGCCTCGTCGGCCCGCCCGGACAGCCAAGCGCATTGCCTAGGGGATGCCGGTCCCGGCGAACATCCCAATCATCCGTTCGCATCCTTTTCGCAAACGGATGATTGCATCCACTAGTTGAGTCATGCAAGACTTCAAGGATCGAGTGCAATCGTGGGCGCACAAGATGCCGAGGATCGACGCGATCGAGGTGGACGACATCAAGAGCGTGCCAACCTTTCGGGCCGCCTATTCCGACCGGACAGCTCTTCTGATGGCCAGGCTCGCGCATCGGGCGTACGAGAAATTTAACGACAGCCCTGCCGAGTTCGACAAATTCCGCCTCGGATTTGAAGCTCTAGGCCTGCGGGAATTCGAAAGCCTCGTCGACCAGACGAAGGGGACCGCCGGCTTCGTCATTGCGGGCGACGACCTGATAGTCGTGGTGTTTCGCGGCACTGAAGATATGCTCGACTGGCGGACGAACATGATGGTCGATTGGACGGTCCTAAAGGGCGGTGTGAAGGTCCACACCGGCTTCCACGACGCCTATATGCCGATCCGCGACCGCATGTTCGAGACAGTGGAGGGGCTCCTCAAACGGAGGCCGCGCCCCGTGTATATCACCGGCCATTCGCTTGGCGGCGCGCTGGCGCTCATGGCAACCGCCGAACTTGCCAACCACGACGAAGCGGCGGTACGTGACAGCATAGCGGCCTGCTACACGTTCGGCTGCCCTAAGGCAGGCGACAAATCCTTCGACCAGTGCGTAAAGGTGCCCCTCTACCGCGTCACAAACGGTGTCGATCTCGTGCCCGCCATCCCGCCGATCCTTACCGGCTACAAGCATGTCGGGGACACCAGGTACTTCGGCGCGATGGGCGTTCCGCCGCTCCGCCGTCCGCCGAATATCATGCAAAAAGTCTGGCACACGATGCTCGGGCTGCTGAAAATCTGGCGGACCCACAAGCTGATCGGCATCGCCGACCACCGAATGACCGTCTACATCGCCAAGCTCGATAGATGGGCGCGCAAAGTCGCCGAAGAAGCGCTCAAGCGGCGAGAGCGAACCCCAGTGCCCACCGTGCCACTCCACGTCGAGGTCGCTCGCTATCCGCTACGCCGCGACGAAGGCCTCCAGCGAGAAGCGCCAGCTGCGCCGAACTGACACGCCCGCCGCGCGAAGGATCAGGCCCCGCTGACCGCCATCCGGAGCGCTGCGACGAGCATGATCGCCGCGAAGGCCACGACGACCAGCTTCCAGGCGTCCGAGCGTTTTCGGAGGCCGGGCAGGCCGAGCGGGCGGATGATCTGCACCACCATCGCGAGGACGATGAGAAGCGCGAAGGCCTTGGTCACTGTCGAGGCCTCAGGCCGCCTTGCGCGCCGCTACCCGCTCCTCTTCCTCCGCTCGCCGCTTCGCCGAATAGAAGCTGGCGTTCTGCGTTCCGGCCAGCGCCTCGCGCGTGAACCGGATCAGGTGATGCGACATGAAGGCCATGCCGAGCGCGCCTTCGATCTGCCCGCGCTTCGCGGCGTAGAGGAACACCTGCCAGAATTCGCGGCGATAATCGGCGCGGATGCCGAGCTGGATGATGGAGTTCAAGAACAGCGTCGCGCCGCGCTTCAGGTTCGCCGCCTTGAGCTTGCCCTTCGCCGGCGCCTTGAACTGGTTCGGGTAGGTCGCGTCCACCTGATGGCGGAAGCGCGCGAACACCCGCTCGGGTGCGTAGGCGTAGCCGATGGCGCGGCGCCAGGAGGCGATCACCTCGTCATAGGGCCGCAGGAACCGCACGTTCGATTCCAGCGATGTGTCCTCGACGATCCGCCCGTCGCGCGCCAGCCTGTCCCAGAGCGGCGTCTTCGGCAGCGCCTGCAGGATGTTGATGGTCAGCATCGGGATCTTCGATTTCTCGATGAACTCGATCAGCCGGTCGACGGTCTGCGGCGTGTCGGTGTCGAGCCCGATGATGATGCCGGCCGAGACTTCGAGCCCGTAGGCATTCAGCGTCGCGATCGATTCGTACATCGGCAGCGAGGCGTTGTGCTCCTTGCGCATGTGCATCAGCGCATCGAGCTCCGGCGTCTCGATGCCGACGAAGATGCCGGTGAACCCGGCCTCGCGCATCAGCTCCAGGATGTCGGTCTGCTTGGCGATGTTGAGCGTCGCCTCGCAGGCGAAGCCGAGCGGATAATCGTGCTTCCGCTGCCAGGCGATGAGATGCGGCAGCATCTCGCGCGTCGCCTTCTTGTTGCCGATGAAATTGTCGTCGACGAAGTAGATGACGGAGGGATGGCCCGGTTCCGCCACGATCGCGTCGAGCTCGGCGGTGAGCTGCTCCGGCGTTTTCAGCCGCGGCTGCCGCCCGTAGAGCGCCGGGATGTCGCAGAACTCGCAGCGATAGGGGCAGCCGCTGGAGAACTGGAACGTGCCGATCAGATAATCGGAGAGCGTCGCCTTGGCGTAGGCGGGCGTCGGGAAATCCGACAGCGGCAGCCGCTCGTCGGTCTTCAGCACGATCTGGCCTGCCGGCCGCGCGATGCTTTCGTCGAGAAGGGCGATCAGCTGGTCGGTCGCATCGCCGAGCTCGCCGAGATGCAGGTAGTCGAACTCCGGATACATCTCAGGCTGGCCGGAGACGGACGGCCCGCCGAGCACGGCCGGCTTGCCGGCGCGCTGCGCCCGCTCGCGGATGTCGTTGATCTGCGGCGCCTGGATATGCATGCCGCTGACGAAGACGGCGTCGGCCCAGGCAAAATCCTCGGGCGTGGCGCGGGAGATGTTCTCATCGACGAAGCGCACCTCCCAGGCCTCCGGCATGTATGCGGAGATCGCGAGCAGCCCCTGCGGCGGCATGAAGGCGGTGACGCCCATCAGCTTGTAGGCATGCGAGAACGTGCCGAAGGACGGCGTGTAGGCCGGAAATACGCAGAGCACGCGCCGTCGATTCCTGACCGCGGCCTGGTAACGCATGCACTCTCCTCAGGATCGTACTGTTCTGCGGCCGCCCGCGGTCATGGCGCGCGGGAGACCTGGCGGGGGCGATTCTTCACTAAAATCGCGCGCTTGGCGACTCCCGCCGCGATCTTTTTGCTGCGCTGCAATGAAAAGCGCGGGGGCAACGCCCGCCCACCTCAGGTGACGACGCTCACGGCAGTGTAGGCGAGCACGACGAAGATGATGAACAGGATCAGGAAGAGGACGAAGAGCAGCTTGGAGATTTTCGCAGCGCCCCGCGAAAGCCCGGTGAAGCCGAGCGCGCCGGCGACGAGCGAAATGACGAGAAAGATGATGGCCCATTTCAGCATGGCTCTGTCCCCTGCCGCGCGTGCTGTTGAAGATGCGCCGGCTCACGAGAAACGGCAGGAAGCCCGAGCGGTTCCCTGCGATCGCGGTGCTCGGGGGGTCCGGGTTGGAATGGCCGCCTAGTAGCGGTCGCCGCGCCGAACGGAATTTGCGCAAAGCCCGGCAAGCGGGGAAGCCCGGCCTTCGCCGCCGGGCGTGGCGGGCTGTATCATGGCGAGAGTGCAAGTCGGGACTACTGTCCGATCCGAGGAGTTTTTAGAATGCCCATGCTGACACTGGTCATCGGCGACGACGCGCCGGATTTCGAGGCCGATACCACTGAAGGCAAGATCAGGTTCCACGAATGGCTCGGCGATTCCTGGGGGGTCCTCTTCTCCCATCCGAAGGATTTCACGCCCGTCTGCACCACGGAACTCGGCACGATGGCGCGGCTGAAGCCGCAATTCGACAAGCGCAACGTCAAGGTCATCGGCCTCTCGGTCGATCCGGTCGACAAGCACAGCGGCTGGGCGAAAGACATCGAGGAGACGCAGGGGACCGCCCCGAATTTCCCGATGATCGGAGACCCGGAGCTGAAGATCGCCAAGGCCTACGGGATGCTGCCGGCCGATGCGGGCACCAGCGCCGACGGCCGCACCGCGGCGCAGAACGCCACCGTCAGGAACGTCTACGTCATCGGGCCGGACAAGAAGATCAAGCTCGTCATCTCCTATCCGATGACCACCGGCCGGAACTTCGACGAGGTGATCCGGATCATCGATTCGCTGCAGCTCACGGCCAGGCACAAGGTGGCGACGCCGGCGAACTGGAAGCAGGGCGAGGACGTGATCATCGCCGGCTCGGTGTCGAACGAGGACGCGAGGAAGACCTATCCGAACGGCTGGAAAGAGCCGAAGCCTTACATCCGCATCGTGCCGCAGCCGCAGGGGTGAACGGCGAAAATCGTTGGAAAACCAGCGGGATGCGGGCAGGTTTGTCGCATCCCGCCGACGCAACGGAGTTAACCCGGTCTTCACGATTTTAGGAATTTTGCACAGCTATTCGATTGTCGCGTCGGCGCGGCTAAGCTTTTCTTCGTGAAGTTCTGGCAAGAAGCGCATGGGGAAAAGCCATGCGCACACTGCTCATCACCTGCATCCTGATCGGTCTCGCCGCCGTCGCGGCGCCGCAGATCTTCACGCGTTACCTGCATCCGACGGATGCCGCGGCAAGCTTCAGCGAGCCGGCCCAGCCTTCGCCGGCCGAGGGCGATGCGTCCGTCTCCGGGCCGCGGCAGGTGCAGATCCAGGCCGAGCGCGACGGGCATTTCTATGTCGATGCGCAGATCAATTTCCAGCCGGTCAGGCTGATGGTCGACACCGGCGCGACGGTGGTGGCGCTCCGCGTCTCCGACGCGGCGGCGGCCGGGATCCGCGTGGCGCCCTCCGAGTTCACGAATCCGGTGCAGACCGCCAACGGCACGACCATGGCGGCGCAGACCACGCTCGACACCGTCTCGGTCAACGACATCGAGGTTCGTCACATCCGCGCGCTGATCGTCCCCGACGAGCAGCTCTCGCTGAGCCTGCTCGGTGGCTCGTTCCTGAATGGCGTGCAGCGCTTCCAGGTCACCGACGGAACGCTGACGATCGAGAACTGACGCGGCGCGCCGCGATCAGGTTATCGCGGTAGGGCTTGCGCCGAGGCGTCCCTTGATATCCGCCAGCGCGTAGGCGGCCGCGATCTCCGCCGCCAGCGCCTTTTGAACATCCTCGTCGTGCCGGGTGGCGTCCGGCTCGAACCGCTCGATATAGATGCGGAGCGTCGCTCCGGTCGTTCCGGTGCCGGAGAGGCGGTAGACGATGCGCGACGTTCCGCCGAGCAGGATCTTCACCCCCTGATGCTGGCTGACCGAACCGTCGACCGGGTCGGTGTAGGAAAAATCCTCGGCGCTCTCGATCTTCAGCCCCTCGACGACGGTTCCCGGGAGCGCGGCAAGCCGCGCCTTCAGCGCCCCGATGAGCCCTTCCGCGAGCGTCGTGTCGATCTCCTCGAAATCATGCCGCGTGTAATAGTCGCGGCCGAATTGCGCCCAGTGGCCGCGGACGATCGTCTCGACGCTCTCGTCGCGCGCCGCGATGACATTCAGCCAGAAGAGCACTGCCCAGAGCCCGTCCTTCTCGCGGATGTGGTCCGAGCCGGTGCCAAAGCTCTCCTCGGCGCAGAGCGTGATTCGCCCGGCATCGAGCAGATTGCCGAAGAACTTCCAGCCGGTCGGGGTCTCGTAGGCTGGTATGTTCAGGGCCTTCGCGACGCGGTCCACCGCGCGGCTTGTCGGAAGCGAGCGCGCCACGCCCTTCAGCCCCCGCGCATAGCCCGGCACGAGGCGGGCGTTCGCGGCGAGCACGGCGACGCTGTCGCTCGGCGTCACGAAGAAGCGGCGGCCCATGATCATGTTGCGGTCGCCGTCTCCGTCGGAGGCCGCTCCGAACACCGGCGCGTCGTCGCCATACATCCCTTTGACCAGCTCCTCCGCATGCACGAGGTTCGGGTCGGGATGGTGCCCGCCGAAATCGGGGAGTGGCGTGCCGTTCAGCACCGTGCCCTTCGCCAGGCCGAGCCGCCCCTCGAGGATCTCCTTCGCGTAAGGGCCGGTGACGGCGCTCATCGCGTCGAAGAGCATGCGGTTGCCGCGCCTCAGGAATGCGCGAATGCGGTCGAAGTCGAACAGCGTCTCCATCAGCGCCGCATAGTCGGCGACGGGGTCGATGATCTCGACCACCATCGCGCCGAGCTTCGTCTCCCCAAGAGTCCCGAGATCGATGTCGGGCGCGTCGGCGATGGCGTACTGGGCGAGCGCGAGGCTGCGGCGGAATATGGCTTCGGTGATATCCTCGGGCGCCGGCCCGCCGTTCCCGATATTGTATTTGACGCCGAAATCGCCGGTCGGCCCGCCGGGATTGTGGCTGGCGGAGAGGATGATCCCGCCGCCGGCCTTGCGCAGGCGGATGAGGTGCGAGGCCGCGGGGGTCGAGAGGATGCCGTCCTTGCCGACCACGATGCGCTCGTAGCCGCTGGCGGCCGCCATTTTCAGGATGGTCTGGATGGCCGGCTGGTTGTGGTAGCGCCCGTCGCCGCCGAGGATCAGCATCCCGCCGCCGGCTGCGGGCTTCACGACATCGAAGAGCGCCTGGACGTAGTTTTCCAGGTAGTTCGGCTGCTCGAACACCCGGACTTTTTTCCTGAGGCCCGAGGTCCCCGGCTTCTGGTCGCTGAACGGCGATGTCGCGACACTTCGTATGTGCATTCGTCTCGCCCCGGACCGAGGATGTCGTGACTAAAGGAATTGTGGCCGCTAATCTCGAACGGTGCAATCTTTCGCCATCCTGCGTGGGCAACGATGCGCCACGCTGCCAGATTTCCTGAGGCCGGCATGACGGACCCTGCGGTCCCGATGACCTTGCGAGGCTCCTTGTTCCCGACCCCGAGACCCTCTCTCACGCCCAATACCTTCGCCTACGAATCGGAGCCGATGGTCAAGGCCACGGGGTTTCGCGAATACGACGCGCGCTGGCTGTTCGAGAAAGAGATCAACCTGATGGGCGTCCAGGCGCTCGGTCTCGGCCTTGGCACGCTGCTGCACGAGATGGGGGTGAAGCCGGAGATCGTCACCGGTCACGATTTCCGCTCCTATTCCGCCTCGATCAAGCTGGCGCTCGTCACCGGGCTGATGGCGGCCGGCGTCAGGGTGCACGACATCGGCCTCGCCGTAACGCCGATGGCCTATTTCGCGCAGTTCGACCTCGAGGTTCCGGCCGTCGCCATGGTCACCGCCTCGCACAACGAGAACGGCTGGACCGGCGTGAAGATGGGCGCCAACCGCCCGCTCACCTTCGGCCCGGAGGAGATGAGCCGGCTCCGCGACATCGTGCTCGGCGGAAAGTTCGAGGCGCGGGGCGGGGGCTCGTACGTCTATGTGGAGAACTTCCGCGCCCGCTACATCGGCGACCTGACGAATCGGCCGAAGCTGAAGAACCGGATCCGTGCGGTTGTCGCCTGCGGCAACGGGACCGCCGGCGCTTTCGCGCCGCAGACGCTGGAAGCGATCGGCGTGGACGTCGTGCCGCTCGACGTGGCGCTCGACCACAGCTTCCCGCGCTACAATCCGAACCCCGAAGACCTGAAGATGCTGCACGCGATCCGCGACGAGGTGCTGAAGTCCGGTGCGGCGGTGGGTCTCGGCTTCGACGGCGACGGCGACCGCTGCGGGGTCGTCGACAACGAAGGCGAGGAGATCTTTGCCGACAAGGTGGGCGTGATGCTGGCGCGCGACATTTCGGCGCTCCACCCGAATTCGACCTTCGTGGTCGACGTGAAGTCGACCGGGCTGTTCATGACCGATCCCGAGCTCGCGGCGAACGGCGCGAGGACCGACTACTGGAAGACCGGGCATTCCTATATCAAGCGGCGGGTGAACGAGCTGAAGGCCATCGCCGGCTTCGAGAAGTCGGGCCACTATTTCTTCAATGCGCCGATCGGCCGCGGCTACGACGACGGGCTTGTCTCGGCCCTTGCGATCCTCGACATGCTCGACCGCAATCCGGGAAGGTCGATGGCGGATCTCCGCCGCGCGTTGCCGAAGACCTGGGGAACGCCCACCATGTCGCCGCACTGCGACGACGAGAAGAAATACCAGGTGGTCGAGAAGGTGGTGCGCGATTTCCAGGACATGAAGGCGCGCGGCGAGACGGTCGCCGGCCACGCGCTCAGCGATCTCGTGACCGTGAACGGCGTGCGCGTCGTCGCCGATGACGGAACCTGGGGGCTAGTGCGCGCTTCATCGAACAAGCCGGAGCTGGTCGTCGTCGTCGAAAGCCCCGTCTCCGAGGCGCGGATGCGGGAGATGTTCGCGGGGGTCGATGCGGTGCTGCGGCGCAATCCGGACGTGGGAGCCTACAATCAGACGATCTGAGATGCGCGATTCGCACGGGAAAGCTTCGAGGACGTGGCGCCGGCTGTGCGGCGCCGGCACGCTCTCCGGCGCGCTCCTGCTCGCCCTGCCGGCGTCCGCGCAGGATAGCGGCGGCAGCGCGCTGCGCTTTCTAAAACCCTGGATCGAGCGCCAGCTTTTCGGCCATGAGACCTCCACGACGCCGCCCGCGGCTCCGGCTGAGAGCCCGCCAGCCGCCGAACCCGATGCTGCGCCCGCGGACGGCGAGGCCGCTCCCGACGACGTGTCGCCGGACGAATCCCCGGCCGGAGACGATGCTGCCTCGACGCCCGCCCCGGACGACCCGATCGGCGCGGAGCTTAGAGGTCTCTCTCCGTCGGACGCGACCGCCGATCCCGACGCGGAGCCCGACGCCCCGCCGATCGATGACGCGACGGCCGTTCCGGAAGCCGCCAGCCCCGGCGTGCCGGTCGAGAAGAAGCCCGAGCCGCTGCGCTTTGCGGTGCTCTCCGGGCGAAGCCCGGCCGCCACGATGGCGACCATCGGTCCCGTGGCGGAAGCGCTGCAGGCAGCCCTCGGCCGGCCGGTGGAGATCCTGCCGTTCGCCTCCTATGTCGCGATGATCGACGCCCAGGTTCAGCGGCGAATCGACGGCGGATTCTTCTCTGCCGCCGCTTTTGCCGCCGCCGATTCAGGCTGTGCATGCCTTGAGCCCCTCGTCGCGCCGAAGGCCTCGGATGGAACGCTCGCCTATCACGCGGTGATCGTGGCGCGCGCCGGCTCCGGCATCGCGTCGGTGGCCGACCTCGCGGGGAAGACTGTGGCGGTCGGCGCATCTGATTCGCTCGGCTCCCGCCGGCTGCAGCTTGCCGGCCTCATGTCCGAGGGGATCGACCCCGCGACGGCATTCGGCGCGGTCACCGAGGTCGAATCGGCGGACGCCGCGGTCAGGCTCGTTGCGAGCGGCGCCGCGGACGCGGCTTTCGCCTGGAGCTCGCTGTCGGGCAGCGTCGAGAGCGGTTATTCGAGCGGCACCCTGACCGGGCTTGTCGCCAGCGGCGAGATCGCCATGGGCTCGATCGCGGTGGTCTGGAGCTCGCCGCCGATCGTGCACGGCCCCTTCGCGGTGCTTCGCACGCTGGACGCGGCGGAGAGGAAGGCGATCGAGGATTATCTGGTGGCGCTGTCAGCCGGCAATCCGGACGCCTACGACCTGCTCGACCCGTTCTACGGCGGCGGCTATGCGCCGGTCGATCCGCAGGACTATGCGGGCCTGGCGACGCTGATGGCGGAGAATGTCGATTCGCTGCGCCTGCCGGCGGGTCCCGCGACGACCGGGGCTACGTCCGTCGCGCCTGCGCCGGAGACGCCGCCGACGCCCGAATAACGCCGTGCGTCAGGAGACGCAGTTCGCCTTGTTGTTGTCGCAGAGCTGAACCTTGGTGACGAGCCGCGGCACGAAATACATGCGGTCGTTCAGGACCTTGGTGCCGGTGATGACGTAGCCGACCGCCGGTCTGTAGTTGTAGACCACCTCGGCCATGATGATCTGGGTGTTCGCGACGCGGAGCGTCGACGGTACGAAGGAGTTCATCGGCGCATTCACGGTGTAGGCGGTCGCGCCCTTTCCGCGGCTCCAGGCGACGGTGGCGGTGCCCGACCCGTCCATGTCGACCGCGGTGACCCGCATGCCGAGACCCGACGAACTGCAGAGCGGAGGATTGGGGTCCTTGCAGTAGGGATACATCGCCGCCGGACCGATGTTGAAGATGGCGTCCACGTCGGCGTAGGTGACGACCTTGCTGCGCGCCACGAGGTCGCCGACCGAGGATGCGAGGTTGTTCAGGTGGCGGTCGACGCTCAGTCCCTGCGTCACCTCGACGCCGCCGATCCACAGCACCACCAGGATCGGCAGGATGAGCGAGAACTCGACGGCGGCCATGCCCGCGTCGTTGCAGGCGCCGGCGACGAGCCGCGCAAAGCGCGGGCTGTTGCGGAGGGCGGCGATCATGCTGCGAAGCGCTCCCGTTCTCATCGTCAGTTGCTCGCCGTCGCGGTGAACGGCTCGTTCTTGAAGGCGGCGAACGATCCGATCATGCGCTTGCCGTTCGACATGTTCTTCAGCGAAAGGGCGCCGAAGATCGTGTTGGTCGGCCACTGGTAGTAGGCGCGCACCACGACGATGTCGTTGGCGTTGCCGAACGCGAAGGTCCCCGGGTCAGGGAACTTGCCCTGCGAATCCACCGTCGGCGTGTTGGTGTCGACATCGCCGAACGTCGCGTAGGACTTCACGTCGAGATAGAAGTTGCTGCTGCTGCAGTTGATGAAGACGGACGCGCGGTTGCACACCTGCGTCGTGAAATCCGCCTTCGACATGCTGGCGCTCTGCACCTGGCCGGTGCGGATCAGCCGCGCGGTCTCGAAGACCGCGTTGTCCATCACCTGCTCGGCGATGAAGATGAGCGCCGTCTCGGCGATGACGAACATCAGGAAGAAGAAGATCGGCGCGATGACCGCGAATTCGATCGCGGCCGAGCCACGCTCGTCGCGCCGCCACCAGCCGCCCTTGAAACGGAGGGCCCGGAGCGCGACGCGACACGAATTGCGGGCGATGCCTTCTCTCACGGCGGGGGTCTCTGCAGGCGTTGTGGAACTGGTGCTCATAGCAGAGTATTTCCCGGAAAACTTTAACGGACGCGTTCTCCGGGAGCCTTAAGTTTAACTATTCTTAACGAATTCTTAAGGAGTGCCGCCCGTCGAGAAGTCCTTGCGCGTCTGGATCTGCGTCGTGGCGTTGGTGAACGTCGTCGGATCGTCGCCGACCGAAACCACCAGCTCGCAAACCGGGGCGCAGGAGAACGTCTGCCGCTGCACGCCGTAGAACACCGTCGTCAGCTGCCGGATATCGGAGGAGACGCGGATGATCGAGTTCATGACCTCCGCGCCGGATGCGTCGAGCACGATAAGGTTGGTCGTGCCGGCGGACTTGCCGGTCAGCACCAGGGTCTGGTCGTTGCCGACGCTCGCGTCGGCGATGCCGGGATTGCCGACCACGATGGTGCGCGCCGGCTTGTCCAGCTTCATCACTTTGGCGAAGTCGATGGTGACGTCGATGGGCTCGCTCGCGACAGCCGCGCCGCCCGTCGCCGCGCCTCCGAAGGCAATCGCCGCGACGATCAGCCCGCGCCGGAACCGGCCAAGATCAAATGGCATCTGAAACTCCCGTTCACCTTGCCGTCGCGTCGGACGGCGGCCAGAGCCGCGGCGGCATGCGACGATGCACGCCGATGCGCGTCTGCATCCTCTATCTACCCAACGAGGTTAATACGCGTTTAACAGACTACCGCGGCAGACTCTCACCAAATTCTAAATAGAGATTGCCGCGTGAGGGTCTAAAATTGATTCTATTTTCACCACTGGCCGAGTTTCCGCTAGAATTTAGCGAGAAATGTGTCGAGTTAACTTTGGTGCAAGCAATCGCTGCTAGCCAAGGTGCAGTTTCGGCGGCATGGCCATCGAAGCAGGGCCACGGTTGGTGGAGTCAGGAGCAGAGCTATGAAGAAGATTGTCAACCGCTTCGCGAAGGACGAGTCTGGTGCGACCGCCATCGAGTATGGTCTCATCGCGGCTCTCATTTCGGTCGTGATCATCGGCGTGCTGTCGACCATCGGCACCCGTCTGAGCGCCAAGTTCAACCAGATCGCGACTCAGCTGCAGTAAAGTCCGCGGCGTCTCGCGAGCCGTCGGGTACAAACGGAGGGCAGTGCCCTCCGTTTTCTTTTTCGCCGGGATTATCCGCGCCCCGGCGTTTCGGCCTGGTTTTCCATTTGGCAACGAATTCCTGAAACCCTCGCGGCGTTGTCGATTCTCCAGGCCCCGCATGACGATCTCCTCAGTCGCCGCCACGCTCGGCCTCATCCTCTTTCCGCTCGCGATGATCTATGCGGGGCTGATGGACCTCGTCACCCTCAAGATCCGCAACCACCTGGTCCTGGCGATCGGCCTCGGCTGGCTGGTTCTTGCGCCGCTCGCCGGCTTCAGCGTCTCCGATCTCGGATCGAGCGCGGCGGTGGCGGCAGGGGTGTTCGCGCTGACCTTCACGTTCTTCGCGCTCGGCTGGATCGGCGGCGGCGACGCCAAGCTCGCGGCCGTCACCGCGCTCTGGTTCCGGCCCGACGAAGCGCTGCTCTATTTTACCTATGCGGCGTTCCTCGGCGGCGTCCTGACGCTCGGCATCCTGCAGCTGCGCACCGGCATGCTGCCGGCGGCGTTCTACCGCGTGCCGTGGATCGCGCAGCTGCATGATTCGCGGACCGGCGTCCCCTACGGCGCGGCGATGGCGCCGGCGGCGCTGATCGTGTTTCCCGAGACCGCCTGGCTGGCGCACGCCGCCTTCTGATCCGCCGTGCTGATTCGCTGCCGCGAATCGCTTTGCATGGCCCGCTCAGATTTGTCTCGGACGGGCACAGATTAAGTGCCGGGTTTCTGCGGAAATACCACTCATTAACCATCCTTTGACCTTTCACGATGAAAGTGAATCCACGGAAGGCCGCGGTCGCGGACCGGAAAAAATCGGGGCAACCACGATGAAGCTGTTTCGCGTGCTGGTACTGGTCGTCGCACTCGTCGCGGGCGGCATTGCCGCGTACCTGGCGCTCAATCTCGGCCCGGCTGGAACGCCGGCGCCAACCGTTGTGGAGCTGGCGCCGCAGATCCAGTCCCAGGACGTTCTCGTTGCAAGCGCTGACATCGGTCAGGGCGTGAAGCTGACGGCGGACAACATGCGCTGGCAGCGCTGGCCGGATGACGCGATGAACGGCACCTACATCCAGAAGCAGACGCGGCCGGATGCCATCGAGACGCTGCAGAACTCCATCGTCCGCAGCCAGTTCGTGGCGGGCGAGCCGATCCGCGAGGTGAAGCTCGCGCGTCCGGAGAGCGGCTTCCTCTCGGCGATATTGCCGACCGGCATGCGCGCCATCGCGGTCCGCATATCGGCGAACAACACCGCCGGCGGCTTCATCCTTCCGGGCGACCGGGTGGATGTGGTGGAGACCGTCGCCCAGCAGGGCAACACCGACGGGGCGACCTCCAACGTGAGCCGCACCATCCTCACCAACGTCAAGGTGCTGGCCATCGACCAGACGGTCGACGACAAGGACGGCCAGCCGGTCGTGGTGGGCAAGACGGCGACGCTCGAGCTCGAGCCCCCGCAGGTCGAGCAGATCACCGCCGCCGAAGCCTCCGGAACGCTCTCTCTCTCGCTCCGCAGCATCGCCGACACCGACGAGGTGGTGAGCTCGCGCGAGCAGCAGCAAAGCGGCACCGTTCGCATCTTCCGCGGTGGCCGCAGCCAGGTCCTCACGACCCAGCAATGAAATCGCCCCGATCCTCTAGGAGCAGACAAATGACCGTGCTTGGAAAAATCCGGGCAATTTCGCTGACCATCCTCGTCGCGACGCTCGCCTCCCTGGCGACCGCCCCTGCCGGGGCCCAGAGCCCCGCCTACATGAAGCTGTCGGCGAACGACACGCTCGACAACCGGCCCGTCTACCTCGGCATCGACAAGTCGGTCGTGATCGATCTGCCGCGCGCCGCCGGCGACGTGCTCGTCTCCAACCCGCAGATCGCCGACGCGGTGCTGCGCACGTCCTCGCGCCTCTACCTGATCGGCGTGAAGCTCGGCCAGGCCAGCGTCTTCCTCTTCGACAGCACCGGCGCCCAGATCGCCAGCTTCGACGTCTATGTCGAGGCGGATCTCGGCTCCCTGAACCAGCTTCTCGCCGAGGCCATTCCGAACGGCTACGTCCGCGCCGAGGCGATCCAGGGCTCGATCGTGCTGCGCGGCCAGGTTCCTTCGGCGTCTGATGCATCGCGCGCCGTCGAGATCACGCAGAGCATGATCGCGCAGTCGCCGCTCTCCGTCTCGAGCGGCGCCTCGACCGGCTCCGCCGCGTCGGCCACGTCGACCTCTTCCACTTCCACCTACGCGGCCGGCTCCGGCCCCGGCATCGTCAACCTCCTCACCATCACCGGCGAAGAGCAGGTGGCGCTTAAAGTTTCGGTGATCGAGGTGCAGCGCTCCGTCATCAAGCAGCTCGGCATCAACCTGAAGGGCGTCTTCCTCGACGGCGGCTTCGGTGTCGGCACCAATCTCCTGAACGGCGCGCTCGGCACCGTCGCCTCCGGCTCCGGCTCCAGCCCGATCAACTTCGGCGTCAACTCGGGCACCAACCCGGCCGAGATCGGCATGAAGTATGCGAGCGGCGCAAACTCGGTGCAGGGCACGCTGCAGGCGCTCGAAGAGACCCGCATGCTGCGCACCCTTGCCGAGCCGACGCTGACCGCAGTTTCGGGCGAAACGGCGAACTTCCTGGCGGGCGGCGAGTTCCCCGTCCCGGTCTCCGGCGACAACGGCCAGATCACCGTCCAGTTCAAGCAGTTCGGCGTGAACCTCGCCTTCACCCCGGTCGTCCTCTCGCCCGGCCGCATCGCCCTGAAGCTCAGGAGCGAGGTGAGCGATATCTCCGCCACCGGCGCCGTCTCCGTGCCGATCTCCAGCACCTCGACGGTGACCATCCCGGCGACCTCGGTTCGCCGCGCCGAAACCTCGATCGAGCTTCCTTCCGGCGGCTCCTTCATGATCGCCGGCCTGATCCAGGAAGATACCCGCCGCGCCTCGTCCGGCTTCCCCTTCCTGCAGAAACTGCCGATCCTTGGCGCGCTGTTCTCTTCCAAGGACTTCCTCTCCGACCAGACGGAGCTCGTGATGATCGTGACCGCGTATCTGGTGGCGCCAGTATCTCCGCAGGCTCTCGCCCGGCCGGACCAGAATCTCTTCATGTCCAACGACGCGGAAGCCTTCTTCCTCAACCGTCTGACCAAAGTCTACGGAACTGAGGGCCAAGTACCCGGCGGGGCGAAAAACGCCCAAGTCGGCTTCACCTTCGATTGACGGGAGGAACCCGTGAGTTCAGCAATGCTTACTGCCAAATCAGACTTCAGCCGCCGCCTTCCAAGGCTGTTGCTGAGCGGCGCAACGCTCGCCGCCATGGCGATCCTCTCCGCGAGCTGCAGCTCGACCGGGACCTCCGACGTCAACCCGGCCGATTTCGACTACCGGCTGCGTCATCCGATCGTGATCTCCGACGAACCGGAAGTCATGACCATGCCCGTGGGCATGCACGGCCCGGCGATCTCGCCGGAAATCGAGGCGGCCGTGCGGGACTATGTCCGCGACTACCGCAAGGACGGAACCGGCTCGATCACCATCCAGGTGCCGACCGGCTCCGCCAACGAGGTCGCCGCCGCCACCACCGGGCACGCCATCCACTACGCTCTGGTGCGCGCCGGCGTGTCGCGGGCGCATATCCAGGTCGCGCCTTATGAAGTTGGTGACCATGCGCAGGTCGCGCCCTTGCGTCTCGCCTATCTGCGGGTGAAGGCGGTGGTGCCGGAGTGCGGCATCTGGCCGGCATCGGCGCAGGGCGACACCATCAATTCGGAATACTACAACCTGGGTTGCGCGCAGCAGCAGAACCTCGCGGCCATGGTGGTCGATCCGGCCGACTTCATGCGGCCTCGGCCGATGACGCCGGCGGACGGACGTCGCCGGGCCGATGTGATCACGAAGTATCGCCAGGGTCAGGATCCGCAGAGCAACATCCTGCTGATCCCCAGTGGTTTGGGGAGCTGACGAGCAATGACAAACCTTGCATTCGACATGACGCCGGAGCGGGAAGAGGGGGGCGTGCCGCGCCCGACCGAAGCCCGCCCCATCCCGCGCATCACGATCCAGGCGTTCTGCGATACGCCTGAGATCGCGGGCACCATCGAAACCGCCGCCTCCGATCGTCGGATGGCGCGGGCGCATGTGAAGGTGCACACCGGCGGCCTGAACGCCGCGGCGGAGTTCTATCGCTCCGCCCCGACGCCGAATCTCATCCTGGTCGAGACGCGGCTGCCCTTCGAAGAGCTCGTCAGCACGCTCGACAGCCTCGCCGAGGTCTGTGACGCCGGCACCAAGGTCATGGTGATCGGCCATTCGAACGACGTGCGGCTCTACCGCGAGCTCCTGAAGCGCGGCGTCTCCGAATACCTGGTGGCACCGGTCGACGTGATGTCGGTGATCGCCGGCGTCTCCAGCATCTACCGCGACCCCGGCAGCGACAAGCTCGGCCAGGTCTACGCCTTCATCGGCGCCAAGGGCGGCGTCGGCTCCTCCACCGTCGCCCACAACGTCGCCTGGACGATGGCGCGGCTGATCGGCTCCGACGTCATCCTCGCCGACCTGGACATGGCGTTCGGCACCGCCGGCCTCGACTTCAACCTCGACCCGCCGCAGGGCATCGCCGAGGCCGTCTATGGCGCCGACCGGCTCGACGAGGTGCTGCTCGATCGTCTGCTCGCGAAATGCGAGGACCATCTCAGCCTGCTCGCCGCGCCGGCCGCCCTCGACAAGTCCTACGACTTCGGCGAAGGCGCGTTCGAACAGATGCTGGAGATCGTCCAGTCGAACGTTCCGACCGTCGTGCTCGACATGCCGCACATGTGGTCCGGCTGGGTGCGCAAGACGCTGGTAGCGGCCGACGAGGTCATCATCACGGCGGTCCCCGATCTCGCCAACCTCCGCAACGCCAAGGCGATCGTCGATCTGTTGCGCCAGGCGCGGCCGAACGACACGCCGCCGAAGCTGATCCTCAATCAGGTCGGCGTGCCGAAGCGGCCGGAGATCAAGCCGGAAGACTTCGCCGCCGCGCTGCAGGTGACGCCTATCGCCACCATCCAGTTCGACCCGCTGCTTTTCGGCACGGCCGCCAATAACGGCCAGATGGTCGCCGAGGCTTCCGCCAAGACGACCGTGTCGGATCTCTTCGCCGACGTCGCCCAGGTGGTGACGGGGCGCAAGGAGCTGAAGAAGGCGCGCAAGGGCGGCTTCGATATCGGCGGACTGATGCAGCGGATGAAGTCGCGGCCGAAGGCGAAAGCCAAGGCCAAGTAAGCGATCTGACAGTAAGGAGCGCATATGTTCGGCAAGCGTAGCACCGCCTCCGACCTGTTGATGGATCGGCCGGCCCGGACCGTCGAGGTTGCGGCCGTTGAGAAGTCTGCCCCCCCGGCGGCGCGTCCGCCGGTCGTGGTGCAGGCGGCGCCGTCCGCGGGCAGGCCGCGGAAGACCGACGAATACTACGACCTGAAGACGCAGATCTTCGGCGCGCTGATCGACACGATCGACCTGTCGCAATTGTCCAAGATGGACATGGACCAGGCGCGCGAGGAGATTCGCGACATCGTCAACGACATCATCACGGTCAAGAACGTGGTGATGTCGATCGCCGAGCAGGAAGAGCTGCTCGAGGACATCTGCAACGATGTTCTGGGCTACGGCCCGCTCGAGCCGCTGCTCGCCCGCGACGACATCTCCGACATCATGGTCAACGGCGCCGACAGCATCTTCATCGAGGTGAAGGGCAAGGTCGAGGAGACGGAGGTCCGCTTCCGCGACAACTCGCAGCTCCTCAACATCTGTCAGCGCATCGTCAGCCAGGTCGGCCGCCGCGTCGACGAATCGAGCCCGATCTGCGACGCGCGCCTGCCCGACGGATCGCGCGTCAACGTCATCGCCCCGCCGCTCTCCATCGACGGCCCGGCGCTCACCATCCGAAAGTTCAAGAAGGACAAGCTGACCCTCGACCAGCTCGTCCAGTACGGAACGATCACGCCGGAAGGCGCGACGATCCTGCAGATCATCGGCCGCGTCCGCTGCAACGTCCTGATCTCGGGCGGCACCGGTTCCGGCAAGACGACGCTGCTGAACTGCCTCACCCGCTACATCGACGCCGACGAGCGGGTCATCACCTGCGAGGACGCGGCCGAGCTGCAGCTGCAGCAGCCGCACGTCGTCCGCCTCGAGACCCGCCCCGCCAACATCGAGGGCGAGGGCGAGGTTTCGATGCGCGATCTCGTCAGGAACTGCCTGCGTATGCGCCCCGAGCGGATCATCGTCGGCGAGGTGCGCGGACCGGAGGCCTTCGACCTGCTGCAGGCGATGAACACCGGCCACGACGGCTCGATGGGCACGCTGCACGCCAACAGCCCGCGTGAGGCCCTGTCGCGTATCGAATCGATGATCACGATGGGAGGCTTCACCCTGCCCTCGAAGACGCTGCGCGAGATGATCGTCTCCTCGATCGACGTGATCGTGCAGGCGTCCCGCCTCCGCGACGGCTCGCGCCGCATCACCCACATCAGCGAAGTGCTGGGCATGGAAGGCGACGTCGTCATCACCCAGGACCTGTTCATCTACGACATCGTCGGCGAGGACGCGAACGGCCGCATCATCGGGCGGCATCGCTCCACCGGCATCGGCCGTCCCGGCTTCTGGGACCGCGCCCGCTACTACGGCGAAGAGTCGAGGCTGGCAGCCGCGCTCGACGCCGCCAATTCGGATGAAATTCAAGGCAGGGCTTGATCCATGTTTTCGCCCCTCATGGTTCAGGTGGCGGTCGCGCTGCTTGCTGCGTTTTCGATTGGCGGCGTCATCGTCTCGGCGCTCTACCCGCGGCTTGCGGGGCGGTCGCGGAGCGAGAAGCGGCTTGAGGCGATCGGAACCTCCAAGCAGAAGGCCGCCGCCGAGCGCATCGGCGGAGAGGAAGGGCGCCGCCGGCGGACCGTCGAGGATACGCTGAAGGAGCTCGAGCAGAGCCAGAAGGAAAAGGCCCGCAAGAGCCAGAAGCCCAGCCTCGTCACCCGCATGCGCCAGGCCGGCCTCGGCTGGTCGAAGCGGACCTACCTGTTCGTCTGCATCGGCGTGGCGCTGGCCGTGATGGCCTTCTCGTTCCTGGTCCTGCGATTCGGGCCGCTCCCGAGCCTCGGCTTCGCCGTTTCCGCCGGCATCCTGCTTCCCCACTTCTTCGTCAACTTCAAGCGCAAGCGCCGCCTGCGGAAGTTCAGCAACGAATTTCCGAACGCCGTCGACGTCGTGGTCCGCGGCGTCAAGGCCGGCCTGCCGCTGATCGACTGCCTGAAGGTGATCTCGCGCGAAGCCACCGATCCGGTCCGCTCGGAGTTTCAGGAAATCGTCGAGGACCAGACGCTCGGCATGCCGCTGGCGGACGCCGTGGGGCGGTTGCCGGAGCGCATTCCGCTGCCTGAGGCGAACTTCTTCGCGATCGTCGTCATCATCCAGTCGAAGACCGGCGGCAGCCTTTCGGAGGCGCTGCAGAACCTCTCCAAGGTGCTGCGCGACCGCAAGAAGATGACCGGCAAGATCCGCGCCATGAGCGCCGAGGCGAAATCCTCCGCCGGCATCATCGGCTCGCTGCCGATCATCGTCGCCATCCTCGTCTGGTTCACCAGCCCGGACTACATCGCGCTGCTGTTCACAACGTTCGTCGGCAACGTCACTCTCTTCTGCTGCGCCTTCTGGATGTTCCTTGGCATCATGGTGATGCGCAAGATGATCAACTTCGACTACTGAGGCAGCTCGTGCGCGACCTTCTCATCGACAACGCCCAGTTCATTGTCGCCTTCTGCGCTGCGCTCGCCGTCTTCTCCGCGATCGTGGTGGTTGGCTGGCCCTACCTGGCCGGCGACGAGCTCACCAACCGCATGCGGCAGATCTCCAGCGAGCGCGAGCGTATTCGCGCGCGTGAGCGCGCCAAGATCGAGGCGCAGAAGAAGCAGGTTTCGCTGCGCGTCGCGCCGAAGAAGTTCTTCAAGGACATCGTCGACCGCTTCAACCTCACGCAGCAGGCCGAAGACGGCAACATGGTCAAGATGCTGCGCATGGCCGGCTATCGCGGCCAGAACCCGGTGTTCGTGTTCCTGTCGCTGCGGCTCATCATGCCGCTGGTGCTGTTCGCCATCTCCGTCCTCTACATCTTCTTCATCATCCGGCTCGACCAGCCGTTCATGTTCAAGTTCGCGATCGTCATGGTCGCCTCCTATGCCGGCTATTACGGGCCGACGCTGTGGGTGAAGAACGCGATCACCAAGCGGCAGAAATCGGTCCGCCGCGCCTGGCCGGATGCGCTCGACCTGCTGCTCATCTGCGTCGAATCGGGCATGGGCATCGAGGGCGCGTTCCGCAAGGTCTCCGAGGAGATCGGCCCGCAATCGATCCCGCTCGCCGAGGAGTTGAGCCTGACGACCGCCGAGCTCTCCTACCTGCAGGATCGCCGCAAGGCCTACGAGAATCTCGGCGAGCGCACCGGCCTTGAAGGCGTGCGCTCGGTGGTGACGGCGCTGATTCAGGCGGAGAAATACGGCACCGCGATCGGCACCGCGCTGCGCGTGCTGGCGCAGGAAAATCGCGACATGCGCATGTCGGAGGCCGAGAAGAAGGCCGCATCGCTGCCGCCGAAGCTGACCGTCCCGATGATCCTGTTCTTCCTGCCGGTGCTCTTCGCGGTCATCATCACGCCGGCCATCATCCAGGTCACGGGCATCGCCGACCTGAGCAAGTAGCGCCGCCGCGGCGCGATCGTCGCCGCGGTCCTGCCAGACGGGTCGAGGCTGGCCGGGCCATCGTCGAAAATCCGGGTACGCAAAAAAGGCGCCGCTGACCGCGGCGCCTTTTGGCTTGCCTGGGGTGGAGCGATCTCAGCCGTTCTGCGAGAGGTCCTTCCAGGTGTTCTGCTGCTCGGCCGCGCCCTGCGCCGGCGGCAGCGGCGGCGCTATTGCGGGGGCCGCGCTCGGGGCGCCGGCGATCTGTTCGGCTTCCGCCGTCTTGCCCTGCAGCCTCAGCACCAGCGCGAGGTTCTCGCGAATCTTGAGTGTGGCCTTCGGGCTCGCCGCGGCCTGGCGGAGCACCTTCTCCGCCTCGACGAGCTCGTTCGTCAGCACGTAGGAAAGGCCGAGGTTGTTGAGGATCTGCGGCTCGCCCGGCGCGAGCACCAGCGCCTGCTGGTAGAGCGTCCGCGCCTGCTGGTACTGGCCGATCGAATCGCGAATGCCGCCTTCCGTCGACAGCAACTGCCAGTCCGGATTGTCGGAGCGCTGCGCCCGCTGCACCGTCGCGAGCGCCTCCTCGAAATCGCCGTTGGCAGCCAGCGCCTTGCCGTAGGCGGCGAGCACCTCGCGGTCCTCCGCATGGTAGATCGCAGCCTTGCGCATCACCGCGACAGCCTGCCCGGTCTGTCCGGCGGCTCGAAGCGCCGCCGCGTAGTTCAGCGCCGCCACGCGGTCCTTCTCGTCCTTGGTGTAGGCGGCTCCCCATATCGCGACCGCGCCGACCGCCTGGTCGGGGGTGAGATCGGAGGGGCTGATGATGGCGGAGTTGCCGATCGAGCCGGTGTGCGCCGGACCGCTTTGCGACGTGGTCTCGCAACCCGTCAGCAGCAGGGCCAGCGCCGCGCCGGCGAGGAGATGGCCGGCAATTCTCGCCTGCCGGGTCCGAACGATACTGCTTCCCATCACGCACACCCCCGAAGCGGTTGATGTGCAAAGGCTTAGGCGCGCCCCGTTAAGCGTTCGTTAATGCTGTTTGTCAGGGTTTCGTTAACGCCGTCTGCCGCGTTGCCAAGCGGCGCGCCTCGGTTCTAATCGCGCTCGGGAATTGCAGCGAGTCGGGTGCGGACATGGATTTCTCGGCGCTGGTGAGGGATGGCGCGGGCGCGGCCATCCCGGTTCACGCGGTGAAGGCGGAGAACCTCGAGCAGGCGATGGCCGGCCTCGACGATCGGCAGCGGCGCTTTGCCGCCGCGCAGGGGTTCAGGGCGGAGGCCGGCCACCACATCGCCATCCCGGATGGCGACGGCAACATCGCGGCGGTACTCTTCGGCCTCGGCGGCGCAGATTCGGCCGAGAGAAGCCCGCTGCTCTTCGGCCGGCTCGCGACGGCGCTTCCCGCCGGCACCTACCGGCTGGAGGGCGCCGACGCGCCGGATCTCGCGGCGCTTGCCTTCGCGCTGGCGAGCTACCGCTTCGACCGCTACCGCAAGCCGCGGCAGGACGGGCCGCGGCTGGTCGTGCCGGCCGGTGTCGACGGCGCGGCGCTCGGCCGCATCCGCGACGCGGTGTTTCTGACGCGCGATCTCATCAACATCCCTGCCAACGACCTCTCGCCGCACGATCTCGCGCACGCAGCCGCCAGTCTCGCGGGGCAATTCGCGGCGAGCGTCGCGATCATCGAAGGCGAAGCGCTGGAGCGCGATTTCCCGATGATCCATGCGGTCGGCATGGGAAGCGACCGCCCGCCGTGCCTCGTCGATATCCGCTGGGGCTCCGAGAGCCATCCGAAGGTGACGCTGATCGGCAAGGGCATCGTGTTCGACACCGGCGGGCTCGACATCAAGCCGTCGGCGAGCATGGCGCTGATGAAGAAGGACATGGGCGGCGCGGCGAACGTGCTCGGCCTCGCCTCGATGATCATGGACGCGGGCCTGAAAGTGCGGCTCCGCGTCCTGATCCCGGCCGCTGAGAACGCCATCTCCGGCCGCGCCTTCCGCCCGGGCGACGTCTTGAGGAGCCGCAAGGGGCTGACGGTGGAGATCGGCAACACCGACGCCGAGGGCCGGCTGGTGCTGGCCGATGCGCTGGCGCTGGCCGACGAGGAGGCGCCGGCGCTGATCGTGACCATGGCGACGCTGACCGGCGCGGCGCGCGTGGCGCTCGGCCCGGAGATTCCGCCGTTCTTCACCGACGATTCCGATTTCGCCGCCGGCCTCGAGGCCGCCGCCGCCGCGGTGCACGACCCGGTGTGGCGGCTGCCGCTCTGGAAGCCCTACGATGCATGGCTTTCCTCGAAGGTCGCCGACCTGAACCACATATCCTCCAACGCCTACGCCGGCTCGATCGTGGCGGCGCTGTTCCTGCGCCGCTTCGTCTCGGCGGCGCGCACCTTCGCGCATTTCGACATCTTCGCCTGGAACCCCGCGCCGCGCGCGACCGGCCCGGAAGGCGGCGAGGCGCAGGCGATCCGCGCGCTCTTCCGCATGCTCTCGGATCGTGGCTGAGTGCTTGCCGCGCGGAGCGAACACCGCTCTAATCGGTTCGGGGCCGAAACGAAGTGACGGACTGGGGCATGGCTGTGCAGTTGCGCGCCGGGCAGGCGCTGAGGCTCTGGCACGACGTGTCGCTGGCCTTGGTGCAGGGTCGCGAGCCGGATCTCTCGACGCGTCAGGCGAGCGTGCTCATCGCGATCTATCTCGAGCCGCAGCCGCATACGGTGCGCGGGCTGGCGGCGCGGCTCGGCGTCACCAAGCCGGTGATCACGCGCGCCCTCGACACGATGGGCCGGCAGGGACTGGTGAGCCGCAAGCGCGATCCGGCCGACCGCCGCAACGTGCTCGTGCAGCGGACCGTCAACGGCGCACTGTTCCTGGAGCGGCTCGGCGATCTCGTCGCGGCGAAGGCCGCGGCGCTGCCGTCGTGAGCGCGGGGAGGGGGACCTGAAACTCTTCGACCCGCGCCTCAACGCCGTCCGCCCCGACCTCGCCGACCTGGCGCTGAAGGGCAAGGTGGAAGCGGCGCGCTTCGTGGCAGGCGAGCCGATGCGCGTCGTCGCCGCCGAGGCGCCGGTGCGCCGCGCGCCGTCGGAGACCGCGCCGCTCGACAGCGAGGCGCTGCGCGGCGAGGCGGTGAGCGTGTTCGAGACGAACGGCGACGGCTGGTGCTGGGCGCAGCTCGCCGACGACCGCTACGTCGGCTGGGTCCCGCGCTCCGCGCTCGGTCCTTCGGGGCCCGAGCCCACGCACCGGGTTTCCGCGCTCCGCACCTTCGCCTTCGCCGAGCCCGACATAAAATCCCGGCCGCTGCAGGCGCTTTCGCTCGGCGCGCGGGTGGCCGTTACAGGCGAGGCGGAGGATCGGAACGGCCGCTACGCGCTGATTGCGCCGCGCGGCGCGATCGTCGTCCAGCACCTCGCCACGCTCGGGTCGTTCGAGACGGACTGGACTTCCGTGGCGGAACGCTTCGTCGGCGTGCCTTATCTCTGGGGCGGCAAGACCAGCCTCGGCCTGGACTGCTCCGGCCTGGTGCAGGTGGCGCTCGCGGCCTGCGGCATCCGCGCGCCGCGCGACAGCGACATGCAGAGGGAAACGCTCGGGCGGCCGCTGCCGCTGAGCGGCGCCCTGCCGGTCCTGAGGCGCGGCGATCTCGCCTTCTGGGCGGGGCACGTCGGGATCATGCAGGACGAAACGCGCATGCTGCATGCCAGCGCCTACCACCTGGCGGTGGTGAGCGAGCCGCTCGCGACGGCCGCCGAGCGCTATGCCCGGAAGGGCGTGGAGCTCGCCGCGCTGCGCCGCCCTGCGGCTGATTAGGCGCTTCACCTTGAGGCGGCAGGCAGAGTAAGGTCGCGCGAAAATTCCGGCTGTATGGCGTATTCCGTGCCTGAATCGGGTTCCACACTGGCGCGGCTGCGGGGCCGCCTGCTCGTCGCATACAACCGCATGACGCTCGGCTGGCAGGCCCGCAAGGTCGGCCGCGGGCGTCCGGTGGAGCTTGTCGCCGATTCCGCCAGCGAGCCGGGGATGGTTTCGGTCGACGACGGCACGCGAAAGATCCATGTCCCGCACGTTCGCCGCTCCGCCGAATTCAGCAACGGCATCAACGCCCGGCTCGAGGCGGTCGCCGACAAGTATTTCGGCGTGACCGGATTTTCCCCGCGCGAGAGCGACATCGTCATCGACATCGGCGCGGGAATGGGAGAGTTCACCCTCTGGTGCGCAAATTCCGGCGCGCGCGTCATCGCGTTCGAGCCGGACCCGCTGGCCTTCGCCTGCCTCGAGAGGAACACCGCCTCGCTCTCCGCCGTGCAGATCTATCCCTATGCGCTCTGGAAGGAGCGCACCAATCTGCGCCTGCACGGCTCGCTCGACACTTCACAGAGTTCGCTGATCGAGGACGGCAAGGCGCACGCGCGCAATGTCGACGTGCAGGCCTGGCCGCTCGACCAGTTGCAGTTCATGACGCGGTTGCCGGTCATCGACCTGATGAAGATCGACGGCGAGGGCGTCGAGCCCGAGATCATCCTCGGCGCTTCGCGCACCCTCATCCGCACGCGCATCGTCGCCGTCGACGTCGAGGCGACCGATCGGCGGCCGAACCTCAAGGGACGCGTCGAGACCGCGCTCGCCGGCCTGAACTTCCGCACCGTCCCGCATGACCGCGGCGACACCATCCTGGCGCTGAATACGTCGATGGTGGGCCCGTTCAATAACCGCGTTCTCGGTCGACGCGGTTCCTGAGCGGCTCGCCCCGCTCGAACGCCTCGATCTGCCCGGCGATCTGGACGCTGATCACCTCGGGGTCGGAAACCGCCGCGACATGCGGCGTGATCGTGACGTTCTCGAAGCCCCAGAGAGGACTCTCCGCCGGAAGCGGCTCCTGCTCGAAGACATCGAGGCTCGCACCGGCGAGGATGCCCTGGCTCAGCGCCGCGACGATATCCCCCTCCTCCTGCAGCCCGCCGCGCCCGCCGTTGATGAGGACAGGCCCGCCGAGCCGGCCGGTGCGACGCAGCTTCTTCAGGAGCCGCAGGTTGAGGATACCCCGCGTGTCCGGCGTGAGCGGCAGCAGGCAGACCAGGATATCCGTGCCGGCGAGGAAGGGATCGAGACCTTCCGCGCCCGCAAAGGTCTCGACGCCGGCAACCTCGCGCGGATTGCGCGACCAGCCGCGCACGACGAAGCCGAGGCGGAGAAGCGCTTCCGCCGCGTTCGCTCCCATCTCGCCGAGCCCCATGATGCCGACGGTGACCTCGCGCGCCGCCGGCTGCTCGTGCTCGAGCCAGAGGCTTTCGCGCTGCTGGCGGCGATAGGCGATGCCGCGCCGAAGGTGATCGAGCGTCTGCCACGCGACATATTCCACCATGCGCGTCGTGAGGTCGCGGTCGACGATCCGCACCAGCGGCGCATCGGGAAGCCGCAGCGACAGAACATGGTCGACTCCCGCGCCAAGCGAAAAGATCGCGCTGAGATTTTTCAGGCGATCGAGCATCTCCTGCGGGGCCTTCCACACAAGCAGGTAGCGGACATCGCGGAGCGCCGCATCGTCGCCCCGGAAGACGCCGTCGCTCGTTGTCGCGAGCACGGTGCGCCCCGGCAGCAGGGCGCGCACGCGACCCGCCCAGGCTTCCGGGTCCCAGCCCTTCGTGGCGACGAGCAGCGTCGGCTTCATCGGACGGGCGGCTATTCGCGCACGGCGGCGACGTTCGCCACCTTCAGCGAGAAGGCGGCGGCCATCAGCGCGCGCGTGTAGTCGGTCTTCGGGCTCTCGAACACCGCATCGGCGCTGCCCGCCTCCACCACCTTTCCGTCGCGCATCACGATGACGTCGTTGGCGAGCGCGCGGACGACGCGCAGATCGTGGCTGATGAAGAGATAGGAGAGGTCGTGCTTCTCCTGCAGCTCGCGCAGCAGGTCGACGATCTGCGCCTGTACGCTCATGTCGAGCGCCGAGGTCGGCTCGTCGAGCATCACGAAGCGCGGCTTCAGCACCATGGCGCGGGCGATGGCGATGCGCTGCCGCTGGCCGCCGGAGAACACGTGCGGATAGCGGAAGCGGCTCGCCGGATCGATGCCGACCTCCTTCAGCGCCTGGATGACGCGCGCGTCGCGGTCTGTCTCCGAAAGCCCCGGCTCGTGCACCGTCAGCCCTTCCGCCACCACCTTGCCCACCACCATGCGCGGGCTGAGCGAATCGAAGGGGTCCTGGAAGACGATCTGCATGTCGGCGCGCAGCGGCCGGAGCTCCTGCGCGCGTGCGCCCTGGATGTCGCGGCCGAGAAAGACGATGCGCCCCTCCGACGAGATCAGCCGCAGCAGCGCCAGCCCGAGCGTGGTCTTGCCGGAGCCGGATTCGCCGACCACGCCGAGCGTCTGCTTCTCGCGCACCACGACATCGACGCCGTCCACCGCCTTGATGTAGCCGACGGTGCGGCGCAGGAAGCCGCGCTGGATCGGGAACCAGACTTTCAGATTGTCGGCGCTGACGACGACCTTCGCCGAAGCGTCGCTCTTCGGTGGCTTGCCCTTCGGCTCGGCGGCGAGGAGGTGCTGCGTATAGGGATGCTGCGGGTTGGAGAACACCTCCTCCGCCGGCCCCTGCTCGACGATCTTCCCCTCGGTCATCACGCAGACCCGGTCGGCGATGCGCCGCACGATGTTCAGGTCATGCGTGATGAAGAGCATGGCGAGGCCCTTCTCGGCCTTGAGCTTCGCCAGGAGCTCCAGGATCTGCGCCTGCACGGTCACGTCGAGCGCCGTCGTCGGCTCGTCGGCGATGAAAAGGTCAGGCTCGTTGGCGAGCGCCATGGCGATCATGACGCGCTGCCGCTGGCCGCCGGATAGCTGGTGCGGATAGGAGCCAAGGCGGCTCTCCGGCTCGCGGATGCCGACCTGCGTCAGAAGCTCCAGCACGCGCGCGCGGAGTGCTGCGCCGCGCATCCCGCGGTGCAGCTCCAGCACCTCCCCGACCTGCCGCTCCACCGTGTGCAGCGGGTTGAGCGAGGTCATCGGCTCCTGGAAGATCATCGAGATCTGGTTGCCGCGCACCTTCCGCAGCGTCTTCTCGTCGGCGGTCAGAAGCTCCTTGTCCCTGAACTTGACCGAGCCGCCCGGATGATGCGCCGCCGGGTAGGGGAGGAGCTTCATGATCGACAGCGCCGTCACCGACTTGCCCGAGCCGGATTCGCCCACCAGCGCAACGGTCTCCTTCTCGTGGATATCGAAGGATACCCCGCGCACCGCATGCACGACGCTGTCGCCCTGGCGGAAATCGACCTGCAGATCGCGAACCTGGAGAAGGGGGGCGGTCAGGGCCATGTTAGAACACGCTCTGACTGCTGCACGACAGCACCGTCCTGGTAGCCGAAAATTGCCTCGACGAACGTTTCGCCAGAGCCGATTCCGCGGAGGGCTTCGACGGTGACAACCACCAGAGCCTCGAAATCAAACTCGGCGCGCAGCTCTTCGGGAAGCAGCCGCACGGGGTAGTCCCGAAAGATGCAGCGGCGGAATTGTGCTGATGTGGTCATACGAACGTCTTGCGCGGATCGAGCGCGTCGCGCACCGCCTCGCCGACGAAGATCAGCAGCGACAGCATGACGGAGATCACCAGGAAGCCGGTAATGCCGAGCCACGGCGCCTGGAGGTTATCCTTCCCCTGCGACAGCAGCTCGCCGAGGGAAGGGGAGCCGGGCGGCATGCCGAGGCCGAGGAAATCGAGCGAAGTGAGCGTGGTGATCGAGCCGTTCAGGATGAAGGGCACGAAGGTCAGCGTGCCGATCGTGGCGTTCGGCAGGATGTGGCGGTAGATCAGCGTAAAATTGCCGACGCCGAGCGCCCGCGCCGCCTTCACGTAGCCGAAATTCCGCGCGCGCAGGAACTCCGCCCGCACCAGGCCGACCAGCGATACCCAGGAGAAGAGCAGGAGAATCCCGAGCAGCACGAAAAAGCCCGGCACCAGCACCGAAGAGATGATGAGGAGCAGGTAGAGCGAGGGGATGGCGGTCCATATCTCGATGAAGCGCTGGAAGAGAAGGTCGACGTAGCCGCCGAAATAGCCTTGCACCGCACCGGCTGCGACGCCGATCAGCGAGGATATGATGGTGAGCGTGAAGCCGAACAGAACAGACAGGCGGAAGCCGTAGATGAGCCGCCCCAGCACGTCGCGCGCCTGGTCGTCGGTGCCGAGCCAGTTCCAGTTCCAGGCGGTGCAGTTCTTGTCGTCGACGCCGTTGGCGTAGCGGCTGCAGCGCGTCTCCTTGTCGAGCATCCAGGAGGGATGCGCCGGCGCCGGCTCGGCAATTTCGGCGTTGATGGTGCGGTAGGAGTAGCGGATGGGCGCCCAGACGATCCAGCCGTTCGCCTCGATCTCGTCCTGCACGAAGGGCGAGCGGTAGTCCGTCACCGCCAGGAAGCCGCCGAACTTCTCCTCCGGATAGTCGACCAGCACCGGGAAGAGGATCTCGCCCTTGTAGGAGACGACGAGCGGCCGGTCGTTGGCGATCAGCTCGGCGAAAAGCGACAGCCCGAAGAGCACCACGAAGATCCACAGCGACCAGTAGCCGCGGCCGTTGGCGCGGAAATTCCGCCAGCGGCGCATGTTGATCGGCGACAGTGTGAAGCGCGTGCGCTTCGGCGGCGGCATTTCCTGGCCGGGCAGCGGGACGATCGTCTCGATCGCCCCGTCGTCGCGCTTCGCAACCTCCCGCGGGGTCTTCTGGTCCATCAGACCTCGCGGTTCTCGAAGTCGATCCGCGGATCGATCCAGGTGTAGGTGAGGTCGGAGATGAGCTGCACCACAAGCCCCATCAGCGAGAAGATGTAGAGCGTGGCGAAGACGACGGGGTAGTCGCGGTTCATGATGCTCTCGAAGCTCAGCAGGCCCATGCCGTCGAGCGAGAAGATCGTCTCGATCAGCAGCGCGCCGGTGAAGAAGGCCGAGATGAAAGCGCCGGGAAAGCCGGAGATGACGAGCAGCATGGCGTTGCGGAAGACGTGCCCGTAGAGCACCCGCCGCTCCGACAGCCCCTTGGAGCGCGCCGTGACGACGTACTGTTTGCGGATCTCGTCGAGGAACGAGTTCTTGGTGAGCAGCGTCGTCGTTGCGAAGGCCGACAGCGCCATCGCGATGAGCGGCAGCGCCAGGTGCCAGAAATAGTCGAGGATGCGGCTCGGCCAGGAAAGCTGCGACCAGTTGTCCGACGTGAGGCCGCGCAGCGGGAACCAGTCGAAGAACGTGCCGCCGGCGAAGAACACGATGAGGAAGATGGCGAAAAGGAAGCCGGGCACCCCGTAGGCGATGACGATCACGCCGGATGTCCACACGTCGAACGTCGAGCCGTCGCGCACCGCCTTGCGGATGCCGAGCGGGATCGAGATCGCGTAGGAGAGGAACGTCATCCACAGCCCGAGCGAGATGGAGACGGGGAGCTTTTCGCCGATCAGCTTCAGCACCGAGACGTCGCGGAAATAGCTCTGGCCGAAATCGAAGCGCGAGTAATTCCAGATCATCAGGAGGAAGCGCTGGTAGGCCGGCTTGTCGAAGCCGAACTGCTTTTCGAGCTCCTTGATGAATTCCGGCGGGAGCCCCTGCGCGCCGCGATATTTCGAGCCGATCGCCGCGTCGGGGCTGCCGGAATTGCCGGCTTGCTGCTGGCCGGCGAAATCGCTTCCGCCGCCGCTGATCCGCTCGGTCGCCGAGACGTCGGTGCCTTGCAGCTGCGCGATGATGCGCTCCACCGGGCCGCCCGGCGCGAATTGCACGACAACGAAGCTGATGAACATGATCCCGAGGATGGTCGGGATCATCAGCAGGACACGCCGGAGGATATAAGCGCCCATCTACGGCGTCAGCCCGCCTGCCGGCCGATTTTCGCAGCCTTGTCGGCGTCGAACCACCAGGTGTCGAGCACGCCCGGATCGTACTGCGCGACCTTCTCGGGGCGAGAATACATGTTCCAGTAGGCGAACCAGTGCGTCGCCTTGTTCCACTGCGGAACCCAGAAGTGCTTCGCCCGCAGCACCCGGTCGAGCGCCTTGGCGGCGGTGACGAAGCTGTCCCAGTCCACGGCGCCGGCGAACTTGTCGAGCAGCGTGTCGATGGCCGGATCGGCAATACCGGCGAGATTGTAGGAGCCTGGCTGGCTCGCCTGCGCGGAACCGAAGAACTGCTTGATGCCCTCGTCGGGGAAGAGCGAGGTGGAGAACCGCGACACGGTCATGTCGAAGTCGAAATTCTTCAGCCGGTCGTTCGACTGCGCCGCGTCAACCACGCGGTAAGTGGCGTCGATCCCGAGCAGCTTCAGCCCGGCGATATAGGCCATGTGATGCGGCTCGAAGCTATTGTCGTCGTCGAGAAACTCGATCGTGAAGGGCGAGCCGTCGGGCGCCAGCAACCCGCTGCCGTCGCGCTTGCACCCGGCGGCGGTCAGCAGATCGTTCGCCTTCTGCAGCATGGCGCGGTCGTGGCCGGAGCCGTCGGAGACCGGCGGCACGAAGACCTCCCCGAAAACCTCATCGGGCACCTTGCCGCGCAGTGGCTCGAGCAGCGCCAGCTCGTCGGGCTTTGGCGCGCCCACCGCCATCAGCGGCGAATTCTGGAAGAACGAGGCAGTCCGGTCGTAGGAGCCGAACATGATGTTCTTGTTGATCCACTCGAAATCGAAGGCGTAGACGAGCGCCTGCCGCACGCGCGGATCGGCGAATTTCGCCCGGCGCATGTTGATGAACCAGCCCTGCGCGCCGGCCATCCGCCCGTCGGGAACCTCCTCCCGCACCACCCGCCCGTCCTTCAGCGCCGGAAAATCGTAACCGGTTGCCCAGGCGCGTGAGGTGAACTCCTCGCGGAAGGTGATGCTGCCTTTCTTGAACGCCTCGAACGACGCGGTCCGGTCGCGGTAATATTCGTAGCGGATGCGATCGAAATTGTAGCTGCCGCGCATGGCCGGCAGGTCGTTCGCCCACCAGTCGGAGACGCGCTCGAATTCGATGTAGCTGCCGAACGAGTAGTTCCCGACCTTGTAGGCGCCAGAGCCGAGCGGTGCTTCGCTGTAGGAGGCGGTGAAATCCTTCCCCTCCCACCAGGCGCGCGAGAAGATCGGCAGCGTCGCCACGGTAAGCGGCAGGCTGCGCGAGGTGCCGGGCTTCAGCCTGACCGCGATCGTATGGTCGTCCTCGGCATTCGCCTCGGCCACGCCCTGCAGCTCGTTGGCGATATTGGGATGGCCCTTGTCGCGCAGCGTCTCGATCGAAAATTTCACGTCGGCGGCGGTGATCGGCGTGCCGTCGTGGAACGTCGCCTCGGGACGCAGGAAGAAGCGCAGCGCCTTGCGGTCGTCGGAGACCTCCACCTCCTTCGCCACGAATCCGTAGACGCTGCCCGGCTCGTCCGACGAGCCGGTCATCAGCGCCGCGAAGGTCAGTCCCATGCCCGCCGCGCCGTCGCCGCGCAGCACGTAGATGTGCAGCGTGTTGAAGGTCTGCGGATTCTGGTTGTAGGCCCAGGCCGGAAGCTGCGTGACGATCTTGCCGCCGCGCGGCGCTTCCGTGTTCACGTAGTCGAAATGCGCGAAGTCCGGCGGGTATTTCAGGTCGCCGATGACGGCGAGGCCGTGCGCGCGCGACGGTTCCTGCGCAAAGGCGCGAAGCGGGAGGAGCGGCGCGGTGGCCGCCGCGGCGGAAAGCTTCAGCGCGGTGCGGCGACTGACCTGCCTCATTGGCCGCTGCCTGCCTTGATCCTGTCCGCCTTCGCCTGGTCCCACCACCAGATCGTCGGGAAGCCGACCGAATATTCCGGCAGCGTCGCCGGCCGGTCGAAGCGGTCCCAGCGCGCGATGCGCGAATGGCGGAGCGCATAGCTCGGGATCACGTACTGGTTGGCGAGGAGCACGCGGTCGAGCGCATGCGTGGCGGCGATCAGGTCGTCGCGATCCTTGGTGATGACGACGCGCTCGATCAGCGTGTCGACCGCCGGGTCCTTGATGCCGGCATAATTGCGCGAGCTTTCGCTGTCGGCGGCGTTCGAGCCCCAGAAATCGCGCTGCTCGTTGCCGGGGGAAAGCGTCTCCGGCCAGCCGGTGTAGATCATGTCGAAGTCGTGCGAGCGCACGCGGTTGATATATTGCGGCGTGTCGATCGAGCGCACCTTCATGTCGATGCCGATCTTGCGCAGCTCGCCCTGGTAGGCAAGCGCCACCGGCTCGATCGTCGGCCCGTTCAGGATGATCTCGAACGATAGCTGCTTGCCGTTCTGGTCGACGAGCTTCTGCCCGTCGAGATGGTAGCCGGCCGCCTGCAGCAGGCCGAGCGCCTGACGAAGGTTTTCACGTTCCTTCTGCGGATCGCCGCCGACCGGGTTGACGTAGGGCGTGGTGAAGACCTCGGGCGGCACCTTGTCCTTGACGCTCTGCAGGATCTCCAGCTCGGTTCCCTCGGGCAGGCCCGAGGATGCAAGCGGCGTCCCATAGAAGAAGCTGCTGATCCGATCATACTGGCCGTAGAAGAGCGTGCGCTTCAGCGTCTCGAAATCGAACGCGAAGTTCAGCGCCCGGCGGACCCGGACATCCTTGAACATGTCGCGCCGGAGATTGGGCACGAAGCCCACCATCACGCCGTTGTCGCGGTAGGAGTTCTCCAGTTCCTCCTTCACGACGTAGCCCTTCGCCGCGGCGGGAAATTCGTATTGCGTCACCCAGCGCTTCGCCGAGTTCTCGTCGCGCCAGTCGTAGACGTCGGTCTTGAAGCCCTCGAATTCGACCGTCTCGTCGAGGAAGATCTCGTAGCGGAGCTCGTCGAAATTATTCTGCCCGATGCCGATCGGCAGGCTCTTCGCCCAGTAATCGTCGTTGCGCTTGTAGACCATCGTCTTGCCGGCCACGACGCGGTCGACCTTGTAGGGCCCCGATCCCATCGGCGGTTCCAGCGTCGAGCTTCCGATGTCGCGTTGCCGCCCCTGCGTATCCTTGCCCTCCCACCAATGCTGCGGCAGTACGAGCAGCTGCCCGACGATATTTGGCAGCTCGCGGTTGCCCGTCTGGTCAAAGCTGAAGGTGACTTCCCGCTCGCCCGTCACCTCGGCCTTGGTGACGTGCTGGTAGTAGAACTTCTGCGAGGGATTGAGCTCGATCGTCTTCTGGAAGGACCACACCACGTCCTCGGCGGTGATCGGCTGCCCGTCTTCCCACTTCGCCTCGGGCCGCAGGCGGAACGTGACGGACGAATAATCATCCGGCCAGCTCAGCGCCTCGGCGATCAGCCCGTACATGGTCGAGGGCTCGTCGAGCGAGGGCGTCATCAGGGTCTCGAAGACGAGGCCGATCCCGGGCGCCGGATTGCCCTTCGGCAGGATCGGGTTGAGCGTGTCGAACCCGCCGGTATCGGCGAGCCTGACGACGCCGCCCTTCGGCGCGTCCGGGTTCACGTAGTCGAAATGCTTGAAGTCAGGGGGATATTTGGGCTCGCCGATCAGCGCGGTGGCGTTCCGCCACACCTTGTCCTCGGCGTGGCCGGCGGTTGCGCCGATGGCGAGGAGGAGGGCGGCGAGGACAAGGCGCATCCGCATCTGGCATCAAATCCCGTCGGCGACGGCGAACCGTCGTGCAAATTTCATGTCGTCGTATAGCAATACGGCGGAATCCGCACATGACGAAATGTTAAGCCCGGCGGCGGAAATCCGCACGCTTTCGGGAAGAGCCTCCCGCGATCAAGGCCGGCTACGGAGCGAGCGTCTTCAGGTAGGCGATGACGTTCGCGCGGTCGGCGTCGTTCTTGACGCCGGGAAACGCCATCTTGTTGCCGGGCACGAGCGCCTTCGGGTCGGCGAGATAGGTGCTGAGCGTGGCCTCGTCCCATGTCTTGCCGTCGGCGCCGAAGGTCTTCATGGCGTCCGAATAGTTGAAGCCCGGATGCGAGGCGACCGGGCGTCCGACGACGCCGTAGAGGTTGGGGCCGACCACATTCGGCCCGTCCTTCACAAAATTGTGGCATGCGCCGCAGCGTTTGGCGAAGGTCGCTCCCTTCACTGGATCGCCCGCGCCGGCGGCGTCAGGGGCAGCAGCGGGAGCGGCGGCAGGAGCCTCAGCGGGGGCGGCGGCAGGGGCAGCAGCGGGAGCCGGGGCAGGAGCGGTGGTCTCGTTCTGCGCGACCACCGGCGCGGCAGGGGCTGGCGCGGCGGCATCGGCCGGGGCGGGAGCCGGCTCGGCGGGCGCGGACGATTCCGTCTGCGCCGGCGGAACCACGGTCACCTGCGGCTGGGTCGGGGTCGCCATTGCGGGCGCGTTCGTAGCCGGGGCCGGCGTTCCGGCATCGGTCGCGGTCGCCGCGGGCGCTGCGTCGGCGACCTGCGTTCCGGACGCCGCGGCGTCGGCGGCGGCTGCCGGCAGCGGCGCAGGCGTGGCGGAGAGGGTGTTCAGGTAGGCGAGGACGTTGGCGCGTTCCTTGTCGTCCTTCAGGCCGGCGAAGGCCATCTTGGTGCCCGGAACCGTGCCCTTCGGGTCGTGGATGAAGGTGTTGAGGTTCTCGAAAGTCCAGATCTTGGCCTCTTCGGCGTGGTTCTTCATCGCGTCGTCGTATTCGAAACCCGGATGCGAGGCGATCGGCCGATTCACGACGCCGTAGAGGTTCGGGCCGACCTTGTTCGGGCCCCCTTCGCTGAAATCATGGCATGCGCCGCACTTCTTGGCGGAAGCCGCGCCGGCAGTTGCGTCGGCGCTCGCGAGCAGCGTGCCGAGCGACGCCGCGGGGGCCGCCGCCGCTCCGCTGCCTGCCGCGGAACTCTCGTCCGCCGCCATCGCAACGACGTAGCCGGGGCTTTCGGGGGCTTCGGTCGAGAAGAGCACGTCGGAGAAGATCGTGAGGCCGACGCTCAGGAGCAGCGCGAAGAGTACCGCCCCGGCGATCTTGTTCCACTCGTATGAGTCCATATGACCGGCGCTCCCAGAACCTCGGCAGAACGGTGCGATTCCGCCACTTTCCGACGGGTATTGCGGCAGAGGTATCGCTTTTGCGGGAGCCCAGCAAGCCGTATAAGCCGCCAGTCCTGAGACCTTTTGCCACCAAAGCCCGCTGCCCGTCCCGATGAACCCGATCGTCCTCATTCCCGCGCGGCTCGCCGCGACGCGGCTGCCCAACAAGCCGCTTGCCGATATCGGCGGCCGTCCGATGATCGCGCGCGTCGTGGAGCGGGCGCTTGCCGCCGATATCGGCCCGGTGGCGGTCGCGGTGGATGCCGCCTCGATCGCGACGGCGCTCGAAGGCTCCGGCGCTGCCGCGATCGTCACGCGCGCCGACCATCCCTCCGGTTCCGACCGCATCTTCGAGGCGCTCGGAAAGCTCGATCCGGAGCGCCGCCACGATGTCGTCATCAACCTGCAGGGCGATTTTCCGACCGCCTCGCCCGCCGCTATCGCAGCCGTGCTCGGGCCTCTCGCCGATCCGGAGGTCGCCATCGCGACGCTCGCCGGCGAGATCGTGCTGGAGCACGAGCGGACCAATCCGAACGTCGTGAAGGTGGTGGGTTCGCCGGTCGCGCCGGGACGGCTGCGCGCGCTCTATTTCACCCGCGCCACCGCGCCCTGGGGCGAGGGCCCGCTCTATCATCACAGCGGCATCTACGCCTATCGCCGCGATGCGCTGGAGCGGTTCGTCCGGCTGCCGCCGAGCGCGCTGGAGCAGCGCGAGCGGCTGGAGCAGCTCCGCGCGCTGGAAGCCGGCATGCGGATTGATGTGACGCTGATCGATGAAGTCCCCTTCGGCGTAGATACGCCGGAGGATCTGGAGCGGGCGCGCGCAATGCTCGCCGGCAAGCGTTGAGCGGGGGAGAGGGTTTTGGCCAGAAAGCGCGTTGTGTTTCAGGGCGAGCCGGGGGCGAACTCCCACATCGCCTGCCTGGAAGTCTTTCCCGATTGCGAGCCGGTGCCACAGCCGACCTTTGAAGACTGCTTCCAGGCGGTCTCCTCCGGCGAGGCCGATCTCGGGATGATCCCGATCGAGAATTCGCTCGCCGGCCGGGTCGCCGACATCCATCACCTGATGCCGACCTCCGATCTTTCGATCATCGGCGAGCACTTCATGCCGGTGCACCACCAGCTTCTCGGGGTGCGCGGCGCGACGATCGGAGAGCTGGAGGTGGTGCAGAGCCATATCCACGCGCTCGGCCAGTGCCGAAAAATCATCCGCGAGCTTGGGCTTTCCGCCGAGGTGGCGGCCGATACGGCCGGCTCGGCGCGCTATGTGTCGGAACTCGGCGATCCGAAGCGGGCCGCGCTCGCCCCGCGCCTTGCCGCGGAGATCTACGGGCTCGACATCCTGCGCGAGAATGTCGAGGACGCCGACCACAACACGACGCGCTTCATCATCCTTTCGCGCGAGGCCTTGCGAGCGCCGGCCGGCAGCGGCCCGGTCATCACGTCCTTCATCTTCCGCGTCAGGAACGTCCCGGCGGCGCTCTACAAGGCGATGGGCGGCTTCGCCACCAACGGCATCAACATGACGAAGCTCGAGAGCTACCAGCTCGGCGGAAAGTTTTTCGCGACGCTGTTCTACGCCGACGTCGAGGGCCACCCCGACGACCACAATCTGAAGCTCGCGCTGGAGGAGCTGGAGTTCTTCTCGGCGCCCGGCGCGATGCGTATCGTCGGGGTCTATCCGGCCAGCCCTTTCCGCGCCAACATCTCCGAGCCGGCGGCAAACCGGGATAACCGCCCGCATGCGCCGGTCGCTTAGAAGAGGTTTCGCAACCGCGCACCCTGCTCAGTCATTGAGACCGCAGGTCTAGGAAGCTTTGCCCCACTTGCCATCCTCACAGGTATTTCAACGAGGGTCGGGGAAGACCCCGGGCCCATGTTCACATTTCGAATGAGCTCGTCAATTCTCGCTTCGTTGCAAGTTCTGACCGCCTGCGAATATCCGCAGGCATGTGCAACGCCGCAAAAAGATACAAACCGTCCTGCAGAAAATTGTCCTCCCGTCGACTCATACGAGCCATTGTTAAAGAGCACATGGAGAAAGCGCGGCGGCCTTTGCATGGCGATAGTGGCGAAGTTTCCAAGCCGCATCAGCGCGGCGCCGTCTCCATCCAAGACAATGACCGGAGCAGAGCTGAAAAGAGCGATCCCTAAGCCTACTGCGCTAGCGCATCCCATTGACCCAGCGAGATATAGGTAACGGGACCTGTCTCCGCATGAGTACAATTCGCGTCCCGTAAATCCGGTGGTGGCTATAATAATCGACTCCTCGACAGCTGTTTTGGAAAGCAAACGCACAACAGAAATGCGCGATGCCAATTCCTGTTCGAATCCGCAGTCTCCCGACCGAGGTAGATATCTCTCAGACGAGTCAGATCCTCTGCTCCCCCACGGGATCCTTGGTGAATCCGGCGAGCCCTCGGGATCAAGAAACGTGGCTTCTGGAACCGCCAAGATCCCCGGGCGCGACACTTCCTCCATGCCCGAATCCAAAATATCAAGTGTCTCTGAGAGGTCCGCTGGATTGGAAGAAAGAACGCAAAACGGCAGCCCAAGGATTTCCGCAAAGCGTTCAAAATGACGGCCAACAACGGCGTGGTGTGGCTCGTCCCTAATACCAAACGCACCGCGACCTGAAACAATCAACAAGAGCGGAGCCGAGAGCGGGAATAAAAGTGAAGCGATCGAGTTAAGGCATTCAAAGAATCCTGAATTCTGCATCAGCAGAATGGGACGCCGGCCGACCAGCCAGGCACCGGCAGCAATTCCCACCGCCTCAGCCTCGCTGGCGGCGCATATGTGGGTAATTCTAAGATCAGCATCGATTGCAGCAAGTAGGCTCTTTAGAAAAGAACACGGGACGCTTATCGCGATGTTAACCCCTCGCCCGACCAACGAGTCTATGAGCAGACTAGGAGGAATCACGGGCTGGCAGTCCATAAGCTGGTTTTCTCCAGTCTTTTTCCGACAAAGAGAAGATATCGGACAGACGAGCTATTTGCTCTTCAATACGCACGGTGTTGCCATCTGCGCACAGCTTCTCCGCTGCGGATCGCATCGCGACGATCGCTGCACGGATCAATTGATTCGCCCAGATAAGACCGGAAAAGCCAAATCGTCTATAGGTGTCCCGATCCGCCGCTCCAAAAGTTGTCGGAATAGTTATCACCGGGCATTTGCCGGACCATTGCTTCATGAAAAGTTCTATTTCTCGAACGCTCGATGAGACTGAGTGCACAATTATCGCATCCGCACCCGCCTCAGCATAGGCCTCAGTACGGTCAATTGCATGGGCAATCGAGTGACCAGCAACCAACGCGTCCGTACGCCCCATCAATACAAAGTCAGTAGACCCTATACTATCCCGACAGGCGCGAATCTTATCCACAAATGAATGAGTACCGATAAGCTCTATAGCGTCAGACAGGGAGTTCTTTTTCGGGTAGGTTTTATCCTCAAGACTAACGCCGCGAATACCTCTTTGTGCCGCCCGCATCACTAAGAGCCTTGCGATCTCACGGTCGCCATAGCCTTCGTTGCCATCCAAAATAACGGGCCGGTCGACGGCCTCGACGATCCGTTCGGCTGCATCCACTATTTCCGTCCAAGACAGCTCATTTCTATCACGACGTCCTGCCGCCGCCGACATCCCCAGACTCGAAACCCAAACTGCATCGAACCCGGCAGCCAGACCAATACGGGCTGACAGGGCATCGTGGGCGCCAATTATTTGAGTAGGCGACGTCGAGGTCCCGGATAAGAAAATCCCCATTGCATTCCTCGGCTACCATTACGCCCCCAAAAGAGATCGCTTTTGGGATCAAGGTTACGATCATAGCTGCGCTTGTTGCGAAGCGCACGGAAATGCTACTTCGGGCAATCTTGAAGGATATGTTCAAAGAGCTCCCTCTCCTCGCCGAAAGAAAGTTCGCGACGATCCGGTAGCGTCTTGAAGAATTTCACCCCGCTCACCTCTCTTGGACTGGGCGTTCCGATTTTTGGCCCTACCAATCCGGAGAAGTACAACCCCGAAGGAGTTTGTCTAATTAGGCGCAGGTTACTGATCGAAAATCCAGTTTCCTCTGTGAATTCCCTAGACGCGGATTCTTCCGGCTTCTCGTTCGGTTCAATATATCCGGCTGGCCACTCCCATCCTCTTTTCCAGTGTCTAATCATCACGAACTCTCCGGCATCAGAAAAACCAATAACACACACAAATGACCGGCTTTGTGACCAATAAAAGTCGAAGTGGTCCTCAAAGACTTTCAAGATCGTTGGATGCACAGCGCCGTCAATCTCAACAAGGGGACACTCCGCGACAGGCTTGGACATCAAGAAAGATACGTACAGCTTGTTGTCGGATATAATGAAGAAGGTTGTAGGGAGCATGTCGTAGAACCGAATATCAAATGTAGTATGAGCTGGATCTAAATTTGTAATTTGCCTCGTTACCTCTCGGGCTCGATTGAAGTCTGTTTCATAAGGATTGAAGCGGCCAGGTGTATTCATCATTCGTTTTCGCTGCGCGGGGTAGTCATTATCAGCATACTGATTTACACAGAGGAAACGAATTGAGATACGCCGCCGTTCTTTTATAACTCTTCCGAACTCATGAACAATCTGGGGGTTCATGATGATATTGCGGCCAGAAACTGTGAAGAAAAGCAATCGCTGCCGAGTGTTGGCGATGATGTCCATAAGGTCAAGGCTTGCGGAGTTATCGAGAACCTTGACAGGCTGGTTCGGCTGCGCAGTGTCGACGTCTTCCGGCCGGGTTACTGGTTGTTCAGATGAGCTTGTCCGACTGCGGACAAATTCAAATAGAAAGGTAGCGACTACTGACGTCAGGAGCCCCAATCCAGCTGCGAAGGTGCTGGGCGACCAGCTGAAGGGAAGGAAATCAGTGCGGCTTGCGAATATTAAAAGGATAGCCAGAAGGAGTCCGATCAGCAGGACGAGTGAGGGTATCATATAAAACCAATCCGGCCTTTAGAAAAAAGCACCTGAGGTTGTGGCATCTTGTGGCGGTTATGTCTAGTTGATCATTAGTCGTTTGGGAAAGGTTGCCGGACGGTGTTCGCGGCGTTTAGCTGACGCGGTATTGGCGCGGATCGGGTCGCGATCGATGCGGACTATTTGGTTTAGAGGTGCTCCGCGAACGCCTTGATGAGGTGGTGCGCGATCGCCATCGGGAAGGGGGCCTTCAGCCCGTCCGGATGCTCGCCGGAGAGCATCAGCCGCACTTCCTCGCGGTCGAACCAGCGGCAGTCCTCCAGTTCCTCCGCGTCGCGGTCGATGTCGGTCGAGAGCGCTTCCGCGTGGCAGCCGATCATCAGCGAGGAGGGGAAGGGCCAGGGCTGGCTGGAATGATAGGCGACGCGGCCGACCCTGATCCCCGCCTCCTCCCGAACCTCGCGCCTGACCGCCTCCTCGATCGTCTCGGCCGGCTCCAGGAACCCGGCGAGCGCCGAATACATGCCCGGTGCGAAGCGCGCCTGCCGGCCAAGCAGGCAGCGCTCGCCGTCGATCGCCAGCATGATGACGACGGGGTCGACGCGCGGGAAAATCTCGACCTTGCAGGAGGGGCAGTGACGGCTGCCGCCGCCGCCCTTCACCTCCAGCCGCGAGCCGCAGCGTCCGCAGAAGCGGTTGGCGTTGTGCCAGAAGAGGTAGGAGCGGGCATGCGCCAGCGCCGCCAGCTCGCCCTGCGCCATCGCGCCTTCGATGGCGAGCGAGCGGAGGTCGACGACCTTGACGTCGTCGGGAAGCGCCTGCTCGTCGGCCGCGATTCCGGCAAGCCGCGGGGCGGCGTCGACGATGCCGAGCAGGATCAGGCTGTCATGGTCGAGCCCGAGCGCGCGCGCCTCGTCGGGGCTGAAGCCGGCCTCGATGCCCGAACCGTTGACGCGCACCAGCGCCTTGTCGTCGCGGAGCAGGTAGACCGACGCGTTGTCGCCGGCGAGCGCCACCCTGGCGTCGAGGTTCTCGCGTCCCTCGCTCCAGCGCTCGATCCGGCTGCCGGAGAAGGCGTGCAGCGAATTCCGCTGGTGGAGGACGCGGTCGTTGAAGAAGGAGGGCATGCGGGCCTGGGGCGGGGGTGAGCGCGGCGGATGTAAGGCTGCCGCGCCCTACTTCAAGCGCGCCGCGAGCTTCGCGGCAAGCGCTTCCGCTGCCCCCGGAGCGTAGGGCTTGGCGGGAGCGGCGCCCCAGACCGGCTTCGGCCAGGAGATGTCGTTGTGCAGGCGCGCGATGACGTGGACGTGGATCTGCGCCACGACGTTGCCGAGCGTCGCGACGTTGAGCTTGTCGCAGGGGCAGGTTTCCCTGAGCGCCGCGCCGGCCTTCACGATGTCGTCCATCAGCGCCGCGCGGTGCTCCGGCGTCAGGTCGACGATTTCGGTCGTATAGGCGATGCGCGGCACCAGCAGCAGCCAGGAATAGTTCGCGTCGCGCATCAGCCGCGCCGTGCAGAGCGCGAGCTCGGCGACGGGCAAGGTGTCGGCGGCGATGTTCGGGTTGAGCTCGAAATCGGGCAAGGCGGCTCCTCGATGGCTCTCGGTTGACTGTCCGGCGCTCGCGGCTCACAAGGTCCGCGCATTTCCGGGAGCTTTGATGACCGACATTGCCCAGCTTCGCACGATTGTCGAGGGCGCCTTCGAGGAGCGTCAGACGATCGGCGTATCGACCCGCGGCGAGGTGCGCGGGGCGGTCGAGGCCGCCCTCGACCTGCTCGATTCCGGCAAGCTCCGGGTGGCCGAGAAGCAGGACGGCGCCTGGGCGGTCAATCAATGGCTGAAGAAGGCGGTTCTGCTCTCCTTCCGGCTGAACGACATGCAGGTCGTGCCCGGACCGGGCGGCGCCGCCTGGTGGGACAAGGTACCGCTGAAGACCGACGGCTGGGGGGAGAACCGCTTCCGCGCCGCGGGCTTCCGCGCCGTGCCGGGATCGATCGTACGCCGCTCCGCCTATATCGCGCCGGGCGTCGTGCTGATGCCTTCCTTCGTCAATCTCGGCGCCTATGTCGACGAGGGGACGATGGTCGATACCTGGGCGACGGTCGGCTCCTGCGCGCAGATCGGCAAGCGCTGCCACATCTCCGGCGGCGCGGGCATCGGTGGCGTGCTGGAGCCGCTGCAGGCCGGCCCGGTGGTGATTGAGGACGACTGCTTCATCGGCGCGCGCGCCGAGGTGGCGGAAGGCGTCATCGTGCGCGAGGGCTCGGTCCTCTCGATGGGCGTCTATCTCGGCTCCTCCACCCGCATCGTCGACCGCGCCAGCGGCAAGGTCAGCTATGGCGAGGTGCCGCCCTATTCGGTTGTCGTCTCCGGCGCGATGCCCGGCGCCTCCGGCGGCCCGTCGCTCTATTGCGCCGTGATCGTGAAGCGGGTGGACGAGAAGACCCGCTCCAAGACCTCCATCAACGAACTCCTCCGCGACTGAGCATCGCGTGCCGAACGCAGGGACCTGGCGTCGCTTCCCGATGGGATGGCTTCTCTTCGGCCTGAAGGGCCGCGCCTCGCGCCAGTCCTACTGGCTGGCCTACACGCTTCTGATCTGCCTGAACGCCGCCATCGTCGGGCAGCTCTTCGGGGGCGAGGAGGCGAGCTTCTCCCGCATCGCGGAGACGGTCGGGCCGCTCATCATCCTGGCGACGATCTATTCCAATCTCGCCGTCACGGTGAAGCGCCTGCACGATGTCGGCTATAGCGGCTTCCTGTCGATCGCGATGTTCGTGCCGATCGTGAACCTCGTCTTCACGATCTGGGTCGGCATCCTGCCCGGCACGGCGGGACCGAACGCTTACGGCGATGTTGCGGACAGCGTTCCGGCATGACGGAGCGGCCTCCCTCCGCCGCCGACCTGCTCGTCGAGCTGGTGCGCGCTCCCACCGTGACGCCCGCGGCCGCCCCCGCCCTTGACGTGCTGCAGCGGCATCTCGCGCCGGCCGGGTTCTCCGTCGAACGGCCGGTCTTCTCCGATCCAGGCAGCGAGCCGGTGGAGAATCTCTTCGCCGCGATCGGCGCGGGCGCGCGGCACCTGACGCTTGCCGGCCATGTCGACGTCGTTCCGCCCGGCGCGGAAGCGAGCTGGAAGCATCCGCCCTTCGCGGCGGAGATCGTCGACGGCGTGCTCTACGGGCGCGGCGCGGTGGACATGAAGGGCGGGCTCGCGGCGATGCTCGCCGCGGCGCTCCGCTTCGTCGCGAAGAACGGCGGCAATTTCGGCGGCCGGCTCTCGTTCCTCGTGACTGGTGACGAGGAGGGCGCGGCCGTCAACGGCACCGTGAAGCTGCTCGAATGGGCCGAAGGCCGCGGCGAACGCCTTACCGGTGCGCTCGTCGGCGAGCCGACCAGCGCGCGCGAACTCGGCGACCAGATCAAGATCGGCCGGCGCGGCAGCTTCTCCGCGACGCTCGTCGTGGAGGGAACGCAGGGCCACGCCGCCTATCCCGAACTCGCCGACAATCCGGTGCGCGGCCTGACCGCGCTGCTCCACGCACTGCAATCGCCGCCGCTCGACGCCGGCTCCGAGCACTTCGGACCATCGTCGCTCGAAGTCGTCAGCGTCGATGTCGGCAACCCGGCGTGGAACGTCATCCCGGCGAAGGCCACGGCGCGCTTCAACAGCCGCTACAACGACCTCTGGACGCGCGCGAGCCTTGCGGCGGAGATCGAAAGGCGCTTCGCATCGGTGTCCGGCGAGCCGGCGCTCGGCGCGAAGACCCCGATCCGCTGGCGGCTCGTTCCGGAGCCCGCGTCGTCGGACGTGTTCCTGACGCGCGATGCGGCGCTGATCGCACTCGTCTCCGGCGCGATCGAAAAGCAGACCGGCCGCCGCCCGGCGCTCTCCACGAGCGGGGGGACATCCGACGCGCGCTTCATCAAGAGCTATTGCCCGGTGGTGGAATTCGGCCCGGTCGGGAGTTCCATGCACCAGATCGACGAGCACGTTCCGCTCGCCGAGATCGAGCGCACCGCCGCGATCTACGAGGAGATTCTCGCGGCCTATTTTTCCGGCCGATGAACGGCCTCGCCTACCTTCGCGACAATCTCCACGGCGCCTGGCAGGTCATGTTCGGCCGGCCGGAGGGACTCAACCGCCTGGATGTTTCGCTCGAAGGGTTCTGGCGCTCGTTCGGCGTCATTCTGTCTATCGTTCCCTTCATCGCCCTCTCGGTTCTCAGCGAACACCTCTACAGTCGAAATTTTGGTCTCTCCGAGCGGCTGACGGGCGGATCGCTTGTCGTCTACGGGATGGCGCTGCTCGCGGACTGGTTCGCCTTCCCGCTGGTCTTCGCATTCCTCGCGCGGCCTCTCGGTCTCAGCGCGCGCTATGTGCCTTTCGTCGTGGCGCGCAACTGGGCCGCGCTCATCCTTGCCGTTCTCCCCGCCGCGGCTGACGCGCTGCACCTCCTCGGAATATTGCCCTCGGTCGCATTGCCGGTCGCGTCGCTCGCCGCGATCGCCGTCGCGGTGGGCTTTTCCTATGTGATCGCGCGGACCGCCCTCGGCGTATCGGTGATGATGGCCATCCCGATCGTGATTCTCGATTTCCTGATGAGCTTTTTCGTCTGGTCTGTGTTCGATCGCTTCTTGTAGTCCGGCTAGAAGCTGCGCGGCGGCGCTTCCGGATAGTCCACCTGCATCAGATACAGTCCTTCGGCGGGGGCGACCGGCCCCGAGGCCTTGCGGTCGCGCGCCGCGAGTGCCGCCTCGATGTCGGCGGCGGTCCATTTTCCCTCGCCGACGAGCTTCAGCGAGCCGACCAGCGAGCGCACCTGGTTGTGCAGGAAGGAGCGGGCGTTCGCCTCGACCAGAAGCTCGTCGCCGCGCTCCGCCACGCTCAGCACGTCGAGCGTCCTGACCGGACTCTTCGCCTGGCATTCGGTGGAGCGGAAGGTGGTGAAGTCGTGCTGGCCGACGAGCTTCTGCGCCGCCTCGTGCATGGCGTCGGCGTCGAGCGGCCGGCTGACATGCCAGACGCGGCCGCGGTCGATGACCGGCGGGGCGCGGCGGGTGAGGATGCGGTAGCGATAGTGCCGGCGCACCGCCGAGTAGCGGGCGTCGAAACCCGCCGCGACGGCCTCGGCCCTCAGGATCGCGACAGGCTCCGGTCTGAGATGCGCGTTCAGCCCGTCGCGCAACGTATCGGAGCTCCATGCGCGGGCGAGATCGAAATGCGCCACCTGGCCGAGCGCATGCACGCCGGCATCGGTGCGGCCCGCGCCGCGGATCGTCGGCTCTTCGTTCGTCAGCCGGGCGAGCGCCTCCTCGATGGCCTGCTGCGCCGAGCGCCCGTTCGTCTGCCGCTGCCAGCCGACGAAGGGGCCGCCGTCATATTCAATCGTCAGCTTGTAGCGGGGCATTTTCCGTGAGCGCTGCGAAGGCGGGAGGGTAGACGAGCCGCCCCTCGGACGGCGCCGCTCCGAAGGAGAGCGCCATCAGGTAGGGCGACTGATACTCGCTGGCAAAATTCGCGACGCGGCGGTTGCCGTAACCGAAGCGCCCGTAGAAATGCGTTTCGCCGAGTACCACGGAAAGGGTCTCGCCGATCGCCGCGAGGCAGGCATGTCCCTCCTGCACGAGCCGCGTCGCGATCCCCTGCTGCTGGTACTCGGGGTAGACCGCGAGCGGCGCCAGCGCCACGGCGCGGAACGTCTCTTCCTCCCCTTCGACCATGAGGCGCGAGAAGGCGACGTAGCCGACCACCACGCCGACATCCTCCGCCACGAGCGACAGCACGATGTCGCCGTCGCTCCTGAGCCGGTCCACCAGCAGCGCCTCCCCCTGACCTGGAAACGAAGCCTCCAGCAGGTCGCGGATCTGCGGCGCGTCGCGCGGCTCCTCGAGGCGCATCACCACCAGCTCGGCGCGCGGCTCGGGCGTGGCGGAGAACAGCTTCTCGGAGGGTTGTTTGATCCAGGTCAAATCGGCGCTCCAGACACCGGGCCATATGGTGTCCGCAAAACTGCTGCAACGGTCAACAGGACATCGAAGGTGGATCTGGCGTCACGCAAGATGATCTTGAAGCTGCTCGGCTCGCATCGGCTGATGACGGTCGCGACCAACCGGCCCGATGGCTGGCCGCAGGCAACGACGGTCGGCTACGTCAACGACGGGCTGATCGTCTATTTCCTGTGCGCCGCCGACAGCCAGAAGGCCACGAATATCGCGCGCGACAACCGGATTTCGCTCACCATCGATTCCGATACGAACGATCCGATGGCGATAACCGGCCTCTCGATGGCGGCGCGCGCCCTGGTGGTGAGCGATCCGGCGGAGATCGCGAATGTGCTTGCCCTCCTCGTGGAGCGCTATCCCGAATACAAGGCGATGCCCGCGCCCGAATTGAGCCGGATGAAGGTGATGTGCGTCGTGCCGGAGGTAATCTCGGTCCTCGATTACTCGAAGGGCTTTGGGCATTCCGATCTGGTGAAAATCAACGAAGCCGACCTGCGCGCCGCCGCCTGACTCGAGCTAATCGAGCACGGCGCCTTCGACGAGGCGCGCGCCGCGCAGGAACTCGGCCGCAAGGGCGGGCTTCTTGCCGGCGCGCTGCAGTTCTGTCAGCTCCAGCGCATCCGCGCCGCAAGCGATGACAAGCGGGTCGGTGCCGAGGATCGTACCGGGCCGCCCCGCGCCCTCCGCACGCCGCGCGCGGAGGATCTTGACGCGCTCCGTGGCGGTGCCGCGCGGAACCTCGCACCACGCGCCGGGAAAAGGCGACAGCCCGCGAACCTGATTGCGGAGCGTTTCGGCAGGAAAGTTCCAGTCGAGCCGCGTCTCGCCCTTCCCGATCTTTGCCGCATAGGTGATCCCGGCCTCGGGCTGCGGCGAGCAGTGCAGCGTCCCTTCCTCCACATGGCGGAGCGCGCGAACCATCAGCGCCGCGCCGGATTGCGCCAGCCGCGCGCGCAGTTCGCCCGCCGTCTCGTCCGCGCCGATCGCCACGCTCTCGGAAAGGCAGACCGGGCCGGTGTCGAGCCCGGCCTCCATCCGCATCGCCATGATCGCCGTCGCCGTGTCGCCGGCCATGACGGCGCGCTCGATCGGCGCTGCGCCGCGCCAGCGCGGGAGCGCCGAGGCGTGCAGGTTGAGGCAGCCGTGCCGCGGCGCGTCGAGTATCGCTTGCGGCAGGATCAGACCGTAGGCGACGACGACCGCGATGTCGGCGGCGTGCGCCGCGAACAGCGTCTCGGCCGCCGGGATCTTGAGCGTCCGCGGCATGACGATGGTGATGGCGTGCGCGCGCGCCGCCTCATGCACCGGCGAAGGCTGCTCGGCCATGCCCCGTCCGCCCGGCTGCGGCTGCCGGGTATAGACGGCGACGACTTCGTGTCCGGCTTCGATGATCTTCGTCAGCGTCGGCACGGCGAAATCCGGCGTGCCCATGAAGACGACGCGGAGCGCCATCCTTTAGATCCGGTGCTGGCGCTGGCGTTCCTTCTCGCGCGCCGCCTTGGTGAACTTCTTCACGACCAGATCGCGCTTCAGCTTGGAGAGATAGTCGATGAAGAGAACGCCGTTCAGATGGTCGACCTCGTGCTGGACGCAGGTGGCGAGCAGTCCCTCCACCTCGCGCTCCTGCTGCTTCCCGTCATAGTCGAGGTAGCGCACCCGGACCTTCGCCGG
>JBBQVL010000004.1:0-110713 GCA_038211615.1 Hyphomicrobiales bacterium
AGATCGGTGTCGAGCACGCGGTACTGGATGCTCTGCGGCTCGCCGAGGATGGCGAAGCGCGGTGCGCGGTCGAGCACGATGCGGCGGTCGTGCTCGCCTTCCTGGCCGGTGATCAGCGCATGGACCGGCGCGTTGAAGCCGAGCGCCGCCGCATTTGCCGGGACGTCGGACACGATGCCGTCGGTCACCAGCAGCGCGCCGGCGACCTGCTCGGGCGGCACGTCGTCGACGAGCCTGGTCAGTTCGGAAAAGAGTTGCGTTCCGTCGCCATCGGGACGGTCGGTAGCGTGAACCTCGCGCACCTCGAAGCCGCCGAGCGCCTTCAGCCGCTCCTTGAGGGCGGCGACCGCCGCCTCGGTCTGCTCGCTGCGCTTGCCGAGACGCTGGCTGGCGCTCTCGTCGACGACGAGGGCGACGATGCCCGGCAAGGGATCGCGCTGCTCGCGCTGCAGCACGGGGTTGGTGAGCGCCAGCACGAGCAGGGCGGAGGCAAGCGCGCGGAGCGCGGTGCCGCGGATGCGCTGCCATGCAAGCACCAGCAGGACGACAACGAGCAGCCCGCCCAGCGCCGCGATCAGCGACCAGGGGAGGACAGGGTCGAACGAGACCGCGAGCCGCGTCATCGGGTTGCGCTCACTGGCCGAGCCGCTCCAGCAGCGCCGGCACGTGCACCTGGTCGGCCTTGTAGTTGCCGGTCAGCGCATACATGACGATGTTGACGCCGGCGCGAAAGGCAAGCTCCCGCTGCCGCGGGTCGGCGGGGACGGTCGGGTAGAGCCAGAGGCCCTCCGCATCGACCGCCCAGGCCGCCGCGAGATCGTTGCCGGTGATGATGATCGGTGAAACGCCATCGCCGCCGCGCACCGGCCGGCTGGTGTCCTGCGGCTGGTCGGAGAGGCTCTCGACCCAAAGCTGGGAGTTCGCCCAGCGGCCGGGAAACTCCGAGAGCAGGTAGAAAGCCTTCGTCAGCACGTGATCCGGCGGCACCGGCTCAAGCGGCGGAACATCGACGAAGGAAAGGATTTCCCGGAGCTTCAGCGCCTCGGGCGTATCGCCGCCCGTGGCGGGCGTGAAGCCGCCGGCGTCGCGCGTGTCGAAGACGATCGTGCCGCCATTCTTCATGAAGGTGTCGACCTTCGCCATCGTCTCCGCCGACGGGGTCGGCTGGTCGGGATCGATCGGCCAGTAGAGGAGCGCGTAGAAGGCGAGCTCGTCGGTCGCGATGTCGATGGCCGCCGGGTCTCCCGGCTCAAGCGCGGTCCGGTCGGCAAGGTAGATGGAGAGACCGCTCAGGCCCGCCTTGCTGATCGCATCGACCTCCGAATTGCCGGTCACCACATAGGCAAGCTGCGTCTTCGACGTGGCGGCAAGCGCCATCTCGGTCGCGCGGTCCTGCGCACGGGCGGGATCGGTTGCAGGCAAAAGCAGAGCAGCAGCGAGAGCGAGAACTGCGGCTCCGGCAAAGCGGCGGGTCATCCGCCCGGATAGCGCCAGCACGGCGAGGCCGTCGAGGATGGCGAGCACCGCCGCGGCGGCGAGCAGCCACGGCCAGATCGGCGCGGCCGGCCGCGGCTCGAGCGCCCGCACGCTCCCTTGCCAGCCGAGGTCGGCGGGGACGAGCGGCGCGATGCTGCTGTCGGCCTCGATGGCGTTCAGCGCGAACGCGGTGCCACCGCGATCGTAGATGCCCGGAGGCGTCTCAGGGCTCGCTTTCTTCTCTTCGATGTCGGCAACGAGCGTCGCTCCCGGCGGTGGCGCTGTGAGGCTGCCGTACCCGTCGAGCACCTGCATCGGCTTCCAAGGCGCGGCGGCAGCCTGCTTGTCGCCGTCGGGCTTGGCGTCGGCCGCGCGCGAAACGGTGCCGGCCATGTCGACGATGGCGTTCAGCATGTCCACGAACGCGCCGGAGAGAGGAAGGTTCGACCAGCGCGGATCGGCGGTCACGTGGAAGAGCACGAGGCGGCCCTTGCCGCGCTGCGCGGCGGTGACGAGCGGCGTCCCGTCGCGCAGCTCGGCCCAGACTTCGGCCTCGCGCAGCGCATCGGGATCGGCGAGCACCTGGCGGTTCACCGTCACGTCGGTGGGCACCGGAATGCGCGCGAACGGTCCGTCGGGGGGGAAGCTGCCGATCGGCTGCGGCTGTTCCCACGAGAGCGAGCCTCCGAGCGCCCGTTCGCCTTGCCGCAGACGCACTGGGAGGAGCGAGTCGACGGTGGTCGCGGCAAGGTTCGGACTGGCGAAGCGGATCAGCGTTCCGCCGCCCTCGATCCATGCAAGAAGCGCGGAGGTCGTGTCGGGGGGCAAAGTCCCGGTCTCGGTCAGCACGATCACGGAAGCGCCGCGGTCGATCAGTCCGGTGACAGCCGCGCTGGTGCTCGGCGCGTTGGAGGGGATGAGGTCCGAGGTCGGCGCCAGCGCCCGCTGCACGTAGGTGAGGGGATCGAGGAGCGGCTGCGATTCGTCCGCGCCTTCGCCGGCGATGAGCCCCACCGCCTTCCGCTGCCAGCGCGCGTCAAGGAGTTGCACCGCGCCGGCAGTCGATTCTCCGGTTATCCGGAAGCGCGTCAGCGCGTTGCGGATTTCCGCCGGCAGCGCGATGTCGGCGACGCCTTCGCCGCTGCTGTCGAGCTTTGCCGAGCCCTCGAGGATGCGCCGGCCTTCCTGGTCGAACCCGGCGATCCCGATCTCGCCGGCGCCGCCAAAGCGGACGAGGGGCACGTGAACGCCGTCGGCCCGGTTCTCGGGAGTCTTCATCATCGTGACGGGGCGGGCCGATTGCAGCACGCTGCCGCGCACGGCGATGCGGTTTAGCGCCGCCGCAAACGTCGCGCCGTCGCCCGTATCGACGCCGCCCGCTATCCAGACGACCTCGACTGAACGCGCGCCGAAGGTCTCCGCGAGGCGCGCGGCGAGGGCTGGCCGGTTAGGGAGATCGGGCCGCGGCACGATCGCGGCGAGCCGTTGCCGCGCTGCGTCAGCCGTCTCCGCCGCGAGGCTTTCCGCGCGCGGCTCGGCGGTTGCGACGAACGAGAGCGGACGGCCATCGCGCTCGGCCTCGGCAATCGCAGTCCCGGCCGCCGCTGCGCGCTCGGCAAAATCGGGCGCGGTGTCCCAGCCGTTGTCGAGCACGATGAGCAGGGGCTCGCTTCCAGCCGTCAGCTTCAGGTCCGGCCGCAGGATGGGTTCGGCAAGCGCCACGATGATGAGCGCGGCGAGGGCGAGCCGCAGCAGCGTCAGCCACCAGGGCGTCCGGGCCGGTGTGCGCTCCCGGTCCTCCAGTTCCATCAGCAGCCTGGTAGGCGGAAAATCTACCTGGCGCGGGCGCGGCGGGGTGAGGCGAAGGATCAGCCAGATCAGCGGCAGCGCCGCGAGCGCCACCAGGAGCCAGGGAGAGAGGAAGCCGAATGCGCCGATCATGCCGCCGGGCGCTCCGTTTCCAGGTCGCCCGCGCTGTTTCGCGCAGCGTAGGAGAGATCGCCGGAAAGCCGGCTCTGCAGGAAGAGCAGGCCCTCCGCCGCCGGCCGGTCGGTGTGATGCACGGCGAAGGACGAGCCCGCGGCCCGCGCGAAGCTCCGGAGCAGGGCGCGGTGCGCTTCAAGCCGCACGCGATACTCGGCGCGCAGGTCGCCGGCTTTCTCGGTCAGCCATGTCGCGCCGGATTCCGGATCGCGGAACTCCAGCCGTCCTTCATAAGGGAACGTCTCCTCGGCCGGATCGAAGACCTGCAGCAGATGCATCCCCGCGCCGCGCCCGGCGAGCGCGCGGAGCCGTTCGCGCGTGGTGTCGAGGTCGGCGAGAAAGTCGCTGAGGACGACCACGTCGGAGAACCGGCCGACCCGATCCAGCCTCGGCCAGTCGTCGGTGAGCGCGGCATGCGCGAGAACCTCGGCGAGGCGGTCGGCGGCGTCGCGGCCGATGCGCGGCTCGGCGAGACCCGGCAAGCCGACGCGCTCACCGCCGCGCCCCAGCATGTCGGCGAGCGCCAGCATCAGGACGACGGCGCGAAAGAGCTTGGTCGTCTCGGAGAGGCGCGAGCGGAAATTCATGGAAGGCGACAGGTCCGCCCACAGCCACACGGTCTGCGAGGCCTCCCATTCCCGTTCGCGGACGTAGAGGTGGTCGTCGCGCGCCGAGCGGCGCCAGTCTATCTGCCGGATCGGCTCGCCCGAGCCATAGGGGCGGAACTGCCAGAAGGTCTCGCCCGGGCCGGGGTAGCGCCGCCCGTGCACGCCGAGCATCACGTTGGCGGCGATGCGCTTCGCCGCGACGAGCAGCTCCGGCAGCCGCGCCGCGAGCTCAAGCGCCGTATCAACTCGTGTGCGGGCCGTTTCCAGCTCGGGAGCTGCCATCGATCAGAGAACGGCCTTCAGCGCAGTCGTGATGAGGTTGCGGACGGTAATGCCTTCAGCCGCGCGCGCCGCGAAGGTGACAGCCATCCGGTGCTGCAGGGTGGGCACCGCCAGCGCCTCGACATCGTCGAGCGAGGGCGCGAAGCGCCCGTCGAGCAGCGCGCGCGCCCTGACTGTCAGCATCAGCGCCTGGCTGGCGCGTGGACCGGGGCCCCAGGCGATGTGCTCGCCGACGTTCGCCGCCGCCTCGCCGGGCCGCAGCGACCGCACCAGCTTCAGGATCGTCTCGACGACGGATTCGCCGACCGGCATGCGCCGCACGAGCTGTTGCGCCGCCATCAGCTCCTCGGCGGTCAGGACGGCGCGCGTCTTTGCTTCCGATGCGCCTGTCGTCTCGAACAGCATGCGCCGCTCGGCCTCGACGTCGGGATAGAGCACGTCGATCTGCATCAGGAAGCGGTCGAGCTGCGCCTCGGGAAGCGGGAACGTGCCTTCCAGCTCGATCGGGTTCTGCGTGGCGAGCACGTGGAACGGCTTCGGCAGATCGTGGCGCTGGCCGGCGATGGTGACGAAATGCTCCTGCATCGATTGCAGCAGCGCCGATTGCGTGCGCGGGCTGGCACGGTTGATCTCGTCGGCCATCAGCAGCTGCGCGAAGACCGGCCCTCTGACGAAGCGGAAGCTCCGATGATGGTCGGCGCTTTCGTCGAGGATCTCCGATCCGAGGATGTCGGAGGGCATAAGGTCGGGGGTGAACTGGATGCGGTTGTCGAGCAGGCCGAACACCGTCCCCATTGTGTCGACGAGCTTGGTCTTGGCGAGGCCCGGGACGCCGACCAGCAGCCCGTGGCCGCCGGCGAGGATCGTCGTCAGCGCCCGTTCCACCACCGTTTCCTGGCCGAAGATGACCTCGGCGATCGCGGCGCGCGCATCCTTCAGCTTCGCGGCGATCGCGTTCGCCTCTTCGACGATCGACTGGTCGGCCACGGGGGTCGGATTGATTGCGCTCATCGGGTGCTATCCATAAGTCGGACCGAAATGGCTATGTGCAGGTGATTCCTGGCAGACGAATCTCACAATTCTGTCACCCGGAAGGCGAAAATCAAAATTGCTCCGGATCGGCGGAGCGGAACCGGACGGTCGATGAAGAGTGCGGCGAGGATGCGAGGCAATTCCGGCGGATTTCCGCAGGGACTGGCTGCGCTCGTCGAACAGGCGGGCGATGCGGCAGTAGCGCGGCCGGTGGAGCGCTGGAACCCGCCCCATTGCGGGGAAATCGACATCCGGATCGCATCCGACGGTACCTGGTTCTACCGCGGCAGCGCGATTGCGCGCGAGGCATTGGTGCGGCTCTTTGCCTCCATCCTGCGGCGGGAGCCGGACGGAAGTCACGTGCTCGTGACCCCGGTGGAGAAGCTCGGCATCCTGGTCGAGGACGCGCCCTTCCTCGCCGTGGAGGTGGTGCAGGAGGGCGAGGGGGCCGCGCGGGTGCTCACGTTTCGCACCAATGTCGGGGACATCGTCGCCGCCGGTCCGGGCCATCCGCTGCGCTTCGCCGTGGAAGCCGGGACGGGTGGGCTGAAACCCTATCTCGCGGTGCGCGGCGGACTGGAGGCTCTGGCGACGCGGGCGTTGACGCTGGAGCTGGTCGGAACTGCGGATGAGAAGGATGGAATACCCGGGATCTGGTCGGGGGGAGCGTTCTTCGCGTTTCCGGGGTCCGGCAATGGCTGAGCTGCGGCGCTATTCGGCGGAGGATTTTCGCCGCCGCGTCGCAGACCGGCTTGCCTTCGACGGGGCCGTCGTGGGCGACCATTCGTTCAACCCCGAAATGGCCGACGCGCTGCTCGCCATCGAGCGGCGGCCGGCGGCGGTGCTGGTGCCGGTCATCCACCGCGAGCCGGAGGCGACGCTGCTCTTCACCGAGCGAAAGGCGGACCTTCGCGCGCATGCCGGGCAGATCGCCTTTCCCGGCGGCCGCGTCGACCCGGAGGATTCCGGTCCGGTCGAGGCAGCGCTCCGCGAGGCGGGCGAGGAGATAGGGCTCCGCCCGGCATTCATCGAGACGATCGGGCGCGGCCCGGATTACCTGACCGGCTCGGGCTACCACGTGGCGCTGGTCGTCGCGGTGGTGCGGCCCGGTTTCACGCTGGACCTCAACCCGACCGAAGTCGCGGATGCTTTCGAGGTGCCGCTCCGCTTCCTGATGGATCCGGCCAATCACCGGAAGGGGAGCCGCGTCTGGAACGGCGCGAGCCGCAGCTTCTTCGAGATGCCGTTCGAGAACCGCCACATCTGGGGGATCACGGCGGGGATCGTGCGCATCCTCTACGAGCGTCTCTACGCCGAGCAGCCGATCGGGGCAGGCGCATGAAGGCCGATCTCCGTGACTGGGCGCTCCTCAAGGATCCGCACCTGCGGGCGGTGCTCGCCGCCCTCGACGGCAAGGGCCGCGCGACGCGCATCGTCGGCGGCGCGGTGCGCGACGCACTCCTCGGCCGTCCGGTGACCGACGCCGATCTCGCGACGATCTTCCCTCCGGCAGAGGTGATCGCCCGCGCCGAGGCGGCGGGACTGAAGACCGCGCCGACGGGTATCGCCCACGGCACGGTGACGGTGATCGCAGAGGGCAGGCCCTTCGAGGTGACGACGATGCGGCGCGATGTGGAGACCGACGGCCGCCACGCCGTCGTGCACTTCACGACCGACTGGAGCGAGGACGCCGCGCGGCGCGATTTCACCATGAACGCGCTCTATTGCGACATCGGCGGCGCGGTGCTCGATCCGCTCGGCGGCATCGCGGATCTCAGGGCAGGCCATGTGCGCTTCATCGGCAGCGCCGAGGATCGCATCCGCGAGGACTATCTCCGCATCCTGCGCTTCTTCCGCTTCTTCGCCTGGTACGGAAAGGGCCGTCCCGACGCGGACGGGGTGAAGGCCTGCGCGCGGCTGAAAGCGGGAATCGCGACACTGTCCGCGGAGCGCGTCTGGGCGGAGCTGAAGCGGCTCCTCAAAGCGCCCGACCCGTCGCGCGCGCTGCTGTGGATGCGCACCACGGAGGTCCTGCAGAAGGCGCTGCCGGAAAGCTGGGGCATCGACGCGATCCATCGCCTCGTGGTCACCGAGGGGAAGCAGGGCTGGCAGCCCGATGCGCTCTTGCGCCTTGAGGCGATCCTGCCGCCGCATCGCGCGCGCATCGAAACGCTCGCGGAGCGGCTGCGGCTTTCACGCGCCGAGGCAAAGCGCCTCCTTGCCTGGGCCGACGCGTCCGAACCCGACCCGGAAGTGTCGCGGCCGGAATTCTCCAAGGCGCTCTATCGGAGCGGTCGCGAGGGGATGGGCGACCGCATCCGGCACGCGCTCGCGCGCGAACTCGACAAGGGGCACGCGGCCGCGGCCGAGAAGCTCGGCAGCCTCCTCCTCTATCTCGACGCCTGGGAGCGGCCGGTGTTTCCCGTATCCGGCGGCGACCTCATCGCGAATGGCCTTGAGGCGGGACCGGACGTCGGGCGACGGCTGCGGGTGCTGGAGGAGCGCTGGGTGGAAAGCGGCTTCGCGCTCAGCCGCGAGGAACTGCTGGCGGACTGCTAACACTGCCAGGCCGGGCCTCCGGCTTCATCCGATCAAGGGGTTGACCGTCGTCAGATCAGGGAAGCGGCTGAAATCCCGGTCCGCCGACCAAAGCTCGCGGATGCCGTGCTGTAGGCAGAGGGCCGCGATACGGGCGTCATGGACCCGCGCTCCCGTTATCTGCCCGGCGATCATGACTTCGCTGAGGGTCGGCCAGTGTCGATCCGACTCGGCAAGCAGCACTAGGCTTGGAGATGCGAGCCAAATTTCTACCTGTCGCAGCGCATCCTTCATCGGCGTGGGCGGCTTCAGAACCCTCGGATGGGTAACCACGGCCAGGAACTCGTGCACACATGGCCAGGGGATTGCCCAGGCGGAGGGCGATTGAGCCAGGGCTCTGATCTGGCTTGAGGCGCGGGAGAAATGCGGAGATTCCGCGCGGTGAGAATACACCAGAATATTCGTGTCGACGGCGATCATCCGCCGTGGCCCTCGTAGCTCGCGGCACGGATCTTTTCCCAGTCGGCGTCGGCGAACTCCGGTGTAAGTCCCTCGCCCTTGAAGCTCCCATCCTCAAGCTTGAACGGCCGCTTGCCCTTTCTTTCCGCCACGACCTGTCGCAGACCCTGTTCCACCAGGGCGCGGAGTGTTGTTCCTTCGCGCGTGGCGATCTTGCGGGCATCGGCGAGGAGGGGGTCGGCTATCTCAACGGTCGTTTTCATACTCGAAACCCAATGATATGGGTAGCAACATAGGCGGATATGGGTCGATGGGCAACGTCAGCACTTCGGCACGAACGGCATTCCGCGGCCTGGCGATGCGAGCACGTCTGTGACGGGCCGACGGAGCGACCAAGGCATTTCCTTGCCGTAGCCGAAGCAGACGATCAGATCGGCCGCCGCCCGCCGAGGGATATCCCGAACGGCCGCTACCCTGTCCGCTCCCTCCGCGCGACACTGAAGAAGGTTGCCGCGACCAGGGTGACTGCACCGAGAATAGTCAGGTGGATTGCTGAATCCTGATTGATGAAGGAGGACGCGCTCGACAGCGACTGCACCAGCGCCGCGCCCATCAGGACGGAGAGGACCGAGCCGCGCCCGCCGGCAATTCTGGTGCCCCCGAGCACGGCGGCGGTGATGCTCATCAGAGTGTAGTCGATGCCGGTGGCCGGGGAACCGATCCCGACCTGCCCGGCGAGGATCAGGCCGGCCACGCCGGTCAGCAATCCGGACAGCACGAAGGCAAGCAGGATATGCCGGTTGACGCGGATGCCGACACGCGTCGCGGCCAGCGGATTCGACCCTACGGCGCGCAGCCGCCGCCCCAGCCTGGTGCGGAACAGGACGAATTCGAAGATCACGACGATGGCCATGATCGCGATGAAACAGACCGGCATTCCGGCGTAGCTCTGTTGCGTCACATCGGAGATGTAATCCGTGATCGTGCCGCCCGCCTCCGGTCGCAGATAGAGCGACATGCCCTGCAGGCCGATGAACGTGGCGAGCGTCACCACGATCGCCGGTATGTTGAGCCAGGTGACCAGCCACCCCTGCAGCAAGCCGAAGCCGGCCGTGATCGCCAGGATCAGCGCCGCGCCCCAGAGAGTCTCGCCCGGCCCCGCGCCGTCGGGCGTCAGGAATGATGCGAGCACCACGACGAACCCCGCCAGGGCGCCGACCGAGAGGTCGATCCGGCCGACGAGGATGGTCCCCAACTGGGCGATCGAGAGGAACGCCAGGATCGCGAGGAAGGTCAGCATCGTCTCGATATTGAACGCGGAGAGAAAATACTCGCTGATCGAATTGGTGCCGAGGAGCACGATGGCGGTCAGCACACCCAGGACCGCTGCGGGGAAACGGTCGGCCGCCATGACGCGGCGCCAGGGCGCCTCTTCTCCCTTCCTGGAGCGGGCAGGGCCATCGGCGCGCGCCACCGTGGCGGTCATGTTCGCCTCGGTGATGGCTTCGTCGGTAAGAGCTTCGCCCGCGAGCTCCTTGACGATCTGGCCGCGGGCGAACACCACAACCCGGTCGCAGAGGCCCTGAAGCTCGATGCCGTCAGAGGACGACACGACCACGGCAACGCCGCTGCCGGCCAGTTCGCGCAGGCGTTCGTAGATTTCGGTGCGCGCGCCCACGTCGACGCCTTTTGTGGGCTCGTCGATGAGCACGACACCCGGTTCGCCGGCAATTTCGCGTCCGATCAGCGTCTTCTGCTGGTTGCCGCCGGAAAGCTCGGCCGCCGTGGTGTCGTCGTACTCCTTGATGCGGTAGCCGGTGTATATGCCGAGCCTCTCCATCACCTCGCCGGTCATGGCGTGGTCGCGCTTCCGGTCGATCACGCCAGCGGTGGAGATGCGGTCGAGCGCGCCGATGCCGATGTTCTCGCGCAGGCGCAGGGTCAGGAACAGGCCTTCCTCGTGGCGGTCGTCGGTGACGAATCCGATGCCGGCGCGCCGCGCCGCGGCAGCGGCGCCGCCTTCCACGGACTTGCCCTTGACGCGCACGGATCCGGCAGTGCGCCGTTCCAGTCCGGCGATGGCCCGCAAGAACTCGCGCTGTCCTTCGCCTTCGACGCCGGTGACGCCGACGATCTCGCCGGCACGCGCGGCGAAGCTGACATTCGCGAAGCCGGACCCCGCCAGATTCTCGACCTCGAGGATGATTTCGCCGGCTGCCTTGGCCTTGTTCGGAAACACCTGTCCGAGCGGGCGGCCCGCGATCATGGTGATGATCTCGTCGGCGGTAATGCGCGCCGCGGGGCGGCTGTCGATGATCTTGCCGTCGCGCAATACGGTGATGTGGTCGGCGATCTGCTCGATCTCGCGCAGCCGGTGCGAGACGTAGACGATCGCGACTCCCTCCGCGCGCAGCTGATTGATGACCTCGAAAAGCTTGACGATGTCGGCCTGCTGGAACGGCTCCGTCGGCTCGTCGAGAAACAGCACCTTGGGTTTGGACGCGATCGCTCCGGCGATCTCGATGATGTGGAATTGCGCCAACGTCAGCTCGCGGACCCGGACATCGAGCGACATCGCATGCTGTTCGGATCCGACCGATGCAAGCAGTCGCGCGGCTTCCGCCCGGCCGGAGGCGCCGGAGAGCGACGGCGCGGCGAGCTGGAGGTTCTCGAAAACCGTCATTTCCTCGGCAAGCTCGGGATGCTGGAAGGTCACCGCCACGCCGGCCCGGTGCAGCTTCTTGGCGTTGGGCCGCTTGATTTCCTTGCCCGCCACGCGAAGGATCGCGAAGTCGGGCGGCACCGCGCCGGTGGCGATTCCTATGAGGGTGGATTTTCCCGCGCCGTTCTCGCCGACGACGGCGTGCACCTGGCCGCGGCGCAGCGTGAGGTTCACCGCCTTCAGCGCCTGCACCGGGCCGTAGTACTTCGTAGCCCCGACGATCCCCATGATGGGGGCGCCCAGTAAATTCCTGCTGGCGCTCATTCGGTGATTTCGAGCCGCTTCTTCAGTCGAAGATAGGCGGTGTGCCAGCGCCACCGCACCTCCGGCGCGACGTCGATCAGCTTCGACAGTCCCAGCCGCGCCATGGTTCGCGTAAAGGTCGTGCGAATCCGAAACTCGACATCAGGCGAGGTGACCCAGAACTTGAACCTTATCCATTCAAAGCGAATGCGCCGGCCCGCTTCGACCACGCCGACGCTGGCGATGATGATGCTGGCCTGAACGATGTTCTGGGCGGAAGTGTCGAAGCCGACCGCAAGCACGAGCTGGCCGAGGAAGGTGAGGAACAGGGCGCCCACGATGGTGGCGGTTACGCTGCCGCGCAGTCCGCCGCCGACGGGATTGCCGCCGACCACGACGGCCGCGACAGTCGCGAGCAGATAGGGCATGCCGCTGAATACCGTCGGCGACAGCACATAGCCCGCCAGCAGCACGCCCGCCGCGGCATAACAGAAGCCGGCAAGCGCGTAGGTCGCGACGCGATATCCGTCGAGCGGGATACCCACGGTAATCGCTGCATCCGGATTGACGCTGGTCGCGATGAAGCGCCGCCCGACAGTCGTTTTCTCGAGAATGAAGATCGCGATCGCGGCGATGACGATCAGGACGTAGAGCGTCAGCGGGACCCCGAGCAGCTTGCCGACGCCGAACATATTGAGCGGCGGCGGCGCCTGCTGCGAGAACCCCCTGGTGACGTGCATCGTGATCCCCAGCATCAGCGAATTCATGCCGATGGTGGTGACCAGCGAGTTGACGCGGAGCAGCGCGACCAGCGCCCCGTTCACGGCGCCGACCCCAAGCCCCATCGCAAGCGCAAGGGCGACGAAGGCGAGGGTCTCGGGGATACCGGCCTCCGAGCTCGGCAATGCCGAAACGATGACCGCCGCGAACGACATGATGCCCGCGACGGACAGATCGAGCCCGCGCTGCTGGATCACCAGATGCTGTCCGATCGAGGCGACCGCGAGGATCGCGAAGAACGGCAGCATCGATTGCAGCGCGCTGGCCGAGACGGTGCTGGGCGCAACAACACCGCCGACCACGATCAGGACCACCATCGCGATCGTCACGATCAGCAGCCGGTGCAGCGGCTTTTTCCGGCCCTTGTATTCGCGCCTAGTCCAGGCGCGCTCCGGGCGACGCCGTTCCGACTGCGGTTCAGCCGTAGGTCTTGGGATCATCGCCGCAGTCGCCGAACGCGAGAACTACTTGGCCAGGATTTCCTTCATCTTCTCGCCGGAGACCATCGAGGAGGGAATCGCGGTCGGCGGCAGGCCCTTGTCGCACTTGACCTTGAGCGCCGGGTCGGAAGACGTGCTGTCCTCGGAGAACGGCAGGTCGATCAGGCTCGGCTCGGTGTTGTTGATCCCGTTGACGGCGGCAAGACCCTTGCGCAGCGCCAGGCGGACCAGCCAGGTATGCGCGCTGACCGTCGCCAGCTTGAAGGTCGGATTATCGGCGTGGTTGTCCTGCCAGAGGCAGCTCAGCTCGTTGAGGTCCTGCCCCGCCCATGCCGGGATCGGACGGCCAGCCGCCAGGAACGCGCGGATCGGTCCAGTGGTCTCGGCCAGGATGCCGTCGATCTGGTCGTATTTGGCGATCTCGGCGGCGGTGACCTTCTGCGCCAGCGCCGGATCCCAGTTCGTGTCCACCGGGCCCTCCAGCAGCTTGATCCCCGGGTTCGCGGCGAAGACCTCGCGCCAGCCAACCGCCTGCGACGCGGTCATCGGGTTGCCTGCCGTGCCGCCCTGGATGATCACGTTGCCCTTGCCGCCCAGCGTCTTGACCATCCACTCGCCAAGCGTCTTTCCGACGCCGATCTGCGTTTCCGTCACGCGCGTCAGATAGTCCTTGCCGATCTCGCCGAACGGAGCATCGCCCGTTGAGAACGGAATGACGGCGATGCCGGCGTCCAGCGCCTGGCGCATGACCTTGAGCTGGGCCACGCCCGTGTCGGCAAAGACCACGATGACATCGAAATGCTGCGCGATCAGTCCGCGAATGTCGGCGATCTGCTTCTCAGCCTTGAACTCGCCGTCCGTGTAGCGGATCTCCTTGATATTGGGACACTTGGCCGCCTCTTCCTCGAACTCCGCGCGGGTAATCTGGCGCCAGTAATTGCCGCCCCAGCCGTCGGAGTACGCGACCTTGATGTCCTTGGTGCCGCAGTATTTCGCGATGTCTTCCATATCCCCGATGCCGCCCTTCTTGTCCGGGGCGAGGTCGACATTCGAGAACTGGTTCTGGGCGTAGGCAGCGGTTGCAACCGCCATCTGCCAGGTAAGTGCCACTGCGGCTGCGCTGCAAACAAGTTGCATTCTGGATGCCATCTGCCCCTCCCGTTGATCGCGTCGGAACCGCTTCTATTTGCGATTTTGATTGACCCGACATGCCGGCTATAACGATTTAGTCTAACCGGTTTTCAAACCGGCGCGATACAAAATTGGGGGAGCGGCGTTCAAATGAAACTCAGCACCGAAAGGTTTCTCACCACCCACGCCGGCAGCATGCCGCGCGGTGAGCCGCTCAGCTCGATGCTGATTGATCAGGAGGACGGCAAGAGAATCGATCCCAGGAAGATCGACGAGGTCACCGACGATCGCGTCGGTTACATCATAAAGAAGGAGATCGAGGCCGGCCTCGACATTCCCAATGACGGCGAGCAGGGGCGGGTCGGTTTCCAGACCTACATCCCGCAACGCTGGAGCGGCTTTGGCGGCAAGTCCAGCCGCCCTTATGGCAGGGAGTTTGTCGAGTTCCCGAAGTTCACCGAGCGAATGATGGCGCGCATCCCGAAGACCGGCAGGGTGTTCGACGCGCCCGAAGCGATCAGCGAGGTTCGCTATCACGGCGAGGCGGAACTGCAGAAGGAGATCGACCGGTCGAAGCGCCAGGCTAAGAAAGCTGACGCGCAGGTCTCCGAGTGGTTCATGAACTCGCCGTCGCCCGGCATCATCGCGTGCACGATGCTGAACGCCTACTACGATTCCGATGAAGCCTATCTCGATGCGATCGCGCGCGAGATTTCGAAGGAATACAAGGCCGTCGTCGACGCCGGCTATGTGCTGCAGGTCGATGCGCCGGACCTCGCCATGGAGCGGGTGCTGCTCTACCAGGATCTGACCGATGCCGAGTTCGCGGAACAGACGCAAAAGCATGTCAACGCGCTGAACAAGGCGCTTGAAGGCATTCCGCGCGACCGGGTCCGGCTGCACGTCTGCTGGGGCAACTGGGAGGGACCGCATATCCACGACGTGCCGATGGAGGTGGTGCTGCCGCCGCTCTATCAGGCGAACGTCGGTGCGATCGGCCTCGAGTTCGCCAATCCCCGCCGTCAGCACGAGACCGCCGCACTCAAGGCGAACAAGCCGCCCAAGGACATGGCCATCATCCCCGGCGTGATCGATTCCAAGAGCAATTTCGTCGAGCACCCCCAGGTGGTCGCCAACCGCATTGAGGCGGTGGTTGACGCGATCGGCGACAGGGAGCGGGTCATTGCGGGGGTCGATTGCGGCTTCGGCACCTTTGTCGGCTGGGAATGGGTGGCGGAGGACGTGGCCTGGGCCAAGCTCAAGTCGCTCAGCGAAGGCGCCGCCATCGCGTCAAAGCGATTGTGGGGGTAACGGCGCGTCGCCAGACCCTGATCTGTGTGATGTCCGCACTCCTGCCCTCGGAGGACAGCCGATTGAACCTGCCGGGCTTTCGGGGATGATGACGCAATGAAGCTCGGCTTCTTCGCAATGCCGGTCCATCCGGTCGGGCGCGGGCTCCAGGAGACGCTTCAGGAGGACCGCGAGATGACGATTCTCGCGGACCAGCTCGGCTTCGTTGAAGGTCTGATCGGCGAGCATGTGACGGACGCAGCCGAGACGATCACCTCTTCCCTGATCTTCGTGGCGTGGCTGTTGAATGAGACGAAACAGATCAGGCTCGGCAGCGGCACCGTGAATCTTCCTAACCACCACCCGGCCCGCGTGGCCGGCGAGGTGGCGATGATCGACCACATGTCGAACGGCCGCTTCATCTTCGGCATCAGTCCGGGCGGCCTGCTCTCCGACGCCGAGGTTTTCGGCAGTCTCGACAAGGACCGCACGGCGATGTTCGTCGAGGCGATCAACCATGTCCTCGCCATCTGGTCCGGCGCGCCGCCATACGATCTGAAGGGCGAGCACTGGAACATTTCCACCCAGCGGACGCTGATCCCCGACCTCGGCCAGGGATTCATGGCCAGACCGCTTCAGCAGCCTCATCCGCCGATCGTCGTCACCGCTGTCGCGCCCTTCTCCAAGGGGGTGACCGAGGCCGCGGCGCGGGGCTGGGAGCCGATCTCGGCGAACTTCCTCCTGCCAAAATGGGTGAAGAGCCACTGGCCGAAATATGTCGAGGGCTGCGAGAAGGCGGGGCGCCCGGCCGAGGCGAAGAACTGGCGAGTCGCCAAGAGCATTTTCGTGGCCGACGACCTCGCCACCGCGAAGCGCTACGCCACCACGGCGGAGGGTCCGTACTACGGCTACTACCGGTCACTCGCGACGAAGCTCGTGCGGAGCGGCCGGGGGAATCTCTTCAAGGCTGATCAGGATGCGCCCGACTCCACGGTCACGCCCCAATCGGTCGTTGACCAGGTGGTGATCTGGGGTACTCCCGAGAAGGTCACCGAGGACCTGCTCGCCTTCCGCGAGGAGATCGGCGATTTCGGCACGCTTCTCTACGCGAGCCACGATTGGGCGGACAAACAGCTCGGCCGTCGCTCGATGCAGCTGATGGCGGAGAAGGTGATGCCCGCGATCAACAGCCACGTGACCACCAGCGAAGCCGCATGAGATGCCCGGCATGTCGACGCAGGAGCGCTTCACACCGTTTGCGCGCACCGATCTCGACGCGCGTCAGCAGGAGATATTCGACGACATCGCGTCAGGCCCGCGCGGCACGGTGCCCTGGATCTTCCATCTCTACCTGGACAGTCCCGAACTCGCTGCGCGGATACAACAGCTCGGTGCCTTCTGCCGCTATGGAACAAGCCTTCCGCCGCGTCTGTCCGAGCTGGCCATCCTGATCGCGGCGCACCACTGGGAAGCCGAGTACGAATGGTCGATCCACACGGGTGAAGCGCGCAAGGCAGGCCTGCCGAGCGAGGTTATCGTCGCCATCGGCGAGGATCGCCGTCCGGTCTTCGACGATGGGGACAGCGAGCTGATCTACGACTTCGCGACTGAGTTCTTCCGACGGAATGACGTGCCTGATGCGCTTTTCGCATCGGCCGTCGAGCGCTTCGGCCGCGCGACCACGGTCGAGCTCGCGGGCGTGCTGGGATATTACTCGATGCTGGCGATCGCCATCCGCATCTTCAGGCTGCAGCCGGAATCGCGGGCCGAATGAAATCGAAGCCCGGATCAGCTTGCTGCGAGGCTCGCGCGGCTGCCGCGGCGGAACCAGAGCGTCGCCCCGGCCCACCCGAGGCACAGGGCCAGGGCGAGGATCAGCGCTACTGCCACGCCGATCCGCTCCGCGAGCAGCGCGAGCGTGAGCACCGAGAGGGCAAAGCCCGGCAATGCGATGAGCGCGCCGGTCATCACCGAGATCGCCTCCTCGGGGCCATACCGCGTCAGCATGACCCATCCGACCGTGATGAGCGTGACGGGGAAGAGCATGGCGATCCCGGTGATCGAGCTTCCAACCGCCTCGCTGACGGTGACGACCGCCGCGACCAGCGTACCGGCTCCGAGCGCCCGCAGGAGCAGCTCGCGCCGCGCGACGCGTCGGCCGAACTTGCCGATGGGGCGCGGCGCGCGGATCAGCGGGATGCTGACGACGAAGAGCGCTGAGTTCAGCGCGAGGCCGACCCAGAGGGGCGAGGGGGCTTCTCTGACCACGACAGCGCAAACGAGCCATCCCGCGAGGCAGGCGAGGGTCGTGGCGAGCCGCCGCGCGTGCTTCGCCACAAGCACGAAGATCACCACGTAGGCGATATTGGCGGATACGATCGCGAAGCTGGAGAGAGCGCTCTGCGCGACGAATCCTGGCGTCGATTGCAGCGCCAGGAAGACATAGCCCGGCCCCGCGGTTATCGGCAGCCCCATCAGGACTCCGCCGACGACCGGTCCGGAATTCTCGATCGCCACCGAGATGCCGACGGCGACAAGCGCCGTGACGACGGCTTTCAGAAGCAGGAGCAAGAGAACCTCTGCGCCGAACACCTGTGTCCTCCCGGATATTCTTCTTGTTGTCTGCAGGCTTTCTTCCGCGGCCGGCAAGGCGTGGCGATCAGGCTGCCAGCTAGACTCCCGAGCTTACACGCCGGGCGGACGAAGGAACGGACCGGACGCGGCCTCGAGCGCCGCTCCAACCGCCAGCACGCGCGGATCGTGCAGGAGCGGGCCGACGATCTGGATGCTGACCGGCAGCCCGTCCTCGGCCACACCGGCCGGCATGGCGAGGGTCGGCACGCCGGTCAGCGAGAAGCCGCAGAGGAAGCGGATAATCGAGCCCAGCATGTCGTGCTCCTCGCCGCCGAGATCGACGATCGTCTGGTCGGGGCGCGTCGCCGTCATTGGCGCTGTCGGGGTGACGATGATGTCGACCTCCTCGGCGAACACCTTCGCGAGCTGTTGCCCGAGGACGATCCGGTCGCGCTGGGCGAGAATCGTCTCCGGCCCGGATATCGCGGCGCCGGTCGCGAGCAGCTGCACCACGTCGTCGCCATAGACGATCTCGCGGCCCTTGAACCAGCCGGCCTGCCAACGCTGGTGCTGGGCGAGGGTTTCGGGCGGGACGATCGCATTGTTGATCTCGCGCGCACGGGCGAGAAGCGGCACCGAGACGCGGACGATCCGCGCTCCGAGAGCCTCAAGCCGAAGCAGTGTCGTCTCCAGGCCCTTCGCGACCCCCGGCTGGACCGGGAAGCCGGCAAGCTCGTCGACGAGGCCGACCCGGAGCCCGTCAAGCTCGGCCGCGCCGAGGCTGACGAAGTCCGGCGGGGGACCGGTGAGACAGGTCGGGTCGGCCGCATCGGGGCCGGCGACGATCGCCATGATCGCCGAGAGGTCCTCGACGCTGCGCGCCATCGGACCGATGTGGTCGGAGGTGAAGGACTGGGCGACGACGCCGGCGGCGCTGACGAGGCCCCAGGTCGGCTTGAGGCCGACGATGCCGCAATAGGCCGCCGGCCCGCGGATCGAGCCAGCCGTGTCGCTGCCGATAGAGAAGGCCGCCAGCGCGGCGGCGAGCGCCGCGCCTGAGCCGCCCGACGAACCCGCGGCCGTGCGCGAGCGGTCCCAGGGGTTCCTGGTCTTGGCATGGATGGTCTGCGTCGTGGCCCCGAAGGCGAATTCGTGGGTGTTGGCCTTGCCGAGCAGCACCGCGCCGGCCGCGGCGAGCCGCGTCTGCACCGTCGCGTCGGCGTCGGGAATCCAGTCGCCGAGAATCGTCGAGCCCGCGGTGGTGCGGATTCCGGCGGTCTGCACGATGTCTTTCAGGCAATAAGGCACGCCGTGCAGCGGGCCGCGCCAGGCCCCGCGGGCGATCTCCGCGTCGGCCTGAGCGGCCTCGCGGAGCGCGCGCTCGGCCGTCACCGTGACATAGGCCTCGAGCAGCGGGTTCAGGCGTTCGATGCGGTCGAGATAGGCGCGCGCCGCTTCGACGGCCGTTGTCCTGCCAGCGCGGATCGCCCGGCCCAGTTCGACGGCTCCCATCCATACGATTTCGTCGGCATCCATCAGGCGAGCTCCGGTTGCGGTTCCGCCGGCGCCGGAGCGGCGAGCGCGCTCCAGGCCGGCACGTTCAGGCAGGCGAGGCGGCGTCCGGGCGTCTTCTCTTCGAGCGGCGGCGGCACGTGGCGGCACGGCTCGGTGACCATCGGACAGCGTGTGTGGAGGGGGCACCCGGAGGGCAGGTCGATCGGACTCGGTATTTCTCCGGTCAACGCGAAGGGCGAGCGCACCTGATCGGGATTCGGATAAAGCACGGAGGAGAGGAGCGCCCGCGAATAGGGATGCATCGGCGCTTCGAACAGCGCCTCGGTCTCGCCGATCTCGACCAGCTTGCCGAGATAAAGGATCGCCGTCCGATGGCAGAGCCGCCTGACCGCCGTCAGGTCATGCGAGATGAAGAGATAGGCAATCCCCAGCCGCCGCTGCAGGTCGCGCAGCAGGTTGAGAATGTCGGCGCGCACGGAGACGTCGAGGGCCGAGGTAGGCTCGTCGAAGACGACGAGGTCCGGATTGGTGGCGATGGCGCGGGCGATTCCGACGCGCTGCAGTTCGCCGCCGCTCATCTGGTGCGGATAGAGGTTGCCCGCCGCCGTGCTCAGGCCGACCAGCTCCAGCAGCTCAGCGACGCGTTTGTCACGTTCGGCGGGCGAGGCGGTGGTCGTCAGCCTGAGCGGCTCCGCGATTGCGTCGCCCAGCCGCTGGCGCGGGTCCATGCTGTCGAACGGGTCCTGGAAGACCATCTGGATGCGAGAGCGAAGGTCGCGGAACTGCTGCTGCGGCAGCAGCGTGATGTCCTTGCCCTTGAAGAAGATCGACCCCTCGCTCTCCTTGAGGAGACGCAGGATGCAGCGCCCGACCGTAGTCTTTCCCGAGCCGCTTTCGCCGACGAGCGCCACAGCCTCGCCGCGTCGGATCGTGAACGAGACGTCGTTGACCGCGGTGAGCTGCCGCCCACCCTTCACGGGGAATCGCTTCACGAGGCCGACCAGCTCGAGCACCGGCGCGGCGCGATTCTCTTCCTCCCGCCCCTCCGTGGCGGCTTCTCCCGACAGGTCGGCATCGCGTGCCGCGGCGGATGCTCTGAGGAGGCGCTGGCTGTATTCCTCGCGCGGCGCGGCGAAGAAACTCCGGACCGGCGCTTCCTCGATGATGCGGCCGGCGCGCATCACGCTGACGCGCTCGCAATAATGCGCGACGACGCCGAGATCCCGGCTGACGATGACCAGCCCGGAACCGAGGTTGCGGACGGAGCTTCGCAGCAGGTCGAGAATCTGCACCGAGATGGTGACGTCGAGCCCGTTGGTCGGCTCGTCCACGAGCAGCAGGCGAGGGGCGTTGGCGATCGCGAGCGCCAGGATGACGCGCTGGCACATGCCGCCGGAAAGCTCGTGCGGGTAGGCCTGCGCGCGTCCGGCCGGGTCCGGGATGCCGACCGCCCGCAAGAGGTCGACGGCCTTCGCCAGCGCCTGGTCCAATGGCTGCGGCTCGTGCGAGCGCACGACATTGGCGATCTGCCGGCCGACCGAAAGGATCGGATTGAGGTGCTGGCGCGGATTGGAGAGCGCGAGGCCCAGCTGTCCGCCGCGGATCTTCTGCAAGGCCGCCTCGCTCATTCCGCGCAGCTCCTGCCCGTCGAAGCGCACGCTGCCGGCGGTGATCTTCCAGGGAGCCGGGAGCAAGCCGAGGATCGCGGCAAGCAGCACCGACTTGCCGCTCCCGGATTCGCCGACAAGCCCCATCGTCTCGCTGCCGTCGATCTTGAAGCTGACGGAATCGAGGATCGGGACGGTCTTGCGGTCGCCCTGATAGACGACGCTCAGGCCTTCGACTTCGAGGAGAGCGGTCACCCCTTATCTCCTGTTCGTCGGGTCGAGGAAGACCCGCAGATGATCCCCGAAGAGCGAGAAGGCGAGCACGCTGATGGCGAGCATCAGCCCGGGAAAGAGCGCCGTCCACCAATGCCCGGTGATCATGTTCTGCGCACCGACCTGGATCATCAGGCCGAGCTCCGGTGTCGGCGGCGGAACCCCGGCGCCGACGAAGCTCAGCCCGGCGGTCAGCAGGATCGAGAAGCCGATCGTGGTGGAGAAGTGGACGAGCGCCGGCGCGATCGCGTTCGGCATCACATGCGCGAAAGCGGCGCGGAGCTCCGTGTTGCCGGCGCACAGCGCAGCCTCCACGAAGGTGCGCGATCGCACCTGCAGGACCGTGCCGCGGGTGATGCGCAGGAAGAAGGGAATGTTCAGGAAGGCGAGCGCCACGATGACGTTGGTCATCGAAGGCCCGCTCAGCCCGACGAGCGCCAGCGCGAAGACGAACATCGGGAACGCCTGCACGATGTCCGCCGTGCGCATGATGGCGGCGCTGAATATCCGCCCGGTGCGCTCCCCTTGCGCGAAGAACCCGGAGATGACCCCGAGGCCCACGCCGGCGGTGAACGCGATCGCCGTCGAGACGAGGGCGATGGTGAGGTCGATCCGCGGCGACGCAATCATGCGCGAGAGGACGTCGATGCCGGAGACGTCGGTGCCGAACCAGTGCTGGCCGCTCGGCGGCAGGAGGCTCGCGCCGGCCGGCGCCTCCGTCGGATAAGGTGCGACGAGCGGCCCGAAGAGCGCGAGCACCAGGTTCGCAACGACAACCACGAAGCCGAACAGCATGCCCGGCCGGGCCCGCGCGAAGCGCCAGAGGTCGCCATCGAGGAATTGTCGCAGCATCAGACGCTGATCCTCGGGTCGAGCAGGTGATAGAGGAGGTCGACGATCAGGAAGACGAGCGTGGTGAAGACCGCCGTCACCAGCACCACGGCCTGCAGCGGCGCGTAGTCGGAATTGACCACTGACTCCACCGCGTACTGTCCGAGCCCGCCCCAGGCGAAGATCGTCTCGACCAGCACCGCGCCGCCGAGCAGGAACCAGAACTCGATGCCGATGACCGTGATGATCGGCGGCAGCGCGTTCCGGAGCGCGTAGCGAAGTTGCGTGCGGCGCGACAGGCCGCTGGCGCGCGCCTGCAGCATGAAGTGCGACTCCAGCATCTCCTCCATGGTCGAGCGCGCGGTCTTGAGGACGAGCGGCATGTAGACGAGGACGAGGGTCGCGACCGGCAGCACGAGCTGCGCGGAAGCCGAGCGAAGCGTTTGCCAGTTGCCTGTGAGGAGGGCGTCCAGCGCATAGGCGCCGGTGATGTGATCGGGCGTCGAGACCGCGAAATCGAGCTGGCCGACCGGGGCGGGAGCCCAGCCGAGGAAGTAGAAGAAGACCAGGATCAGCAGCAGCCCGATCCAGAAGTCCGGCAGCGAGCCCGCCAGCATCCCGTAGAGGAATACGATGCGCTTCAGGATGCCGCCCTCGTTGACGGCGACCGCCGCGCCGAGGGGGATGCCGATCACGATCGAGAAGAAGACGGCGAGGACGACGAGCTCGAGCGTCGCCGGAAGCCGGAGCAGGATGTCGTTGATGACCGGCTGCGACGTGCGCCAGGATATGCCGAAATCGCCGGTGAATATCCGCCCGAGATAGCTGAAATACTGGGTCAGCAGCGGCTGGTCGAGGCCGAGCTGGCCGCGCACCTCGGCGACGCGCTCCGGCAGCGCGTAGGGCCCGGCGAGCATGTAGCTCGGGTCGCCGGGAAGCAGGCGGATCAGGAAGAAGACGATGATCGAGACCGCGAAGAGCTGCGGGATCGTGAAGAGCAGCCGCTTGGCGGCGAAGATGAGGAATCGGCGGTGCATCGAGGCCTTCGATCCGTCCCTGCGCGAGGTGAGGTGTGGGCCAGGCGGTGGCGCCTGGCCCGTGTGCGGTCAGGCCTTGTAGAGCCACTCGAAGTGGACGTTGTTGTCCGGGTACCAGTGGAAGTTGGTCCACTCCTTCTTGAAGGCCTCGCGCCAGCCCGGCTCGATGAGGAAGATCCAGGGAACTTCCTGACCCGCGATCTCCTGGACGCGGAGGTCCATCTTGGTGCGCTCGTCGCCGAGCGGCATCTCCATCATCTTCGTCACGAGGCCGTTGAACTCCTCATTGTCGAAGAAGACGGTGTTGTTGTTGGTGGTCGCCGGAGGGCCGAGATAGACCCAGCCGGTGTATCCGGTGTCGGAGATCCACGGCCACTGGAAGTTATCCACCTGGCACATCAGCTCGCGGCGCAGCTTGCGCTCCGAGTAGACCGCCGGCGGTAGCGGATCGAGCGTCGTGCTGATGCCGATTCCGTCATAGGCAGCCTTCACGAGGACCGCCGTCTCCGCCATCTCGGCGATGGAGTTGTCGAAGCTCAGCTTGAGCTCGAAACCGTCCGGATAGCCGGCCTCCGTGAGCAGCGCCTTCGCCTTCTCCGGGTCGTATGTGTAGGGCCAGAACTTGTCGGTGTAGTTCGGGAAGATGGCCGGGGTGATGCTCTTGATGATGCTGCCCTGGCCGAAATAGACCTTCTCGTGGATCTCCTGGAAAGGCGTCGCGTAGGCCATGGCCTGCCGGACCTTCACCTTGGCCATGATCTCGTTCTTCTGCCCCGGACCGATATACGGAATGAAGTTGGCCTTGGAGCGGACGATGGTGACGTTCGGGTTCGCCGCCAGCGCCTGCAGGCTGCGCTCGGGCAGGCGCATCGCGTAGTCGACCGCGCCGCGGTCGAGCAGCGCCGTGCGCGTCGCCGGATCGGGCACGATGCGGATCAGGATCTTCGCGATCGGCGGCATCGGGAGGTAGTTCTCGTTGCGGACGAGCTCGAGCTCCTGCCCGGAGATGTTCTTGGTGATGTGGTAGGGGCCGAAGCCGGCGTCGTTGTTCTTCAGCCAGTCCTTCGCCCACGGGTCGCTGTCGGTGGCATGCTCCTTGGCGAGCTTGGAATCGAACGGTCCGCCGAAATAGCTCATCGCCATCAGCTTCAGCACCACCGGCGACGGCTTGCTCAGGTGGAAGCGCAGCGTGTACTTGTCGATCACCTCGATGTCGTCGGGGCTGGCAAGGAACATCGCGCTCGCGAAGAAGAAGCGGACCGACTTCATCTCGAAGCCGCGCTGCCAGGTCCAGACAATGTCGTCGGCGGTCATCTCGTTGCCCGCCCAGCTCTTGACCCCCGGCTTGATGTGGAAGGTCCAGGTCTTGAAGTCGTCGCTGCCCTCCCACTTGTCGACCCAGCGGCCGGTGACGCTTTCGTTGCCCGGCGCGTTCATCGCCGCGGCGTAGACGCCTTCCTTGTCCGTCGGCGCCGCGCGGTACTGCATGAGGTCGCCGCCGTAGCAGAGGGCGAGCATGTTCTCGACCTCCATCGTGAAGGCGATCTCGTCGATCGCCGGCGGGCTCGCGGCGTAGGCCGCGGTGAGCGTGTAGCCCTCGGCGGACTTTTCCGCCGGGACCGCGCCGTCCGCCGCGAAGGCCTGGTTCATGTCGAAGACGAACGAGGCAAGCCCGACCGCGCCCGCCGTGGCCAGCATGTGCTTCAAGAATTCACGGCGCGCGGGGTCAATCTCCCGGTCCGCGAGCAGAGCACAATCCTTGATGTGATCGTTCATGGATGCATCCCTTTCCCATTCGCGGTGAAACGCCCCGCAACCTGGGAAGAGCAAGATGCGTACCAGAATCAGAATGTGGATTATCGCAAGTTCTCATGTGGTTAGGCCTAAATTGCATGCAAGTTGCGCAAATCGGCGGCACGGCCTACTGATCGCTGCCCGGAAGCAGCGCGATGCGCGGCCGGATGCGTGAAGCGGAGGGCGGACCTTGGTGATGCTTCGGACGTCGGCCACGCCGTCGATCCCCCTGCGCCTGCATGACGAGGTGGTCGCGAGGCTCCGCGGCATGATCCTGCGCTGCGAGCTGCGGCCCGGAAGCCGGGTCGCGGAGCGGGAGCTGTGCGAGCGATTCGGGATATCGCGCACGCCATTGCGCGAGGCTTTCAAGGTGCTCGCCGCGAGCGGACTCGTCGAGCTCTGGCCCAATCGCGGCGCGCGCATCGCCCCCCTGGTGGTCGCGGAGGTGTCGGACGTATTCGACGTGCTTGCGCTGCTGGAACAGCGCGCGGGCGACCTCGCGGCGTCGCGCCTGTCAGCGCGCGAGCTTGCCGGCATCGAGCGTCTTCACAAGCGGCTCGTCGCCTATGCCGACGAACGGCAGCCGGAGCAACTGCTTCGCGTCGACCTTCAAATTCACCGGACGATCGTGATGGCGGCGGGCAGCGCAACCCTGCTGTCCGTGCACGATGAACTGGCGACGAAGATCGAGAGGGCGCGCTACATGGTGGGCTCCTCCGTCGAGCGCGTGCGGGAGGCGGTCAGGGAGCACGAGCTTATTCTGGAGGCAGTGCTGGCCCGCGCCGGGAAACGCATCGGGCGCGAGCTGCATTCGCACTGCATGAAGACGCGCGACGCCGTGGTGTCGGCTATCGGTTCAAGCCTGCTCGATGGCGCGACGCATCCGATCTAGCCGGAGACGTAACCGAGTGCCCGGTCGCGCAGCGTTGCTGCCGGGTCGCGGGCGCCGGGAGGGCCAAAGCCGCCGCCGCCCGACGTTTCCAGCCGCAGGATATCGCCCTTCCGCAGCAGCACGGAATCGCTCTTCGGGGCGATAGGCGTCGTCTTGCCGCCGCGAATGAGAAGCAGGCGGCCGAGCCGGCCGGGTGCGCCCCCGGCGAGCCCGTAGGGCGCGAAGCGAAAGCGGTCCATGTTGGTGCTCAGCATGCAGGTCGGGCTGTCCACGCGCCATTCGCGGAACAGGCCAAGCCCGCCGCGATGGGCTCCGTCGCCGCCGGAGTCGGGGAGGAGGCCGTAGCCGGTGATCGTCAGCGGCATCTGGCTCTCGATCATCTCGATCGGGATGTTGGCGTTGTTGTGCATGCCGAAAGAATAGGCGTTGACGCCGTCCTTCGACGGATGCGCCCCTGTGCCTCCGACTTCGATCTCTACCAGCACGTCGCGCCGCCCGTCCGCGCCGATAGTCTGGAAAGCAGCCACATAGGAGCCGCCATAATAGGCAGCCGGCATCCGGTCGGGGATCGCCTGATGCAGCGCGCCAAAGAGGACGTTCGCCAGCCGATGCGTGACCGCGACCCGATGCGCGACCGGCGCCGGGGCGCGGCAGTCGGTTACGCTGCCCGGCCTGTGGCGGATGGCGATCGGGCGATAGCACCCGGCATTGGCGGCAACCGCGCCGTCGGTCGCCGCGATGATGGCGTAGTAGACGGGACAGTTGGACATCGCCGACGTGCAGTTGATCGGGCCGCGCTGCTGGTCGGCGCAGCCCGTCAGGTCCACCTCGATCGCATCGCCCTTCACCTCGAGCCGCGCATGCAGGCGTACCGGCTCGCCGGAGATGCCGTCGTCGTCGAGAAAATCCTCGAATGCGTAGGTGCCGTCGGGAATGGCGCGGATCGCGGCGCGCATCGCCGCCTCGCTCATGTCGAGGATGCGCGCCATCGCGGCGCCGAGGCCCTCCGCCGTGTAGCGCCCGGCGATCCGGCGGATCGCCGCCGCGCCCACCTCGAGGCTCGCGAGCTGGCTCTGGAGATCGCCCAGCATGAGCACGGGCTTGCGCACGTTCTGGCGGATGATGGACCAGACGGCCTCGTTGAGCTTGCCGGCTTCGATCAGCCGCAGCGGCGGGATGCGCAGGCCCTCCTGGAACACCTCCGTCGCGGTGGCGGCATAGGAGCCGGGCGCCATGCCGCCCATGTCGATGTGGTGGCAAAGCGTGCCGACGAAGGCGACGCGGCGGCCTTCGTGAAAGACCGCCTTGAAGACCAGGATGTCGTTCAGATGCTGCGCGCCGCAATAGGGATCGTTGGTGGCAACGACATCGTCGGCGCCCCATTCGTCCGCCGCGATAAAGCCGTCGATGAGCGCGCGGAGCGCCGCGCCCATGGAGTTCAGATGCTGCGGGATGCGCGCCGACTGCGCGATGTTGTAACCGTCGGCGTCGAAGACGGCGGTCGAGTAGTCGAGCAGTTCGCGCACGATCGTGCTGCGGCTCGTCCGCCAGATCGTCACGTCCATCTCCGCCGCGGCCGCGGTCAGCGCGTTGCGGATCACCTCGACGGCGATCGGTCCGAGCATGGTCATGGCGCGACCCTCCGTGCGACGAGCGCCCCGCCGGCGCCGAGCGAGGCGCGCCATCCGCTGGCGATCCAGTGCGTGGCGAAGGCCTCCTCGACGACCGCCGGGCCGTCGATCGCGGCGCCCTCGGCGAGCGCGTCGCGATCCCACACACCCGCCTCCTGCCAGGCGCCCCTTTCGAAGACGCGGCGCGTGCCTTTCCGCGCCTTGCCGCCGCTCGGCGCCGGATCGGCCGCGTCCGGCTTTGCGAGCCTGCCGATGACGACGGCGCGAAGCGTCACGATCTCCGTCGCGTCGCCGGGATTGGCGTAGGAGAAGCGGCTCCGATGCGCCGTGTGGAAGGCGTCGACCGCTCGCTCGAGCGCCGTGATATCGAAGGCATTCGAGCTTTCCAGAGGGAGGATGAGCTCGAACGCCTGGCCGGCATAGCGCATGTCGGCGGTGAAGCGGATTTCGCGGTCCTGCGGACGGACGCCGTCCTCGTCGAGGCGGCGTTCCGCGTCGACCCGCATCGCGTCCAGTGTCGCGGCAATTGCCGCAAGGCTCGCGGCTTCCGCCCGCACGAGACAGGAGCGCGCAAGATCGTGCGCCAGGTCGGAATGGAGAATCCCGTACGCGGAAAGCGTTCCGGGATCGCGTGGAAAGACCACCTCCTCGATGCCGAGTTCCGCCGCGACATCGGTCGCGTGCAACCCTCCCGCACCGCCGAAGGAGAGGAGCGTGAAATCGCGTGGATCGAGACCTTTCTCGAACAGCGACAGGCGCACCGCCGCGCCGAGGCTGGCGTTGGCGATCGCGATGATGCCCTCGGCGGCCTGCTCGATGGCGAGGCCGAGCGGCGCGCCGACGCGCGTCCCGATCGCGTCGGCGGTGGCGCGCATGTCGAGCGCCATCCGCCCGCCGAGAAAATAGCCAGGGTCGAGCCGGCCGAGCGCGAGGTTGGCGTCCGTGACCGTCGGCTCCGTTCCGCCACGTCCGTAGGCGACGGGCCCGGGCGAAGCGCCGGCGCTCTCCGGACCTACGCGCAGGCTTCCGCCGTGGCCCACCCTGGCGATCGAACCTCCCCCCGCGCCGATCGTGCGCATCTCGACCATAGGGAGCCGCACCGGCAAGCCGTCGATCTCGCCCTGGCTGATCACGCCGATCCGCCCCTCCTGGATCACCGATACGTCGAAACTCGTGCCGCCCATGTCGACGGCGACGAGGTTCGGCCGGCCGAGAATGTGCGACAGCCGTCCGGCCGCGAGCACGCCGCCGGACGGACCGGAGAGGAGCAGCCGCGCCGGCTGGTCGGCGGCGGTTGCGATGCTGCAGACGCCGCCGTTCGACTGCACCAGCAGCACCTGCGGGTGGAAGCCGTCCTGTCCGAGCAGGCTCTCGAGCCGAGCGAGATAGGATTTCACCACCGGCACGAGGACGGCGTTCAGCACCGTCGTCGAGGTGCGCTCGAACTCCCGGACTTCCGGGCTTAGTTCGGAGGAGAGCGTCAGCGGCAGGTCAGGGCGAGCCGCCGCGATCAGGTCGGCAAGGCGGCGCTCATGCGCGGCGTTGACGTAGGCGTTGATGAGGCAGATCGCGACACATTCGGCGCCGGCCGCGTCGAGCCGCTGCAGGAGGGCGGGAATGGCCATCTCGTCGAGGACAGTCTCGACCGTCCCGCCGCTGCGCATGCGTTCGCGCACGCCGAAGCGGCGGTCGCGCGGGATCAGCGTCGGGAACGGGTCCGGCGCGAGCGCGTAGATGTCCCGCCGCACATGCCGGTTGATCTCGAGCACGTCCTCGAAGCCTTCGGTGGTGATCAGCGCGCCCCTTGCGAGCTTCCTCTCCAACACGGCGTTCGTGGCAACCGTCGTCCCGTGCAGCAGCAGGCCTACGTCGGCGAGCGAAAAACGGAAGCGCTGTGCCGCCTCGCGCACGCCGGTCATCAGTCCAGTCGACGGGTCGGCCGGCGTGGTCGAGGTCTTCCACGAATGAACCGCGCCGCTTCGCGCGTCGAAGATCTGCAGGTCGGTGAAGGTGCCGCCGATATCGACGGCGATGCGGACGGGCTTGCTGCTGCTGGCGTTCACGCGTGGATCCAAATCCGGTCGGCGCTTTCGCGCATTGGAAAGGCGATAGGCCGATCAGCATCGGGCGTCAGAGAAGATTCCGGCGCGGCGATCGAATGCGCGCCGACCTCGCTCCTCAATGCCCAGCCCGCGCTGATGAAGAACCAGGGCTGCAAAGTCCATGCCACGTGTCGCAGGACACATCGTGCGTCGTAGCGCGCGCGGCGGGCCTGCCGGCTCGTTCGCGCGGGTTTTTCCAGTCAACGGGCGGGTGTGCCCCCCTCTTTCACCTGGCGGCCAATCCCATTGCCGCCGCGGAGCGCCACGTAGATCGCCGGGATGACCAGGACCGTCAGCGCCGTTGAAGACGCGAGGCCGAAGAGCAGCGAGATCGCCAGTCCCTGAAAGATCGGGTCGGCGAGGATCACCGCCGCGCCGATCATCGCCGCGAGCGCGGTCAGGAGGATCGGCTTGAAGCGGATGGCCCCGGCTTCGAGGAGCACCTCCACAAGCTTCCGCTCGGGGGTGTGCGCATGGCGGATGAAGTCCGCGAGCAGGATCGAGTTGCGCACGATGATACCCGCAAGCGCGATGAAGCCGATCATCGAGGTCGCCGTGAAGGGTGCAGCGAATAGCCAATGGCCGAGCATGATCCCGATGAACGTCAACGGTATCGGGGTCAGGATGACGAGCGGCAGCTTGAACGAGCCGAACTGCGCGACGACCAGGATGTAGATGGCGAGAATCGCGACAATGAAGGCGGCGCCCATGTCGCGGAAGGTGACCCAGGTCACTTCCCATTCGCCGTCCCACAGGAGCGTCGGATGCGACTCGTCCTGCGGCTGGCCATGCAGCGCGATGGACGGCTTCGGAACGGTCCCCCAATCGGCGTTGGCGATCTCGTTGCCAACTGCGATCATGCCGTAGACCGGCGCCTCGAATTCGCCGGCGAGCTCCGCCGTCACCATCTCCGCGGCGCGGCCGTTATGGCGGAAGATCGGAAAGGACGCGGGTTCGCGCGTCACCGACACGACGTCGCCGAGCTCCACCACCGAGCGCTCGCCCGGGATGACATTGGCCGGCACCGGTGTCGCCAGCGCGGCCTCGCCGACGACCTCCGCTCCCTTCGACAGCGCCATTCGGATCGGGATCGGCTGGCGTCCGCTGCCACGGTGCGAGTAGCCGACCGTCATCCCGGCGTAGAGCGTGCGGATCGTGTCGTAGGCGTCGCCCTGCTCCACCTTGAAGTATTCGAGATTGTCCTGATCGATGCCCAGCCGAACGCGTGTGCCCGGTGCCCCGAACGAGTCATCGACATCGACGACGAACGGGACCCGCGAAAAGCTCTCGCGCACTTTCGTGGCGACGGCGCGCCTCGTTTCGGGGTCCGGCCCATAGATCTCCGCCAGCAGCGTCGACAGGACCGGCGGCCCTGGCGGCGGCTCGACCACTTTCACGGTGGCGCCAGCGGGAAGACCAAGACCGTGGAGCCGCTGCCGGATCTCCAGAGCGATCGCATGGCTGGCGCGGCTGCGTGCGTTCTTCCCCGTCAGATTTACCTGCACGTCGCCCTGTTCCGGGCCGGAGCGCAGGTAATAGTGCCGGACGAGGCCGTTGAAATTGAACGGCGCGGCGGTGCCGGCGTAGGTCTGGAAGGAGATGATCTCCGGGATGGGCGCCAGCCGGTCGACGACCATCTGCAGCGCCCGGTCCGTATCTTCCACGGACGAGCCCTGCTTCAGGTCCAGCACCACCTGCAGCTCCGCCTTGTTGTCGAACGGCAGAAGCTTGACCGTCACCGCTTGCGTGTAGAGGAGCGACAGAGAGGCAAGCGTGGCGATCCCGACGACGATCAGAAAGGTCCAGGCGCGCCTGCGCGACGCGAGGATGGGCCGCGCCACGGCGATGTAGCCGCGCCCGAGCCATCCGATCGCCGCATGGGCTTGCCCCTCCGCGCCGGCCGCGCGCGGCCGGCGACCGAAGCGGATCATCAGCCATGGGGTCAGAATCACCGCCACGAAGAAGGAGAAGAGCATCGCGGCGGAGGCGTTCGCCGGGATCGGGCTCATGTAGGGGCCCATCATGCCCGAGACGAAGAGCATTGGCAGCAGCGCCGCCACCACCGTGAGCGTCGCGACGATCGTCGGGTTGCCGACCTCGGCCACCGCCTCGATCGCGGCCTCTGCGCGCGAGCGTGCGTCGTTCATCGCCCAGTGCCGCGCGATGTTCTCGATCACCACGATGGCGTCGTCGACCAGGATGCCGATCGAGAAGATCAGCGCGAAGAGGCTGACGCGGTTCAGCGTGTAGCCCATGATCCGTGCGGCGAAGAGCGTGAGCAGGATCGTCGTCGGGATGACCACCGCAACCACCAGCGCCTCGCGCCAGCCGATCGCAAAGGCGACGAGGACGACGATCGAAATCGTCGCGAGGCCAAGGTGAAAGAGCAGCTCGTTCGCCTTCTCGTTGGCGGTCTCGCCGTAGTTCCGCGTCACCGTCATGTCGACGTCGGCCGGGAAGATCTGCCCGCGCGCCGCCTCGAGCCGGTTGACGATGCTCCCGGCGATTGCGACCGCGTTGGTGCCTGGGCGCTTGGCGATGGCGAGCGAAACTGCCGGCGCCCGTTGCAGGCCGCCGCCGGTCTTCAGGACCGAGCTCACCCGCGTCTCGTTCGGGTCGGTGGCGAGCACGATGGTTGCGACGTCGCGGACATAGACGGGGCGGCCGTCGCGGGTCGTGACGAGGAGGTTGCCGATCTCGGGGAGCGTCTGCAGCGTCTGGCCGCCGACGATGACGCGCTGGTCGCCGTCCTCGCGGACCAGCCCCGCTTCGAACGAGCGGTTGGCGCCTTCAAGCTTGCCGGCAAGCTGCTGCAGCGTGACGCCGTAGAGCGAGAGCCGCTCCGGATCCGGCTCGACGCGAATTTCCTCCGGCTGCTGGCCGACGATATAGGTGAGGCCAATATCGGGAAGCTTGGCGATCTCGACCTGCAGCTCGCGCACCAGACGCGTCAGCCCATTCGCGTCCCAGCGCGTGGAGGCAGCCGGGGTCGGAGTCAGCGTGACAACGACGATCGCGACATCGTCGATGCCGCGACCGACAATCAGCGGCTCGGGAATGCCGACCGGGATGCGGTCGAGGTTGGCGCGAATCTTTTCGTTCACCCGCAGGATCGCCGCGTCGGAGCTTGTTCCGACCACGAAACGCGCGGTAACGAGAGCGCCGTCGTCGCGCGTCTCCGAATAGACATGCTCCACGCCGTCGATGCTCTTGACGATCGTCTCGAGCGGCTCGGTGACGAGCTTGACGGCGTCCTCCGCCTTCAGGCCGTCGGCGCGCACATGGATGTCGACCATCGGCACCGAAATCTGCGGCTCCTCCTCGCGCGGCAGCGTGATGAGGGCGAGGAGCCCGAACGCGAAGGCCGCGATCAGGAAGAGGGGGGTGAGCGGCGAGGCGATGAAGCTCCGCGTCAGTCCCCCGGCGATGCCAAGTTTCATCGGACGGGCATCAAGGAAGGAGGACCCGGTCGCCCTCGTGCACACCGGTCAGGATTTCGACCTGCGCGCCGCTCTGATCGCCGGCAAAGGTCTCGCCAATCACCACGGGCACGTCCACCGCTCCGGCGTCGGTCACGATCTGCACGGTGTCGACGCCATGGCGCGTCGTAATTGCAGCGATCGGCAGCGCGATCACGGACCTGCGCCCGACCGGTATCCAGACCAGCGTCCGCTGGCCGACGAAATAGGTGCCGAGACCCGCGACCTCGACATCGGCCTCGACCCGGCCATCGCGGATTTCCGGATAGATTTTCGCGAGCCGACCCGGGTGCGTCGTCAGCGCCGCGGCGCCGCCTTCGCCCGGCGAAGCCACCCGTTCGCCGACGGTGACCGCGTCGCCCTCTACGATATCGGCCGCGTGGCGTTCGGGCAGCGACAATCGGAGAAACGTTCCGCCGCCGGCGATTTGCGCCACCTCCTCGCCTGCGAGAATCACCGAACCCGGCGTTACCGGGACCTGCAATACGCGCCCCGTGGTGGGCGCCAGCACCTCGCCCTCGTGCGCCTGCTGCTCGACGACGGCGCGGTTCGCGGCGGCGGCCGCAAGCTGGTTTGTGAAGACTTCGACCTGGGTGCGCGCCGCGTCGACGCGGCTCTGCGGTGCGGTGCCACTGACTTGCAGCTGCACCGCGCGCTGCAGGTCGGTCGTTGCGTTGTCGAGCTGCGACTGGATCGCGTTCACCGCGGCTTCCGCTGCATCCCGTTGAAGCGCGAGCTTCTCATCGGTCACGACCGCGATCACGTCGCCCGCCTTCACCTCGCTCCCCTCGGAAACGGCAATCGACTGGATAGTACCGCCGATGCGGGCGCGCGCCGGCACGACGTTGCGGCTCTCGATCAGACCGAAGACAGCCTTGGTCTCGACCATCGTCGTGCTCTCGGCGACCATTTCGGCCGAAAATGCCGCCGGCGATCCGAGCGCAAATGCAGAGATGACCAATGCCCGCCACGCAACGATGCTCATTTGCCGAACCGCCATGCACGCCTGCCTCGTCTCAGCGGAACGCCATGCCTGGCTTTGCACCGAGCTTCTTGAAGACGAGAGCTGCCGGGCAGAAGGCGGTGAAGGAGGACTGGATCAGGTTCGCGCCGACGAACACCGTCAGCCAGTACCAATAGGGAGAGACGAAATAGCCAAGCGCCGCGGAGAGCAGCACCATGAACCCGGCAAACCTCAGCACTGCGCTGTCGATCGTCATCGCAAAACTCCTTGTTCTCGGAAGAGCCGCTACTCGGCGGCTTCCGTGTGGATTTCCTTCAGCTTCTTGATGCCGAGAACGTCGAGCACGAGGTTCTCGTAGAAGGTCTCGCTCTGGCCGTGGCGGATCTTGCGCAGGAAGTATTTCTCGAAGCCGATTTTCGCCGCGTGCACCCACTTGCCGGAGGCCGACCAGTTGACGTTGCGTGGCGGAATCTGCGGCTGCGCCACGAACGCGATGCCTTCGTCGCCGAAGTCGGCGAGACAGACGGCGTTCCACGTAGCGACGGCCTTCGGCTCCTCGCCTCGCAGGAGCGCGCCGACATTCGCCGCGGTCGCGGTCACCATCGATTCGATCATGAAGCCGGTCTTCGGCACGCCGACCGGCAGCGGCGTCTTGCCGACCGGCGGAATGGCCACGCACACGCCAACGCCGAAGACATTCGGGAAGGCCGGATTGCGCTGATGTTTGTCGATCGCGATGAAGCCGCGGGGATTGGTTAGTCCTTCGATGCCGAATACGGCGGGAACGCCCCTGAAAGCGGGGAGCAGCATGGAGAAGACGAAAGGCAGCTCGTGGCCTGCTGCCTTCGAGCCGTCCTCTTTCACCTCATCGACAAACAGCGTGCCGGGATCGACCTTCGTAACTTTTGCGTTGGTGATCCACTTGATGTGCCGCTCGCGCATGGCGCTCTCGAGCAGGCTCCGGGTGTCGCCGACGCCGTCGAGGCCGAGGTGGCCGATATAGGGCTCGGCGGTCACGAAGGTCATCGGCACCTGGTCGCGTTTCTTCGCGCGCCTGAGCGCGGTGTCGAGAATGAATGCGAACTCGTAGGCCGGCCCGTAGCAGGAGGCTCCCTGCACGGCCCCGATGACGACCGGCCCGGGCTTCTTCACCAGCGCGTCGAAGGCGGCCTTCGCCTGCACGGCGTGGTCGACATGGCAGATCGACTGGGTGTTCGCGTTCGGACCGAACCCCGGAATCTCGTCGAACGCGAGGTCCGGCCCGGTGGCGATGATCAGATAGTCGTAGGGTAGGGAGGAGCCGTCGTTCAGCTCGATGCGGTTCTCATTCGGATGGACGCGCCTCGCGCCCTCCGGACGGAGTGCGATCCCCTTGCGCTTCAGCACGGGCTCGAGCGCGACCGAGGTTTCTTCCGGTTTCCGCCACCCGACGGCGACCCAGGGATTGGACGGCACGAAGGAGTAGGTGGATCCGAGGTTGACGACGGTGAGCGAGTCCGCCGGCCGCATCTTGGCTTTTATCTCATAAGCCATGATGATGCCGCCGAGACCCGCGCCGAGCACCACAATTCGCGCCATGCTGACCTCCGTCCCCTTCGCCTCGCCCGGCTCGCGGAGCCGGAGCGTTCGCATGCTGGACTTTCCCGCTTGCGCAGCCCGCTGCCTTGACCTGCGTCAACACCGCGGCGTATCGCGCGCCTGCACTTGCATATACATTCAAACATTCTAATTTCAAGATCATGAATGCAAGAGAAATGATTCCCGCCTCGGCGGAAGCGGCGGACCTGATGCGGAGCCTGTCGCATCCGCAGCGGCTCCTGGTGCTTTGTGCGCTGGGGAACGATGAAAAGTCCGTCGCCCAGCTCCGCCAGGACCTTGGCGGCGTCGAGCAGGTGCCGATGTCGCAGCAGCTGATGCGGCTAAGATCGGATGGGCTGGTGACTTCGCGGCGCGAAGGGACGACTGTCTACTACCGGATCGCCAAGCCTGAGGTTGTCGACGTCGTGGAGGCTCTCCACGCCGCCTTCTGTCGCGATCGAGGCACTCGGACGCGCAAGCCGCAATCACCCGCCGAGACGGGCCGCAGGAAGCGCCGGAGCTAGGGGGAATGCCTGAGCGGCTTCGACCTCGGACCCAGGTGTGACATCGGGTGATTGAGGGCGATGACGATCCCCATCCTCCGATAAGTTTCGTCGATGCAGATATATAGCTATAATTCACTGGATTCTATTGTGCCTGCCTCTAGCCTCAACGTTCCGGGGGAAAGCATCGTGTCACAAGCCGGCGGGCGTCTGCAGCAAAGAGGACGTTTGTCCCATGCGCCGCGCGTCGGTCCGAGGCTCAGCAGGAGGGCGAAATGAACATCAGATGGGGACTTGGTTTTGCGGCGGCACTGTCGACGTTGTCAGGCGCAGCACAGGCGGCCGACCTTCGCATCGGCCTAGTGCTGCCGGATCTTTCCAACGCGATCATCGCCGACATCGATGCCGGCGCCCGTGCGCGAGCGACGGAGCTCGGCAATGTCGAAGTCCTGACCAGCGCCTCCTATAGCGGCGAGGAGCAGGCGAAGGCGGTGGAGAACTACACCGTCCAGCACGTGGACGTGATCGTCTACGACTCGATCGATGCTGCCGCGGTCGGTCCCGCGGTGAAGAAGGCGAACGCAGCGGGCATACCCACCATCTCGATCTTCTCGGCGGGCGCCGACACCAAGGACGCCTCCTTCCTTTCGCCGGACTTCACGGAGAACGGCCGGATTATCGGCCGCTGGATGGCAAAGCAGGTCGGGCCGAAGGGTATCGTCGCCCTGGTCGAGGGCAATCCCGCCGACGCGGCGGGCAACGAGCTGGTCGTCGGCTACAAGGAAGGGCTGAAGGAAAGCGGCATCGAGAACGTGGTCGCCTCGGCTCCCTCCAACTGGGATCGGCAACTGGCGCTCTCGGTGGCGACCGACATCCTCACCGCCAATCCCAACCTGCAGGGCATCTACGGCGCCAATGACGACGTGGCGCTCGGCACGTTCCAGGCGGTGAAGGCCGCCGGGCGCGACGGCGACATCCTCGTCGCCGGCCAGAACGGCACGTGCGAAGTGCTCGGCAGCATCCTCAAGGGCGAAGTCGACTTTACCGTCATGAACTTCGCCAGCCAGCTCGGACGTCTGAGCGTCGACCTCGCCGGCAAGCTCAAGGGCGGCGAAACCATCGAGGCGAAGATCGCCGCTCCGGTGTACGGGATCGACACCGCCACGGCAAAGGCGATCGTCGGCGGTGACGTCAGCGCCGTGCCAACCGACCTGCAGGGCGATGTTGCCGCGCGCGTGAAGGCGGCTGAAGCCGGCTGCAAATAGCGGGCGCAGCCAACAAGGCGTTCCGGATCAGTGGACAAGCTCATCGAAGCGCGAAAGATCGTCAAGCGCTTCTCCGGGAACGCGGTCTTGAAGGGTGTCGATTTCGAGCTTCTCCCCGGCGAGGTTCATTCGCTCGTCGGGGAGAACGGCGCCGGCAAGAGCACGCTGGTCAATATCCTGACAGGTCTGCTCAACCCCGATGAAGGCGAGCTGCGGGTCAGGGGCAAGCCGATGCGCTTCGACTCGCCGCGCGATGCGCGCCTTGCCGGCATTCATGTCATCCACCAGGAATTGACCTTCGCGCCCGGCCTCTCGGTCGCCACCAATATTGCGCTCGGCGCGCTGCCTCTGCGAAATTCCAGACTCGGCAGGCTGCTGGGCCTGGTGGACCGCGACGAGGTCATGCGTCGCGCCCGCCGCGCGCTGGCGAAGGCGAACACGGCAATCGATCCGGCAGCACCTGCCGGCCGGCTGAGCGTGGCCCAGGCGCAGCTCCTCGAAATCGCCCGGGCGCTCGACGGCGACTTCCAGGTCATCCTGTTCGACGAGCCGACCTCGTCGCTCGGGCCATCGGAGCGCGACGAGCTTTTCGTCAATATCCGCAGGCTGCGCGCTTCGGGCATCGGAATCCTTTACATCTCGCACCGGCTCGACGAGATCCTGGGCCTTTCCGACCGCATCACGGTGCTGCGCGACGGTGCGATCGTCGCGAGCGGGGCGGCAAGCGAGTTCGACACCGACAGGGTCGTCCGCTCCATGACCGGCAGCGCCATGCGCCAGGTTGCAGCAAGGAACGGCAAGCCGGGCGAGGTCGTCCTCGAGGTGAAAGGCCTGAGCAGCCCGCCGCATGTCGAGCATGCCGAATTTTCGCTGCGGCGCGGCGAGATCGTCGGCATGGCCGGCCTCGTCGGCGCGGGCCGTACCGAGGTCGCCGGATGCATCTACGGAGTGCGGCCCGTCGCTGCCGGCGAGATACGCTTCGAGGGAAGGACCGTCGCGCCGAAGTCACCCTCGCAGGCGCTCGATCTCGGCATCGGCTACGCCACCGAGGACCGCAAGGGCGCCGGCATCTTCCACATGCTGAACGTGGAGACGAACATCTCGACCGGTGCGCTCGCCCGCCCGAACGTGGCACGGCGGTTCACCTACGGGACCTCATGGCTGAAGTGGGGGCGCCTGCGTGCGCTCGCCGCGGGTCTGGTGAAGGAGCTGAATGTCAGGCCGCCGAATCCGAAGGCGATTGCCGGAACGCTGAGCGGCGGAAACCAGCAGAAGGTGATGTTCGCGCGCCTCATCGCCGGCGACCTGCGCGTGCTCATGCTTGACGAGCCGACGCGCGGCGTCGACGTTGGCGCGAAGGCGCAGATCTGGCAGCTCATCCGCCGGCTCGCCGACGACGGAATGGGTATCCTCGCGATATCGTCCGATATTCCGGAGCTGATCGGCAATGTCGATCGGGTGCTGGTGATGCGGCGTGGCAGGATTGTTGCAGAGGTTGCCGGCGAGGACGTGAGTGAGGACCGGCTGATGCGGCACATGGTATAGATGAGCGCCGGGGCTCGCCGGATGGGAGAGGCGTCGTCGCGCAAGATACTGTCGCTGTTGAGGCTTGGCAGCGTCTACGTCGCGCTCGTCATCATCTGCGTATTCATGTCCCTCGTTTCCCCGTATTTTCTGACGCAGGGAAACCTCCTCAACGTGCTCCTGCAGGCGGCCACCGTCTCGATCGTCGCAGCGGGCCTTACCGTCGTCCTCATCACCGGCGAGATCGACCTTTCGATCGGCGCGATGATCGGCCTGACCGGATCGGTCGCCGCCGTTCTCATCATCAAGCACGATGTGCCGGTGCCGCTTGGCATCGCAGCGGCGCTTCTCGCCGGACTTGCCGCGGGGCTCCTCAACGGCCTCGTTACCGTAGCGTTCCAGATCCCCTCCTTCGTCGTGACGCTGGCCATGCTGGGCATCGGGCAGGGCTGCGGACTTCTCCTCACAAACGGCCGCCCCGTTTCCGGTTTCCCCGCGGCCTATTCCTTCATCGGGCAGGGCCACATCGGGCCGATTGCGGTGCCGATCATCATCGCGCTCGCAGTCTACGCGGTGATCCATCTGGTGCTGACACGCACTAAATTCGGCGTTGAGGTCTACGCCACTGGCGGCGGGAGGCGCGCCGCTGAGATGGCCGGCATCCGGGTCAACCGGGTGATCATCAAGACCTTCATCATAAGCGGCCTGTGCGGAGCGATCGCCGGAATCATCCTGAGCTCCCGGCTCGACGCCGGAAACGGCAATTTCGGGGCGACGAACCTGCTCGACGCGGTGGCCGCCGCAGTGGTCGGCGGCACATCGCTCATGGGCGGCGCCGGCAGCGTGGTCGGCACCTTCGGCGGCATCCTCATCATCTCGGTGATTCGCAACGGGCTGGTGCTCATGAACGTGCAGGCGTTCTGGCAGGACGTTGCGGTCGGCACGATCATCGTTCTCGCCGTTGTCGTGAACAAGATCGTGCGTGGCGAGCTGAGCCTGGTGTCATTGGGGCAGGCGCTGAAGCGGTAGAGCCCGCAGCCGCTGCGAGAAACGGCTCACTGCGTGGAGGCGACCTTCCGGAACTTCTGCAGCGAGCGAAGCGGAGAGGGGAGTGCCGTGGCCGGAAAGAGAACCGGCCACATCGTGTGTGCCACCTCGCCGACGTAGATGTCGCCGCGCGAGTCCACCGCGATCCCGTGCGGGGCGATGAACTCGCCGAGCCCGAGACCCGCCTTCAGTCCGCCGATGCGCCCGATCTTGCGGCCCTGATTGTCGACGATGGTGAGCCGCGGGCCGACATTCGGCATGTCGCGGTTGATGGCCAGCGCCGGACCAAGCTCGGCGATGTAGCAGATCGGGCAGCGGCCGGCCGGCATGAAAAGCCCGCAGGGCCGGTGGAGATTGTTCCACTGCGTTTCGTAGCGGCCTTCGCCGTCGAACACCTGCACGCGATGGTTTTCGCGGTCCGCCACGTAGACCCAGCCATCGGCGTCGCAGGTGATGTTGTGCACAATGTTGAACTGGCCCGGGTCGCTGCCGGGCTCGCCCCAGGACTTGATCAGCTTGCCGTTCGGCGAGAACTTGTGCACCCGCGCATTCCCGTAGCCATCGGAAACGTAGATATCGCCGGCGGGGGACAGGGCGGTGTGCGTGCAGCGGTGAAAGGGCTCGCCGCTCATGTAGGGCGCCGGCTTTCCGGGGATGCCGATCTCCATCAGTATCCTGCCGTCGAGGCTGCATTTGCGAACAAGGTGCAGAGCATCGTCTGTCAGGTAGAGCGCCTCGTCGGGGCCGACATGAACGCCATGCGGCCGGCCATACTGCCCCTCGCCCCATGAGCGGAGAAAGGCGCCGTCCCGATCGAACACCATCATTGGATGTTCGCCGCGGTTGAAGACGTAGACGCGGTCGTGATGGTCGGTGCCGACAGCCGCCACCTCCTTGAACGACCAGCCCTCCGGCACCTTCGCCCAGTCCTCGACCGGTTCGTAGACGTGATCGCCCGCCGTCTCCATCGTCATAGGCCTTCTCTTGCTTCGCCCTTGTTGCGCCGCGCGGCGGGTTCCCCCGAGGTGCGCGCGGGCCGCGATGCCCGCCGCGGCTGATGCTGTTTGGCCGCGAGCACCGATTGCGCGACGATCGGACCTGCAATGTCGCAGATCAGGCTGAGGTCCGTGCCGGTGGTGTCGACGAGATAGGCAATGCAGAGCGGGTGCACCGCTGCGGGCAGGTCAGACTTGTAGAGCCGCAGCGTGCCCTGCGTGAGTTCCTTGTCGATGATAGCGACCGGCAACAGCGCGATACCGTAGCCGGAGGTCGCAAGGCGCACCATGATGCTGAGGCTGTTGCACGTGCTGATGCGCGTCGGCTCGACGGCGGCCGCCTCGAACCAGTCGGTTATGTCGCGGTGCAGCAGCGAGGCGCGGGGTGTCGTCAGGATCGACACGTTCTCAAGGTCCATCGGCTGCAGCGGCCGTTCCGGCAGACCGAGCTTCGGGCTGCCGGCCCAGCCGAGATGAAGCGAGGTCAGGCTGTCCACCACCATGCCCTGCCGCGGCGCCGCCTGGGTAAGGAAGGCAGCATCGATCTGCCGGTTGGCGAGCTTCGCCTCAAGGTTCACGCTGTGGTCGATGTCGAGCTCGAGCTGGACGTCGGGGAAGCGGACTTCGATCTCCTTCAGGAGCTCCGGCAGGCAGGTGAGGGCGAAGCTGTCGCAAACGCCGAGGCGGATCGTGCCCCACAGCGCTCCGGTCTGCCGGCAGCGCTGCTCGACCGCCAGGCCGAGCCGATAGAACCGCTCGGCAATCTGCAGGAAGTCGCGGCCCTTCGCTGTCAGCTTGGCACGATAGCTGCTCCGGTCGAAGAGTTCGGCGTTCAGCGCAAGCTCCAGCTCGCGGACCCGCACCGAAATTGCCGGCTGCGTGATGTGCAGATGCTCGGCCGCGGCGCGGAAGCTTCCCAGCCGCGCGATCCAGTAGAGCGCCTCAAACTGCCTCAGCTCAGCTCGCGCCATCAATTATGTTTATGCATGTGCATAGCGAGTTTTCAATGGATTTTATCGTACTCAATCCTAGTATCGGTGCAAATACAGTCGACCGATTGCCCAAGAAACGAGCCGTCATCTTCCGTTGCCGCGTGTCCTGCGACCCGATCCAGCACCCATGAACAATTCCGCCGCTTCAAGCTCTGGCCGCGTCGAGGCGTCTATGGGCGAGCCGACGTTGTGCCGGCTCGGCATCGATATCGGCGGCACGTTCACCGACCTCGTGCTGATGCGCGGTGACGCGTCGATCCTTATCCGCAAGGTGCCGTCGACAACAGACGATTACTGCCGCGGCATCCTGCTCGGTCTCGACGCGCTGCTCGCCGAGGCCGGCGTCGCCCCTTCCGATCTCGAGCTCGTGGTGCATGGGACGACCGTCGCCACCAATACGATCCTGGAGGGCCGGGGCGCGCGCACCGCGCTCATCACCACACGCGGTTTTCGCGACGTGCTGGAAATGCGGCGTCTTCGCATTCCGCAGCTCTACAATCTTCAGTACACCCCGCCAAAACCGCTTGTCCCGCGTCGCCTCCGTTTCGAGGTCGCAGAGCGGATGGGGCCGCGCGGCGAGATCTGGGAGACGCTCGACGAAACCTCGGTATTCGATGCCGCGGACAGGCTCGCTGCGGCGGATGTGGAGGCCGTCGCCATTGCGCTCATCAACTCCTACGCCAATCCCGAGCACGAACGGCGGGTGGCCGCGATCCTTGCCTCGCGGCTCTCCAATCGCCTGCACGTCACGCTCTCCTCCGACCTCGTCCCCGAGATCCGCGAATACGAACGCACCAGCACGGCGGTGGTGAACTCCTATATCGGGCCGACCGTGGAGGCCTACCTGTCGTCGCTGATGGACCGGCTCCGCGCCGCCGGGGTGCGCGCGCCGCTTCGCGTCATGCAATCGAATGGCGGCGTGATGGGGGCTGCTGCGGCTTCCGCCAAGCCCGCCTACATCATCGAGTCGGGGCCTGCCGCGGGCGTCATTGCGGCGGCCGCGATAGCGCGGCGGATCGGCTTGCCGAATGTGATCTCGCTCGACATGGGAGGAACGACCGCAAAGACAGCATTGATCGAGAACGGCGAGGCGGCCAAGACTACCGAATACGAGGTCGGCGCCGGGATCAATCTGAGCAGCCGCCTGGTCAAGGGCGGCGGCCACTCCGTCAAGCTTCCCTTCATCGACGTGTCGGAGATCGGCGCCGGGGGCGGCAGCATCGTGTCCGTCGACTCGATCGGCGCCCTCAAGGTCGGCCCGCGGAGCGCCGGAGCCGTGCCCGGCCCGGCTGGCTACGGACAAGGCGGGACGGACGCGACTTTCACCGACGCGATGATCGTGCTCGGCTACATCAATCCCCGCGCCATAGCCGGCGGCAGCGTGGCGCTGCGTCCCGACCTGGCGGAGGCGGCGGTCGCCGGGATCGCGAAGCAGCTCGGCCTTTCGACGATTGCAGCGGCGTGGGGCATCTACGCGGTCGCCGCCGCCAACATGACGCGGGCGGTGAAGGCCGTCTCCACGTACCGCGGCCGCGATCCTCGCGATTTCGCCCTGATCGCATTTGGCGGCAACGGCCCGACCGTCGCCATCGAGATCGCGCGCACGCTCGGGATGCGACAGGTCATCGTGCCTCCGGCGCCGGGCGTCCTCAGCGCCTTCGGGCTGCTGTGCGCCGACACGGAATATGTGGCGAGCCGCACGCTCTTCCGCCGCCTGGCCAATCTCGGCCTTGAGGAACTGGAGGACGTCCTGGCGGCCCTCAGTCGCGAGGCGCGCGCCGACCTGGCGCGCGACGGCGTCACGGAAGAGGAGAGCGAGCTCGTCCGCGGGGTGGAGCTTCGCTACTCGGGCCAGGCCTACGAACTTGGCGTCGCGCTCCCCTCAGGCCAGATCAATCTTGAGGGGATCGCGGCGGCCTTCCATGCGGAGCACGAGCGCACCTACGGCCATTGCTCTCCGGGCGCGCCTGTCGACCTGATCAGCGTCAAGGTCATCGGCCGCTCGCCCGCCGGCGTCTCGGCCGGCGCGCTGTCGTCGCTGAACGGTCACGGCCCGCGCGCTGCGAAGGAAGAAATCCGCATCACGCATTTCGGGCCGGATCTGCGGCCGCAGGACACGCCGATCCTGACCCGCCCGGCGCTCCGCGGCGGCTCGCGTCGCGGGCCGCTGGTCATCGAGGAATATGACGCGACGAGCGTCATTCCCCCCGACTGCACGGCCTCCGTCGACCTGTCCGGCAACCTCATCATCGGCATCGAGCAGCCGCAATGAAGATCGACTCAATCACCTTTGAAGTCATCGCGAGCGCGCTGTCGTCGACCGCGGACGAGATGGCGATAACCGTCATGCGCAGCGCCTATTCGCCGGTGGTGCGCGACACGATGGACTACTCGACGGCGCTCTGCGACCACCTCGGCAGGGTGGCGGCGCAGGGGCTGACGCTCGCGGTGCAGCTCGGAGCCTTTCCGGAGGCGATGCGCCACCTCATCGAGCAGTTCGGCGACGACATGGAAGACGGGGACATCTTCCTCTTCAACGATCCCTACGGCTCCGGCGGTCAGCATCTGCCCGACATCTATGTCATCAAGCCGGTCTTCATCGGCGGACGACTGGAGGGTTATGCCGCGACGATGGCGCATCATTGCGACGTGGGCGGCATCACGCCGGGCAGCACGGCGATGCACGCGACGGAGATTTTTCAGGAAGGCCTGCGCCTGCCGATCGTGAAGCTATACGAGCGGGGCGTCCCCGCTTCGCCGATCTTCCGCATCATCGAGAAGAACACACGGCAGCCGGTGCAGGTGCTCGGCGACCTCAAGGCGCAGGTTTCCGCTTGCGCGTCCGGGGAGCGGGGACTGCGCGAGATTTACCGCCGCTACTCGGCGGAGGCGGTGCGCTTCTACGTGAATGAGTTGCACGACCGCGCCGAGGCGCTGATGCGCGCCGAGATCGCGGCGCTTCCGGACGGCGAATACTCGTTCGTGGACTACCTCGACGGTCTCGGCGAAAATCCAGAGCCGCTGGCGATCGCGGTGCGCGTGGTGATCGCCGGCGACGAGATCACCGTCGACATGAGCGGGACCTCGAAGCAGGTGCCCGCCGGCATCAACTGCCCGATCGCCATGAGCAACTCGGCGGCCTATTGCGCCATTCGCTCGATCGCCGCCGCGGATATCCCGAACTGCGACGGCTACATGCGTCCGATCAAGGTGGTGGCGCCGGAGGGCACTATCGTCAATCCGGTGCTGCCCGGCGCCTGTGCCGCGCGCGGCGTCATCGGCTACCGCGTCTTCGACGCGATCATGGGCGCGCTCGCCAAGATCCTTCCCGACCGCGTCATTGCCGGCAGCGAAGGCGGGCCGACCCTCGTGTCGATTGGCGGGCGCGACGGCGAGCGGCGCTTCGTCCTCACCGAGGTGATGGTCAACAACTGGGGTGCACGCGCGAGTCTCGACGGACCGGAGGGCATCTCCAACCCCGCCGCCAACCTCTCCAACCAGCCGATCGAGCTGATCGAGGCGGAGTTCCCGCTGCAGGTCGTCGAGTACGGTTTCGTGCCCGATACCGGCGGCGCGGGGAAATTCCGGGGTGGCCTCGCGTTCGTCCGCGAGTGGCGGCTGCTCGGCGAGGAGGCGGTGTTCACGGTTCGCTCGGACCGGAGACTGCATCCGCCTTACGGCATCGGGGCGGGCAAGCCGGGCTCGCCTTCCAGCAACGCCATACTCTCGGGCGACCGGCGGCAGGAATTGCCGCCCATGCCCATGGCGGCGCTCGGCTTGAAGGCCCGCGATTCCTTCCGGCATGTCGGGGCCGGCGGTGGCGGCTACGGCGATCCGTTCGAGCGCGATCCCGCCATGGTGCTCGATGACGTTCTCGACGAGAAGGTGACGCCGGAGGGAGCGCGGCGCGACTACGGCGTAGCCGTCGATCTTGCGGCGGGTACGGTGGACGAGTCCGAAACGGCGCGGCTGCGCGGATCGGCCGGTACGCGGCGTGGGCAGGAGCGGCGTTAGCGGAGTGCGATAGCTTGAGCTTCGACCATCTGATCCGTGGCGGGACGATCCTCGACGGGACCGGCGGCCCGCCGCGCACCGGCAACGTCGCGGTGGAGGGGGGGCGCGTTGTCGCCGTCGGCGCGGTCGAGGGCGAGGCCGCGAACGTGATCGACGCGGCCGGTCTCACGGTGACGCCGGGCTTCATCGATATCCACAGCCATTCGGACTACACGCTGCTCGTCGATCCGCGCGCGGTCAGCGCGCTGCATCAGGGCGTGACGCTGGAAGTGGTCGGCAATTGCGGTTTTGGCTGCGCCCCGATCCGCGATGCCGCGCTCGCCACCGCCAACATCTACGGCTTCAACGGCGACGTGCCGCTCCGCTGGCGGCGGCTGGCCGAATATTTCGAGCGGCTGGAGGCGGCGCGCCCAGGCGTCAATGTCATCGCCCTCATCCCGAACGGACAGCTCCGGCTGAGCGTGGTGGGCCTGAGCGAGCAGCCCGCCGCGCCGGAGGCGTTCAAGGAGATGTCGGGCATGCTCCAGGCGGGGCTGGAGGAGGGGGCGTTCGGCTATTCCACCGGCCTCGAATATCCCGCCGAGATCGCCGCCGACGAGGCGGAGATCACCGCGCTTTGCCGCATAGTGGCAAAGGAGGGCGCGCTCTACGCGACACATACCCGGGCGCGGGACGCCGGGTCCGTGGAGGCGGTGGCCGAGGCGCTCCGCACTGCCCGCAATGCGGAGGTGCGCCTGCAGGTCTCGCATCTCCTGCCGCGCTCCGGCCCCGCTGACGGCGCGCGCGCCATCAAGATCGTGGAAGAGGCGCGCGCCGGCGGGCTCGACGTCGCCTTCGACATGCACACCCGCCGCTACGGCACGACGTTCCTCTCCTCGCTGCTGCCGCCCTGGGTGAGGAAGGAACCGCCCGCGGCTATCGCCGCGATGCTGCGCGATGCGGAGAAGCGGAGAAGGATGCGGGAGTTCCGCAGCATCCTCTCCGCCGGCGGCGACTGGGAGCGCGTCGTGCTCCTCGACAACGTTGCCTGGCCGGAGTTTTCGCGGCGGTCGCTTGCGGAGATCGGGCGCCTGCGCAAGCAGGACCCGCACGATGCGGCCCTGGAGTTGCTGCTGCCGTTCGTCGACGACCTGACGCAGCCGATGGTCATCATCCACTGCGTCAGCGAGGAGCAGCAACGGGAGGTTTTCGCGCATCCGCTCTGCATGCCGGGCTCGGACGCGACGACGCTCGCGCCGGACGGGCCGCTCGCCGGGTCGATGTTTCATGGGGCGTACAGCTGGGCGGCGTGGTTCTGGCGCTTCATGGTACGGGAGAAGCAGGCGCTGAAGCCGCAGGAAGCGGTGCATCGTCTTACCGGGCTGCCGGCGAGCACGCTCAACCTCAAGGACCGCGGCGTGCTGCGGCCCGGCGCGCGCGCCGACATCGCGGTCTTCGATCCTGACAAATTCATGGAGCTCGCGACGACTTTCGAGCCGAACCAGCTTGCCTCCGGGATGCGGCATGTCATCGTAAACGGCGTGCACAGCCTCCGCGACGGCGTGTTGACCGGCGAACGCGGCGGCGAAGTGATCCGGCGCCACTGAGGCGTGAAGGAAGGGGCCGAGATGGAGCATCGCCGACTGCTGGGAATGATCCGGCGCCCGACGCGCGAGCGCGTGCGTGAGCTCGCCGCGCTCGAGCATATCGAGCTCACCGATGACGAGGCGGCCGACATGGAAGGCGCGGTCGACCGCGCGCTCGCGATGTTCGACACGCTCGACACGCTGCCGCAGCCGGACTTTCCCGTACGATACCGCGACCGCGATCCCGGCCGGCGGCCGCGGCCGGAGGAGGACCCCTACAACGCCTTCATCCGCAAATGCCGCGTAACCGGGGCGGAGCAGGGGAAGCTGAAGGGAAAGACCGTCGGCCTCAAGGACAACATCCGTCTCGCCGGCGTGCCGATGACCAACGGCTCGGCCCTCCTCGCGGACTACATGCCGACCGTCGATGCGATTGTGGCGGAGCGGCTGCTCGACGCTGGCGCGACGATCGTCGGCAAGCTCAACATGGACGACTTCGCCTTCGCCGGCACCAGCGAGACAAGCGCTTTCGGCGTCATCCGCAATCCGGCGAACCCGGAATTCTCCGCCGGCGGATCTTCCGGCGGCTGCGGCGCGGCGGTCGCCAGCGGCGACGTCGATATTGCGCTCGCCGTCGATCAGGGCGGCAGCGCACGCATCCCGGCGGCATGGTGCGGCGTCGTGGCGCTGAAGCCGACGCACGGCCTCGTCCCGAGCCACGGCATCACCTACCTCGACCACACCGTCGATTTCATCAGTCCGACCGCCCGCACGGTCGCGGATGTCGCGCTCGCGATGGAGGTGATCGCGGGCGACGACGACCGCGATCCGCAATGGGTGCGCGGACCGATCCGCGTCGAGGAGTACAGCAAGGCGCTTTCGACCGACGTGTCGGGCCTGAGAGTTGGCGTGCTTCAGGAGGGCAAGGTCGATGGGCTGCTCGAGGAGGACGTCGGCGCGCGCTTCGAGGAGGCCGTCGCGCTCTTCCGCAAGCTCGGGGCAAAGGTGGAGGCGGTCTCGTTCCCGACCTGGCTGCACGGGCAGGCGATCTGGAACGGCTTTGCGGTGCACGCGATCTCGGTGATGATCGAGTCGAACCTTGAAGGCTACGGGCGCCTCGGCATCTGCGATGTCGGCTGGCAGCAGGCCTTCGGCGACGCCCGCCGGGCGCGCAGCGACATGCTGCCACCCTACCTGAAGATGCTGATGATCCTCGGCGGCTTCCTGCGCCGCGACCTTGGCAGCGTGTATTACAGCAAGGGGACGAACCTGCGCTTCAAGATGCGGCGCGACTTCGACCGGCTGTTCGACTCCTTTGACGTTATCCTTACGCCGACCGCGCCGAAGAAGGCGTTCCGGTTGATGGAGACCACGCCGGACATGGTCCAGATGGCGGACCGCGCAGCCGGTATGTGCCAGAACACCTATCCGACCAACGTCACCGGCAATCCTTCGCTCAGCGTTCCTTGCGGGAGAGGCGAGAACGGCCTGCCCGTCGGCCTGCAGATCATCGGCCGGCACTTTAACGACGCGACGGTGCTGAAGGCGGGCCACGCCTTCGAGCAGGCCTTCGCGTAACCGCCAGGCGCAATATCAGGCCGCCTGGATCACGCCCCCCGCGCGACCGAAGCAGGATGGCGTGAAGAAGCTCCGCTACGCGACGTAGCTCGACGGCTCGCGGTCCTTCAGGAAGACCTGTCCGAGCCAGCTGCGGGCGCGTGCTTCGCCGAGGTCGCGCTCGATGTCGATGTCGGCGATCGCGAGGCCCGGCCCTTCCGATTCCGCCACCACCTGTCCGCGCGGATCGACGATGCGGCTGTGTCCGTAGAAGCCGAGGCCCTTGCCACCCGTGAGGTTAGCGGAGATCAGGAACACCTGATTTTCCAAGGCGCGGCAGCGTGTGAAAAGATCGTAGCCGCGCGTGAAGGTCGGTTCGACCGTGTTGCCCCAGGCGGTCGACATGGTGAGGATCTCGGCACCCTTCAGGCTGAGGCTGCGCGTCGATTCCGGGAAGACGAGATCGTAGCAGATGAGCAGGCCGATCCGGCCGGCGACCGAGTCGGCGACGACCCATTCGCCCCCGCGGTTCCACAGGCATTTCTCGACACCGCCCGTGTGCACCTTGCGGTAGGAGGCCAGCACGCCGCTTCCGTCGATCAGCACGCTGGTATTGTAGAGCCGGCTCGCCTCCCCAGGCGCATCGGATCTTTCGGTAAGGCCGACAACAACCTGCAGATCATGTTCGGCTGCCGCCGCGGCGATCCGCGCGGTGGCAGCGCCGGGCACGGTCTCCGCCGCGCGGATCTGATGCTCGTATTCATCGAGGTCCGGCTCGCCAAGCCGCAACGGATAGCCCTGCACGGCGCACTCGGGGAATACGACAAGCCGCACCCCGCGTCTGGCGGCGTCCGCGATGGTGGCGCAGATCATATCGAGGTTGGCCTGCGTATCTCGCTGCACCTCGACGCAGGCTGCTGCGACCTTCACCGGCGTTCCCAAATCGCCCTCCTTCACACGGCCGATGCCAAGCATCGGGACATCAGTGCATCGGCGCAAGCGATCGCTCAAGAAAGCCGACAAATCGATTGCAAGCCAGCCGCATCCGTTGTCATATGCAAAGGATATACCAGGAATATATCGGTATTCAAATGGCGTTGCGGCGGGGGCGTGGACGTGTCGTCGTCATCGGTGCCGGGATCGTCGGGGTCGCGACGGCCGGCTGCCTCATCGATGACGATTGGGAAGTGACGCTCGTCGCGCCCGAAGCGCCGGGCGAGGGCGGAGCGGGAATCGGCAGTGCCGGCCTTTTCGCCACGCAGACGGTGCAGCCGCTCGCCATGCCGGGAATTGCCCGGCGCATCCCGCGGATGCTCTTCGACCGCGATGCCCCGCTCTCCATCCGCTGGTCCTACGCGGCGACATTGCTGCCGTGGTTCGTGCGCCTGCTGCGGGCGAGCACGCCGGGCGAGGTGGAGCGGCTGTCGCGCGCGCTGTCGGACATGCTTGCGACCGCGGTCGAGGCGTACGGGCCGTTGCTGGAAGCCGCCGGGGCCGAACGGCTGGTGCGGCGCGACGGTCTCGTCATGGTCTATCGCACCGCCGAGCAGGTCGAGTCCGCGCGCGCCGAGATCGATCTGCGCCGGCGGCGCGGCGTGGAGCTCGCGGAGATTTCGGGGAGCGAGCTGCGACGCCTCGTCCCGGCGATATCGAGCGAATACCGTTACGGCGTGCTCTATCCGAAGTGCGGCCACACCGTCGACCCGAAGGCGCTCGTCGTCGCGCTCTGGGAATCGGTCGAGCGTCGCGGCGGCACTTTCGTGAAGGCGGCGGTGGAGGGCTTTGAATCCAGAGGCTCCGCCGTCACCGCCGTGCGCACGAACTCAGGCACGCTCCCGGCCGACGCGATTGTGGTCGCCGCCGGCGCATGGAGCGCACCGCTCGCGCTTGCGCTCGGCTTTCGGGTGCCGCTCGAGGTGGAGCGCGGCTATCACGTGACGCTTGCCGCGCCGGGGATCGCGCTTCCTGTCCCGGTCATCGTGGCCGACGTGCGCTTCGCGGTGACGCCGATGACGATGGGGGTGCGGCTCGCCGGGACCATCGAGTTCGCCGGGATGCAGGCGCCGCCCGCGCCGCGCCGGCAGGACATGCTGGTACGGCTTGCCAGGCTCTGCTTCCCCGGCCTCAGCGCCGAACACCAGTCGCGGTGGATGGGCTTCCGTCCGTCGATGCCCGATTCGCTGCCCGTGATCGGCAAGTCCCCCCGCCATTCCAATGCCTATTTTGGCTTCGGCCACGGGCATCTCGGCGTGACGCAGGGCGCGATGACCGGCCGCATCATCGCCGACCTCGCCGCCGGCCGGCGCCCTCCGATCGACGTCACACCCTTCAGCATCGAACGGTTTCACTAGGAGTTGCCGCCCTATGCCGATCCGCCGGATTGCCGCCGATGTCGGCGGAACGTTTACCGACATTGCGCTCCTCGATGACGAGGGGCGGCTCGCCACGTGCAAGCTGCCGTCCACCCCGGCCAACTTCGCCGACGCGGTGGTCGAGGGCGCGTTGCAGCTTCTCAGCGAAGTCGGCTCGCCGCCGGAGGCGATCGAGGCGCTGCTGCATGGCTCGACGGTCGCCACCAACCTGATCCTCGAGCACAAGGGCGCGAAGACCGCGCTGATCACCACGGAAGGCTTCCGCGACGTGCTCGAGCTGCGCCGCATCCGCGTGCCCAATCTTTACGAGCCGCTCTACGTCAAGCCGGAGCCGCTGGTGCCGCGCCATCTCCGTCTGGAGGTCAGTGAGCGCATGCTTGCCGATGGCAGCGTGCTGAAGCCGCTCGACCTCGACAGCGTTCACACAGCGGTGGCGCGGCTCAGGGATCGCGGCATCGAGGCGATCGCCGTCTGCCTGCTCCATTCCTATGCCAATCCGGAGCACGAGCGGGCGGTCGGCGAGATCCTGCGGCGGGACATGCCGGAATGCTTCGTGTCGCTCTCCGTCGACGTGCTGCCGCAGAAGCGGGAATACGAGCGCACCAGCACCACCGTCATCAATTCGTACATCGGGCCGCCGGTCGGCCGCTACGTCGAGGCGATGGTCAAGCAGATGCGCGGCTCCGGAATCGGAGGGCGGCTCATGATGATGCAATCGAACGGCGGCATCCTCGATGCGGATTCGGTCATTCGCGTGCCGGCCCAGGTGGTTGAGTGCGGCCCGGCGGCGGGCGTCATCGGCGCGGAGCATTTCGGACGGCGCAACGGCTACCGGGACCTGATTACGCTCGACATGGGCGGCACCACGGCCAAGGCGTCCATCGTGGAGGACGGCGCGCTTGCCTACGCCGATGAATACGAGGTGGGCGGCAGCTTCTCTTCGCGCAGCTTCCTCGCCGGCGGCGGGGGCTATGCGCTGAAGCTCCCGGTCGTCGACGTTCTGGAGATCGGCGCCGGGGGCGGCAGCATCGCGTGGCTCGACAAGGGCGGTTCGCTGAAGATCGGTCCGCAGAGCGCCGGCGCCGTGCCTGGACCCGCCTGCTACGGGAAGGGCAACCTCGCGCCGACCGTCACCGATGCGAACGTCGTTCTCGGCTACCTCAATCCCGCTGTGCTGGCCGGCGGAGCCGTACCTATCGAGGCGCGGCTCGCGCAAGAGGCGGTGGGGAAAATCGCGGCGGCGCTGAACTGCGATCTTCTCGCCGCGGCGCACGGCATCCATACGGTCGCGAACGCCAACATGATGCGGGTGGTCAAGGCGGTGACGACCTATCGGGGGCGCGACCCGCGCGACTTCTCGCTCTTTGCCTATGGCGGCAATGGTGGCGTGCATGCGGTCGACCTCGCGCGTGTCCTCATGATCCGCAAGGTGGTCGTGCCGCCCGGCGCCGGGGTCTTCAGCGCCATCGGGCTGCTCTACTCGCGGCAGAGTTCCACCTGGACCCAGCCCTTCCCGCACGTGGCGACGGCGTTTCCGCCCGAAGAGGCGGAGGCAAAGTTCGACATCATGACGCGGCGCATTGAGGAGGTGATGGGCGTCGACCGGGCGGACATCGAGTTCCGTCACGAGGCGGATGTGCGCTTCCTCGGCCAGGCCTTCGAGATCACCGTTCCATTCTCCGCCGCGCCCTATGACGCCGGGGCCGCCACGCGGCTGTCAGAGACCTTTGCGGCCGAGCACATGGCGCGCTACGGGCACGCCTTCGCCGGCCGCTTCCCCGTCGAGATCGTCAACCTCCGCCTGACTGGCACCCTGCGGGGCGAGGATCCCCCCGACCTCCGCATGCGGGCGCAGGCCGCGTCAGTTCTCTCCAGCCGCCCGGCCTATTTCGGTCCCGTCCACGGGACCGTCGACACGCCGGTCTTCGGCCGCGAACGGCTTGACGCGACTCCGAGGCAAGGGCCGATGATCATCGAGGAATACGAGGGCACGGCGGTCGTTCCGCCGGACTGCCTTGCCTCCCGCGACAGCTATGGCAACGTCGTCATCGAGCTGCCGGCCAGCGATTCCCCCAACGAGGCACGCCGATGACCGCCGCGATCGATCCCTTCCAGCTCGAAATCATCAAGAGCAGCTTCGACACGATCGCCGACGACATGGCGTTGACGCTGATGCGGACCGCGCATTCGGGCATTGTGCGCGACTCGCTCGACTTCTCGACGTCGATCTGCGACGCCGCCGGCCAACCGCTTGCGCAGGGCGTCTGCACGCCGATGCAACTCGGCAGCTTCTACGATGCGATGCGCAAGCTGCTCAGCCTCTATACCGGCCGCATCGAGCAGGGCGACGTCTTTATCTTCAACGATCCCTACGCGGCGGACGGCCAGCACCTTCCCGACATCTACATCACCTCCCCGGTCATGCACGAGGGCGCGCTCTGCGGCTGGAGCGTGACGGTCGCTCACCATTCCGATGTCGGCGGTATTGTCGCCGGCAGCAATGCGATCGGCGTTTCCGAGATCTTTCAGGAGGGGCTGCGCCTTCCGATCATCAAGCTGGTCGAGGCGGGACGTCCGAACGAGGCGCTGTGGGAGGTGATCCGCACCAATGTCCGCACGCCGGACAAGGTCGAGGGCGACCTGCAGGCGCAGATCGCCGCCTGCACGAGCGGCGAGCGGGAGCTGATCGCGCTCTTCGCGCGCTACGGAACGGCGACCGTGCTTCGCTACGCCGATCATCTGCAGGATTATGCCGAGCGACTGACGCGCGCCGAACTCAGCGAAATCCCCGACGGGGTCTATGCCTTTACCGATCATCTCGACGGGCTCGGCGAGTGTCCCGAACCGATCGTGCTCAACGTCAAGGTCGTCGTGGAAGGTGACCACGTCACCGTCGACTGGACCGGCTCGTCGCCGCAGGTGAAAGGTGGCATCAACCCGTCATTTCCCTTCACCAAGGCTTGCGCCTACACGGCGCTTCGCTCGGTGATGCGCGCCGACGTCCCGAATTGCCACGGCTTCACGCGGCCTATCACGGTGGTGGCGCCGCTCGGCTCGATCATGAACCCGATGTTTCCCGCGCCCTCCGGAGCCCGCGGCATCACCGGTTTTCGCATGGTCGACTGTCTGATCGGAGCGCTGGCGCAGGCTGTTCCGGATCGTGTCATCGCCGATTCGAACGGCGGCTCGACGCTCCCCACCATCGCCGGCTATCGGGACGGAAAGGCGTTCGTGTTCTGCGAGACCTTCATGGGGACCTGGGGCGGGGCCGCCTCGCATGACGGCCAGGAAGGCGTGCCGCACCTTGGAGCGAATCAGTCCAACGTTCCGATCGAAATGATCGAGGCGGACTATCCGTTGCGCATCGAGCGTTATGGGTTCCTTCCGGGCACCGCCGGGGCGGGCCGCCACCGGGGCGGCCTCGGCCTGGTGCGCGAATATCGCCTGCTGGCCGACGAGGCGATCCTGAACGTGCGGTCGGACAAGCGAAGCCATCCGCCGCACGGCCTCTACGGCGGCAATCCCGGAGCGCCGTCGTTCAACATCATTGTCCGGGATGGCGAGCGGAGGATCGTGCCGGTGCTGATGACGGAGGTCGAGCCGCTTCGGAAGGGCGATCTCTACCGCCATGAAATGTCCGGTGGTGGTGGCTATGGCGACCCGCTCGAGCGCGACCCCCGGAAGGTGCTGTGGGATGTGATCGAAGAGAAGCTGAGCGTGGCGATGACGCGGACCGAATACGGCGTGGTTCTGAAGGAGCACGACAAGACCTTCGTGGTCGACGAGGCCGAGACCGAGGCGCTTCGCGCGAGGCTGCGTGCAGCCTTGCGGGCTGGAGCATGAAGCGACGACCTGCAACGCCGGCCGGGTCCGGAGCCGACAAGCAGCGCCCGTCGATGGTCGAAGAGGCCGCGACGGCGATCCGCAACAGGATCCTGGAACTGAGCCTGCCGCCCGGACGTCCCATCAGCAGCGCCTGGCTTGTCGATAACCTGAAACTCGGACGGACGCCCATTCGCGAAGCCGTCAACCGGCTTGCCGCGGAAGGTCTTGTGCATGTCGAGCCGAACCAGAGTATTCGCGTGCATCCGCTCGATCTTGACGAGATCAACCAGCTGATCGAGGCGCTGCGCGTCGCGGAGCGCATCTCCGGTTTCTACTGCGACTTCGACGATGACGGCCTGCTCGACGACGTGGTGCGCATGCAGGGGGAACAGCGCAAGGCGGCGCGGGAGCACCGTTACCTCGAGGCGAGCTACTGGAACGCCTCGTTCCGCTCCCGCATAGCCGCCACCTCGCGCAACCACCATCTGATTGCGTTCCACCAGCGCACCACAAACCATGCGAGGCGGCTGAGCTGCCTTGTCTATGCGATGGAGGCAAGGGATGCCGCCCATTATCGGCGGCAGCTCAAGCTGCTGGAGAACATTCACGCCGGCCTCGGCGAGGCGATCGCATCGAGGGACCGCGAAAGGCTGATGAATGTGCTTGCCGAGCATGTGGCGATTCTCAGGACCCGGCTTGCATGGTCCCTGCGGTCGTCCGGCGTCGGCGAGTTGCCGCTGTCCGCGTGAGCGGTCGAGGCGCACGCCACGCGGTGCTCCAACATCAGCCGGGTGCCCGGCGTCCAGGTCGGCTCGATCGCGAGAGTTCTGTGAGCCAGGCTCCCGCCGCCAACGCGTAGCGCTCGTTGACGCAGGCCGGGCTCCGGCCGCTAGGCAACAGTGCCGCCAGTCTCCTATGCTCGCAGCGAGAGGAGCTTCTCCAGATGAGCTTGCGCATCGCCGAAGGAAAGGCGGATCGAGGAATCGCGGTCGCGATCTTTGCGTCGGTTGGCCTGTCGCTGGTTCTTGGGGCCGCACTGACCATCTGGCACACCGACGTGAACCGGTGGACCGCGAATACCATCGTGAAGATCGGCGGCCCGTTCGATCTCATCGACCAGGACGGGCGAGCTTTCACCCGCGCCGATCTTCTCGGGCACCCGCACATTGTCTATTTCGGGTTCACATACTGTCCCGATCTCTGTCCGACCATGCTTTTCCTGCTCGGCAGCATTGTGCAGGGCCTCGGCGACAAAGCTGCGCCGCTCAAAGTTGCCTTCGTCACCGTCGACCCGGAGCGCGACACAGTTCAGGTGATGAAGGATTACGTCACGGCCTTCGACAAGGACTTCATCGGATTGACCGGCTCGCCGGAAGCCGTCGGCAAGGCTGCGAAGGCCTATCGCATCTCCTACGAGAAAGTCGATCTCGGCGGCGGCAACTACACGGTCGACCACTCGACCTCCGCTATGCTGTTCAATGCCGATGGAAGTTACGCGGACTCGATCGCCTTCGACGAGAGCGCCGCCGGCGCGCGGGCGAAGATCGCGAGCCTTATCGGGGCAGAATGACGGGAATTGCCCGCAGACGTCAGGCAAGAAAGGCGGTCAGGAACATACCGTGAAGCACAACTGCCGGATTGTGGTGTTCGCGCTTCGGTCTATCCGCACCGTCCGCGGGGTCGCAACGACTGCCACGATGCCGCATTCGCCAGCGGTTCAACTGTGTACGCGGACGTGATATTCATCCTCAGCGCGGACGCTCGGCCGGATCTGATGCACGTGCGGAAGGCAACCAGGAAGTGGATCGTCCTTGCGGCGATCTATGCGCTGTTCCTGCACACATTCGTCGCAGGACTGGCCGACGCGGCCATGGCGTCGCCGGGCGATATGGATGCCTTCGGCGGCACCATCTGTTCGACGATCGGCGGCGGTCCGGAAACGATTCCCGGCCAGCCCGCCAATCACGCGCATGTTCCTGAATGCTGCCTTGCAGGCTGTCCCGCGGTGGGCGGCCACGCAATCCTTGGCGCGCCCGCGTGCCTTCTGCCGGCAGTTCTCCCGGCCAATGCCACGAGGCCGCAGCCCCGGCAGGCGGCGGTCGGACGGCATGTAGCCCGCTCGCCCGTCAATCCCCGCGCTCCACCGAGCTTTGGTTGAGGTCTCTCCGGCGCCGTTGATGGCGCCGGGTCGAGCAGCCGTCTGACCTTTCAGACCCCTCAATTTGAAGCGCTTGTCCTGACAAGCGCAGTCCAAAGCTCAAATGGAATGCACCCATGTTTCACGACCGTGCGCGGCGCGCCCGCGCTCATGTCGCCCGTCTCTCAAGGCTTTTTCCAAGCCCTGATGAACGGATCGGCATCACCTTCTTTGTGGCAGGCGTCCTGATCGTCCTCGCCCAATCCGCGTTCGCGTACGACTTCGAGATCGGCGACATCGAGATCGTTCAGCCCTGGGCTCGTGCAACCCCGCCCGGCGCCGCCGTGGGCGGCGGCTACCTTGTGATCAATAATCATGGCGCCACGGCCGACCGTCTCCTGTCCGCTGCGGCCGAGGTCTCGGACCGGGCCGAGCTGCATGAGATGGCCGTCAAGAACGGCATCATGACCATGCGCCCCGTCAAAGGCGGTCTGGAAATCCCGGCGGGCGGGTCGGTCGCTCTCGCACCCAACTCCCTTCACCTGATGCTCATCGACCTGAAGGCGCCTCTTAAAAAGGGGGCCGAATTCAAGGGAACGCTGACCTTCGAGAAGGCAGGCACGGTTGAGGTTCAGTTCGCCGTCCAGGGGATAGGCGCCGCTGCGCCCGGGCCGGACGCCGACGCCACGGGCCAGATGAACATGGGCCAGATGAGCATGGGGCAGTGAGATGTCAGGAACAGCTCGCCGGCATAGCCTCGCCGCCATTCTTGCGTGCGCGGTTCTGCTCTGCGTGACCGCCGTCCTGGTCCTCGACGGAGGCACGCGCGCCGCCAAGACCGATGCCGGGATACCGGCAATCGGGGCTCCATTCCAGCGCACCACCATGAACGGCGAGACACGCGCCAGCGCCAAGCTCGCCAGGCTGGCCGCTGCACACACCGCCTTGGCCCTGAGGAGCCGCAGCGCCGCAACGCTCCTCTCATAGCTCTTCCGAAACCCCCCGACCGCGCAATCCCGCGCGGCCGTGGGCAATAGCGGGGGGCGAGCCAGGGAGGCGGCTTCCCGTAGCAGGGGCCGAGCAAGCCCATCACTCCAAGGAGAAAAAGCCGATGAAGAAACTCTTTCTGCCCGCTGCCATGGCGGGGTTGCTGACGGCGGGTGTTGCGTCTGCCCACGTCACGCTCGAAACCGGGGAAGCGACAGCGGGTTCGACCTACAAGGCGGTGTTCCGCGTTCCGCATGGCTGCGACGGGTCCTCCACGATCAAGTTCACCGTCAAGATCCCGGAAGGGGTCATTGCGGTGAAGCCGATGCCGCACGCAGGCTGGACCATCGACACTGTCAAGGGAAAGTACGCAAAGACCTACGACTACTATGGCAGCAAGCTCGACGAGGGCGTCACCGAAGTGACGTGGAGCGGCGGCAATCTCCCGGACGCCTATTACGACGAGTTCGTGCTCCGCGGCATGCTCGCTGCCGACCTTCCCGCCGGGATGCTCTACTTCCCGGCCGTGCAGGAATGCGAGAAGGGCACAGATCGGTGGATCGAAATCCCCGAGGCGGGGAAGACCGCCGAGGATTACGAGACGCCGGCGCCCGGCCTTAACGTCCTGCCCAAGCCTTAGATCATGACCGGGGCGCGCCTGTGGGACGCGCCCCGCGTCTCCCGAAACCGGAGAACCCGATGATGAAATCCTCTTTCCTCCCAGCCGCCCTGGTCGCCGCCCTTCTGCTGCTGATGCCCGCGAGCCCGTCGCTTGCCGACACGCCCGATCAAGCGGCCATTCAGACCGCCATGCACGCCATGTTCGACAAGCCCGACGCGGAACTGGTGATCAGCCCGGTCGTCGTCGAAGACGGCTTCGCAGTCGCCGGATGGACGCAGGGCGATACGGGTGGCCGGGCGTTCTTGCGCAAGAAGGACGCAAAGTGGACGCTGGTGCTCTGCACTGGTGATGAAATCCGTTCGGCGGAGGCCCTGGAAGCGACCGGCGTGCCGGCCGATGCCGCGGGGCGTCTGGCGGCGGCCATCGCCGAGGCGGAGAAGGACCTCGATCCGGTCCGGCTGAAAAAGTTCGCAAGTTTCTTGGGCACCGTTCGCATGGACGGCAACTAAGCCTTCGATGCGTTGCGCATCGATCCCGGCGGCGATCGTGGGGCTGGTTCTCCAGACCAGCCTTGCCTTTGCGCACGCCTCGCTGGTGAGCAGCGATCCCGCCGACGGCGCGGTGCTTGCCGCGCCGCTCGTTCGCCTGTCTCTGACCTTCAACGAGCCGGTCTCGCCGCTCGTCATGCGACTGATCGACGGCAAGGGAAACGCGACGACGCTCGCCGGTTACCATCTGGAAGGCAATGCGGTGGTCATCGATGCGCCCGGAGAGATCGGTCCCGGCTCGCACGCCTTGAGTTGGCGGGTAATCTCGGAGGATGGCCATCCGGTCGGCGGGTCTGTGCTGTTTTCGATCGGCGCCCCGAGCGCCGAAGCGATTCCCGGCGCGTCCGAGGTGATCTACTGGCCGCTTCGCGCGGCTATCTGGCTCTGCCGCGTCGCCCCCTATCTCGGGCTCTTCGTCGGTGTCGGCGGTCTGTTCTTCAGCACGTTTTTCGCCAGGCCGCCCCGACCGGTGGACCGGATCGGAATGGCGTGCTTGCCGGTCGGGGTTGTGGCGGTGCTTGTCTCCGTCGGCCTGCAAGGACTCGATGCCCTTGATTTGCCGCTCTCCGCCTTTTCCCGCCCGCTTGTATGGCAGACCGCAATGGGTACGTCCTACGGCGTCACTGCGGTGATCGCGATCCTTGCGTTTCTCCTTGCAGCGGCTGCCTACCGCGTCCAGTCGACAAGATCGGCAAGGTTGCTTTCCGTCGCCGCATTCACCGGAGTCGGTCTTGCGCTTGCCGCCAGTGGACATGCGAGTGCGGCGTATCCCCAGATCGTCACGCGGCCGGCGGTTTTCATCCATGCCAGCGCGGTTGCGTTCTGGATCGGCGCGCTGGCGCCGCTCGGCTTTCTCCTGCGTGAGGGTGGAACCGCCGGCGCTAAGGCGCTGGCGCGGTTTTCGCACGTCGCGCCGTATGCTCTTGTTGCGCTGCTGGTTGCCGGCCTCTTGCTGGCGACGATTCAGCTGGAGCGGCCGGAAGCGATCTTGACCACGGCCTATGGGCGCGTCTTTCTCGTCAAGCTCAGCCTGGTCGTTGCGCTGTTTGCTCTGGCCGCCTTCAATCGCTGGCGCCTCACCACGGCAGCGGAAGGAGGTCAGCCCGCGGCGGTGCGCCGCCTGGTTCTGTCGATCGCCCTTGAAGCCACACTCGCACTAACCATCCTGGGCGTTGTCGCGACCTGGCGCTTTACGCCGCCGCCTCGCGCCATCGCCGCGGCGGCAGGCCTTCCGGTCTCCGTTCATGTCCATAACGCGAAGGCAATGGCGGAAGTGACGTTCACGCCGGGGCACGCCGGCCCCACATCAGCGTCGATCGTCATCATGACCGACGCCGGCTCGCTCGACGCCAGGGAGGTCACGCTGATCCTCTCAAATCCCGCCGCCGGTATCGAGCCGATCAGGCGGCCGGCGACGAAGGCCGGCGACGGCACGTGGCGGGTTGAGTCCCTGACCATACCCGCGCCCGGGCAATGGAACGTCGAGCTCGCCGTTCTCGTCTCGGAGTTCGATCTCATTCGTCTCAAGGAGACGGTGGAGATTCGACCATGACCGGTCCGCTTCGCCCGGGCCCGGAACATGCGCATGCTCGCGCGTGCGCGCAAAATTCGATCGCGAGAAACTGCTCGCGCCAGGCGCTGTGCCGAGGTCCGCGCCATCGTGCGCGACCGCACGACGATTTCTACCTCTGTAAGCTCGACCTCAAACCCGAAAAGGATGTCACCCATGTCGCATTCAACGCGCACCTTCGCCATAGCCGCCGTGGTCTGTCTCGGATTGACCGGACAGGCGCTTGCCCACGCACATCTCGCCTCCGCCACGCCCGCGGTAAACGGGACTGTCACCACGGCGCCCTCGGAGCTTGACCTGAAATTCTCCGAGGACCTGAACCTGAAGTTCAGCGGGGTGAAGGTGACCGGCCCCGACAAGGCGGCGGTTGAGACGGGGGAGGCGACGCTGATGGAAAACAACACGGTGCTGATGGTCCCGCTCTCGGGGATGCTCGGCGCCGGCACCTATACGGTTGATTGGCACGCGCTTTCGGCCGACGGCCACAAGACGCACGGCAGCTATAGCTTCACCGTAAAGCCCTAGTGAACCCCGAAGCCGCCCTGTCCGCCTGCCGGTTGCTGCATGATGCGTCGGCGATGCTTCTCTGGGGAGCGTCGGCCTATCTCGCAACGCTCGTGCCCCAGAGCCTAGGGCGGGAGATCGGCCGGCGTCTCACAGCTCTTGCCATCGCGGCGGGTATCGCCTCGGTCGCGACGACCGCGGTCGCCCTTCCACTCGAGGCCGCAATCATTGGCGAAGGCTGGGCCGACGCAATCGATCCGGCGACGATCCGTGCCGTCCTTTTTGAAACGAGCGTCGGGTTTGCCTGGCAGATGCAGGCCGGCGCGGCGGTGGTCCTTGCCCTGATGCCCGCCGTCCCGTCCCGCCACCGTCGGGCCGCGACAGCCCTGGCGTCCGCGCTTGTGCTCATCGGCGTCACACTGACCGGCCACGCAGTCATGCAGTCTGGATGGGCAGGCTTCGCGCATCGGATCAACGACGCTGTCCACCTTCTTGCGGCGGGCGCGTGGCTTGGCGCGCTCGTGCCCTTGCTTCGTATCCTCGGAATCCTTGATGTCCCCGAATTCCGGGCGGACGCCGGTATCGCCCTCAGGAGATTCTCCGCCGCCGGTCACGTGACCGTCGCGCTGACCGTCGCAACGGGAATGATAAACACCCTGCTGATCCTCGGCCACTGGCCGACCGACTGGTCGTCGCCCTACCAGATCATGCTCGCCTGCAAGATCGTGCTGGTCGCCATGATGGTGGGGCTCGCGCTGGTCAATCGCTACGCCTTCGTGCCGCGCATCGGGCGACACGGAGTGCATGCGCTTGCCGCCGTCCGGCGGGGCACCGTCGCCGAGATCGTTCTGGGACTTGGTGTTGTCGGCCTTGTCGCGGTGTTCGGCTTGCTTGAGCCGATCTAGGTTCGGCGCAAGCTCAAGGCTTGTCGGTCGGCCTCAAAGGGAAGGCCGGTCACGCGGCCCGGCCTTCCTTTGTCAGTAGTTCGAGCGGCTCGTTTCTAGAGGGCCTTCGCCTGCTGCACCGCGTTCATGCATGCGCCTTCGTTCCCGAGCTTTTGATAGGCCTCGGCACGAGCGAGGATCGTCCCCTGCATGTCGACGGGCTCGCCGCCGGATGTCGGTGCGGTGGAGGCCGCGGGCGTCTCGCCAGCCTGGGCAATCTGGTCCTGGCTCGGAGCCGTCTCCGCCGGTTGAGCGGTCTGCTGTGCGTCGACCTCAGCGGGAGAGGTGGCGATCCCCTCCGTAGCCTTGTTCATCGCCGCAGTGGCTTCGGTGCCCGGGATAGTCCCGGCGGCCGGCGCGCCGCCCTCGCTGGCAACCGGGGCCGAGGCCGCGCTGTCGGCCGCCGCGGCTTGATCCGCGCCCATGCCGGCCGTGCCTTGAGCGGGAGCGGCGGTCGCCATCTCACCATTGCTGGCGCTGGCGTCGGCAGCAGGAGATGTCTTCTCGACCGCTGCTGGCTTGGCGGTGGTGTTGGCGGAATCGATGCTGCCGGTATTGATCTGCGATTTCAGTGCCGCGATGTCAGCGGCGCAATCGGCCAACGCCGGACTGGCCAAGCCGAGGGAGAGAATCGCGGCAGCAGCCGAAGTCATAAGCAATGATTTCATCGGAGGTCCTCCTTGTGCTCTTTTTGACAAGGTTCAACACCACGAATGCAGCGAAGTTCCCTGAATGAAACGCCCTTTCCGAAGGCCGTCGGGTGGGGGTCGCGGCTGATGCAGAAGCGGCGGCGCCTGCGAGCGCGGGAACAGCCGAATCCATTCAGGCGTCGCGCGGATCGCAGTATCGATCCGGGAAGCACCACCGAGATGCGCCGCTCACCACGGAACCTCAGCGCCGATCGCCAGTTGAGACTCGTTTTTCCAACCCGGAGGCAACCCATGGCTAAGGAACCCAAGCAACTGGACGAGCTCTTTCACGACACGCTGAAGGACATCTACTTCGCGGAGAAGAAGATCCTGGCGACCCTGCCCAAGATGGCGAAGGCAGCCCGGAGCGGCGACCTGAAAGCCGCGTTTGAGAAACATCGCGGCGAAACCGAGGGCCATGTCGCGCGGCTCGAAGAGATCTTCGGCATGATCGGCAAGAAGCCGCAGGGCAAGACCTGCGCCGCCATTGTCGGCATCACCGAGGAGGGCGCGGAGATCATGGAGGAGTACAAAGGTTCGCCGGCTCTCGACGCCGGTCTCCTCGCCGCGGCGCAGGCGGTCGAGCACTACGAGATCTCACGCTACGGAACGATGCGGACCTGGGCGGAGGCCCTCGATCTCTCCGACGCCGCTGCCCTCCTGCAGGAGACGCTCGACGAGGAGGAGGCGACGGACGAGGCGCTGACCGAGCTGGCCGAAGCATCGGTCAACCAGGAGGCGCAGGCGGCCTGAGGGCCGCCTTCCTGATTGCTCCGGTTCGCCACATTTTCAACGGCGAGCCGGAGCCGCCGGGAAGGCCTGTCGTTTCATAATTTGTACGCGTTCGCACATTGTTTGCACTTGCCGACTAACGCTCGCCGACAAAGATATGGCGCGAGGGCAGGGAGCGTTCCTTTGAGCAGTGACGGCCAGATCAATGGTCGAGACGCGATCGTACAACGCCTTCTTATGGAGGAGATCGCGCGCATCATCGAATCCGCGAGGGAAAACGGCGAGACCCTTCGCACCGGCTACCATGCCGGCATGATCGCAAGCGCATACCCGCACGTATTCTCTATCGGCCGCATTGTGGACGAGCTGATACTGGCCGCCACAAGAGAAGGCATCCCCGTTGAAATGGCGAGGCCGGCGGGCGTAGAGCCGCATTTCTGAGTGCGCTTAGCGGGCGCGCTCCGATGCGACCGCCCTGCTGCTGATGCGCCTCGTCTCTGCCGCGACGGGATTCTGGCTGCCGATACTCTTCGGGTTGACGCTGCTCGACTACGCAAGCTGGTAGCCGCGAGCGCCAACTTGCCGCGGGAACCGGCTGGCTGCTGAGGGGTTCAATGCGAAGTTGGCAAAGAATCGCCGAGACCAGCCATGATCAGCGAAGACCTGCAGATTACCGCGCAGACTGCGCGCCCGCTCATCCATCCGCTCCTGTTGCCCTTTCCCGTCGCCTGCCTCGTAGGCGCTCTTCTGACCGATGTCGTCTACTGGCGGACCGCTGAAATGATGTGGGCGGATTTCTCCGCCTGGCTCATTTCCGCCGGCGTCATCCTCGGGATCATCGTCGCGGTCCTCTTCCTGATCGACCTCCTGACCGGGCGGTTCGCGGCCCGGGCGGCGCCCACGTGGCCCTACGCCGTCGGATGCCTGATCTCGCTCGTCCTTGGCTTCCTCAACATGCTGATCCACACGCGCGATGCGTGGACATCCGTGGTCCCGTGGGGGCTGGCGCTTTCCGCCGCGACGGTCCTCCTGCTGCTCGTCACCGTCTGGGTCGGCTGGCCGTTCATCTTCCGCCGCGAGGTGAACGTGGTGGCGCGAGAGATCGATGTGGTGGTGATGTCATGAGCTACTCCTTGAAGGCGGTACGCCGCGTCGCCCTTGTGGTTTCGGCCGCCGCGCTCCTGTCCGCGTGCAGCGACGATTCCTTCGATCCGCAGAGCCAGGTCGGCGCCGATCCGAAGCTCCCGGAACCGAACCAGTATCTCTTCCCTCCGATGCACCTCGCGTCCGTCGTGGGCTGGAAGGAGGGGGAGACGCCGACAGTGGCCGCCGGGTTGAAGATCGAGGCCTTCGCCACAGGCCTGCAGCACCCGCGCTCTCTCTACGTCCTCCCAAATGGCGACGTGCTCGTCGTGGAATCGAAGGCCCCGCCGACCGATACGATCAAGCGGCCGAAGGACCTGGTGATGGGGTGGATCGAATCCATGGTGACGTCCGGCGGCGACACCGGGCCGAGCAACCGCATCACGCTGCTGCGCGACGCGGACGGCGATGGCAAGCCGGAGACGAACAGCGTTTTCCTCGATCACCTGAACTCGCCGTTCGGCGTATCGCTGGTGGGGAGCGACCTCTATGTCGCGAACACCGATTCGATCATGCATTACGCCTACAGCACCGGCGACACGAAGATTGCCGCCCCCGGCACGCCGCTCGTTGCGCTTCCCGGCGGCCCGATCGACCATCACTGGACCAAGAGCCTGGTAGCGAGCCGCGACGGTTCGCTGCTTTACGTGGGCGTCGGATCGAACAGCAACATCACCGAGAACGGGATGGAAGCGGAGAAAAACCGCGCCGCCATCTGGGAAGTGGATCGTGCCACGGGGCGCTCGCGCATCTTCGCGAGCGGGCTGCGCAATCCGAACGGCCTTAGCTGGGAGCCGCAAAGCGGAGCGCTCTGGGCGGTCATCAACGAGCGCGATGAACTGGGGCCCAACCTCGTGCCGGACTATATGACCTCGGTGAAGGACGGCGCCTTCTACGGCTGGCCCTACAGCTATTACGGCCAGCACGTCGATCCGCGCGTGATGCCGCAGCGGCCGGATCTGGTCGCGAAGGCCATCCCGCCAGACTACGCACTCAGCTCGCACGTGGCCCCGCTGGGGCTCACGTTCGACACCGGGAACAGTCTCCCGCAAAAATATCAGGGGGGCGCATTCGTTGGTGAGCACGGAAGTTGGGATCGGGACAAGTTCAATGGCTACAAGGTGGTCTTCGTCCCGTTCTCCGGTGGCCGACCGAGCGGGAAGGCCGAAGACGTCGTGACGGGCTTTTTGAACGGGCAGGAAGAAGCTCGCGGCCGTCCGGTCGGCCTCGCGATCGACAGGACTGGCGCGCTTCTGATTGCCGACGACGTCGGGAACACGGTGTGGCGCGTAACATCCGCCGCGCCTTGAGGCGACCAGAGGGTTGCTGGAGAACGCTAACTGGACGGCAGCGAATGCCCTGCGATCATAGCACCACAATTCAATAGTTTGCCGGCTCGCAATGGCGAACGTTGTGGCGCTCTTCCTCCTTTCGTATCATCGTCACGTACAGCCCCGACAAGAGGGCTGCTCGCAGGTGCGAGAAAAGCGTCCGCCAACATTCTGCTGGCGTGAAGGAGGAGAGCCTGATGCGATACCTGAAACTGATTGCCACAGCTGCGATCTTTGGCTCGGTGATGTCGGCACTGACCCCGGCCTCCGCCGAGGAAGTCACGATCAAGCTTTGGGCGCGGGCCGACCGGTCTGGCCCATTGCGAGCCGGGAACATCGTCGCTGCGGCGGAGCCACTGAACGCAGCGCTCAAGGCGGCGGGCAGCGACACGACGGTCAAGGTGGATGTGTTCGAAGGCCCGGCAACCGGCTTCGACCAGGACGCGCTCGATATCCTGAAAGCGTTCTCCGTCAACGAAGGCCCGGATGTCTATGTCGCGGCACATGAATGGGTCGGCGAGTTCGCGAAGTCCGGCTATGCAATGGACATGACGGACTTCATCGCAGCCAACCAGTGGGCGTTCGGCGACGTCATCCCGGTCTTGTGGAATGCGACGAAAGTGGACGGCAAGGTGATGGCCATCCCGCAGGACTCCGAGATCCGCATGTTCTTCTACAACAAGGACATGCTGCGGAAGATCGGCAAGGACGAGGCGTTCATCGAGGGCTTGCCCGCCATGGTCGACAAGGGCGAGTTTACGATGCAGGACCTCTCCAATCTGGCCAAGGAGGTCGTAGACAAGGGCGCCGCCAAGGTCGGCATCATCCATCGGCCGAACGCGGGGCCGGACTATCTCATGGTCTTTTCGTCCTTCGGCGCGAAATTCATGGACGAGACGACGGGCAAGTTGCTGCTGCCGAAGGCCGAGATCCTGAAAGGCCTGCAGTGGTTCGCCTGGAACGCCCAGAACGGCGTAACGCCGCCGAACAATACTGCGATGAACTGGGATGAGATACAGGGCGGCTTCAAGACCGAGACGACCTTCATATACCATCAGGGCGTCTGGGCGACGAAGGAGTGGATGCTCGGCGAGGCGAAGGGCGCGACCTGGCCGACGGACGAGGCGAGTTATTTCCACAAGATCGGCTGGCTCCACGCCCCGGCGGCGGAGAAGGGTGGCGAGCCGAAGAACCTCTCGCACCCGATCGTCTACGTGGTGAACCCGCAGTCCAAGCATGCGCAGCTCGCGGCCATGCTCGTCGCCTACGCCACTCTGCCCTACTTCAACGTCCAGCACGCGGTAGGGTCGGCGCACCTCGCCATCACCAACGGCGAAGCCGACATGCCTGCCTACAAGGAGGCATGGTACCTGGCCGATGCGACGCCTATGATGGCGCGCTCGACCTTTATCCCGAACCATCCCGACTTCGGCCGTTACAATGGCATCCTCTTCAAGGGGCTGGAAGGCGTGGAAACCGGTCGCCTGACGCCCGAGGAGGCGATCGACTTCCTCGCAGACGAGATGGGCAGCGAGCTCGGCGATTCGGTTACGGTGGTCGATAGCCTGAACTGATGGAGTGAGACTGGCGGGAGCTCAGCGGCTCTCGCCAGACATCCACCATCGCGCAAATGACTCTGCGAAGAAGCGAATCAATCCGCCGAACTGTTGACCGGCTCGTTTTCCTCGGGCCGGCGACGGTCCTGCTCGCGCTGTTCTTCGTGGCGCCGGTCATCGTCGACGTTGCGATAGCCTTCAGCGACATGGGCCGCAATCTTCGCGTCACTGAGTTCACCACGGAAAATGTGCGGCACGTGTTGACCGGAGACCGGCGGCTCGTCGGCGTGATGACGACGACCTTCATCTATGTCGTATCCACGCTGGCCATCTTCAACATCGGCTACGGGCTGGTGCTGGCGCTTGCGACGACGGCGCTGCCGCAGCGGACCGGCGCCTTCTTCCGCGCCGTGTGGCTCCTGCCAAGGATGAGCCCATCGGTCGTCTATGCGCTCCTCTGGAGCTGGGTTGTTGCGCCGACAGACTACGGCCTGCTGAACCAGATTTTTACCGCGCTCGGCCTCTCGCCGATCGACATGAAGAGCAACGCGCCGATGCTCCTGATCGTGCTCGCCAACGGGTTCATCGGCGCATCGTTCGGCATGATCATCTTCACCAGCGCCATCCGGTCGATCCCTGAGCATCTCTTTCACGCCGCGCGGGTGGATGGCGCCGGCGAGCTTGCGATCATCCGTCACGTCACGCTGCCGGCGATCCGCTGGCAGCTGAGCTTCGTGACGCTCTACCAGGCGCTCGCGCTGCTGGTGAGCTTCGAATACATCTGGCTGATCACCGACGGCGGCCCGTTCTACGACACGACCGTCTGGGCGCTCTACGTCTACAAGCGTGCTTTCGGCAGCGGCCAGTACGCGTATGGCGCGGCGCTGTCGCTCGGGCTGGTGCTTATCGGCATTGCGGTCGCGCTGCTCCTCTGGCGCTTCTTCGACATGCGCGCGATGCTGCAGAAGCCGCGGATCGAGGTCGCATGAACCCCGCGCTCGCCGAACCCGTGCCGGTCAGGGGGGTGGACGACTGGGCGCTGCTCGCGGCCCGCGCGCGCAGCCGTCGCCGGATGCGGGAAATCCTGCTCTATGCCTTCATGGCGCTCGGCGCGCTCCCCATCCTCATCCCCTATCTCTGGCTCGTCACCGTGGCATTCTCCGGCCGCACCGGCGCGAGCACTTTCGTCCTCTGGCGCACGCTGGCCGTGCTGCTGCCGGCGCTCTTCCTCTGGTCGCTACTGCGGCTGACGCTTCGGCCGGGCCGCGTCCTCACCGCAATCGAGATCGCCCTCGGGGTCTTCACAGTCGCGCTGATCGCCCTCCTGAGCGGACCTTACCTGCACCTCGACAACTGGCGCTTCCTCTGGAACTCCAACATCGCTGATACGATCAAGGGCGCTTCGGGCATGGGTGTCAAATACCCGAGCGTCTGGACGGCGTTCGGCAACTCGCTGCTGCTGGCCGGCACGCAGATGCTGATCGTCGTCAGCGTGGCGACGCTCGCCGGCTATTATCTGTCGCGCTTCGATTTCAGGGGGCGGACGGGATACCTGAAGGGCCTGCTCGTCCTGCAGGCTTTTCCGGCGATGACGCTGATCATCCCGATCTTCCTGATGCTCTACTGGATTGGCCTGCTCGACACGCTGGCGGGCGTGATCCTCGTTGTCGCGGCACTCGAACTCCCGTTCGCGATCTTCGTCATGAAGGGCTTCTTCGATGCGGTGCCGTGGGACATCGAGATGAGCGCGATGACGGACGGCGCATCGCGCCGCCAGGCGTTCCGGCTGATCGTCCTGCCGCAGGTGAAGGGCGGCATGCTGGCGATTGCCGTCTTCGCCTTCCTGCGCGGCTGGGAGGAGTACGTGTTCGTCACGACGTTGCTGCTGTCGAAGTCGAACTGGACTATGAGCCTCTACCTCTTCTGGATGCGCGACGACATGATGGGCACGGACTACGCGATGGTCTCCGCGATGGGCGTCTTCTACGTCCTCCCGAGCGTAGTACTCTATACGTTCATGCAGAAGTATCTGACGCAGATGACTCTCGGCGGGATCAAGGGCTGAGCCGTGGCGGAGATCGAACTCAGGGGTGTGACGAAGCGGTGGGGCGCGGTGACCGCCGTCGAGCCGACCGATCTCCGGATCGACGACGGGGAGTTCGTCGCTATCCTCGGGCCATCCGGCTGCGGGAAATCCACGACGCTCTTCATGCTCGCCGGCATCTACGCGCCAACTGACGGCGAGATTCGCTTCGATGGCGCGGTCGTCAACGATGTGGAAGCGCGGGACCGAAACGTCGGCATCGTGTTCCAGTCCTACGCGCTCTATCCGCACATGAACGCGCGCGACAACATCCTCTTTCCGCTCCGCTTCAAACCCGTGTCGCGCGAGGAGGCCGGGCGCAAGGTGGAGGCCATCGCCACGCTGGTTCAGGTCCATGAGCTGCTCGCGCGAAAGCCCTCGGAGATGTCCGGCGGCCAGCAGCAGCGGGTGGCGCTGGCGCGTGCCCTCATCAAGGAACCGCAGCTCCTGCTTCTTGATGAGCCGCTCTCCAACCTCGACGCATCGCTCAGGCTGACCATGCGCGGTGAAATCCGCCGCCTGCAGCGCGAACTCCGCGTCACCACGATTCTCGTCACGCACGACCAGATCGAGGCGACGACGATGGCGGATCGCATCATCTGCATGAGCAAGGGCAGGATCGAGCAGATCGGAACGGCCGACGTGCTCTATCACCAGCCGGATAGCCTCTTCGTCGCCGGCTTCATCGGCTCGCCCCCGATCAACCTGCTCGCCGGAATCGCCGCCGGCAGGAATCTCCGCGTCGGGGAGGCGACCCTTTCGCTTGAGCGCAGCGTGGATGGAAAGGCGACCCTCGGCGTGCGCCCGGAAGCCCTGCGCCTTGGCGAGCGAGGCGTGGCGGGAGAGATCGACGATCTTGAGCCGCACGGCCGCGAGACGATCTACCACCTCCGCACGCCGCTGGGTCCCCTCAGGGCGCTCGAGCCAGGGGAGGCGGCGCGGTTCCGTATCGGCGATACGGTAAAGGTCGACCTTGGACGGGCCCTCCTCTTCGACGAAGCCGGCCGGCGAATCGCCGATGCCCGGCCCGCGCTCGCTGCATGACGGGGCGAAGCCCGCGCCTCAAATGGCACATGCTGAGACGGAAGCGGGATGACCCGCCGTTCCTGCGCGCAAATCTGGAAGCGGGATTGGTGGCTGGCGCCGCGCTCGAGGTCGATATCGTTTCCACGGCGGACGGCCACTTCTTCTGCCTGCACGACCTGACGCTCGATCGCGAGACTACCGGTTCGGGCCTGGCCAGCGATGTGACGCGCTCCGAAATCGGGCGACTGCGCCAGCGTGCCACCGATGGAGCGGCGCTCACCGAGGCCCCGCTGTTTCTTGACGAGATTGTCGCAGCGCTGCACCGCCATCCTCACGCCCCGCGCCAGGTGCAACTCGACTTCAAGGAACCCGCTTCCAGCTTCAGCAACGCAATGCTTGATCGCCTGTGCCGGACCGTCGGCGACTTCGCGGCGGCCTTCGTCGTCGGAACCACCGATCCGGAGGCATTCGCGCGCGTGAAATTCTCCTCGGCCGGGATCGCGGTGGGATTCGATCCGCTCGACCTGCACGCAAGCCGCATGCCGACCTCGGCCGACGAATTCGAAGGGCTCGCCGCGACGACGCTACGGCTCGGCGCGGGCGCATGCGTCTATTATCTGAACGCCGGCCTTGTGCTCGCCGGTCAGGACGCCGGCGTCGATCTGGTTGAGCGGATGCACCGGACCGGCGCCGAAGTCGACGCGTGGACGATCGACGTCGCAGGTCCGGCGATCCGCGACGACCTTCGCCGCCTGCTCGCCGCGGGTGTCGACCAGATCACGACCAACGAACCAGATGCGCTCGGATCCATCATCGGGGAGCTCTTGTGACGTCCCTTGTCGATCGCCTCGACCTGCCGACCGTCGCTGCGCGCGTTGCGCTGAGGAATGGCCCGACCGACCTCGCGGCCTTCCAGTCGGCGTTCGCTTCGTTTGCCTGCCTCGACCAGATCGAGCAAGCCGCGCCGCCGGCGCCGCCGCTACCCGCCCCTGAGCGGGCGCGCATCCTCTTCTGGAATGCCGAGCGCCTGAAATATCCTGCTCCGTCCATAGCTCTGCTGCGCGCCGCCAAAGCCGACGCGATCCTCCTCTGCGAGGTTGATTTCGGGATGGCGCGTTCCGGGAACCGCCATCCGATTGCGGATGCCGCCAGGGCTCTGGCTGCAGGCTATGTCTATGGGACCGAGTTCGTGGAGCTCGACCTCGGCGACGCGCGCGAGCGCGCATGGCACGCGGGCGATACGAACTCCGCGGGGCTGCACGGGGCAGGGCTCATCTCGCGCCACCGGCTCTGCAGACCCGAGCTCGTGCGGCTCGAAACCTCAGGACGCTGGTTCGATGGCGCGTTCGGCGAACGGCGTGTCGGCGGTCGCATTGCCATCATGGCCGAGCTTGCCCTGGCGCAGGGCAGCGTGCTTCTCGTCTCCGTGCACTACGAAAGCCACACCGGGCCGGATGACCGGCTCGAGCAGACGCGGGTGCTGCTCGACGCGATTGATCGGCGCGCGCCCGGTCAGCCGGTCCTGATCGGCGGCGACTTCAACACCAGCACCTTCGAGCTTCCGATCAGCAAGGAGCCCGCGATCGTCTCGGCTGCGCTCGACGCTGATCCGAACCGCCTGCTGCTGCCGATGCGCTACGAGCCGATGTTCGATGAACTGAAGCGGCGTGGCTACGATTGGGACACCTGCAACGTCCTGCGCGCATCGACGCAGAGGACCCGGCCCGACGGCACGCCTCCTCCGCCATTCGGCCGGATCGACTGGATCCTTGCGCGCGGACTGGATTGCAGCGAACCGGCGGTCGTGCCGGCCATCGACGCAGCCGGTGTCGCCATTTCCGATCACGAAGCCCTGGCGGTTACCATTCGCATTCCGGGAGCCTAGCCGATGCCCTATCTTCCGCGCGCCACCGAGGCGGGCCATATCCACGTCTGTGCGCATCGGGGCCATAGCGTCGGTGCGCCAGAGAACACGCTGCCGGCCTTCCAGGCGGCGGTAGATCGCGGCGCCACCGTGCTGGAGATCGACGTGGTGCTGACGCACGATGACGCCGTCGTGCTCCTGCACGACGAAATCCTCGACCGCACCACAGATGGCAAAGGCCGCGTCGCGGATCACGATCTGGAGGCGATCAAGCGCCTCGATGCGGGCGCGTGGTTCAGTCCGGACTTCGCCGGTACCCGCGTGCCGACCCTGGTGGAAGTCCTTGGCTTTGCCCGCGGCGCCGGAGTCGGTCTGCTTGTGGAGATCAAGGAGCGTCAGCGCGTCCCCCGGATACTCGACCGCCTGGGCGAACTCCTGGCCGCCGAGAAGGCCGAAGACGATCTCCTCGTGATCTCATTCGATCACGTGTCGCTGCGGCAGCTGCGGGATAAATTCCCCGCCCTGCGCACTGAAATTATCACGCATGCCCGCCATGCCGATCCGATTGCGGTGGCGCGAAGCGCGGCTGCGGTCTCCGTCTCCATCGAATGGAACATGTTCCATCCCGACGACGCCGTTGCGCTGCATGATTCCGGCATCGCCGTTCGCGTCTCCATCCCGCGGCCGGAGCGCTTTGCGCTACGCCGAGCCTACGGCTTTGACGACGAGGCGCGTGTCGTGGAGCAGCTTGCCGCTGGAAACATCGACGTCCTCCTCAGCGACGACGCTTCGTTTGCGCGCCGGCTGGTCGAGGCTGGCTCAACCCGGCAGGCCAGCCCGCGAAGGCGATGAAGCGCTTGAAAGGCTCAAACGAGCCCGGGCGTGGCGGCCAGAATTTCCACGCCTGTCGCGAGGCCAGTAAGGACGGAACCGCGGAGGGGAAGGGCCACGCCGATCAGCCTTCGCGTCAAGATTTCAGCGCCGAATGTCCGCCTTCAGCCGTGTGGAGACATCCCCGGAACAGTCGCTTTCGCGGTCAGGCTGCGTGGCGTTTGGGCCGACTTACGATCTGTGTCGGATTGACGAAGCGCAGCGCGATCAGGAGCCATATCAGCGTCGTCACCATGTAGATGACGGCCATCGCGTCGATCGACTGGCCGGCGCGGACGCCGGCTGCGAACACCGAGTAGTAGAGCGCTACGACCAGCGTCTGGCTCGTCGGCCCGGCCGCGAGGAAGGTCAGCTCGAACATCGCGATCGTCCGCACCAGCACGAGCAGCAGGGCCGCAAGAATGCCGGGGATCAGAAGCGGCACCAGCACGTAGGCGAACAGCCGGAAGGTCCCCGCACCGAAGACGCGCGCCGCCTGCTCGATGCGGGGGTCGATCTGCTCGATGAACGGGATCATCACCAGGATCACGAAAGGCACCGTCGGCACGAGGTTGGCCAGGATGACGCCCCAGATAGTGCCGCCGAACGGCAGCCTGTAGAGCACCGTCGCAAGCGGAATGCCGTAGGTCATCGGCGGCACCAGGATCGGCAGCAGGAAAAGCAGCATGACGATGCGCTTTCCCGGAAAATTCCGCCGCGCGAGCGCGTAGGCGGCCGGCACGCCGAGCAGGCCTGACACAAGCACGACCGCGCCCACCACCTGGAACGTCACGATCAGCACGTAGTGGAGCTGGAATTCCTTCCAGGCGCTGAAATACCAGCGCGTCGTCAGTCCCACAGGGAGCCAGGTCCCAAGCCACCGCGTCGCGAAGGAATTGACGACGACCGTCGCGATCATGGCGAGGAGGTTCAGCACGAAGAACCCGACGAGCACCCAGACGGCCGTTACCCAGAGCCTTGTGCCGATGCTCTCGTCTTTTCCCATGGCTCAGCCCTTCGCCGCGGCCACGGAGCCGCGATAGAAAAGACTGCGCGCGGCGAGGATCGCGACAACGATGACGAGCTGCACCAGCGCCATCACCATCGCGACGGCCGAGGCGAGCGAGTAGTCGTACTGCTCGAAGGCGGCCTCGTAAGCGGCGATGGAGATGACGCGCGTCGGCCCGGCCGGCGCGCCGAGCAGCACGGCGGATGGGAACACCGCGAACGCCTGCACGAAGGAAAGGCAGAAAGTGATCGCGAGGCCGGAGGCGAGCAGCGGCAGGAGAATGCGCGTGAAGCGTTGCCGCGCACTGGCGCCGAGCGTCGCCGCGGCCTGCTCGAGCGAAGGATCAATGCCGGTGATGTAGGAGAGAGTGAGTAGGAAGGTGAAGGGGAAGCCAGTGATCACCAGCGACAGGAAGACGCCCCAGTAATTGTGCACTAGCCGGATCGGAGCATCGAGGATGCCGAAGGTGATGAGCGTCCGGTTCAGCCAGCCCTGCGGCCCGAGATAGTTCAGCAGACCTTCCGCCACAAGCACCGTGCCGAGCGTGATCGGCAGGATCAGGATGGTGGTGAGGAACCGCTGGTGGCGCATGAGCCGCACGCGCATCGCGACAGGCACGGAGATCAGGAGATTCACCAAAGTCGCGGGCACTGCGATCCAGAGCGTCGTGGCGATGGTGCCGTAGAGGAACGGATCGGCGAAGAATTTCTGGTAGTTCGCGAGCAGGCCCCCCTCCGCCGGCGTGAAGGACAGATAGAGCCCGTAGAAGAACGGATAGACGAAGAGCAGAAAGATCGCGGCGAGCGCGGGAAGAAAAAGCAGCGTCACCCCGTCAATTCCGCGGTTCGCCAGCCGCATGCGGAGCGGCAGGCTCTCTGGCCGCTGCGCCGAGGCTTCTGCGCTCACGCCACCGCTCCGGGATAGACCAGCACCTGGGCGGGATCGGCGCCGAGCCGGATTCCCTCGCCGATGGCCACCGGCTGCTCGGAGCGGAAGAAGAGCTCAACCCCTTCGGTGGTGCGCGCCGTGCCGAAGAAGCTGCGGCCGCGGTATTCGGCTGTCTCGACCGCGGCGCTGAGCGGGCCGTCCGCTTGAGTGATCAGGTCCTCCGGCCGGATGGCGATGGTCACGTCCGGTCGATCGATCGCGCCGACCGGCGTGCCTCTCAGCCGTGCCGTGCCGAGAGAGAATTCCTGCAGCGCGCCTGCCGCGTTCGCGCGGGTCGGCAGGAGGTTGCGATAGCCCATGAACTCGGCCACGTCGGCATGCGCCGGACGGGCGTAAAGCTCCTGCGGTGTGCCGACCTGCCGCACTTCGCCGTCGCGAAGAACCACGATGCGGTCGGCAAGCGACAGGGCCTCGTCCTGATCGTGGGTCACGTATATCGTCGAAGACCCAAGGACATTGTGGATGCGCCGGATCTCCGAGCGCATCTCGAGACGCAGCTTCGCGTCAAGGTTTGAGAGCGGCTCGTCCATCAGCACGAGCGGCGGCTCGATGACGACGGCGCGGGCGATCGCCACGCGCTGCTGCTGTCCGCCCGAGAGCTGTCCCGGGAGCTTGTCGGCCTGGCTCTGCAGGCGGACGAGCGCCAGCGCCTCCTCGACCTTGCGGCGTATCTCTTCGCGGGGCGCTCCCCGCATCGCCAGCCCGAAACCAATATTTCGGCGCACGCTCATGTGGGGAAAGAGCGCATAGCTCTGGAACACCATGCCGAAGCCGCGCGCCTCCGGTTTCAGCCGATCGATGCGCGTCTCGTCCAGCCAGATCGAGCCATGCGTCAGCGTGAGCAGGCCGGCGATGCAGTTCAGCGCCGTCGACTTGCCGCAACCGGATGGCCCGAGCAGGGCGATGAACTCGCCCCGCTCGATCGTCAGTGAAACGTCCCGCAAGGCATGATGGCCGCCGAAGTCGCGCCCCACCCCGTCGAGGCGGAGCGCGCGGAAGTCGCGGGACGCGATGGTCATTTCTTGACCTTGTCGCCGCCCACCTGCTCGTCCCAGAGGCGGAACGCGATGACGAGCTTGTCCGGCGTCAGGGGCAGCTCGATCGGGTTGTTGGCGATGAGGTCGGCGTATTCCGGACGGCCGAACTCCTTGATCGCGTCCTGGCTCTCCTGCGGCGCCATTTCCAGCGTGACGTCCTTCACCGCCGGACCGGGATAGAAATAGCCCTGGTCGTAGGTGAAGGCCTGCTGCGCCGGCTGCAGCAGCCAGTTCATCAGGTCGAGAAGCACGGCAAGCTTGTCGTCCGAGATTCCCTTCGGGATGCACATGTAGTGCGCGTCCGCGACCCAGTGGAAACCCTTCAGCGCCGCGACCTTCGCTTCCGCCGGCACGGTGCCGAGGACGCGCGGATTGATGTCCCAGCCGGTCGTCGAGGCGATCATGTCGCGCGAGCCTTCTCCGAGCTCCTTCATGGTCGGCGTCGTGCCGGACGGATAGTACTCGATGTACTGGCCGAGGTCTTTCAGATAGGCCCAGGTCTTGTCCCAGCCCTTCTCCGGATCCTTCGGATCGGAATCGCCGAGCAGATACGGCAGCCCCATGATGAAGGTGCGGCCCGGCCCGGAGTTCGCCGGGCGTGCATACATGAAGCGGTTCGGATTGGCTTTCGCCCAGGCGAGCAGCTCCTCCGCGGTCGTGGGCGGCGTCGGCACCTTGTCCGGCATGTATTCGAGCAGCGGACCCGAGGGATAATAGGTCACGACAACACCCTGCCCCTGCGCAAGGCTTTGCATGTTCCAGGCGGCGGGCTGGTAGATGTCCTGCAGCTTCGGCAGGTCAGCCTCATGGTCCGGCAGCAGCGGGATCCAGAGCCCCTGGGTGACGCCCGCCGAGAGTGCATCCGTGCCGGTCAGCACGAGGTCGATGTCGGAGCGGCCGGCGTCCTGCATCGCCTTCAGCTTGCCGGGCAGCTCCGGCGAGGGCGCCTTCGTGAACGTGACGCGCGACACCGCTTCCGGCTTCGCGGCCGCGTAGGCCTCGATCGCCGCCTGCGTCAGCGCGAGGTTGCCGGCGACGTCGACGACGTTCAGCTCGACCGGAGCCGACGGCATCGTCAGCGCAAAGCCCGGCCTCGCGAACATTAGCGCTCCCGCGGCGCCCGCTGTCGTGCTCAGGAAAATGCGGCGGCTGACAATCGTTCTTTGCATCGTTTCTCTCCCTTGGTTGATCCTAGAGTCGGTAGGCCTCCTTCGCGAGCCGATACGCGAGTGCGTGCGCGATCTCGTGGGCCTCGTCCTCGTCGAGACGGTGCGTCACCACCAGGTCGGCGAGGAAGCTGCAATCCACGCGGCGCGCCATGTCGTGACGCGCGGGAATCGACAGGAAGGCGCGCGTGTCGTCGTTGAATCCCACGGTGTTGTAAAAGCCGGCGGTCTCGGTCGTGAGTTCGCGAAAGCGGCGCATGCCTTCCGGCGAATCGAAGAACCACCAGGGCGGACCTAGACGCAGGCACGGATAGTGGCCGGCGAGCGGCGCGAGCTCGCGGCCATACGTGCTTTCGTCCAGTGTGAAGAGGATGAGGGTCAGGCTCTTCTGGTTGCCGAAGCGATCGAGGAGCGGCTTCAGTCCGTGGACGTAGTCGGTTCGGGCGGGAATGTCGGCGCCCATGTCGCGGCCGAAGCGCGCGAAGACGTCCCGATTGTGGTTGCGCACCGAGCCTGGATGAAGCTGCATGACCAGCCCGTCATCGAGGCTCATGGCAGCCATCTCGGTCAGCATCTGCCCGCGAAAAAGCTCCGCGTCCGCGGAGGTGAAGTCGCCACGCACGATGCGGCCGAAGAGAAGTGCGGCATCGGCGGCAGAGAGGTTGGAGGTGTTCGCGGACGGGTGCCCGTGGTCCGTTGCAGTCGCGCCGCGGCCCTTGAAGAAGGCGCGGCGCGCCCGGTGGGCATCGACGTATCCCGACCACGAAGTGGCATCGCACCCGGAAGCCTCCGAGAGACGGTCGATGTTGGCGCGAAATCCGTCGAATTCCGGATCGACGACGGCGTCCGGCCGGTAGGTCGGGACGACGCGGCCGTTCCAGCCGCTGCCGCGAATCCCTGCGTGGTGGATGAGCGGGTCGACCGCGCTGTCCGTCGTTGCCAGCGCCTCGATATTGAATCGCTCGAAGAGCGCGCGCGGCCGGAATTCAGGCGTCGCAAGAGCCTCGGCGAGGCGATCGAACTGCGCGTCCGCGTTGTCTGCCGACAGGCGCTCGGTCAGGCCAAACAAGGTGGAGAAGACTTGGTCGAGCCAGACGCGGGTCGGGGTGCCGCGGAAGAGATGGTAGTTCGCCGCGAAGCGACGCCACACGGCGCGCGGATCGAAGCTTGTCGCCTTGCCGGTCGTCGGGTGGATGCCAAGCTCTTCGAGCGGAATGCCCTGGCTGTAGAGCATCCGGAAAATGTAGTGGTCGGGTACTACCAGGAGCGTGGCGGGATCCGGAAACGGCTGGTCCTCGGCGAACCAACGCGGATCCGTGTGGCCATGGGGCGAGATGATCGGAAGGTCCTTGACGCTTCCGTAGAGACGCCGCGCGATGGAGCGGGCCGACGGGTCGGGCGGGAACAGCCGGTCGTCCGACAGGAGCGCCACGCCTACCCAGCCTCCGCCAGCGCTTCGGTCGTGTCCGATTCATCCTCGGCGAACACGGCCTCGACGTGGCCCACGTGCGCCGCCATGGTGCGCCGCGCGGCATCGGGATCGCCTCGCTCCACCGCCGCCACGATGGCCTCGTGGTCGGCGATGTTCGTCCGGTGCTTGCCCGGACGGTTGGTAAGCTCGTGCAGGCGGTTCAGGATCGGCCCGGTCATCCCCTCCCAAAGCTGCCCGACAAGCTCCGTCAGGACGGAGTTCCGCGTCGATTCCGCGAGCCTGCGGTGGAAGTGCCGGTCCGGCTCGACGCCCGTCAGGCCGGACTCCGTCTCGCGCCGGATCTCGTCGTTCAGCCCGCGCAACGCGCCGATGTCGGAGGCGGTCGCCATGGATGCCGCCAGCGCCGCCACCTCGCCCTCGACGAGCCGCCGCGCCGCGAGGAGCTCGAAGGGGCTCGGCCCGTTCCCGAACAGGCGGACCGGCGTGCGCGTCACCGATTTTACATAGGTGCCGGCTCCGCTCCGCACCTCCACCAGCCCAGCGAGTTCGAGTGCGATCATCGCTTCCCGCACGACCGGGCGGCTGACCTTGAGCTGTTTCGCCAGATCGCGTTCGGGAGGAAGCCGGTCGCCCTTCCGGAACTCTTCGGCCGCGATCAGGCGGCTGATCTGCTCCGCGACGCGTTCGAACAGTCTCTGGCTAGCAATGGCTTCTATCGGCACACGCGTCCTCCGTCTGAGAAGGTATGGCTTGCGGCAAGAACCCGTCAAGTGGCAAGGAGGTTTAGTGGCCTGACCAAAATTGTGGTGCGGCCAAGGGAAGGGGAGAAAGCATGAAAGAGGGATGGCGCTGGTTCGGGCCGGACGACCCCGTATCGCTTGACGATGTCCGGCAGGCGGGGGCTAGCCAGATCGTCACAGCGCTGCACCAGACGCCGATCGGCGAGGCCTGGACGCGAAACGAAGTCGAGGCGCGCAGAGCCATCGTGGAGTCCGGACCGCGTTCGCCGCTCGCCTGGACGGTAGTGGAATCCATTCCGATCCCCGACGACGTGAAGCGGCGCGGCGCGAAGGCCAATGCTTCCATCGACGCCTGGATCGCCAGCATCGAGGCGCTCGCCGCCTCGGACATCCGCATCGTCTGCTACAACTTCATGCCGGTGGTGGACTGGTGCCGCACCGATCTCGAATGGGAACTCCCAAACGGCGCGCGCGCGCTCCGCTTCGACCAGGTCCGCTTCGCGGCATTCGAGCTTTTCATCCTTGAGCGGCCAGGCGCGACAGCGGACTTTTCCGAGGCGACACAGGTCGCAGCGCGACGCGCCTTCGAGGCGATGACCCAGGAAGACATCGACTACCTGATCACGGTGATCGCGAGCGCGCTGCCCGGCTCGACGACCGAGCCACTGACGATCCCGGCCTTTCGCGACAAGCTCGCGGCCTACCGGGATATCGACGCCAATGTCCTGCGCCGCCACTTAGTCGAGTTTTTGGAGAGGGTAACGCCGATCGCCGAGCAATTGGGCGTCAGGCTTGCGCTCCACCCGGACGATCCGCCTCGGCCGCTCTTCGGCCTGCCGCGCATCGCCTCATCGGCGGAGGACTATTCCGCGCTATTCAACGCCGTGCCTTCGAAGGCGAACGGCATCTGCCTCTGCACCGGATCGCTCGGCGTGCGCGCCGCGAACGACCTCCCCGCCATGGCAAAGCGCTTCGCCAAGCGCATTCCGTTCGCGCACCTCAGGGCGACGCGGCGCGCGGCGGACGGATCTTTCCATGAGTCCGATCACCTCGACGGCGATGTCGATCTGATCCCGGTGCTGAAGGAACTGTTAGCCGAGGACCGGACCCGACCGGAGGCCGAGAAGATCGTCTTTCGCCCCGATCACGGCCACCGCATGCTGGATGACCTCGCGCCCGGCAAGCGCACGACCCCCGGCTACACGGCGATCGGCCGCCTGAGAGGCCTCGCGGAGCTACGCGGCGCCATTCGAGCCCTCGAATACACCAGTCAAGCCGGGTAGCGCACTTGCCGCGATTGGCGCTGTGTGCGCTGCCTGCCGGCCGGCTCTGCCCGCGACATGTCCGCAATGAGTAAAGGGTGGGGGGAACCACGGTCATCGTCCGGTTTGCGCCAGAAGGGGACTCTCCCGTCACAGCCCAGGAAGCAAGCCGGTCCTAGGGAAGGTGAAACCCCACGAGCTGTCTGATGGGATCGGCCAGACCCGGTGTGACAGCAAGCACCTTGCTGCCGCGTTTCAATCCGTCGTCGGCAAGAAAATCGTTCACGAACCCACCCGCCTCGCTGACGATGCAAAGACCAGCAACCGCATCCCAGGAGTTCAGGTGACGTTCCCAGTATGCGTCGAAACGGCCGGCCGCCGTGTAGGCAAGGCCGAGGGCACCCGATCCGAGGCGGCAGTATTCCACGCCAGCCGACAGAAGGTCCTCGATCGTGCGCACATGGTAGGAGACCGCTTGGCGATAGCTGAAGCCGAGGCAGACGCGGGCGCGCTTGATGTCCGTCTCCCCGCTTACTTTTATCGGCGTCCCGTTGACGAAAGCACCGCCTCCTTTCCTCGCGAGGAACAGCTCATCGGCGGCCGGATGATAGATCAGGCCGAGCACCGATTCGCTGCCCACGACAAGGCCGATCGAGATGCACCAGAACGGCACGCCGGTGAGAAAGTTATGGGTGCCATCGATCGGATCGATGACCCAGACCGCGGGCGCGTCGAGGTCGCTCGACGCCCCTTCCTCTCCGAGCACGCCATCGCCAGGAAACGCCCCCGACAGTCTGGCGACAATCAGGGCCTCGGATTCGCGATCGGCCTCGCTGACGAGATCCTGAGCGCCCTTCCGGTCGATGGCGAGGGATTCGCGCCGCAAGAAATGCCGCTCGGCAAGTTTGCCGGCTTCACGAATGGTCGCTTCGGCGACCCGCAGGCGGGCGTCAAGGTCTGCTGGATTCACACGAACTCGCTTCTTGTCGGGTCGCGGGGCTCGAAGTGCCATCCTCCGGACAAATCCTGATCGGCGGCAACGGCGTCACTCTTCTGCCACCCTCGGAGCGCGACGTCAGCATGGGTGTTCCAGTCCTATGCCCTTTTCCCGCACATGACCGTGTTGAAGAACGTCTCCGGCGGCCTCGCCGACGCAAGGCCAGGTATCTCGGATCCGACGGCGATTATTCTGTCGCGACCGAACTGGGTGTCCTGTTCATCGTTCAGGCAGGCAGCGTGCGGTTCGAGCCTGGCGCGCAGGCGCATGCAGGATTGAATGCGGAAAGCCTCGCTCTTGTCCCTTCATAAGGGTCATCCAGACCCGACGTCAGCTACGGGCGAGAAGCCACGACCAACATTGCCCGAGAAATGCGGGTCGATGCCATCCCGCCGCCCGGATGAATTTGGGCCGTCAGGTCGCTATGGCGCGATCGAGGAAATTCATTTCGACCGCCAGCGCGGCCATGTCCTCGAAGATCGGAACGCCTGCAGGAAACCGGTTCTCGACGCCGCGCTTCACTATCGCAAGGAAAGGCACGCCGGTACGCTCAGCCGCCTCAAACTCGGTCAGCGAGTCGCCGATCGCCAGCGATTGCCCGGGCGCGATTTGAGTGCGCTCGAGGATTGCGCGGAATGCGTCCGGCTTCGTTGTGGGGGTACCGAAGAGCAGATCGAAATAGCGCCGCAGGTCGCGCTCCGTAACGATGCGTTCGAGGTCCTCCTGCGGCATGCCGGTAACGACGTGCATCCGCACCTTGCCGAAGCAGGCATCGAGCAGCGCCTGCGCGCCGGGAATAAACTCGGCGCGCTGCATCGCCGTATCGACAATTGCGGCGAAGGCTTCGCATAGCCTCGCGACAGCCTCCGGCCCGCCGGGACGTCCAAACAGCGCGCGCTCGAAGTATGTGAACTTCTCGACCCGGCCCACGCCGCCGTGCAGGGTCTGGTATTCAACCACCTGCGCGACCCTGGCGGGATCTTCGTCCGCATAGACCTGTGCGAAGGCGCGGGTCTTCAGATCCGCTGAGTCGAGAATTATCCCGTCGAAATCGAATATGATCTGCTCGATCGCGCTGCTGTTCATGATCGTCCCAGACTGGCCGGCAAAACCAGCCTAGCACAGGCCGCAGGGCTGCGAATTTTAGGCGACACTATGTCGACATGTATGATATCGGGAGACAAATACAGCTAAGCGGGTGCGGCTGAATCCAGGCATCCGACGTCGGGGGTAAGACCATTCCCACCAGAAAAGCGACTCCGAAGCCCTTTGGGTCGCGAAAGACACGGACTTTGCTTGCGCCAGCGCGTGGAGCGCGCGGTCATGCCCCGGCCGGGCTCGCATCCGCGACGGCCCGCCATGGCTGAGCGCCGCCTGATCGACGGGCGGTCAGGCTCCGCGTCCATCCGCCGGAGCTACGACTACGTGATCGTGGGATCGGGTTCGGCGGGAAGCGTGCTCGCTGCGCGGATCGCCGCGGGAGGCAGCCATACGGTGCTCCTCCTGGAGGCCGGCCCCTCCGATCGCCACATCTATATCCGCATGCCGGCAGCGCTCGGCATGCCGCTCATGAACGATCGGTTCAACTGGTTCTACCGTTCGGAGCCGGAGCCGCATCTCGGCGGGCGCGAGATCAGCGAGGCGCGCGGCCGCGTTCTCGGAGGCTCGTCGTCGATCAACGGCATGAACTGGGTGCGCGGCAACCCGTGGGACTACGACAACTGGGCCGCGCTCGGACTGGCGGGCTGGAGCTACGCCGACTGCCTTCCCTATTTCCGCCGCGCGGAAACCTTTGCAGGCGGCGAGAGCCGCTATCGCGGCGGCGACGGCCCGATGCGGATCGAGACCTGCCGCGCCGACGGCCCGCTCTACGACGCCTTCCTCGAAGCCGGCGTGCAAGCCGGCCACAGCCGCGTCGAGGACCACAACGCGTTTCGCCAGGAGGGCATGCACATCACGCAGCGCAACGTGCATGACGGAATTCGCTGGAGCACTTCGCAGGCCTACCTGCACGCCGCACCGTCCCGCTCGAACCTCGATATTGCGACGAGCGCGCGGGTGACGCGGATCGTCTTCGACGGCAAGCGCGCCGTGCGCGTGCAGGCTTCGATCGGCGGCCAGGACGTCACGATCGAAATCGGCAAGGAGGTCGTGCTCGCCGCCGGCGCGCTGAATTCGCCGCAGCTCCTGCTCCTGTCGGGGATCGGCGAGGCGGACTCGCTCCGCCAGCTTTCAATCCCGCTCGTCGCGCATCTTCCGGGCGTCGGCCGGGGGCTGAAGGATCATGTCGCCGCCCCGGTCCAGTACCGGGCGACGAAGGATGTCTCGGTGGCGCGCGACCTGACGACCCTTGGCCGCTACAAGCTCGCCCTTCAATGGCTCCTGACCAAAAAGGGACTCGGCGCCACGAATTTCTTCGAGGTGGGAGCCTTTCTGCGGACCGACGACGGCATCGACGTCCCGAACATGCAGATCGAGTTCGTGCCGCTGCTCGGCGAGCTTCAGCACGGCAGCGTCGCGCTCGAGAACGGCTTTCAGTACTTCCTCAGTCTGATGCGGCCGACGAGCACGGGCCGCGTCTGGATCGACAGCGCCGACCCGGCGGCGGCGCCGAAGTTCGTCTTCAATTTCCTCGAGACCGAGCACGACAGGCGGCAGGCGGCCGCGGCCGTGCGGGCCATCCGCGACATCGTCGCGCAGCGCGGCTGGGACGATCTGCGCGGCGCCGAGGTGACGCCGGGACCCGCGGCCACTTCGGACGCGGAGATCACCGGCTTCCTGCGCCAGCAGGCCGGCACCAACTACCATCCGTGCTGCACCTGCCGGATGGGCATCGACGACATGTCCGTCGTCGACGCGGAGGCGCGCGTGCACGGTCTCGACAACATCCGTGTCGTGGACGCATCGATATTGCCGCAGATCGTGAGCGGCAACCTGAACGCGCCGGTCATCATGATAGCCGAGAAGCTCTCCGATACGATTCTCGGCCGCCAGCCGCTGCCACCGGACGCGGCGCCCTATCATCGTCCCGCGGAGCGGGCGCAATGACCGGGCTCACCGATAGCCGGCGCCGGCAAAAAAAGGGACACGGCGTCAGCGGACAACACCGAAGGGCCGGGGCGACGCGCCGTGCCGAGGAGCGAGAGGCATGAAGATACCGCAGTTCAATGGCATCATAAACGTCATCACCACGCCGTTCCGGAAGGACGAGAGCATCGACTTCGACGTGTTCGCCAGGCACATCGAGTTCGTGATCGACGCGGGCGTCCACGCGATCATGCCGTGCGGATCGACGGGCGAGTACAACACGATGACCACCGAGGAGCGGCGGCAGGTTCTTGCCTTCGTCGCCGACAAGGTGGGCGGCCGGCTGCCGATATATGCCGGCACCAACAGCATGCGCGTCGGCGAGATCGTGGAGCTCTCCAACTACGCGGCGGAGATCGGCTACCAGGCGATCATGCTTGCCGCTCCGCCCTACGCGATCCCGAGCCGCGCCGAGCTTGCCGCCCACTTCCTCAACGTGGCGGATCAGACCTCGCTGCCGATCATCCTCTACAACTTCCCCGGCCGCACTGCCGTCGACATGGACGCGGAATTTCTGCACGCCGTCTCCGGCGCCAAGGCGATCTGCGCGATCAAGGAATCGAGCGGCTCGTTCGGCCGGATGCTCCAGCATGTGATGCTCTTCGACAAGCGCTACCAGCGCATCTGCGGCTGGGACGACCAGGCGCTCGACCAGTTCCTGTGGGGCGCGAAAAGCTGGATCGCCGGCGCGTCGAACTTCCTCCCGGCGGAGCACGTCGCGCTGCACCAGGCCTGCGTCGTCGAGGGCGACTGGAAGCGCGGCAAGGAGATCATGGCGACTATGATGCCGATGATCTACCTGCTCGAGAACGGTGGAAAGTACATCCAGTACGTGAAGCTCGGCTGCGCGCTCGCCGGTATTCCGGTCGGCGCGATGCGCCCGCCGATGGGCGGGCTGACGCCCGAGGAGAAGGCGAATTTCACCAAGCTCTACAAGAAGCTCAAGGCCGCGAAAATCGGCGCGTGAACACCGGGGAGGCGAGTCCTCGCGACCCGCCGCCCGTCCAATCAACGAACAGACCGAAATGAGGAGATCCACATGAAGAAGATGTTCAAGGGCATGTGCGTGCCGATCTGCACGCCGTTCTCTGCCGATGGCGAGTCGCTCGACGAGGGCAAGCTGAAGGCGCACATCGACTGGCTGATCGAGTCCGGCGTCCACATCATCCTGGCGTGCGGCGGCACCGGGGAGTTCGCCTATCTGCGCGACGGCGAGCGCCGGCGCATTTCCGAGATCACCACGAAGCACACCGCCGGCCGCGCCGACGTGTTCATCCAGACATCGAGCATCAACACCGCCGACGTGGTCGCCAATTCCAAGGCGGCGCTCGACATGGGAGCCGACGCGCTCATGGTGCTGCCGCCCTATTTCGAGGGGCCGAGCATGGATGGCGTGCGCTGGCACTACGAGACGATCGCGAAGGCGGTCGACCTGCCGATCGTCGTCTACAACATCCCGCAGCACTCCAACATCGACATCACCCCGGAGGTCTTCTCCGAGCTGATGAAGCTCCACGACAACATCCGCTACATCAAGGACAGCACCGCCAGCCTGATCCGCATTCAGCAGCTCGTGGCGACCGGCGGCGGCGTCTTCAACGGTGGCGATCCGATCGCCTTCCAGGGGATGCTGGCCGGCGCGGTCGGCGCCATCTGGGGCGCCGCCAACGTGATGCCGAAGGAAGCGGTCGAGCTCTACAATCTCGTGACCGCGCGCAAGCTCGTCGAGGCGGCGGAGCTGTGGGAGCGGATGCTTCCTTCGCAGCTCTTCTACTGGACGCACGACTACAATCCCTCGATCAAGGCTGCCGCGAACCTCGCGGGCCGCAAGCTCGGCGAATGCCGCAAGCCGCAGCTTCCGCTCGACAAGGCGGCGATGGCCGAGCTCAGCAAGGCGCTCGAGCCGCTGCTGAAGCCGATCCGCAAGGTAGCCTGATCCATTGCGGCGCCTTGGACGCGCCCGCACCTTTGCCGGACGCGTTCTGCGAGGGTAACGGTTCGTGAGCGAGCGGGACGAATACGACTACGTGATCGCCGGCGGTGGGACCGCCGGCTGCATCCTTGCGGCGCGGCTCTCCGAGGACCCGAGCGTACGCGTGCTGCTGCTCGAGGCGGGCGGGGCGGACCGCAGCTGGAAGATCCGGATGCCGTCCGCCTACGACTACGTGTTCAAGAACCCGAAGTACAACTGGTGCTATCACGGCGAGCCGGAGCCGGCGCTGCATGGCCGCACGATGTACCAGCCGCGCGGCAAGGTGCTCGGCGGGTCGTCCAGCATCAACGGTCTCGGGTTCATCCGCGGCCATCCGCTCGACTTCGAACGCTGGTCGGACGAGGGCGCCTCGGGCTGGTCGTACAACGAGGTGCTTCCCTACTTCCGACGCTCGGAGAGCTGGGATGGCGGCGCCAACGCCTATCGCGGGGGCGACGGACCGGTGCGGGTGCTGACGCCGCGCTGCGAGGAGCCGCTCTATTCCGTTTTCCTGCAAGCCGGGCGCGAGGCGGGACATATCGCCTCCGACGATCTGAACGGCGCAGTCCCGGAGGGTTTCGGGGCGTTCCAGACCAACATCGACGCCGGCGTACGCGCCTCGACAGCGCACGCCTATCTGCGGAGCGCGGCCGGCCGCGGCAACCTGACGATCAGGACCGGCGCCAGGGTCCGGCGCGCGCTGATCGAGGGCAACCGCGCCGTCGGCCTGCTCTATTCCGGCACAGGCGCCGGCGCCGAGCGCGAGGCGCGCGCGACGCGTGAGGTAATCCTCGCTGGGGGAACCTTCAGCTCCCCGCAGCTCCTGATGCTCTCCGGCATCGGACCGCCGGAGGAGCTCGCGCGCCACGGCATCAAGGTCTCGGTCGACCTGCCCGGGGTCGGCGAGAACCTGCAGGACCATCCCGTCGCCTACATGAAGTACGAGTGCACGGAGCCGCTCTCGATCACGCGCTACATGCGCCTCGACCGCATGGCGCTGATGGGCATGCAGTGGTTCATGTTCCACAAGGGGCCAGCCGCCGGCAACAATCTGGAGACCATGGCGCTGCTGCGGAGCGACGCGTCCAAGGCCAAGCCCGACATCGAGATCCAGCACCTTGCGATCGTCTTCGATCACGACAAGGGCATCCAGGCCGACATGCACGGCTTCACCTATTGCATCGGGCCGAACAGCGTGGCGGGACGCGGATGGGTGAAGCTCAGGTCGGCCAACCCGGCGGACGCGCCGCGCATCCTGACCAACTTCCTCTCGACCGACGCGGATTTCGAGGCCATGCGGGCGGCAATCCGTATCGGCCGCGAGGTGGCGTTCCAGAAATGCTACGACCGCTACCGCAAGCGCGAAATCTCGCCGGGGCCTGAAGTCAGGACGAACGCGGAGATCGATGCGTATCTTCGCACGGCGACCGTCAACGACTTCCACCCCGTCGGCACCTGCCGCATGGGCATGGACCGGATGGCCGTCGTCGATGCGACCCTGAAGGTGCACGGCATCGAGGGCCTGCGCGTGGTCGACGCCTCGGTGATGCCGACGATCGTCGGCGCCAATACCAACGCCACGACGATCATGATCGGCGAGAAGGCGGCGGACATGATCCGCGGGCGCGTGCCGCTCGCCGCCGCGACAGTGCCGCTTCCGGGTCATGCCTCGCCGGCCCGCCAGAACCATCCCGCCGTTCAAGCATCCGCGGCCCCGGGGTAGTCCTCGGAACGCCCGCCCATTCGTGGAGGAAGACATGAAAATCGCCAAGGTCGAAGCGCTGCGCATGTTCCCCAAGGTCATCAAGGAGGCCTGGGTCGACGACGAGTACGTCTGGCCGAGCCAGCCTCCGAGCTTCGTGATCAAGGTGACGGCAGAGGACGGCCAGTACGGCGTCGGGGAGGCGACCAGCCAGACGTGGTACCTGGGCGAGACGGCGGAGCACATCGCTGCCTGCGTCGCGCTCTACGACAAGGCGCTGCGCGGCACCGATCCGAGCAACTTCGCCTACGTGCATCATCTCATGGAAGCGCAGGTGAGCGGCGGCATGCCAGGCGGCCGCGGCGCGCGCTCCGGCGTCGACATGGCGGTCTACGACCTCGTCGGCAAGGCGCTCGGTGTGCCGGTACACCGCCTGCTCGGCGGCGCCTACCGCACCGAGTTCGAGATGCTCACCAACCTCTATCACAAGACGCCGGAAGCCATGGCGGCCGCCTCCGAGCACTACGTCAAGGAGGGCTTCAAGGGGCTGAAGATCAAGGTCGGCGATACGGTGCTTGCGAAGGGCTGGAACCGCGACAATCTCGAGACCGAGCTGTCGCTGCTGCGCGCCGCGCTCGATGTCGTTCCTTCCAACGTCTACATCGACGCGGACGCCAACCAGGGCTGGCGCAGCCCGCAGTGGACGGTGTCGATCCTCAAGCGCTTCGCCGGGCATGACAACCTTTCGATCGAGCAGCCGCTGCCGCACGCCGACATCGTCGGCGCGGCCTTCGTGCGCGCCAATGCCGGCGTGCCCGTCATTCTCGACGAGTCGGTGTGGTCGCCGGAGGCGCTGATGAACATCATCCGGCTGGGCGCCTGCGACCGCATGGTGATGAAGCTCAACCGCATCGGCGGCTTCTTCCCCGCGGCGCAGGCCATCGCCATCTGCGAATCCGCAGGCGTCGGCGTGAGCGTCGACACCAATCCCTACACCATCCTCGGCGACACGGCATGCTGCCATATCGCGGCGATCGCCCGGACCCCGTACCCGGTCGATTGCGAGGGGCACGTAAGCTTCCTCGACATCGGCAAGCCCAATCCGTTCAAGGGCGGCATCGTGGTGGACGGCGCGCGCGCCAAGCTCCCGGATGCGCCCGGGCTCGGCGTCGACGTTGACTGGAGCCTGCTTGCAGAGCACCAGCGCGCGCACGCGGCCTGATGCCCGCGCGCGTGGCTTCGCGGCAGGATCCGGCGGCTCCGGAAGGAGATCGGCTTCGCTCGATCCTGGTCACCGGCTCGGGCAGCGGGATCGGCGCGGCCATCGCCCGCCGCCTCGCGGGTGAGGGCGTCGGCATCCTGGTGCACGCCCTCCACAACAAGGATGGCTGCAGCGCGGTCGCGACGGAGCTCGAACGGCTGGGTGCGAAGACCACTGTCCTCCTCGGCGACCTTGCCGAGCCGGCGACAGCCGGCGCGCTCGTGACGCGCGCCGTCGAGGCGTTTGGAGGGCTCGACGTGCTCGTCGCCAATGCCGGCTTCCCCGACCGGAGACAGATCGGGAAACTCGACAGGGCCGGGCTCGACTATTGCATTGCCGTCGTCACAGGCGGCTTCTTCGAACTCGTCACGGCCGCGCAGCCGCACCTGAAGGCGGGGCGCGATCCGCGCGTGGTGGCGATCAGCACCCACAATGCGCACGTATTCCGGACCGACTACCCGAACTACCCCGCGTCAGGCGCAGCGAAGGCGGGGCTCGAGGCGATGGTGCGCGCCGTCTCCGTGCCCTTTGCGGCGGACGGCATCACCGTCAACGCCGTCGTCCCCGGCCTCATCCGCAAGCAGGAGGGGACGCCGCAGTTCCTGAGCGCCGAAGAATGGCGCGACTACGCGCGGAAAGTTCCGCTCGGCCGTATCGGCGAGCCGGACGAGGTGGCGGCGTTCGTGGCCTTTCTCGCGTCGCCTGACGCTTCCTACATCACGGGGCAGATCATGCACGTGAACGGAGGCCTGATCTGACCCGTGGAGCGGGCACGCACGCATCCTGCCGGCTGCTGTCGAATATCTGTCGACAGCAGGTTCTGCCGGTGTAATATGATCGCGAGGGGTTGTGGGGAACCCTCTCCACAGCAGCTTCAAGCGGCTCGCCGCCGCGCACCTTCACCTTTCTCTGCCAGCGCCCGCCGGAGCATTCCGGAGACCTCGGGCGGGGGAAGCCGGAGCCGTTTTTCACGCCGCGAGGACGATCCGCGGAGAGACAAGCTGAGCGCCGGAAACGGCGATGGGGAGAGCCGACATGCGTGAATCATTTTCTTCGATTTCCCGCCGCAATGTCCTCAAGTCGACGGCGGCGCTGGCGGCGCTCGCCGTGTTCTACCAACAGCGCGCGCTTGCGGCCGCGAGTTCCCTGAACATCCTGAACTGCAACGTCGCCTGGTCGACCGGCCTCGGTGGCGAGGTCGCGAAGGCTTACGAGCAGAAGACCGGCACGAGCGTCGAGGCGGAGCCGACACCGTACGACTCGCTCTACCAGAAGATCCTCATCGAGCTCAGCCAGGGCTCGACGACCTACGACCTCATCACCTCCGACCTGCTCTGGATGCGCCAGCCGATCAACAACGGCTGGGCGGCGGTTCTGGAAGACATCAAGGCGGCGAACTCCGCGCTGCCGGGGATGCACTACGAGAATCTCGCGCCCCAGTCGCTGCTCTACACGCGCGTCGGCGACAAGAATTACGGACTGCCGATGTCGATGTCGACGCCGGTGTTCGTCTACCGCAAGGACCTCTTCGAGAAGGCTGGCATCGAGAAAGTGCCGACGAACTGGGAGGAGTATCTCGCCGCCGCCAAGAAGCTGCATTCGCCTGACGTTGCCGGCGCGCTGCTGCTCGGCGGCGGTCAGGACGCCTTCGCTTCCGGCGACTTCCACTCGCGTCTCATGGGCATGACCAAGCTCGAGCCCACGGACGACGGCTTCATGAACGCCGACAACGAGCCTATCTTCAACTCTGAAGGTCAGGGCGAGCGGTCGTTGGAGCTGCTGAAGGAGATTTCCGAATACTGCCCGCAGGGCTGGCAGGGATTCGACTATCCGGAAGGCTCGTCGACCATGCAGCAGGGCGGGGCGGCCATGCTGATCACCTGGTCGGACACGACGGTCGGCATCGAGGACGGGCCGCACAAGGGCAAGTTCGGCTACACGGTGGCGCCGACCGAAAAATACCAGCAGCAGGCCATCGGCGGCTTCGGAATCTTCGTCAACGCGAAGTCCGAGAACCTCGACGACGCCTACAATTTCCTTTCGTGGATGAGCGAAGGCGAGGCCTACGAGCTGATCCGGAAGGCGGGCGAATCCTCGCTCGTGCTGCAGCGCGACATCGATCTTCCGGAGATCACGCAGCAGATCCCGATGCTGCAGGCATTCCGCGATTTCAAGGAGAAGGGCACAACGCCGGTGTCCATCCAGTTCTACCGCATGACCAACGCGGTCGAAGCCCAGCGCACCCTCTACGAGGAACTGGTCGCCGGCGTGCTTGGCCGCAAGCCCACGAAGCAGGCCATCAAGGACGCGGAAGACCGCATCCGCAAGCTCGCCAAGGCGTGATGACAGTCCGGCCCCGCGACAGGCTCGTGTCGCGGGGCCGGATCATCTGGAAAACGGGGCGGGTGAACCTGGGCCGCAGGTATGGCAGGTAGCCGAGCGCACAACGCCGCCCCGCGGCCGGCGCCAGTCGACACCGATGCAGCCGTAAGGCGGCGCGACCTGACGCCGATGATCCTGCTCGCGCCGGCCGTCATCTACATGACGGTCGTCGGCTTCTATCCGCTGGTCTATTCCGCCTACATCTCCTTCACCAACTACAACCCGGTGCAGGGGCGCGAGGGGGCTTGGATCGGCCTCGAGAACTACGTCACCGCCCTCTCCGACGGGCAGTTCTGGCATTCGCTGCTGCTGACCGGGATATTCACCGTGCTCAGCGTCGGGCTGTCCCTCCTGCTCGCGATCCTGCTCGCGCTCCTTTTCAACAAGCAGCTTCCGGGCTTTCTCATCCTGCGCACTATCGTGCTCGTTCCGATGCTCGTCACGCCGATCGCCGTCGGCATCATCTGGCGCACCATGATGAATGCCGAGCACGGCCTGCTGAACTTCCTTCTGTCGATCCTCGACATCGACCCGCAGCCCTGGATCGGCTCAAGCGCGTCGGCGTTTGCCTCCATCCTGCTCGTGGATGTGTGGGAGTGGACGCCGTTCCTGTTCATCATCGTGCTGGCGGGGCTGCGCGGCCTGCCGGCGAGCCCGTTCGAGGCTGCGGCCATCGACGGAGCCGGCGCATTCCGCGTGTTCTTCAACATCACGCTGCCGATGCTGCGCCCGGTGATCATCATCGCGACACTGCTCCGCATCATCGACGCGGCGCGCACCTATGACACTGTCTACATCCTGACCCGCGGCGGACCGGACTTCGCCACCGACCTCGCGAGCATCTACCTGCAGCGCGTCAACTTCCAGTTCTTCAACCTCGGCTACGGGTCGGCGCTCTCCTGGCTCATGCTGCTGGCGATCCTGATCGTCGTGCTCGTCTATGTGAAGCTCACCGGCTTCCTGCGCCTCGCCTCGGAAAAGGAGCCCGCATGACGGTGTACTCGGCCGCGCACGGGGCCGCTCCATCGCGCGCCGCGCGATTTACCCGGCGCGCCGCGGGAGCGGCGGGCGCCTACGTGCTGGCGATACTCGCCACGGCATTCTTCGCGCTTCCGCTGGTGTGGATCGCGCTGTCGTCTGTGAAGTCGGAGGCGGACATCTCCGCCTATCCGCCGATGTGGATTTTCACACCCACAGCCGCGAACTTCGAGGAGCTGTTCGGCAAGCTGAAGGCGTTCGACGCGCTCCTGAACAGCGCCTTCGTCGTCTGCATCTCCACCCTGCTTGCGATGATCATGGGGACGATGGCGGCCTATGCGCTCGCCCGCTTCTCCTTCAGGGGCAAGGAGAACGTCGCCCTCCAGGTTCTCTCCATCCGCATGATGCCCGCCATCGTCAGCGTCATTCCGCTCTTCATCATCGCGCGAAGCCTCGGGGTCTTCGACACGCCGTGGCTGCTGATCGCCATCTATGCCCTGAATGGCCTGCCGTTCGTCGTCTGGGTGATGCGGGTGTTCATCCAGGATGTGCCGAAGTCGATCGAGGAGGCCGCGATGATCGACGGCTGCGGGCGCTACGAGGTCTTCTTCCGCATCACGCTGCCGCTTGTCGTACCGGGTCTCGCGGCCGTCCTCGTCATCATCTTCATGTTCTCATGGAACGAGTACCTGTTCGCCAGCATGCTTACCTCCTCGCACGCAAAAACCCTTCCGGTGCTCGCCGCCAATGCGATCAAGCCCAAGGCGATCTCCTGGGGTCTGTCGTCGGCCGCGGCCGTCGTGATGTCGCTGCCGGTGATTCTTCTCGTGCTGTCGGCGCAACGCTATCTGGTGCGCGGACTGACGCTCGGCGCGGTGAAGGGCTGACCGGATGAGCATCAAGGTAAAGGGCCTGTCCAAGCGCTTCGGCAGCCACGTCGCGGTGCGCTCGCTCGACATCGAGATCGCCGACGGCGAGTTCTTCGTGCTCCTCGGGCCTTCCGGTTGCGGCAAGAGCACGACGCTCAGGATGATCGCGGGCCTCGACGTGCCGAGCGCCGGCCAAGTGTCCATCCACGGCCGCGACGTCACCTATGCCGAGCCGCGGCACCGCGACATCGCCATGGTGTTCCAGGATTACGGCCTCTACCCCAACATGACCGTCTACCAGAACATCGAATTCCCGCTGAAGGTCCGCAAGGTCCCGAAACCGGAGCGCCGCGGAAAGATCCTCGATACCGCCGAGCGGCTCGGCATCGGCGACCTGCTGCAGCGCAAGCCCGGCAAGATCAGCGGCGGACAGCGGCAGCGCGTTTCGCTGGCCAGGGCGCTGGTGCGCTCGCCGCATGTCTTCCTGATGGACGAGCCGCTTTCCAATCTCGATGCGGCGCTGCGGGCGACGATGCGGACCGAGATCCGGCAGCTCGTCGCCAATCTCGGGATCACCACGGTCTACGTCACGCATGACCAGGTTGAGGCCATGTCGATGGCCGACCGGATCGGCATCATGCACAGGGGCGACATGATCCAGGTGGGCGCGCCGCTGCAGGTTTACGACAATCCGCGCACGAAATTCGTGGCGCAGTTCATCGGGTCCCCGCCGATGAACCTGATCCCGGCGACGCTCTCCCGCGATGGCCGCGTCACCAGCAGCCTGCAGCCCTTCGCCGACCTGCTGCCCGAGGCGCAGCGCACGGGCGCGATCGACCTTGCGGCGCGCGGCGTGCCGTTTTTCCTCGGCGTGCGCCCGGAACACCTGACGGTGTGCGCGTCCGGGTCGGCGAACTGCGTCGAGGCCGAGGTCGAGATCGTCGAGCCGCTCGGCCAGACGACGAACATCCACCTCCGCGTGGGGGACACGCATTTCGTGCTCGTGACGGGGCGCAGCACCGTGACGGCAGGCAGCATGGTCGGCGTCGTCGCCAACCCCGAGCATCTCCGCGTGGTGGAGGGCGAGCCGCGGCCCGCCGCTTGAGCGGATGAAATCTTGAGGCGGGGCCGCTGACGGCTGACGGCACATGCCGGGCCGGGCGAGCGGTTCCCGAGCAAACACGGACGTGAGAGAGGACCAAAGCGATGACGCGTGTCGACACCGACTTCCACAAGGGCGCAAGCAAGCTCAGCTATGAGACGAGGGCCTTCATCGACGGCAAGTTCGTCCCGTCCCAATCAGGCAAGACCTTCGAGACGCTGAATCCGGCGACCGGAAAGGTTCTGGCGAACGTCACCGAGGGTGACGTCGCCGACATCGATCTCGCGGTCGCGGCGGCGCGCCGCTCGTTCGAGGCGGGCACGTGGTCCGGCATGGCGCCGCGCCAGCGCAAGAAGGTGCTGCTGCGCTTCGCCGACCTGATCGAGCAGAACCTGACCGAACTCGCACTGATGGAGACGCAGGACAGCGGCAAGCCGATCAGCGACGCCCTCGCGGTCGACCTGCCGGACACCATCGAGACGCTCCGCTGGCACGCGGAGGCGATCGACAAGATCTACGATCAGGTCACTCCGACGCAGCGTGACGTCGTCTCGATGGTCGTGCGCGAGCCAGTGGGCGTGGTCGGCACCGTGCTGCCGTGGAATTTTCCGCTCTTCGTCGCGATGTGGAAGATTGCCCCGGCGCTCGCTGGCGGCAATTCCCTCGTCATCAAGCCGGCGGAACAGACGCCGCTGACGACGCTGCGCCTCGCGGCGCTCGCCGCCGAGGCCGGCATCCCCGAGGGTGTCTTCAACGTCGTGCCGGGTTTCGGCGAGACCGCCGGCCAGCGAATCGGCCGCCACATGGATATCGACTGCGTGAGCTTCACCGGCTCGGGCGAGGTCGGACGCTACTTCCTGAAATATTCCGCCGAGTCCAACATGAAGCGGATCGTGCTGGAGTGCGGCGGCAAGAGCCCGGCCATCGTGATGGCCGACGTGACCGACACGCAGATGGTGGCCGACCAGATCGCCTCGGGCATCCTGTTCTGCCAGGGTGAGAATTGCAGCGCGAGCTCGCGCCTGATCGTCCATGAGGACGTCAAGGACCGCGTGCTGGAGAAGATCCTGCCGACCTTCAAGAGCTGGCCGGTGGGCGACCCGCTGAAGAAGGAGACGAAGGTCGGCGCCCTGATCGAGGAGCGCCACCTCGACAAGGTGCTCTCCTACATCGACATCGGCAGGAAGGAGGGCGCGAACGTTGCGCTCGGCGGAAACCGCGTCCTCGCGGAGAGCGGCGGCTACTTCGTCGAGCCGACGGTATTCGACGGCGTATCCAACTCCATGCGCATCGCGCGCGAGGAGATTTTCGGGCCGGTGCTCTCGGTCATCACCTTCAAGGATGCCGAGGAGGCGGTGAAGATGGCCAACGACACGAGCTACGGCCTTGCCTCGTCGGTCTACACCAACGACCTGAACGTGGCGCACAAGGTGGCGAAGGCGCTTCGCGCCGGCACGGTCTCGATCAATTGCTACTCGGAGGGCGACTTCGCCGTGCCCTTCGGCGGGTACAAGGAATCGGGCTTCGGCGGCAAGGACAAGTCGCTGATGGCGCATGACCAGTACACCGAGACGAAGGCGATCTGGATCCAGCTTCGCTGACCGGCACAGGTTGGAGTGCCAGGAGCGGCCCCGAACCATCGGGGCCGCTCTCTTTCGTTCAGGGGCGCGGTCAGGCGACCGGCGTCCTGCCCTTCACGGGCTCTCCTGGCCAGGTGTCGCCCAGCCGGAAACCGGAGGGGAACGGATCGGAGGGATCGAGCACATACTGGTGGAAGGCGGTGATCCAGGCGCTGCCGGTGATGGCCGGAATGATGGCAGGCTTGCCGCCGACCGTCGCCGTGCCGCGCACCTCGCCGATGAACTCGGTTCCGAGCAGCGATTCGTGCACGAATTTCTCGCCGACCGCGATCTGGCCGCGCGCGTGCATTATGGCGAGCCGCGCGCTGGTGCCGGTGCCGCACGGCGAGCGGTCGAGGCGTCCGGGCGACACGACCACGGCGTTGCGCGAGCGCTTGCCCTCCGGCGCATCGCGAACCGGAGCGGCGAAAAGGGTCTGGTTGATGGTGTGAATCTCGGGGTTCTCGGGGTGGATGGCAGGGATCTGCTCGGCCGCGGCCGCCTTGATGCGCTCGCCGACCTCGACCAGCGCGGCGGCCTCCGATGCGACAACGTCGAAGCCGATCGCGGGCCCGTCGACCAGCGCATAGATCATCCCGCCATAGGCGACGTCGACCTTCACCGTCCCGATTCCCGCGACCTCCACGTTGCGGTCGAGCGCGAAGACGAAGGCCGGCACATTCTCGAAAGTGACGCTCCTGCATTTCCCGTCCCGGCATTCGGCCGTCACCGAAACGAGGCCCGCGGGCGCCTCGAGCATCAGCTTGGTGACTGGCTCGGTCATCGGGATCATGCCGGTTTCGAGAAGCGCGGTGACGGTGCAGATCGTGTTGCTGCCCGACATCGGCACGTAATAGTCGGACTCGATGATGATGAAGCCGGCGTCCGCCCGCGGATCGGTGGCGGGCACCACCAGATTGACGCACTGGGTGATGCGCCCGCGCGGCTCCTGCAGCAGGAACAGGCGCAGCCAGTCGGCCTTGGTTTCGAGATAGCGCATCTTCTCGAACACCGTTCGGCCGGGCACGTCGAGAACGCCGCCTGTGATGACCTCGTTCAACTCGCCCGCGACATGGACGCCGACGACGTCGATCATTCGACTGAAACGCATGATGCTTTCCTATCCTGATGCTGCGTGTTTCGGATGCGGGGTCCCGGCCAGCCGCTCAAGCAGCGGGACCAGGGAGTCGAGCGAGGCGCAGGGGATGACGCCCAGCGCGCGGATCTCGGCGGTCACGTCGACCGGCAGTCCGGAATTCGAATCGTCCGGGATCTGGTTGAGGCGGCCGCCGATCGAGACGGGGATTGCGAGGCCGGCGCGCTCGAGGCAGCGGATGACGTCGGTGGCATAGCGCAGGGCGATGCCGTTGTAGGTGCTGATGGCGATCAGATCGGCGCTCTGGTCCGCCGCCGTCTCCACCAGCCTTTCGGGATCGACGGAGACGCCGCCGTCGGCAATTTCCACGCCGAGCTTCGCGAGCCCGCGCTCGACGAGAGCCTTGCCGTGCTGATGGACGTCGGTCGTCGCGACGCAGGCCTTGAGCTGCCGCGCCGCGATCCGGGCGACCAGCCCCGCGTCGAGCCGGGCGACCCACGCTCCGGCCGCGGCCTCCAGCTCCTCGACCCATTCCGCCAGCACGAGCGCGCGGCGCCCGCCCCAGCCGGTGGCGTCGAGCGACCCCGCTCCGAATTGCGCCTCCAGGCGCTGCGGTCCGATCCGCCGGAGCGCGATCAGCAATGCGCCCGCGTCGGACACGTCGACACCGTGCTCCGCCAGCCCGGCGAGCAGGTTTTGCGCGAAGCGACGGCCGCCTTCGACAAGCTTCGAGGAAACCGCGTCGACTTTCTCCCAGTCGAGCACGTCACGTGCAGCGAAGGCGTGCTCGATCATTCGCGCCGCGAAGAGCTGCGCGGCGATGATCTCGTCCACGTCGGGGATGCGCTCGTTCTCGGTGACCGGCACCGGGTTGATCGCATGGCCGGTGCCGTCGCGCAGCAGCGCCCAGATGTCCGCCTGCAGATAGCTCGCAAGGCTCGCGTAGTTGCCTGCGGGCCCCGCGCGATAGCTCACCGTGTTGCCGAAGATCATGGTGCCCGGGGTGTCGCTCACCGTCGCCAGCGCCCGGTGGAAGGCGAGCCGGAGGAGAGGCGCCGTGAAATGGTGTCCGTAGCAATGCGAAAGCCGGGCGCCCACCAGTTCCTCGACGACGTATTTTTCGACGAGCACCATGCCGAGCGCTGAGCTCGTATCCGCGAAAAGGCCGGCGAAGCCATCGTCGAGGTTGGAATGGACGAGCACTTCCACGTCCTGCGCTGCGATCAGGCCGAGCGCGATCAGGGTCGCCTCGGTGGTCGCGACATCGTCGTCCCAATAGGGGAGGCGGAATGTGAAATACTGGCCGAGATTGCCGATTGCGGTGGCTCCGGCGGCAAGCGCTGCCCTCGTGTTCTCCACCGCGCCCGGCAGTCCCATCATGAAGTCACCGAAATGCGCCGCCGCCGGTGCGGCGTTGGTGATGCGGCCGAAATCCTCCGGGCCGCCGAGCACGATTCCGGTACCCCGCGGTCGCTCGGCGCGCAGCGCTGCCGGGTAGCCCATCGACCAGTCGAGCGTCACGCCGAAGCGGTCGATCGTGGCTCCGGCTTCGGCGCAGGCGCGGTGCACTTCGGCGATCGCCTCGCATGTGCGCTCCACGCTGCGGAATCCGATATGGGCGTGCTGCATGATGCGCCCGGCGGTAACGGCGCGGCGCTTGTATTCAGCCTCCGAGGCGACGTTGGCCTCCTCGAGGAAGCGGTTGCCGCCAACGCGCCAGTCGCGCGCCTGGGATCGCCCCTCGGCGAGCAGCTCCGCCGTGGGCCGCAGCCCCGGCGCGGCCAGGTCGGCGAGGAGCGGGAGAACCGGCATGCGGATCAGGCGAGCTGGAAGCCGAACGCGAGTGGGTCGCGCTCGTCGACGTAGATCGTGTTGTGCCCGATGACGCGCGCCCATCCGCCAACGCTTGGACGGATGGCGTCATATTTTCCGACCGTCGTGGCGCTTTCCACCCGGCAGTGAAACAGAGTTCCGATGATGCTTTCGTGGACGAAGTTCTCGCCGACAGCGAGCTTCCCGCGGGCGACGCGCTGCGCGACGCGTGCCGACGATCCGGTTCCGCAGGGGGAGCGGTCGATACCCTTCTCGCCGTAGAACACCGCGTTGCGGGCATGCGCCTCGGGGTGCTTCGGCCTGTCGCACCACATGACGTGGCTCACGCCCGCGATGCGATCGTCCTCCGGGTGCACGGGAGAGAGCGCCGCCTGCACCGCTGACCGGACCATCGGGCTCAGGCGCTGGATGTCGCCGGCGCTCATGCCGTCGAGCCCGGTCCACGCGGCCTGCGGCTCGATGATGGCATAGTAGTTTCCGCCATACGCCACGTCGACGACGAGGCGGCCGAGGCCCGGCACCTCGACCGCGACGTCAGCCGCATGCAGGTAGCTCGCGACGTTGAAGATCCGCACCTCCTCGACGAAGCGGCCCTCCCGCCTGTATTCGACCTCGACGCGGCCTGCCGGCACTTCCAGCGCGAGCCGACCCTCCGTGCGCGGCGTGACAAGGCCCTCCTCGAGCGCCACCGTGACCGTGCCGATCGTGCCGTGGCCGCACATCGGCAGGCAGCCGCTCACCTCGATGAAGAGCACGCCCACGTCGCAGTCGTCGCGCGAGGAGGGGTAGAGGATCGTGCCGGACATGAGGTCGTGGCCGCGCGGCTCGAACATCAGGGCGCGGCGCACCCAGTCGTGCTCGGCCATGAATATCTGGCGCTTCTCGGCCATACCGACATTCGGAAGTATCGGCGCGCCGCCGGCGACCACGCGGACAGGATTTCCGCAGGTGTGAGCGTCGACGCAGAAGAAGGTGTGCGGATGCATGGTGAAGCTCCCTGCGCGCGCTCAGTCGAACCGCGCGATGCTGAAAGGCGACAGGTCGATGGACGGTCGCCGGCCGGACACAAGCTCGGCAATCAGCCTCCCGGTCGTCGGGCCGACGGTCAGTCCGGTATGGCCGTGGCCGAAGGCGTAGAAGACGTTGCTGCGGCGCGGCGAGGGGCCAATCACCGGCAGCGAGTCCGGAGTGGTCGGACGATGGCCCATCCAGTTGACGCCGCCCGCCGGGTCGAGCCCGGGAAAGTAGCGCGCGGCGAGGGTGACCAGCGCCTTGCTGCGCGCGTAGTTCGGCGGCGCCTCGAGGCCGGCGAATTCCGCCGCGCCTCCGATCCGCAGCCCCATCTCCAGCGGCGTCGCCACGAATTTCCGCTCTGAGAAGATGACCTCCGCCCGCAGCGCGACATGCGGATCCGGAAGGGTCGCGTTGTAGCCGCGCTCGCTCTCGACCAGCGCCTTGTCGCCGAGCATCCTGGCGACTCGTCCCGACCATGCGCCCGCCGCCACGACCAGCGCCTCGAAAGGCACCCGCTGTCCCCCAACCACATGCACAGCGCCGGAATCGACGCCGGCCACCTCGCCCGTCGCGATCCGCACGCCGCGGGCGGCAAGCCGGTTCCTGAGCACATCGACGATCCGCTTCGGGTCGGAGACATGCGCCCAGCCGGGCGTGTCGATCGCGTGCTTCACGATCGGACCGAGCGCCGGCTCGCGCTCGCGCGCCTCGTTGCCCGTGAGTTCGTCCGCCACGATTCCGAAGCGCCGCTTCAGGTCCCACTCCGCCCGGTCGCGGCGAAAGCCCTCGCTGGTCTCGTAGACCGACATCGCCCCCACCGGGTGCAGGTCGCCGGACAGGCCGAGCGCGGAGAGCATCGGCACGAGGTCGTCGTAGGCGGGGCGCGTGAGTGCGGCGAGCGCGGCCGTGATCCGCAGCATCTCCGGCGGGCTTCCGGATCGCAGAAAGCGCCAGAGCCAGGGAGTGAGCGCAGGGAGATGGCCGATACGCAGCGAAAGCGGGCCTAGCGGATCGAACAGCCAGCCGGGGATGCGCCAGACAAGCCCCGGCGCCGAGGCCGGCACGATCTCGCTGATGCCGATTCCGCCGGCATTGCCGAAGGATGCCTTGTCGCCCGCCGGGTCGCGGTCGAGCACGGTGACGCGATGCCCGTCGGCGAGCAGGAAATACGCCGCGGAAAGGCCGACGATGCCGGCGCCGATGACGACGACCTCCGCCATCAGGGCTTCCGCGGGTCGGACGGGGGCGGTGCGAACACCGTGCGTTGCTCGATCGCCAGCACGTCGGCCGGCCGCGGGAACGGCGCCGGAGTGTGTTCCCCGGGCTGGCGCGGCCTTCCGATCTGGCTGAAGAAATCCTCCAGGCCGTTCGGCACGATCAGCCATATCCAGGCGATCTCCTCCTCGCCCTCGTTGATCAGCATGTGCCGCCGGTTCTTGCCGAGGAAGAGCGTAGTGCCCGGAACGAGCGGAACGTCGACGCCGTCGATCACCGCCCTCCCGATGCCGCGCAGCACATGGATCACCTCCTCGTTGCGGTCGTGGGCGTGCTCGCGAACATGGCAGCCGGGAGGAACCACCTGTGTCCCGAGACCGATCGGATGCTCCATCGCGACACTGCCCGGCGCGACGATGACGTCGATGAAGCCGTTGGCGGGGACTGGCTGCCAGAAGCTCGATCCCTCGCCGGGCTGCACGACGAGAACCTCGCCGCGCCGGCCCGGTTGCGATTGCGCCTGTTCGTCGCTCATCTCCGCTCCTTGGCCTCAGACTTTCGGCAGGTAGGCTTGGCGCAGCTGCGGATCGGCGAGGAGCTTGGCGCCCGGCCCCGACATCGTCGCGTATCCGTCCTCGAGCACATAGGCGTAGTCGCAGATCTCCAGCGCGAAGTTCACGTTCTGCTCGACCAGCACGATGCTCACGCCCGATTCGGCAAGCTTGAGCACGATCGCCAGGATCTGGTTGACGACACGCGGCGCAAGGCCGAGCGACGGCTCGTCGAGCAGGAGAAGGCGCGGCTGCGCCATCAGGCTGCGGGCGACGGCAAGCATCTGCTGCTGCCCGCCCGAAAGGCCGCTCGCGGGGGTGGCGCGCCGCTCCGTCAGGATGGGAAAGAGCGCGAACGCCTGGTCGCGCAGCTCGGCATAGCTGCGCCCCCGCCCGGGAATGTAACCGGCGACGAGGTTCTCCTCTACCGTCAACCGCTGGAAGATCCGCCGACCCTCCGGACAATGACCGATGCCGCGGCGCGTGATGCGGTGCGCCGGCATCGCGGTGATCGTTTCGCCGTCAAAGCGGATTTCGCCGGCATGCACGGTCGTCAGCCCGCTGATCGTGTTGAGCAAGGTGGTCTTGCCCGCGCCGTTGGGGCCGACGATGGCGACGATCTCACCGTCATGCAGCGTCAGGTCGACGCCTTTCAATATCCGTGTGCGCCCGTATCCGGACTCGATTCGATCGATTTCGAGCAGCTTCTCGGAGGTCGTCGATCTCACCGGGACTGCCAAGGTATGCCTCCTGCACGGCAAGGTTGCTCTGCACGGCCGCCGGGCTGCCCTCGAAGAGCAGCCTGCCCTGGTGCAGGACGAAGATGTGGTCGGAGAGCGACATGACGAGGCTCATGTCATGCTCGACGACGATCATGATGAGGTCGGGCCGCGCCAGCGCGCGGAGCGTCTGCTTCAGCCGGTCCGTCTCGCCGTGGTTCAGGCCGGCGGCGGGCTCGTCGAGCATGAGGACCCGCGGACGCAGGATCGTCGCGCGCGCGATCTCCAGGAGCTTCTGGTTCCCGTAGGAAAGGTCGGCGGCGAACTCGCCCGCATGCCCCTCGAGGCCGAAATGCTCAAGCACGGCCATGCAGCGCGCGATCCGCTTCTCCTTCATCGCACGCGATGCGCCTGGCACCAGCACCTCCACGAGCGTCTTGCCGAAGAGCTCCGGGAAGAGGCAGACCTCGAGATTCTGCAGCACCGTCATCCCATCGAAGAGGCGGATGTTCTGGTAGGTGCGGGCGACGCCCTGCCGCGCGATCTGGTGCTTCTTCAACCCCTGCAATTCCACCCCATCGAGCAGGATGCGGCCGCTCGTCACCTTGTAGGAGCCGGCGCACATGTTGATCAGCGTCGACTTGCCAGCCCCGTTCGGGCCGATGACGGAGGTGATGATGCCCGGCCGGAACGACAGGCTCAAAGCGTCGACCGCGAGAAGCGCCCCGAACCGCTTGGTTACCGCTTCGAAGTCGAGGATCATCGCCAGCCCAGGGTGCGCATGAGCCAGGCGGGATTGTAGCGTCTTTCGATGAGCCCGCGGGGGCGCAGGAGGATGATCAGGACAAGAGCGCAGCCGTAAAGCAGCATCCGGTACTCGGAATATTCCCGCAGCAGCTCCGGCACCACAATCAGGACGGCGGCGCCGACGACGATGCCGACGAGGTTGCCGAGGCCGCCGATCACGATGATGAGGACGATGGTCAGGGATTCCCAGAAACTGAAGCTGACCGGATCGACGAAACGCTGCAGCGCCGCGAATATGACGCCGGCGACGCCGCCGAAAGTGGCGGACAGGCCGAAGGCGAGCAGCTTCGCGACGGTCGTGTCGATGCCGATCCCGCGCGCCGCGTCCTGGTCCTCGCGAATGGCGGCCCAGCCGAGCCCGAGAATGGAGCATTCCAGCCGCCAGGCGATGGTCAGCGCCGCGACGACAAACGGCAGGAGAAGGAAGAAGAAATCGCGCGGGGAGTTGAGGCCCATTCCGAAGAGATGCGGCTCGTCGATGCGGGATATGCCCTGCGGCCCGTTCGTCATCCAGCCGAGATTGTTCATGAACAGGCGGACGATCTCGCCGAAGCCCAGCGTGACGATCGCGAGGTAGTCGCCGCGCAGGCGCAGAACCGGAATGCCGAGCAGCACGCCGGCAAGGCCCGCGAGCCCGCCTCCGACGACAAGCAGCAGCGAGAAGGGCAGGTGGATGTCGAACTGGCCGCTGGCGAGAATGGCGTAGGTGTAGGCGCCGATCGCGTAGAAGGCGACGTAGCCGAGGTCCAGCAGCCCGGCATAGCCGACGACCATGTTGAGCCCGACGCCGAGCAGCACGTAGATCAGCACCATGTCGATCACGCGCACATAGTAGGTCGGCAGGCCCGGCACTCCGTAGAGAAGGAGCGCGAGGGCAATTGCGACGATCGCGACGGCACGGAGGCGGCCGGCCCGCGACTTCGCGGCGGGCAGGAAAGGCGTCGTGGCGCCGGTCTCAGAAGTCACGCTTGTACACCATGCCCTCTTCCGTGACGGTCTCGCCGAGGAACCCCGCCGGGCGGAAGATGAGCACGACCACCAGCACTGAAAATGCGAAGATGTCGCGGTACTCGGAGCCGATGAACCCGTGCGTCAGCTTCGGCAGCAGGCCGGCGCCGAAGGTCTCCAGGAGGCCGAGCGCGAATCCCCCGAGCATGGCGCCGGGGATGCTTCCAATGCCGCCGAGGATCGCGGCGATGAACGCCTTCAGGCCGACGATGAAGCCCATGCTGAAGACGACGATCCCGTAATAGCCGGAGTAGAGGATCCCGGCGATCGCGCCGAGGCCCGGGCCGATGAAGAAGATGAGGCTGATCGGCCTGTTCACGTTGATGCCAAGCAGCCGCGCTGTCTGCATGTTCTCCGATACCGCGCGGATCCTGATTCCAAGCGTCGTCGCGTTCACGAACCAGGCGAGGCCGAGCATGAGGGCAACGGCGAAGACGACGATGAAGATCTGGTTCAGGGTGACGATCGCGCCGAAGACATCGAACGAAACCGCCGGCACGAACGCCGGGAAGGGCAGCGGCCGGCGGCTGACGAAGAGCATCACCACGTTCTGCAGGATGATGGCGACGCCGAGCGCGCTCAGCATCGGCGCGAGCCGCGAGGAGCGGCGCAGCGGGCGGTAGGCCGTCGCTTCGATTCCGACGCCGAGGAGGCCGACGGCGATGAAGGTCACGACGAAAATGGCGAAGACCACGAGCACGCCGAGCGCACCGCCCGCAAGGCTCGCCGTCGCGGCAAGAAGGAAGAAGGCGACGTGCCCCCCGACCATGAACATCTCGCTGTGGGCGAAATTGATCAGGCGGAGCACGCCGTAGACCATGGTGTAGCCAAGCGCGATCAGAGCGTAGATCGCGCCGATGGTCAGCGCGTTGACGAGCTGCTGGACCAGGAACCCCGTCATGAAGGCGCCCCGGCCGAACCGACCGGCTGCTGACGGGAAGAGACGGCGCGCCCGAGCGCGCCGCCCCGATTTTCCGGCGAGCGACCCGTTTCGGTCAGCTCTTCGGCCATTCGAGCACGAATCCGTCGCCTTCGACCTTGTAGAGGAAGAGCGTGGGCTGCTTCAGTTCGCCCTTGTCGTCGAATTCGACCTGGCCCATCAGGCCGTCGAGCTTCGTGTTGTGGAGCTCCTTGACGATGCTTTCGCGCGTCACGTCGGCGCCGGCCCGCTTCATGGCCTCGATGATGACCGAAGCCTCGTTATAGCCGTAGGCTGAGTAAGGGCCGGGCTCTTCGTTGAACGCCTTCCTGTAGTCTTCGCTGAACTTCTTCAGCTTCGGATTGGCGTCATAGGGAGGCGCCTGGAAGGAGACGACCGCGCCTGCCGCGTTTGCGGTACCCGCGGTGGTGATGAGGTCGGGCAGGAAGGCGGGATCCGCCGCGAAGAACGTGCTCTTCAGGCCAAGCTCACGGAGCTGCTTCAGGAAAAGGCCGACGCCCGGCATTGTGCCGCCGTAATAGACGACGTCCGGGTTCTCCGTCTTGAGCTGCGTGATGACCGCCGAGAAGTCGACATCGGTGGCGGTGACGCCGGAATAGGACGTGACCTTGCCGCCGCCCTTCTCAAACGTCTCCTTGAACACCGTCGCGACGCCTTCCCCGAACGCCTGCTTGTCGTGGACGATCGCGGCCGTCTTGGCGCCCAGCGTCTGCAGCGCATAGTCGGCCGGTGCGCCGCCCTGCATGAAGTCGTTGGCGATCGGCCGGAAGAGATTCTGGTAGCCGGCCGCCGTCACCTTCGGGTTCGAGGAGTTGGTGACCTGCGGCATGCCGCAGCGATTGTACACGTCGGAGGAGGGGATGGTGACGCCGCTGTTGAAGTTGGCGACCACTGCGACGATGGAATCGTCATCGCAGAACTTCTGCGCCAGCAGCGTGCCCTGCTTGGGATCGCCCTGATCGTCCTGACGCACAAGGACGAGCTTCTGTCCATTCACGCCGCCGGCGGCATTGGCCTCGTCGATCGCGAGCTGCATGCCGTTCTGCCAGGTATTTCCGAACAGAGCCTCGGCGTTGGAAAGCGGCCCTGCCGTGCCGATTGTCATATCGGCAAACGCCGGTGCTGCGCCTGCGAGGGCCACCCCCGCGAGCGTCGTCATCAATAGAAACCGCTTCATGTCTCTCCTCCCAGCTTTTGGCGAGCGTCCTCTCGGAAGCCGCCGCTTCGAACAGGCTGACCCGGCACCGCCGGAGTGTCAATTTGAGTGGAGCGGAGGTCGCCGAAAATTCAGCCGACCGCGCAAATCGACGACCACAATCGAGGCGCCACTCCTTTGATCTCCATTGCACACTTCAGGGTCGAGGCAATGTAGACAAATTGTGGACAATCATGATCTCACATGCAAGTCTGTTGTGGGAAGGGAGCATCCGTCCGCATGGTTCTGAGCGCTGACGCCTTGTCTGGTGACGCTGCCGGATCGCACCCCGACCGCCGGAAAAATCTTTCCCCGACCCTGCTCGAAGTCGAATCCGTCTCCAAGTCGTTCGCGGCGCTGAAGGCCCTTAAGGACGTAAGCCTCAGTGTGCCGGAAGGTCAGATCGTCGGGCTGATCGGTCCGAACGGATCGGGCAAGAGCACGCTTTTCGACATCATCACGGGCTTTCAGACACGCGACCGGGGCTCGGTCCGATTCCTCGGCGCAACCATCCATGATCGGCCGGCGCACGCCATCGCGCGGCTTGGCCTCATCCGCACCTTCCAGCATTCCGAGGGCGGCCAGCGCCTTACCGCGATCCAGAATCTGCTGGCGGCGGTGCAGAACCAGACCGAGCTCAACCTTCCCGCCGCCCTGCTGCGGATCCCGCGCGTGCTGCGCGTCGAGCGCGAGAACCTGGTGCGCGCCCGCGAGGTGCTCGCTCTGCTTGGCCTGACGCGCGTCGGCAACGAATATGTCGGCAACCTGTCCGGCGGCCAGCGCAAGCTCGTCGATCTCGGCCGCATCCTGATGGCGAGGCCAAGGCTCTGCCTGCTCGACGAGCCAACCGCCGGCGTCAATCCCTCGCTGATCAACGTGATCATCGACGCGCTGGTGGCGATGCGGAAGAGCGAGGGCATCACGCTGCTGATCGTCGAGCACAACATGCAGGTCGTGAGCGCGCTTTGCGAGCACGTGTACGTGCTGGCAGCGGGCGCGGTCATTGCTCAAGGCACGCCCGATGCGATCCAGCAGGACGACCAGGTCATCGCGTCCTATCTCGGCCGCGGCCGGGCGGTGAACGAATGAACGCCCTGCTGCGGACGGCGGGGCTGCATTGCGGCTACGGCTCCGACGAGATCATCCACGGCGTAGACCTGGAGGTCGAGCCAGGCGAGATCGTGACCATCCTTGGCCCGAACGGCTGCGGCAAGACCACGCTGGTGAAGGCGATCCTCGGCTATGTGCGCACCAGCAAGGGCGAGGTGCGCTTCCGCGATCGCGATCTGCGGGAGATGCGGCCTACCGATCGCGTCGCGCTCGGCATGGGCTACGTCCCGCAGCTCCTCAACACTTTCAAGCCGCTCACCGTCACGGAAAACCTCGAAATTGGAGGCTACCGGCTGAAGCACGCCGAACGGAACGACGCCAAGGCGCGCATGTTCGAGCTGTTCCCGCTGCTCGCCGAGCGCCGCCATCAGCGCGCCGCGACCCTCTCGGGAGGCGAGCGGCAGCTCCTCGCCATGGCGCGCGCGCTGATCGTGTCGCCGGCGCTTCTCTTCCTCGACGAGCCGTCGGCGGGGCTCTCGCCGCTGCGCGCCGACGAAGTCTTCGACTACATCAAGGCCATCGCCGCGACAGGGGTCGCCGTCGTCATCGTCGAGCAGGATGTGCACCGCGCGCTCGCGATCTCCGGCCGCGCCTACGTGCTCGTGACCGGACGGGTCGCGTTCGAGGGCGACGCCCACGCGATCGCGGCCGACGAGAGAATCCGCGGGGCCTATCTCGGGGCCCGCGAGACAACGCTGCCAAGCGGGGCGAGCCCGTGAAACAGACGACGATCTCAGGAAGGGGAGTCAGACGATGAACATCTTGGACAAGAACATACTGGTCGGGCGTCGCTCGATGCTTAAAGGGGCCGCGGCCGCAGCCGCCGCCACCGCACTGCCAATGGCCACGTCGGCGCGGGCGCAGGAAGCGGAACCGGTGAAGATTGGCGTCATCATCGGCCTCACCGGCTCGGCCGCCGTCGCCGGCAATGACAGCCTTGCCGCGATCAAGCTTGCCGTGGAGGAGGTCAACAAGGCGGGCGGCGTGCTCGGCCGGCCGATCGTTCTGGTCGCCGAGGATGATGAAGGCCGGCCGAAGTCAGGCGTCGAGGCCGCCAACAAGATCGCCGACGTCGACAACGTTGCCGCGGCCATCGGCGCTTATCAGAGCTCGATCGCGCTGCCTGTCGGCCAGGTGCTGAACGAGAAGGGCGTCGTCTGGGTCACAGACGCCACCACGAACGAGTTGAAGACTGTCGGCCCCTACCTCTTCAACACCGCCGGCATTGCCGAGCAGGCTGTCGCGCTCGTCGACTTCGTCAAGGCCGACAAGCCCGACGCGAAGAAGCTGACCGGCATCTTCCAGAACAATCCGATCGGCCAGGACCGCCAGAAGGTCAGCGAGCAGCGGGCGAAGGAAATCGGCCTCGAATGGCTGCCGGCTCTCCTCTACCAGCCCGGGGCCACCGATTTCCGCACCGAGCTTCAGGGCGTCGTCGGCCTCGGCGCCGACGCCATCCTGACCGACATCTACGACAGCGACGCGCCGATCATCCAGCGCCAGCTCGTCGAGCTCGGCATGGGCGACTTCAGCAACACCTATTCCTACAATCCGGGCGCCTACGGTACGCTCGAGCCGCAGCTGATCGAAGGCATCAAGGGACTCAACTACATCACCGGCGGCATCCGCGCCGCCGCCTTCGGCAAGAAGTTCGAGGAAGAGAACGGTCACATCTACACGGATGCGTGGGGCGGCCCTCCGTTCTATGACGCGCTGTGGATCGTGGCGACCGCGATCAACCTCGCCGGCAGCCTCGATCGCAAGAAAATCCGCGATGCCATGTTCCCCGCCGCCTATCACTATTTCGGCGTGTCCGGGAACGGCGACAAGGGTTTCAACAAGTGGGGAATGCAGGCGTCCGACCAGTATGAGAAGCTGGTCTACAAGGGCGGCAAGATGGTGGCTTTGACCGAGGGGTCGGAGAACATCGTCGTGTTCCGCTACGCCGACGACCAGGGCACGCCGCTGCAGTTCGCACCGAGCGAGGAGGAGTTCCAGCAGCTCTTCCCGAACTACAAGCCCTGATGCGCAAGCCGGCCGTGGGCCCCCGCCCCCGCCGGGCGTCTGCACTTTTGGCGGGGGGGGGGGGCCCAGGAGTTACTAGAGGGTTTGCGGCGCACACGACAGTCGGCGGGT
>JBBQVL010000005.1:0-93192 GCA_038211615.1 Hyphomicrobiales bacterium
AAAGGTCCATCTAGCGCGCTATCGACTTTGGCCGGACGACCTGGGCCGTATCGCCTTCGCTCTTGCGGGCGCACGTTCAGAACTCTCTTCCAAAATCGACTGAGCCGGACAGGCGCAAGGAAAGCGCGCCTGTTCAACGTGCAGACCGTTATGAAAAGGAACTACCATGAGAACGGGCACCGTTAAGTTCTACAACAGCCAGAAGGGCTTTGGATTCATTCAGCCGGACGACGGCGGCAAGGATGTCTTCGTCCATGCGACCGCGCTCGAGCGCGCTGGCCTGCGCGGCCTCGTCGAGGGCCAGAAGATCGGCTTCGACGTTGAGACCGACCGCCGCAGCGGCAAGGACGCCGCCTCGAACCTGCAGCAGGTCTGAGTTCTTCTGACGACGGACACCAAGTCCCGTCTGTGCTATATGGCCATCGCCGCGAGGCGGTGGCTTAACGCATCAAAAAGGTAGCGGATGGCGAAGGAAGAGCTGATCACCCTGGAAGGGCTCGTAACCGAGCTTCTGCCCGACGCGCGCTTCCGCGTGCAGCTCGACACCGGCCACACGATCGTCGCCTACACCGCCGGCCGGATGAAGAAGCACCGCATCAAGACGCTCGCCGGCGACCGGGTGACGGTCGAGATGTCGCCCTACGATCTGGAAAAGGGCCGCCTCGTATTCCGCCACAAGGACGAGCGCGCCTCCGCCCCGAATCCGAACGGCGCCAAGGCGCCGCCGCGCCGGCCTTTCCGCCGCCGCTAAGGCGATCGGGCGAATTCTGGGACAATTCTGCAACGGGTTGCAGGCAATTTCGCAGCGACCTTGCAATATGCAATCATTTACGTCTTGACTCTTGATGCGCTATGTAACTAGCGATTCGCGCTTGGCGCCCCCGCTGTGGGGGCGCTTATGATTCTTGACCATCGGAGAGCAAATGAGCAGCTCGGATGAGGCCGATGTGAAAATCGCAGGCCAAATCGATTTCAACGGTGTTGCCGTTGAACTTGACATGAGCGTGCGCGACAAAAACGACGGGCTGAAGTCGCAAGAAGCAACCTGGCTTGAGCGGGCCAGCCTGCACGACGCTGACACGTCAAAATCGGAGGTTGAGTTTTTCAAAGAGTTGCGCGACAGATTACAAACATAGCGCTCACATCACACTGAGGTGAAATGTGCCAGTCGTTGGGAGGACGACTGCGGAGATTTCCGCGCGTGCGGATTACTTCCTTCGCCGTCTAGAGGTTCAAAGGCAAGCTGAGGCATTCCAGGACCTTGATGTTTCTTATCATCAAGGCATCGGTGGTGTGCTTGCGGAAGTTTATTTTGCGCTGACAGATGCCTTCAAGGCCCTCTATTTGGCTCCAGGAAGCCTTACCGAGCCCAGAAAAGTAGCGGCATTGACATGCGCAACTATTGCTGTAGTGAAGCCGCTGCGTCCGGTAACATCAACTGTCGATCGAATTGAGTACCTTTACATAAATCCCATGTTCGCAATGCGATGCGCCTGTGATATTGTAGAGCATCCTTTTGCGCGTAGAGCTTTCGACGAGAGGCGTCGGTTTTGCAGGGCTCTGATGGACTGCACGCTTCCAAGCCGACGCCATGATCGCCGACGCAAATTCAAATGATGGCGTAATTTCTGGAGCGTATTCTCTGAACTTGGCTCGTCCAGATCGTGCTTTTTTGAATATGCTGGTCACTCGCTTCGAAATTCTGGAACAACAGAAAATCTATGTGAACGGTCAGCCTCAATCACAATGAGGCTAGGCTTTGCATAACAGCCTGTAGCTCTAGAGTTCGTAAAGCGCCTGCCGCGAAGGCGGAATTGTGCTTTCCCCGGCTTGCGCGAATCGCGGCGAGCCTCCAGATTGTGATTCCCTGAAACAATTCGGAAGGAGGTGATCCAGTGTCTCATTGTCATTACCCGCGGTCACGAAATTCGCGGACCTGGATCCTTGCCACGTCTTGGGCCTCTGACGGGATCCGCGCCGGCTAGCGTTCGATCTGGCCGGTACCGGTCGCAGTTTCGACCACGGACCGACAATGGAAGGGCCGCCCCAAGGGGCGGCCCTTCGCCGTTTCGGGTGCGAGCAGCGGACGCGATCAGTCGTCGATCTCGAGGACCTGGCCGGTCTCGTGATCGATGCGCATCACGATGTCCTCGCCGGTCACGTCCTCGCCCTTGACCTTGAAATTGCCGTCCCACATGCGGACGTCGACCTTCCGGACGACGGCCATGCCGTGCATCATCGCGATCTGCGCCGCATCTTCCACGCCGAGCGGACGGTAGGGGGCGGGATTCATCATCACGACGGGCGGCGGCTCCGGGATGATGTATTGCGCGAGCGCCGCTGCCGGCGCGAGCGCGAGGCCCGCGACGAGCGCGGAACGTAGGAAATTGGGCATCGGTCGAACTCCAGACTGGATTGGGAGGACGGGCTTCTCAGCCCACGCGGTCAACTGAGCCGGATAATCATGGTTCCCCTGTGGCGGGGGCGAATTCAGGCCGCGAGGTCGGCGACGACCGAATCGAGCACCAGCCAGCCGTCGAGCGTGGTCCGCAGGCGTCCGTCGTTGGCGGATTCGATCAGCCCATGCTCGCGCAGGAATTCCAGCCGCGCCGGCGAGAAGCTGCGCCCGCTCATCTCGCGATAGCGCTCGCGCGGCACGCCCTCGCGCAGGCGGAGCCCCATCAGCAGCATCTCGTCGGCGGCCTCCTCCAGCGTCAGCGCCTCGTCGGTGACGAGTCCGTGGCCGCTCGCCTCGACCTTCGCCAGCCAGTTCTCCGGGTGCTTCTCGCTCATCGTGGCGCGCTTCGTGCCGTCGAGGGTGATGCGCCCTTGCGCGCCGGGCCCCGCGCCGACATAGTCCCGGTAGCGCCAGTAGGTGAGGTTGTGACGCGATTCCGCGCCGGGCTTCGCGTGGTTGGAAATCTCGTAGGCCGGCAGGCCGTGCGCCCCGGCGATCTCCTGCGTCAGCGTATAGAAGTCGGCGGCGAGATCGGGGTCCGGCACGCTGAGCTTGCCGGCCTGTGCGAGGCGGAAGAAGGTGGTGTCGGGCTCGAGCGTGAGCTGGTAGAGCGAGAGATGATCGGCGGCCATGCCGATCGCCGTCTCAAGTTCCGCCCGCCACGCATCGAGCGTCTGGCCGGAGCGCGCGTAGATCAGGTCGAAGGAGAGGCGGGGGAACGTGGCCCGCGCAAGCTCCACGGCGCGGCGCGCCTCCGCCACGTTGTGAATGCGCCCGAGCGCCTTCAGCGACGGATCGTCGAGCGCCTGCACGCCGAGCGACAGCCGGTTGACGCCGGCGGCGCGGTAGCCGCGAAAGCGCTCCGCCTCGACGCTTCCCGGATTGGCCTCGAGCGTCACTTCCGCATCGGGCGTGACGGACCACAGTTTCGCGATCGTTTCGAGCACGGTCGACACCGTCGCCGGCTTCATCAGCGAAGGCGTGCCGCCGCCGAGGAAGATGGAGGTCACCGTGCGGCCGGGCGTCAGCGCGGCGAAATGCCGAAGCTCGCGCGACAGCGCGGCGGCAAAGCGCTCCTCGTCCGGCGGCTGGTGACGGACATGGCTGTTGAAGTCGCAGTAGGGGCACTTCGCCGCACAGAACGGCCAGTGGACGTAGATGCCGAAGGCGGTGGCGCTCTCCGGGACTTCGATCTGCGGGTTCATGGCTCGGCCAGAAGGCGCCGCGCAAGCAGCTGGAACGCCCGCGCGCGGTGTGACAGCGCCTCGCTCTGTCCGGGACGCCAGCCGTGCTTCTCTTCCGCCCTCATCTCGCCGAACGTCCGCGCATGACCGTCGGGAAGGAACATCGGGTCATAGCCGAAGCCCTGGTCGCCGCGCGGCGGCCAGACGAGGCTGCCATCGACGCGGCCGGTGAAGGTCTCGGTCTCGCCATCCGGATGCGCGAGCGCCAGGACCGCGATGAAATGCGCGCGGCGCCTCTCCGGCGTCGTTGCGCCCTTCGCTTGCAGCGCGTCCTCGACCTTCTGCATCGCGAATGCGAAATCCTTCGCCGGCCCCGCCCAGCGCGCCGAATAGATTCCCGGGTCGCCGCCGAGCGCATCGACGACAAGACCGGAATCGTCGGCGAGCGCGACGAGGCGCGCCGTCCCGGCCGCGGCCCTCGCCTTCAGCAGCGCGTTCGCCTCGAACGTGGTCCCCGTCTCCTCCGGCTCGGGCAGGCCGAGCTCGCCCGCCGATTTCACCGGGATGCCGAACGGCTTCACGAGATCGACGATCTCGCGGACCTTCCCGGCATTGTGGCTCGCCACGACGATCGGGCCGGGCGCCAGGCGGATCGCCATGCGCGTATTCAAAGCACGGCGAGCTTTTGCAGGTCGACGAGCCGCGCGATGCCCCGCCGCGCCAGCGCCAGCAGGCTCGTGAACTGCTCCTCGCTGAAGGGCGCGCCCTCGGCCGTCCCCTGGATCTCCACGATGCCGCCCGATCCGGTCATGACGAAATTCGCGTCGGTGTCGGCGCCGGAATCCTCGGCGTAGTCGAGGTCGAGCGTCGGCGCGCCGGCGATCAGCCCGCAGGAGATGGCGGCGACATGGTCGCGCAGCACGTTCTCGCCGATCATGTTGCGCATCTTCATCCAGGCGAGCGCGTCGTGGAGCGCCACCCATGCGCCGGTGATCGCGGCTGTGCGCGTGCCGCCGTCCGCCTGCAGCACGTCGCAATCGATGGCGATCTGGCGCTCGCCGAGCGCCTTCAGGTCGACGACGGCGCGCAGCGAGCGGCCGATGAGCCGCTGGATCTCCAGCGTGCGGCCGCCCTGGTGGCCCTGCGTCGCCTCGCGGCGCATGCGCTCATGCGTGGCGCGCGGCAGCATGCCGTATTCGGCCGTCACCCAGCCCTTGCCGCCGCCGCGGAGCCAGCTTGGCACCTGCTCTGCGAGGCTTGCCGTGCACATGACGTGCGTGTCGCCGAAGCGCACCAGGCACGAGCCTTCCGCGTGCTTGGCGATGCCGCGCTCCAGCGTGACCGGGCGGAGTTCGTCGAGGGCTCGCTTTGAGGGTCGCATTGCGGATTCCGGGGACTTCAGGGCTTGAGCGGGCGTGTTAAGCTGGCGAAAGTCGGCGGTAAAGCGGAGACTTGTCATTGGAGCGGCCGGTCTCGATATCCGAAGCCGGAGGAAAAGTCCGCCGGAGGGCCAGTTTGAGAGGATTGCGAACGCCATGCGCGCCGATGGGCTAGCCGCTCTCGACAACCGCTCGCGCGAAATATTCCGGCGCATCGTGGACTCGTATCTCGCGACGGGCGAACCCGTCGGCTCGCGCAATGTCAGCCGCATCCTCGCCACGACGCTCTCCCCCGCCTCGGTCCGCAACGTCATGGCGGACCTGGAGGACATGGGGCTGATCTACGCCCCGCACACGAGCGCCGGCCGGCTGCCGACCGATTTCGGCCTGCGCTTCTTCATCGATACGCTGATGGAGGTCGGCGACCTCTCGATGGAGGAGCGCCAGCGGATCGACCACGAGGTGAACAGCGTCGGCAACCTGAATTCGGTGGAGGCGGTGCTGTCGGACGCCGGGCAGATGCTCTCCGCGCTGTCGCGCGGCGCCGGCGTGGTGGTGGCCGCCAAGCAGGACATCCGCGTGAAGCACGTGGAGTTCGTGCGCATCGAGCCGACGCGCGCGCTGGCCGTGCTGGTCGCCGAGAACGGCGGCGTGGAAAATCGCATCATCGAGATTCCGCGCGGGCTTCCGACCTCGGCGCTGGTCGAGGCTGCGAACTACCTGAACGCCCATTTCCGCGGCAGGACGCTCGCCGAGGCGCGGCTCGATCTCGAGCGGCAGCGCGAGGACCGCCGCCACGAGGTCGACAAGCTCACCGAGCGGGTGATCGACGCCGGCGTCGCCACCTGGTCGGGAACGAGCGGCGATTCCGCCACGCTCATTGTGCGCGGCATGTCGAACCTGATCGGCGACGTGAAGGCGCTGGAGGATCTGGAGCGGGTGCGGCTGCTGCTCGACGACCTGGAGAGCAAGAAGGACCTCGTGCAGATCCTGGGCCTGGCGGAGCAGGGCGAGGGGGTGCGGATCTTTATCGGCTCGGAGAACAAGCTCTTTTCGCTCTCCGGCTCCTCGCTCGTGGTGGCGCCGTTCCGCGACTCTGCCGACAAGGTGGTGGGCGTCCTCGGCGTCATCGGCCCGACGCGGCTCAACTACGCGCGTGTCGTGCCGGCGGTGAACTATACGGCGCAGCTCGTCACCCAGCTTCTCGGCCGCTGACCCCGCATGGGTTGATTTTCCGCGCCGGAGCCTCGATATCGGCACTGAAACCGCACCACCTGAATGATGATGATCGAGGACGATCCGAAAAGCCCGGCCCCCGACGCCGATCCCGCTGCCCAATCCGCGCCTGACGCCAGGTCCGCGGGCGAGGCGAAGGGCGCCAGCCCGTGGTGGGAGAACCCGGATGCGCCGCCGCCGCCCGACCCGGCGGCGGAGATCGAGCGGCTGGAGGCTGAAAAGGCCGACCTGACCGAAAGGCTCATCCGCCTCGCGGCCGACACGGACAACCTCCGCAAGCGCACCGAGCGCGAGCTGACGGATGCGCGGAAATACGCGGTGACGAAATTCGCCGGCGACATGCTGGTGGTCGGCGACAACCTGCGGCGCGCGCTGAAGGCCGTGCCGGCGGAGCGGCTCGAATCGGGCGACGATGTGCTGAAGGCGCTGTCCGAAGGCGTGCAGGTGACCGAGCGCGAGATGGAGCGGCTGCTCGAGCGGAACGGCATTACCCGGATCGCCGCGACCGGCGAGCGGTTCGATCCGCACCGCCACCAGGCGATGTTCGAGATACCCGACCCGGCCAAGCCGGCCGGCACGGTCGTCGAGGTCGTGCAGGAGGGCTACCAGATCGGCGACCGGGTGCTTCGCGCAGCGCTCGTCGGCATCTCCAAGGGCGGCCCCGCGCCGGAGGCGAAGCCTGCCGCCGCGACTGCCGAGACGATTACGCCCGGCGCCTGAGAAAACCCGATCCCGCCCGCGGCGGGGTCACGGCAAGTTGACGCTCGCGGTCTCTTGCTTCGCAGCCACTGCCTCGCAACCATGCGTGCGCGTTTATGCAGGGAGGGCGCGATGGCCGAACATGGGACGTTCTACTGGAACGAGCTGGCGACCGGCGACGTGAAGACAGCCAAGGCGTTCTACAAGAAGACGCTTGGCTGGAGCTTCGACGGGATGAAGAACCCGCAGGGCGGTACTTACTGGATGGCGAGGTCGGGCGAGAAGATGGTCGGCGGCATCTTCGACACGACCGGCACCGACATGGCGAAGCTGCCAGAGCACTGGTTCTCCTATATCGCGGTCGACGACGTGGACAAGCGCGTCGCCAAGGCGAAGAAGGCCGGCGCGACGGTGATGCGCGAGCCGTTCGACGTTCCGGGCATCGGCCGCATCGCGGTGCTGAAGCAGCCGGGCGGCGGCATGGTCGGCTGGATGACGCCCGCACCGATGTAGTTTCAGGTCGATGCAGGACGGGAAAGCCATTTCGGCCTCTTGACCCGGCGGTCGCGCTGCCATTCCTAGCCGGCATGCAGGACCGGCAAAAACTTCAGGACATCATCAGGCGGCGCTCCTTTCGTGAGAAGGGGGCGTTCCAGCTCGCCTCCGGGCGGATGAGCACGATCTACTTCAACCTGAAGCCGACGATGCTCGATCCCGAAGGGGCGCGGCTGATCGGCGCGGCGCTGGCCGAGAAGACCGTCTCGCTCGGCGGCCAACTGGTCGGCGGACTGGAGATGGGCGCGGTGCCGCTCGTGGCAGTCGCGGCGGCGATGAGCGCGGTGGCAGGCCGGCCGGTCGCCGCGATCTTCGTGCGCAAGGCGGCGAAGGAGCACGGCACGCAGAGCCTGATCGAGGGGCTTGCCGAAGGCGAGAGCCTGGCGGGAAAACGAGTCGTCGTGGTCGAGGACGTCACCACGACCGGCGGCTCGGCGCTGAAGGCGGTGGCGGCGCTGCGCGCTGCGGGTGCGGTCGCCGAGCACGTCGTCACCGTGGTCGATCGCGAGGAGGGCGCGACCGAAGCCTTCGCCGCGGCGGGAATTGCGCTGCATGCGCTGTTTCGCAAGAGCGAGTTCGCGAACGACCTGCCTTAGACCAGCAGACAAAGGCCCGCTGCGAATTGCCTTTACCATTTCCGGGCAAGTCGAAGCGTTTCCGCTTGCCAGCAATCCGGCCCGCGTCTAACGCAGCCTCGGGCTTTTCGGGAGATTCCATGTACTTGAGATCGATGCTTGTCGCCGTCGCAACAGTGGCGGTGCTGTGGGCGGCGCCGGCCTTCGCCGAGGACCTGGTGTTCACGGTCGACAACCAGACGAGCGGCGCCATCAAGGAACTCTACGTCTCCACGCTCAATTCGGACAGCTGGGAAGAGGACATCCTCGGACAGGACGTGCTCGACTCGGGCAAGCAGGCGACGATCACCATCAGCAACACGAACGGCATCTGCGAGTTCGACATGCGCCTCGTCTATGACGACGATTCGGTGACGGACGAGCGCAAGATCAACCTCTGCAACCTCGACGACGCCACCTACACCGTCAAGGACTGATCGGCGCGGGCGTCACCCGCCTGAGCGTGAGATTGAAGCGTCCGCCCTCGGCGAGGAGGGCGGACGTGCCGTTCAGGATCCGATCGACGCCGTGGAAGGCGAGCCTCGCCTCGCCGCCGAGAACGACGGCGTCGCCGGACCTGAGACGAAACGAGCGCGTCGGATCGCTGCGCTTCGTTCCGCCCACGCGGAACAGCGCCTCGTCGCCGAGCGACAGCGATACGACCGGCGCTGAAAAGTCCGCTTCGTCCTTATCCTGGTGCAGGCCCATGCGAGTCTCCGGCGCATAATAGTTGACGAGGCAGGCCTGCGGCGGACGCGGGTCGCCGGAGAGGGCGTCCCAGGCGTCGAGCACGATCGGCGGGATCGCTGGCCAGGGCAGTCCCGTCACCGGATGCGTGGGCTGGTAGCGGTAGCCATCGATGTCGGAGACCCAGCCGAGCGGGCCGCAATTCGTCATCCTTACGGAGAATGGCTTCCCGCTCCGGGGCATCTTCGGCTGATAGAGCGGCGCCTCGGCGATGACCGAGCGGAGCGCCGCAAGCAGCGACCGCTGGGCGGCCTGATCGAGATAGCCGGGCGCATAGCGGACGCCGGGCTGGACCATGATCGCGGGCGGTGGCCCGGAAGACGGGTCGAGAGTAGCCATGGGACAAGCCAATCACGTGCTTGCGAGCCGTGAAAGCCCTTCTTATATGAGCCGTAACCCGCGCTGTTTCCGGACTTGAACCGGTATCCGGCGCATACCTACTTAGATATGTTGGGGGCCGGCGGGAGGACGTTTACCTCTCGATGATGGACGCCGTCTCGGGTCCGGCCGGCCTGCCGGAACAGGAGAGAAGTGGAAATGGCGAAAGTCATCGGCATCGACCTTGGCACGACGAATTCGTGCGTGGCCGTCATGGACGGCAAGACTCCCAAAGTCATCGAGAATTCCGAAGGCGGGCGGACCACCCCTTCGATCGTGGCGTTCACCTCCGACTCCGAGCGCCTCGTCGGGCAGCCGGCCAAGCGCCAGGCGGTCACCAATCCGCAGCGCACCGTCTTCGCCGTGAAGCGCCTGATCGGGCGGCGCTTCGAGGACCCGACGGTGAAGGAGGACCAGAAGCTCGTCCCCTACAAGATCGTGCGCGCCGACAACGGCGACGCCTGGGTTGACATCGACAATCAGAAATATTCCCCCTCGCAGATCTCCGCCTTCATCCTGCAGAAGATGAAGGAGACCGCCGAGGCGTTTCTCGGCGAGAAGGTCGACAAGGCGGTGATCACCGTTCCGGCCTATTTCAACGACGCACAGCGCCAGGCCACCAAGGACGCCGGTAAGATCGCCGGGCTGGAAGTGCTCCGCATCATCAACGAGCCGACCGCGGCGGCGCTCGCCTACGGCATGGACAAGAAGGAAGGCAAGGTCATCGCGGTCTACGACCTCGGCGGCGGCACCTTCGACATCTCCATCCTCGAGATCGGCGACGGCGTGTTCGAGGTGAAGTCGACCAACGGCGACACCTTCCTCGGTGGCGAGGACTTCGACATGCGGCTCGTCCATTATCTTGCGGACGAGTTCAAGAAGGACCAGGGCATCGACCTCCGCAAGGATCCGCTTGCTCTGCAGCGGCTGAAGGAAGCCGCGGAGAAGGCGAAGATCGAGCTCTCCTCCTCGCAGCAGACGGAGATCAACCTCCCCTACATCACCGCCGACGCGTCGGGTCCGAAGCATCTGACGCTGAAGCTCTCGCGTGCAAAATTCGAGAGCCTGGTCGACGACCTGATCCAGCGCACCATCCAGCCGGTGAAGAACGCCTTGAAGGACGCCGGCACCTCTGCCGCGGACATCGAGGAAGTGGTTCTCGTCGGCGGCATGACGCGCATGCCGAAGGTGCAGGAGATCGTGAAGCAGCTCTTCGGCAAGGAGCCGCACAAGGGCGTCAACCCGGATGAAGTCGTCGCCATCGGCGCGGCGATCCAGGCGGGCGTGCTGCAGGGCGACGTGAAGGACGTGCTGCTGCTCGACGTGACGCCGCTGTCGCTCGGCATCGAGACGCTGGGCGGGGTGTTCACGCGCCTGATCGATCGCAACACCACCATCCCGACCAAGAAGAGCCAGGTCTTCTCCACCGCCGAGGACAGCCAGGGCGCGGTGACGATCCGCGTCTTCCAGGGCGAGCGCGAGATGGCGGCCGACAACAAGATGCTCGGCCAGTTCGATCTCGTCGGCATTCCTCCCGCGCCGCGCGGGGTGCCGCAGATCGAGGTGACCTTCGACATCGACGCCAACGGCATCGTCAACGTCTCGGCCAAGGACAAGGGCACCGGCAAGGAGCAGCAGATCCGCATCCAGGCCTCCGGCGGTCTCTCCGACACCGAGATCGAGAAGATGGTGAAGGACGCCGAGGCGCACGCCGAGGACGACAAGAAGCGGCGTGAGCTGGTCGAGGCGAGGAACCAGTCCGAGGCGCTCGTCCATTCGACCGAGAAGACGCTCGCCGAGCACGGCGACAAGGTCGACGCGGACACGAAGGCTTCGATCGAGGCCGCACTGGCGGATCTGAAGGCTGCGAGCGCGGGCGAGGATGCTTCCGCCATCCAGGCCAAGAGCCAGGCGCTGCTGCAGGCGTCCATGAAGCTCGGCGAGGCGATGTACAAGGCTTCGCAGGAGCAGCCGGCGGACGCGGCGGGTGACGGAGGCGCATCGGGATCGGCCGGCGGCGAAGATGTCGTCGACGCCGACTTCGAGGAAATCTCCGAAGACGAGCGCAAGAAATCCGCCTAAGACATCGAGCGGGCCGTCCGGAAAACCGGGCGGCCCTATCCCTTTCCGGTTTCAGCGATAATCGATGGCCAAACGCGATTTCTATGAAGTCCTGGGAGTCGCTCGCGGCTGCGACGAGAAGGCGCTGAAGGGCGCGTTCCGCAAGCTCGCCATGGAGCATCACCCCGACCGCAATGGCGGCGACGGGGGAGCGGAGCTGAAGTTCAAGGAAATCAACGAGGCCTACGAGATCCTGAAGGATCCGCAGAAGCGGGCCGCCTACGACCGCTTCGGGCATCAGGCTTTCGAGCACGGCGGCATGGGAGCCGCGGCGGGCGCCGCATCCGGCTTCGCTTCCTTCGCCGACATCTTCGACGAGTTCTTCGGTGATTTCCGCGGCGGGGGACAGCGCCGTACCGGCCGCGAGCGCGGCTCGGACCTCCGCTACAATCTCGAGGTGACGCTGGAGGAGGCCTATGCGGGCAAGGGCGTCGAGGTCGAGGTGCCGACGACGGTCACCTGCAGCCTCTGCGCCGGTTCCGGCTCGAAGCCCGGCACCAGCCCGAAGACCTGCACGACCTGCAACGGCGCGGGGCGCGTGCGCGCGAGCCAGGGCGGCTTCTTTCATATCGAGCGCACCTGCCCGACCTGCCATGGCCGCGGCGAGGTCGTCTCCGACCCCTGCAGCAAATGCTCCGGCGCGGGCCGCGTCAGCGAAGCCCGCACGCTCTCCGTCAACATCCCGGCCGGCATCGAGGACGGCACCCGCATCCGGCTGGCGGGCGAGGGCGAAGCCGGGCTGCGCGGCGGACCGCCGGGCGACCTCTACATCTTCCTGTCGATCAGGCCGCACGCCTTCTTCCAGCGCGACGGCGCCGACATCTTCTGCCGTGTGCCGGTGTCGCTGACGACCGCGGCGCTCGGCGGACAGTTCGAGGTGCCGACGCTCGACGGCGGCCGCAGCCGCGTCAAAGTGCCGGAGGGCACGCAGAGCGGCCGGCAGATACACCTGAAGGGCAAGGGCATGCCGGTGCTCCGCTCGCGTCAGGTCGGCGACATGTACGTGCAGATCGTGGTAGAGACACCGCAGAACCTGTCACGCCGCCAGCGCGAGCTGCTGGAGGAGTTCGAGCGCGTCTCTGACGAGGAGAACCACCCGGAATCGTCGGGCTTCTTCTCGCGCGTGAAGGATTTCTTCGACACGCTTGGGGAGAAATGACCATGCCCGGGACGCAGGGAAAGCTTCGCGGGCTGGAGCGTCTCACCGGGCGCCGGACCAGGCAGGCGAAGAAGCCCTCGATATCGATTGCGAAAAGGATCGGGGACGAGGTCCTCTTCTTCAGGACCTGGGCGACGAACCCGCTAAAGCTCGGCGCCGTCTCGCCGACCAGCCGCGCGCTGGCTGAGCTGATGGTGAAGCACGCCGCACCGGATCCTGCCGGCTACGTGCTGGAACTTGGGCCGGGGACCGGCGTCGTCACGCAGGCGCTGATCGACGCTGGGATCGCTCCGGAAAGGATCGTCGGCATCGAATACGACAAGGGTTTTCACCGTCGCCTCCGCGCCCGCTTTCCGCGGGTGAATTTCATCCAGGGCGACGCATTCGACCTTGAGGCCACGCTCGGCGAATTCCGCGACCTGCGCTTTTCCGCCGCGATCTCCGGCCTGCCGCTCCTCAACATTCCGAAGGCGAAGCGCGCGCCCTATCTCGAGGCCATCCTCGACCGGCTCGTTCCGGGCGGCATCGTCTCGCAGCTCTCGTACTCGCTGACCCCCCCACAGGAGGCGATCGGGGGACGGCTGAAGGTCGACAAGTCGAAGTGGGTGACGCGCAACCTGCCGCCGGGCCGTGCCTGGATCTACACGCGGCCGTCCGCTTCCGCGTAAGGTCCTGCGCGGTCAGCCGCGCCCCCGGGCCGCCTATTCCCGGAACGCCTCCACTTCCTTCCGCCTGCCAACCATGAACGCGTCGGCGACGAGCTCGAACGGCGCCGCGTCGACATGGCTTTCGCCGTTCGTGAGCAGCCGGTCGAAGTGCTCGTAGATCCTCTCGTATTCCTCCGCCTTCCGGTCGACGGCAACGCTTCCATTCACTTCCAGCCGCGCGCCGCCGGAGAAGAGCTTCAGAGTCACGCCGTCCTCAGTCTCGATCGTGATCTCCCAGATGTCCTTCGCGATCGGCCGCCAGTCCGTCTCCACGCTGAAGCCCTGCGTTCTTCCGCCGCAGGAGAGGGTGAGGTTGGCCGCGATCGGCGCGTCGGCGTTGGCCGGGAAGAACAGCTCCCCGCCGGTGACGGCGACGGGTTCAGGCATGATTTTCGTCACGATCGACAGCGCGTTGATGCAGGGGTCGAAGACGCCGAAGCCGCCGGCCCGGAAAATCCACGCCTGGCCCGGATGCCACTTCCTGACGTCTTCCTTCCATTCGACGAAGAGGCGGGTGACGGTCTTGCCCGCGAGCAGCCGCTTCGCCTCGTCGACGCCGTCATTGTACTGCGAGTGCCACGTGGTCATCAGCACAAGCCCCTTCGCCGCGGCGAGGCGCTTCAGGGCGGAAAGCTCCGACAATGTTGCGGTGGGCGGTTTCTCCAGCATCACATGCTTGCCGGCTAAAAGCGCCTCGCGCGCAATGGCATGGCGCGCCTGCGGTGGCGTGCAGATCGCGACCGCATGCAGCACCGGCACTTTCGCCAGAAGTTCCGCATGGTCCTTGAACGCAAGCGCCGTTCCCGCCCGCAGGCCGCGCTGGCTGGAGACCGCGGCAAGCTCGAATGCCGGGTTCTTGGCGATCACCGGTAGATGCTGGTCCTGCGCGATCTTGCCGAGGCCGATCACGCCGATTCTGTGCTTTGCCATGGGATATGATTCCGTGCAGCGATTGACTTGACCCGGAAGCCGGACGTCATCTGAAATGAGAAGAGCAGAGCGCCGCAGAAAATGGCATCCTGCGAACCGTATCAGGGATATTACAGCAGTGGCGATTGAAGGCGAGGGCGCGTGATGCGCAGTCTCTGGTGTGGGGCGCTGCTCGCGCCCGCCGGTCGGTCCGAACATTTGGGCGGCAGGGCATGATCGTCTATATCGCGACCTACCCGCGGAGCGGAAATTCGCTCGTCCAGCGCATCGTTGGCGGGAATTTCCGCTATCTCATTACGCAGGTGAAGGCCGGCTTCCGCTCGCCCGACGCGGCGCTGCGCCTGCTGCAGGCCGCGAAGCAAGCCGAGATCGTTCACACGCCGACGCAGGACCGCCCCTGGCCCGAAGAGGTGGAGTGGAATCAGTGGCTGGCGCTTTGCCGCCTGAGAGGCGAGGAGTGGCGCAGGATCATCCTGCACAGCACGCTTGATGCCTATACGGACACGTTCCGCGAAGCGCTGGCGCGCGAGGCGAACGTCTTCTTCGTCAAGACCCACCACCTTCCGTTCCCGCGCTATTTCGAAGGTGAGTTCGTCGTGCAGGTGGTCCGGCACCCTGGAGCGACGCTCTGGTCGTATTTTCGCTACCTGCACGACTTCATTCTGGCGCGCGGCAAGGACCGCATGTTCGCCGAGCCGCCCATGACGCTTGAGAGAGTGATCCGCGGCGACGTGAATTTCGGATCCTGGAGCTCCTACTACCGGGAATGGAGCAAGGCCGATGAGCTCCTGGGTGAGCGCTATCTTCTCACGCCCTTCGAAGAGCTGATCGCGGACCAACCGGCGTTCAGTGAGCGCCTGGGCGCATGGCTGCACCTTCCCGCCGTCGCGCACGGGTCGGTCGATTTCGAGGCCTTCCGCGCCAAGTTTCCCGGGAAGGACCTGCGCGGGACGAGCGACGGCTACGAGCGTTTCTATACGCGCGGCCAGCTTGACCTTCTGTGGAGCGAGCACGGAGAGACGGCGCTGAAATACGGCTACCGGCATCCGGATTTCGGGCTTGGCAGTCCCGACGAGCAGATCCGTCGGCTGGAGCAGCTTATCCTCGCGGCATGGACCGCCGCGCAGGCTCGCCGTCCTGGGCTGCGCCCCGCGGTCGCCGGTGCGGGGACAAAGACATAAACATTCCTTTATATCGTCTTGCCCGGTCGTCGGGGGAATGCTAACCCGCTGCCGAATTCCCCTATCGAGACAGGATGCGTGTGATGAAGAACGGCGGCTCCGCTTTTGACGACTTCGCTGTGAAGGATATCGGCCTCGCCGGCTGGGGCCGCACCGAGATCACCATCGCCGAGACCGAGATGCCCGGCCTGATGTCGATCCGTGAGGAATTCGGGGACGCGCAGCCGCTGAAGGGCGCGCGCATCGCCGGGTCGCTGCACATGACCATCCAGACTGCGGTGCTGATCGAGACGCTGACCGCCCTCGGAGCGGAAGTGCGCTGGGCCTCCTGCAACATCTTCTCGACGCAGGACCACGCCGCTTCGGCGATCGCCGCCGCCGGCGTACCGGTGTTCGCGCACAAGGGCGAGACGCTCGCCGAGTACTGGGATTTCGCCGACAAGATCTTCGAATGGCCGAACGGTGACACGGCCAACATGATCCTCGACGACGGCGGCGACGCCACGATGCTCGTGCTCCTCGGGTCGCGCGCGGAAACCGATCCCTCGCTGATCGCCAGCCCGAAGAACGAGGAGGAGGAGGAGCTCTACCGGGTGATCAGGCAGCGGCTCGCCCGAAGCCCCGGCTGGTTCTCCAAGGTGAAGGCGAACATCAAGGGCGTCTCCGAGGAGACCACCACCGGCGTGATGCGGCTCTATGACCTGCAGAAGAAGGGCATGCTCCCGTTCCCGGCGATCAACGTCAACGATTCCGTCACCAAGTCGAAGTTCGACAACAAGTACGGTTGCCGCGAATCCCTGGTGGACGGCATTCGCCGCGCCACCGACGTGATGATGGCGGGCAAGGTCGCCGTGATCTGCGGCTACGGCGATGTGGGCAAGGGCTCGGCCCAGTCCTTGAGAGGGGCAGGCGCGCGCGTTGTCGTCACTGAGATCGATCCGATCTGCGCGCTGCAGGCGGCGATGGACGGCTTCGAGGTGAAGACGCTGGAGAGCGCGGCGCCGAATGCCGACATCTTCGTCTCCGCCACCGGCAACAAGGACGTCATCACCATCGAGCACATGCGCGCCATGAAGGACATGGCGATCGTGGCGAACATCGGCCACTTCGACAACGAGATCCAGGTCTCGTCGCTGCGGAATTACAAGTGGCACAACGTCAAGCCGCAGGTGGACATGATCGAGTTCCCCGACGGCAAGCGCATGCTGCTGCTGTCGGAGGGCCGCCTCGTCAACCTCGGCAACGCCACCGGCCATCCGAGCTTCGTGATGAGCGCCTCGTTCTCCAACCAGGTGCTGGCGCAGATCGAGCTCTGGACGCGGCCCGGCGAATACCAGAACCGCGTCTACGTGCTGCCGAAGCATCTCGACGAGAAGGTCGCGGCGCTGCACCTCGCCAAGCTCGGCGTGGAACTCACCCGCCTCACCGACGAGCAGGCGAGCTACATCGGCGTGGCGCACGACGGCCCCTACAAGGCCGATCACTACCGCTATTGATCGTTTGGCCGGGCCGGCTGCTGCTTTCACCGGCGGCGTCCGGCCCTGCGGCTGGCTCTGTCGTCCGGGAAAGACCGGCGGCATGGTTAACGCTTCGTTATCCTCCCCGCGGCTACGCTGATCCTCGCCTTTTCCGCCTTCGGCGGAGCAGGTATGGTCGAATGATTCGTTCGGGAGCGAGGACCGGACGATGCGGCGGGGCGGATGGCGAAAAAGCGCGCGGAACGGATATCCGGTCCTCTTCGATTGACGCGGCGGGGCGCTGCGCTACCGGTCGCCTCGGCCCTGGCGCTCCTGTCGCCGGCGCGCGCGCAATCCTTTTCCGGACTTTCTCCCGCCGCCCTCGATGGCGCGCTCGGCAACGTCGTCTGGTGGGCGGTCACGGCGGGAACGGCGCTTGCGGCGCTTGTCTCGGTGGCGCTTCTGCTGCGCTCGCGGCACGACGACCGCGCCGCCGACGCCGAACGGCAGTCGGTATTGCTCCGCTCGGCGCTCGATCGCGCCGGAGCGCTGCTGGACGCGGACGACCAGCGCACCATCGTTTGGGACAAGGCGACCGGCGAGCCCGAGGTCTTCGGAGGCCTGCCCGAGCGGGTCGGCGCGCCGGTCGAGCGCGCCGCGTTCCTCGCCTTCGAGAAATGGCTGAGCGCCGAGAGTGGCGCCAACCTCGTCGCGGCGGCGGACCGGCTCCGCCGCGAGGGCGACGGCTTTCAGATGGCGGTCCGCACGCAGGGCGGCGCGCTGATCGAGGCGAGCGGCCGCACCAGCGGTCGGCGCGCCATCCTGCGGCTCCGCGAGCTGACCGGCGAACGGCGCTCCTTCGCCGAGCTGAAGGAGCAGGCGGCCCATATCATCAACGAGATGACGGCGCTCCGCGCCATCGCCGACATGCTGCCGATCCCGCTCTGGCGGCGCAACCGCGCCGGCCGGCTGACCTGGGTGAACGCCGCCTATGCCCGCGCCGTGGAAGCGGAGAGCCAGGAGGCGGTGCTGACGTCGGGCATCGAGCTTCTGCCGCTACGCACGCGCGAGGCGATCCGCGAGACGACGCGCCTCGGCAAGGTGTTCGATGACAGCGCCTCGGTGATCGTCGCCGGCGCGCGCCGGCAGCTCAAGGTGCTCGACATGCCGATCGAGGATGGCACGGTCGGCGGAGGGATCGACGTCTCCGAGGTGGAGAGCGTGCGCCTGCAACTGAAGCAGGCGACGGAATCGAATGCCCGCACGCTTGACCAGCTTGCCGCCGGCGTCGCGGTCTTCGGCAAGGACGGCCGCATCCTCTTCCACAATTCCGCCTTCCGTGCGATCTGGGGTCTCTCGCAGGAATGGCTCTCCTCCGCGCCGGAAGAGAGCGCCATCCTCGACCAGCTGCGCGCCGAGCGGAAGCTGCCGGAGCAGTCCAACTATCGCGACTGGCGGGCAAGACACCTCGCCGTCTACCAGAACCCCGCGCCGACCGAGGAGCTCTGGCACCTGCCCGATGGCCGCACACTGCGGGTCGTGGCGGTGCCGAATTCCGACGGCGGCATGAGCTATATCCACGAGAACGTCACCGAGCAGATCACGCTCGAAAGCCGGCTGGCGGCGCTGTCGCAGCTGCAGGGCGAGACGCTCGACCATCTCTTCGAGGCGGTGGCGGTGTTCGGCACCGACGGGCGGCTGCGCCTCTTCAATCCCGTTTTCGCCGACATCTGGAGACTCTCCCCGACACTGCTCCGCGCGGAACCGCATGTCGGCGAGATCATCGCCACCTGCCAGGCGATCTATTCCGACAAGCCGACATGGGATTCGATCCGCGTCGCGGTGACGGACCTCGACCACCGCGACCAGGCGGTCGGCCGCATGAAGCGCCCGGACGGCAGCGTCATAGACTACGCGACGGTCGCGCTCCCCGCCGGCATGACCATGCTGACCTTCGTGGACGTGACTGATTCCTCGCGCATCGAGCGCGTGCTGAAGGAGCGGAACGAGGCGCTTGAGGCGGCCGACCGGCTGAAGTCCGATTTCATCCAGCACGTCTCGTACGAGCTCCGCACCCCGCTCACCAACATCATCGGCCAGGCAGAGCTCGTGGCGAACGAGACGTTCGGCGCGCTGAACGGGAAGCAGCGCGAATACATGGGCGACATCCTCGCCTCCTCCGGCGCGCTGCGCGCCCTGATCAACGACATCCTCGACCTCGCGACGGTCGACGCCGGCATCATGTCGCTCGACATCGAGGAGGCGGATGTGGCGGAAGTCGTCGCGGCTTCGGTGGAGGGGCTGCGCGACCGGCTGAGCGAGCAGCGCATCACGCTGGAATTCTCCGTGCCGAAGGACATCGGCACCTTCCACGTCGATGCGCAGCGCGTCCGGCAGATTCTCTTCAACCTCGTGTCGAACGCCATCCGCTTCTCAAACGCCGACGGCCACATCCGCGTATCGGCGGCCCGCGAGGGGAAGTTCGTGGTCTTCACCGTCGCCGATGACGGCGTCGGCATTCCGAAGCTGATGCTGCCGTCCGTCTTCCGCCCCTTCGAGACGCATGCGCCGCAGGGGCGGCGCGGCGGCGCGGGGCTCGGCCTTTCGATCGTCAAGAGCCTGGTCGAGCTGCATGGCGGCGAAGTCGAGATCCTCTCGGAGGAGGGTAAGGGAACGACCGCGATCGTCCGCTTGCCGGTCCTGCCCGCCGCCATTTCCGTCGCCGCCGAGTAGCGCGAATGAGCGCCGCCGGTGAGGGTCGGATGAGCCTCCGGCTTCCCGACGAGGCCGCGACGGCGCGGCTCGCCGAGGATATCGCCGCCGTGCTGCGGCCGGGTGACCTCGTGGCGCTTTCGGGCGGGCTTGGCGCGGGCAAGACGACGTTCGCGCGCGCTCTGCTTCGCGCGCTCGCCGACGATCCCGCGCTCGAAGTCCCGAGCCCGACCTTTCCGCTCCGCATCGACCACGCGCTGTCGCGCATCAAGGTCGCGCACGCCGACCTCTACCGGGTCGGCGCTGTGCGCGAGCTGGACGAGATCGGCCTCGACGAGGCGATGGGTGAGGGCGCGCTCCTCGTCGAGTGGCCCGAGCTTCTGCCGCCGGACTTCTCCGCCGAGCGGCTCGATATCCGGCTTGAGCTGGAGGGAGAAGGCCGCCGCGCGGAGATCGTGGGGAGTGGTACTTGGCCCGCGCGGCTCGATCGCACATTTGTAATCCGCGCCTTCCTCGACGCGGCCGACTGGAACGGAGCTTCACGCATCCCGATCGCCGGGGACGCCTCCAGCCGCGCCTACGAGAAGATTGCGGGCTCCTCTCCCCCCTTGTGGGGGAGAGACCGAGAGGGGGGAAACATGAAGGCCGCGGCGACGCCTTTCCCCCCTCCCAACCCTCCCCCGCATGGGGGGAGGGCTCGCGCGATTCTCATGAATGCCCCGAGGCGGAGCGAGGGCCCAAAAATCTACGCTGGCCGCTCCTATGACGTGGTGGCGCACCGGGCGATGGACGTGCGCGCGTTCGTGGCGATCGACCACGCGCTGATCGATGCCGGCATCCGCGCGCCGGAAATATTTTCCGCCGATATCGATGCCGGATTGCTCCTTCTCGAAGACCTTGGCGGCGAAGTGATCGTCGACGCCTCCGGCGCGCCGATCCTCGCGCGCTACGAGGCGGCGGTCGACCTCCTCGTCCATATGCACGGCCGGTCATGGCCAGCCGAGGCGCTACTCCCCGGTGGCGCGGCCTATCGCGTCCCGCCCTACGATCGCGAGGCGCTTCTCATTGAGGTTTCGCTTTTTCCGGACTGGTTCGGAGCGCAGTCGAGCGAGCCGGCCTTCCCGAAAGATGGGAGAGAAGAGTTTCTGGCCGTGTGGGGGGCGCTGCTCGGCACGATCGCGAATCCGCATTCCACCTGGACGCTGCGCGATTTCCACTCGCCCAATATTCTCTGGCAGGAGGGGGCGGAGGGCCTTGCCCGCGTCGGAATCATCGATTTCCAGGATGCGCTTCTCGGGCATCCCGCCTACGACGTCGCGTCGCTCGCCCAGGACGCCCGGGTTCCGTTGCGCGCCGAGGACGAGGCGCTGCTGAAGCAGCGCTACATCGCCGGCCGCCGCGCCGCCGATGCGGCTTTCGATGTGCCCGCGTTCGAGCGCGCCTACGCGATCCTCGGCCTGCAGCGCGCCACCAAGGTTTTGGGAATCTTCACCCGGCTGGCGCTCGCGGAAGGAAAGCCCGGCTACCAGCGCCACCGCGTTCACCTGAAAGCGCTTATCCGCCGCACCCTTGCCGATCCGGTTCTTTCTCCGCTGAGGCTCTGGTATGAGCCCTATCTCTGAACAGGCGGAGATTTGCGCATGGGCGTGCCGGAGACGGCGATGGTGCTGGCGGCCGGCCACGGAAAGCGCATGCGGCCGCTCTCCGCCACGATTCCGAAGCCGCTTGTCATGGTGGGCGGCCGCGCGCTGATCGACCATTGCCTCGACGGGCTGGTGGCGGCGGGCGTGAAGCGGGCGGTCGTCAACGTCCATTATCTCGCCGATTCCGTTGAGGCGCACCTGAAGGACCGGCAGACACCGAAGATCGTCATCTCCGACGAGCGCGATGCGCTGCTGGAGACGGGCGGGGGGATCAAGCGCGCCTTGCCGCTGATCGGCGACGCTCCCTTTCTCGTGCGCAACTCCGATTCCTTCTGGCTTGAGGGGGTGCGCCCGAACCTTGCCTGGCTCGCCGGCGGCTGGGACGCGGAGCGGATGGACGGGCTGCTGCTCCTCGCTTCCACCGTCAATTCCATCGGCTATTCCGGCCGAGGCGATTTCATCCTCGACAAGAACGGTCGCCTCGCGCGCCGGCCGGAGCGGACCGTCGCGCCTTTCGTCTATGCCGGCGCGGCGATCCTCGCGCCCCGGCTTTTCGCCAGCGCGCCCGACGGGCCTTTCTCGCTGAACCTTCTCTTCGACCGCGCCATCGAGGCCGGCCGCTTCTTCGGCGTGCGGCTCGATGGCACCTGGATCAACGTCGAGACGCCGGGCTCGATCGCCGCCGCCACGGCTGCAATCGCGACGAGCGCGGCCTGAGGTCCGATGGACCGGCCGAACGTCTTCACCATCCCACCGGGCGTTCCCTTCCTCGACGCGCTGGTCGCGGCGCTCCTCGATGGCCGGCTGGTCCCGGGCTTCGACCCGCTCGGCCCCTTCGCGCTGGCCGACACGATCCTCTATCTCCCGACCCGCCGCGCCGCGCGCGCCATCCGCGAGCGCTTCCTCGCGCGTCTCGGCCGTCCGCTGCTCCTGCCAAAAATCCGCACGCTCGGCGATTTCGACGAGGACGAGGAGAGTCTTCTCGATCTCGAGGCGGCGGAGCCGCCGGCGGCCATACCGGCGATGGAGCGCCAGCTCGTACTGACAGGGCTGGTGCTCGCGTGGTCGGGGGAGCTGGTGCGGAGCGCCGCGGAGTTTCCCGACGAGGAGCTCATCATTCCCGCCTCGCCGGCCGACGCCGCGCGGCTCGCGGCGTCCCTCGGCAGCCTGATGGACCAGGTCGGGGCCGGGGAGGACGCCTGGAAAGGGCTGACGACCGGAGCGCCGGGCGAGCTCGCAAAATACTGGGACATCACACTTGAGTTCCTCAAAATCGCCACCGCCTTCTGGCCGGCGCACCTGAGGGAGCGCGGGCTGGTCGATGCGGCAACCCGCCGGGATCTGATGATTATCCGGGAGGCGGAACGGCTGCTCGCGCGCGGCTCTTCCGCCCCCATCATCGCCGCCGGCTCCACCGGATCGGTCAAGGCGACGGCGGCGCTGCTCGCCGCCATCGCGCGCCTTCCGAACGGCGCCGTGGTACTTCCCGGCCTCGACCAGGGCCTCGACGATGCGAGCTGGGGCGCGATCGGCATCAGCGAGCACGAACCGGCGGGCGCAGGGCATCCGCAATATGGTCTGAAGCTGCTGCTGGAGGGCATGGCGATCGCGCGCGATGCTGTGCTTCCGCTTACGCAAGCGGCATCCGGTCCGGCCCTCCGCGATCGTTTCGTATCCGAAGCGATGCGCCCCGCAAGCACTGCGGAGCTGTGGAGCGGCAGTCTTGCATCGTCGCCGGAAGAGAAACGCGCCGCGATTGGATCGATCGGGATCGTGCACGCCGCCAACGAGCGCGAGGAAGCGCTCTCCGCCGCGGTGCTCCTGCGCCGCGCCGCGGAGAACCCGGGAAGCGTCGCGGCGCTGGTGACGCCCGACCGCGGGCTTGCCCGCCGCGTGGCGGTGGAACTGAAGCGCTGGGGGATCGACGTTGACGATTCCGCCGGCCGGCCGCTCGGGCGGACGCCGCCGGGGGTACTGGCGCGGCTCGTCGCTGAAACGGCTCTTGGCGGCTGCGCGGCAGAGACCTTGCTTGCCCTGCTGCAGCATCCCCTGGCGGCCTTCGGGCTTGCGCCGCCCGTGGCACGCCGGAATGCGCGGAGCCTGGAACGCGCGGTGCTCCGCGGCCCCCGGCTGAGGCCGGGCCTCGCATCGCTGCGCCATGCACTGGAGGTTCGCTTTGCCGAACGCTGGAATGCTGCGGAAGGCGAACGCGTCCGGCCTGGGCAAGCGGCGCACGGGCTATCGCGCCGGAAATGGGAGGCCGCGCGCGATCTTGCCGCGCGGATCGAGACGGCGCTGGCGCCGCTCGAACGCCTTGCGGCGAAGCGTGGCAAAGCGCGGCTGGCCGACTTGGTGGAGGCGCACCTGACAGCGCTTCTCGCGGTAGCCGAGCTTCCGAAAGGGGAGACATCGGCGCTTTTCGCCGACGAGGCGGGCGAAGCCCTGGCTGCCACCTTCGAGGAGCTTCGCGCCAACGCGCACGCCGGCCCCGCCATCGCGCCGCGCGACTATTCCGCCCTCTTCACCGCGCTGATCGAGCGCGCCGCGGTCAGAAGGCGTGGCGGGCTCGATCCGCGCATCCACATCTGGGGCACGCTCGAAGCGCGCCTGCAGAGCGTGGACATGATCGTGCTCGGTGGCCTGAACGAGGGCACCTGGCCGGCGCAGACCCGCGTCGACCCGCTGCTGTCGCGGCCGATGCGCGATGCGCTGGCGCTCGACCCGCCGGAGCGCCGCATCGGCCTCGCGGCGCACGACTTCGCGCAGGCGCTCGGCCAACCTGAAGTATGGCTCACGCGATCCGACCAGCAGGACGGCGAGCCGCGCGTCGCGTCGCGCTGGCTGCAGCGCCTGACGGCGTATGCCGGCGCAGACCTCACCGCCGAAATGCGTGCGCGCGGCGCAAAAGTGCTCGGCTGGGCGCGGAGCCTCGACGCGCCCCCGAAGCCCGATCTGCCGAAGCGCCCGCGGCCGTCGCCGCCTGTCGATAAGCGGCCAAAAAAACTCTCCGCGACGCGGATCGAGACGCTGATCCGCGACCCTTATGCGGTCTATGCGCACTCAGTCCTGAAGCTGCGCCCCTTCGAGCCGCTGGCGAAGCTTCCCGAGGCGTCGGAGCGGGGCACGCTGATCCACAACATCCTCGAAAACTTCGTGCGCGAGCGACCCGGCGGACCTTTCGACAAAGCGGCCGAAGCGCGGCTCCTTGAGATCGGGCGCGTGGCCTTCGCCGAGCATTCCGACTTCCCCGAGATCATCGCGCTCTGGTGGCCGCGCTTCGAGAAGATCGCACGCTGGTTCGTGCAGGAAGAAGCGAGGTGGGGGGACGTGGTCACGCGGCATGTCGAACGCACCGGCGAGGCGGAGATGGTCCCTGGTTTCGTGCTCTCCGCTCGCGCCGACCGTCTCGATGCGCTCGCCGGCGGGGGCATCGCGATCCTCGACTACAAGACCGGCGCTCCGCCTTCGCCGAAGGAGGTGCGGACGCTGTCGGCGCAGCTTCCGCTGGAAGCGCTCATCGTGCGGCGCGGCGGCTTCGCGGGCGTGCCGGCGGCGGAGCCCGAGCGCATCGTCTATTACCGCCTGAACGGCAAGGACCAGGGCGGCGAGGAGCATGACCGCACCGAATGGAAGCGCGACGGCCGGATGATCTCGCTCGCCGAGACGCTCGAATCTACGGAGAAGCGGCTCGTCGAGCTCGTCGCCCATTTCAGCCGACCCGAGGCGGAATACCTCTCCAACAAGATTCCGAAGCCCGGTCGCCGCACCTATGTCGGCGACTACGATCATCTCGCCCGTATCTCCGAGTGGGTGAAGACCGATCAGGAGGACGACGAATGAGCGCGACCCCGGCGCTCGACCAGACCCGCGCGAACCAGCGTGACGCGTCCGATCCGCGCTCCTCCGCCTGGGTCATCGCCAACGCCGGTTCCGGCAAGACGCATGTGCTGACGCAGCGCGTGATCCGGCTGATGCTTGCCGGCGCCGACCCTGCGACCATCCTCTGCCTGACCTTCACCAAGATCGCCGCCGCCGAGATGGCGCGTCGCGTCTTCGACACGCTCGGCCGCTGGACGATGCTCGGCGAGGAAGCGCTCGCGAACGAGATCGAGGCGCTGCAGGGCCGCGCGCCGGGCGCGGAGGAGCTGCGCAGCGCGCGACGGCTCTTCGCCCGGGCGCTGGAGACGCCGGGCGGCCTGAAAATCCAGACGATCCACGCCTTCTGCGAACGCCTGCTGCACGAGTTTCCCTTCGAGGCGAACGTGCCCGGCCAGTTCGCTGTGCTCGACGATTCGGCCGCCGCCGCGCTCATCGCCAACGCCCGCGCCGCCGTGATGAACCAGGCCGCGGAGAACCCCGAGGCGCCGCTCGGCCGCGCCGTCCGCTACATCGCCGAGCGGGTGAGCGACGAGCAGATCGGCCAGGCCCTCGACGCCTCTATCCAGCGCCGCGACGGTGTGCGGCGCTGGATAGAGGCGTCCGCATTCGATGGGGGAGAGGGCGGCATCGGGGATGCGCTCGCCGATCTCCGCCGGCGGCTCGGTCTGGCGCAGGGCGAGACGGAAGAGTCGATCGCCCACGAACTCTGCCGCACGGCGGGATGGGGCCGCGAGATCTGCCGCGAGCTCGCGATGCTGGCGGGGGCGCATGTCGCGTTGCGGGCGATTGCGGATGCTGCGGATATCGTCGCCGAAGGGGCGGCTCGTCTCAGCTTCTTTCTGAGCCGCGACGGAAATGGCTGGAAGGAAGGAAGCGCCAGCCATCGGCTTGGCGCGAAGGCACGCGCACCGCGCCCCGGCATCCACGCAGACTATGACAGCGAGGCGCGAAGGATTCTCGCTCTCGCGACAAGGCTGGACCTGGTCCGCGCCTATGACGCGACCGCCGCGCTGCTCACCGTCGGCGATGCCATCCTGCAGGCCTACCATCTCGCTAAGCGGCAGGCGGGCGCCCTCGACTTCACCGACCTGATCGCCAAGGCGCGCAATCTCCTTTCGCGCGCCGACGCGGCGCAGTGGGTGCTCTACAAGCTCGACCGGCGGGTGGAGCATATCCTCGTCGACGAGGCGCAGGACACGAGCCCCGACCAGTGGAAAGTAGTCGAGGCGATTTCCGGCGATTTCTTCGCGGGCGCCGGCGCGGCTCGCGCGCCGCGCACGGTCTTTGCGGTCGGCGACGATAAGCAGTCGATCTTCGGGTTCCAGGGCGCGGTGCCGGCAAAGCTGGTGGAGATGCAGCATGCCTTCGAGCAGCGGATCGCCGCCGCCGAGGAACGTTTCGTCGCACGCCCGCTCTTCCTCTCGTTCCGCTCGACGCAGGAGGTGCTGAACGCCGTCGACACGGTGTTCGGCAAGGCGCTTGCGGAGAAGATCACCGCCTCGAGCTACGCGGCGCATTCCGCGCATCGCCACGATGCACCGGGCCATGTCGTGCTCCTGCCGCGCACCGTGCGGCAGAAGAGCGCGGAGCCGGAGGAATGGACCGAGCCCTACGATGCGCCGAGCGCCGCGGAGACGTTGCTTGCGGACAGGATCGCGGAGGAGATCGGGCGGCTCATCGGCACCACGCTGCCCTCCGGCAAGCGTGCGCGCGCCGGCGAAATCCTGATCCTGGTGCGCAAGCGCGATGCCTTCGCCGCGGCGATGAACCGGGCGCTCCGCAAGAAGGACATCCCGACCGCCGGGGCCGACCGCATCCCTGTCTCCACGCATATCGCGGTGCTCGATCTCCTGGCGCTCGCCGACGTGATGCTGCTGCCGGAGGACGATCTGCAGCTTGCCGCCTGCCTGAAGAGCCCGCTCTTCGGGCTGAGCGAGGACCAGCTCATGGAGCTCGCAATCGGCCGCGACACGAGCCTCTGGGACGTGCTGCACGCCGCCGAAGGCGATCTCTTCGTCCGCGCCGCGGCGGAGAAACTTCGGCGCTGGCGCGCCATGGCGGACCAGGTGACGCCGTTCCGCTTCTTCGCGACGATCCTTGGGCCGGACGAAGGAAGACGCGCGTTCCGGGCGCGGCTCGGCGGCGAGGCGGACGACGTGCTCGACACGTTCCTGAGCCAGGCGCTTGCATACGAGGGGATCGAGCCGCCTTCGCTGCAGGGTTTTGCGCGCTTCATCCGCGCCAACGCGAGCGACATCAAGCGCGACGCGGAGGAGGGCGCGAGCGGCGTGCGCGTGATGACGGTGCACGGCGCCAAGGGACTCGAGGCCGATGTCGTGTTTCTTGCCGACACCGGCGGCAAGATCGTGATCCCCGGCCAGCGCGATATCCTGGTCGCGATCGGCAGCGACCGCGACGACCCGGCCTTCCTCTGGCGGCGGAAGAAGGAGGAAGCGCCGCAGGCGCAGCGCGACGCCGATGCGCTCGCCGACGCGGAGACGGAGCGGGAATATCTCCGGCTTCTCTACGTCGCGATGACGCGCGCGCGCGACGTGCTCTATGTCGCCGGGGTGCGGCTTATCATGCAGCCGGACTTCTCCTGGTACACCCTCGTCCGCGAGGCGCTCCTGCCCAAAGACCGGAGCGGCATCGCCCTGAATGAGGAGGGCGAACTCGCGGAGGCATTCCGCTGGCCGCAGACGCCCCGCGCGCCTCTGGACGAGCAGGCGGCGCCGGCCTCGACCACCGAGGCGCGGGAGCAGGCACCGGACTGGATGCGGCGCGCCGCGCCGAGCCCGCCGCCGGCGCGCCGGCCGCTCCGCCCCTCGACTGGTCTCGGCGAACCCGACCCGGTTCTGGCGAGGCCCGTCGCGCGCACGCCCGACGAGGCGGCGCTGCTCCGCGGACGCGCCGTGCACCTGCTGCTCCAGCTCCTGCCTTCGGTTCCGGTCGCGGAGCGCGGTCAGGCTGCGGAGCGCATTCTGGCGGGGGATCCCGGCGTATCCTCCCCCATGGGGGGCGAATTCCAGGCCGAGGCGGAAGCGCTGCTGGCGCATCCGGGACTGCAGCACCTCTTCTCCGGGGAGAGCCGCGCGGAGGTGGCGATCGTCGGAAACGTCGAGACCGAGCGGGGGAGCTTTTCCGTGAGCGGGCGCATCGACCGGCTGCTTCGCGACGCGGCGGGTTGGCATCTCGTGGACTTCAAGACCGACCGCCGCGTACCTGCCTCGCTCGCCGAAATCGACCCGGCGTATGTGCTGCAGCTCGCGCTCTACCGGCGGCTCCTGATGCAGATCGAGCCCGGTGTCCCGGTTACGGCCCTGCTCGCCTTCACCGCCGGACCGAAGATCATGCCAATTCCCGAGGCATTGATGGAAAGCGCGCTGGGAACGCTCGGAATCCGCGCCAATCCCGTTCCTTGACCAGGAGGGAGCGCGTTCTTACCTTCCGTTCAACGATTCCCCAGGAGCCGATCATGACCGCCGTCGTCACCGACAACAATTTTGCAGCCGATGTACTCGGATCCTCCGAGCCCGTGGTCGTGGACTTCTGGGCCGAGTGGTGCGGCCCCTGCAAGATGATCGCCCCGCACCTCGAGGAGCTCTCGAAGGAGTTCGGCGGCAAGGTGAAGATCGTCAAGCTCAACATCGACGAGAACCAGCAGACGACAATCAAATACGGCGTCCGCTCGATCCCGACCCTGATCCTCTTCAAGAACGGCGAGCCGGTGGACATGAAGGTCGGCGCCGGCCCGAAAAGCGACCTGCAGAAGTGGATCCAGGCCGCCGCGGCGTAAGGCGGGACGTCTTCAGGCAGCGTCCGTCGTAGTCGCGGGCACTGCCGCCAGCCGCAGGCCGAGCGCCTTCAGGACGCGAACGACCGTAGCGAACTCCGGATTGCCGCCGGAGCCGAGCGCGCGATAGAGGCTCTCGCGAGAGAGCCCCGCATCGCGCGCGACCTGCGACATGCCGCGGGCGCGGGCGACGACCCCAAGGGCGTGGGCGATGAGGGCGGGGTCTCCGTCTTCGAAAACGGCTTCGATATAGGCGGCAATCGCCTCGGGGCTGTCCAGGTAGTCTGCGGTGTCGTACCGGGCCGTCTCGAGCGTCATGCGCTACTCCTTCAACTCTGCCGCCATGCGTTTGGCCGCCGCAATGTCGCGAACCTGAGTTCGTTTGTGACCGCCGCAGAGGAGCAGAACGACACTTCGTCCGTGTTGCACGAAATAGACCCGATAGCCTGCCCCGTAGTCGATGCGGAGTTCGCTGAGACCTTGGCCAATCGGGCGCACGTCGCCCGGATTTCCCAACGCCAACCGATCGAGGCGAGCCTGAATCCTCGCCCTTGCCCGCAAGTCACCGAGATCGCGAAGCCAAGCGTCAAACCGGTCGGTTTTCCGCAGCTCAAGCACGATTGACTGTAGCCCGTAGGCTACGGAATGCAACCTTTATTCCGGCAGCGGGCCGTTTTCCCGGAGCACGCTTCCCGCGAGGTAAAGCGAGCCGCAGATCAGGATGCGCGGCGGTTCGGCGTCGCCGCGCTCCACATGCAACGAGGCGAGCGCCGTATTCACGTCGGCGAAGGGGCGGGCCGGCACATCCGACTGCATGGCGATCTCGGCGAGACGCGCCGGATCGAAGCCCGCCTCGCTCATCGGCACCGGCACCGTCATGGCGTGGCGGACGAGCCCGGCGAACGGGCGGAAGAAGCCGGCGGGGTCCTTCGTCGTGAGCATGCCGCAGATCAGGAAGAGCGGCCGCGGATCGCGGTCCTCGATTTCGGCAAAGGCCTGCGCGATCGCCACCCCGGCCGCCGGATTGTGTCCGCCGTCGAGCCAGATTTCGGCGCCGGGCGGCGCGGCCTCCACGAGCGGCCCGGACTTCAGCCGCTGCATCCGGGCCGGCCACTCGGCGTTGACGAGGCCTGCCTCCACCGCCGCCGCGTCGAGCGGGATGCCGGCACGCCGCAGAGTCGCGACCGCAAGTCCGGCGTTCTCCACCTGATGCGCGCCGAGGAGCTTTGGCAGCGGCAGGTCCAGGAGGCCGTAATCGTCCTGGTAGACGAGGCGGCCGCGCTCGGCGAACGTCATGTAGTCCACGCCGTGGCGGAAGAGTACGGCGCCGACCGCCTTCGCCTCCAGCTCGATCATCGCCAGCACATGCTCGTTCTGCGGCGCCACGACCCCCGCCACGCCGTGCTTCAGGATGCCGGCTTTCTCCGCCGCGATCGCCGCCAGGTCGGTGCCGAGGAATTCGGCGTGATCCAGGCTGATCGAGGCGATGACCGTGGCAAGCGGCCGGTCGACGACATTGGTCGCGTCGTAGCGCCCGCCGAGCCCCACTTCGAGCAGACAGAAATCCGCCGGCCGCGTGGCGTAGAGATGGAAGGCGACCGCGGTCGTCACCTCGAAGAAGGTGATCGCCTCCCCGCCGTTGACGCGCAGCACTTCCTGGATCGCCGCGATGAGGGTCGCGTCGTCGACGAGCCTTCCCCCGCCCCTGGCTCCGAGGCGAATACGCTCGTTGAAGCGCACGAGATGCGGCGACGTGTAGACATGCACGGAATGGCCGGCGCTCTCGAGCGCGGCACGCAGGAACGCGACGGTCGAGCCCTTGCCGTTGGTGCCGGCGACGTGGATCACCGGCGGCAGGCGGTCCTGCGGCCGGTCAAGGCGGTCGAGCAGCCGCGCGATGCGGCCGAGCGAAAGGTCGATCTTGCGCGGATGGAGCGTGCCGAGCACCTCCAGCAGCGAACTGAGCTCTGACATGAAATCAGTTTGCGGCGGGCGGGGGCTGGTCCGCGTTCGCGGGCGCGACGGATGGTGGGCCGGCTGCGCCATTGCCTTCGCCGTTCCAGGCGCCGTTGCCGGAATCATGGTCGAGCGGCGGATGGTTTGGAGCCGGGAGCTTCAGCATCAGCCGGCAGAGCCGCGCCACCGTCTCGCGCAGCCTGTGCCGGTGCACGACGATGTCGACCATGCCGTGCTCCATCAGGTATTCGGAGCGCTGGAAGCCCTCGGGCAGCTTCTCGCGGATGGTCTGCTCGATGACGCGCGGCCCGGCGAAGCCGATGAGCGCGCCGGGCTCGGCGAGATGCACGTCGCCGAGCATCGCATAGGAGGCGGTGACGCCGCCGGTCGTGGGATTGGTCAGCACGACGATGTAGGGCAGCCCGGCGTCCTTGACCATGTCGATGGCGATGGTGGTGCGCGGCAGCTGCATCAGCGACAGGATGCCCTCCTGCATGCGGGCGCCGCCCGATCCGGCGAACATCACGAAGGGCTGATGGCGTTCCACCGCCGCCTCGGCGCCGACGATGATCGCCTCGGCCGCCGCCATGCCGAGCGAGCCGCCCATGAAGTCGAAATCCTGCACCGCGGCGACCAACGGCAGCGCATCCACCGTTCCCGCGCCGAGCATCACGGCATCCTCCATGCCGGTCTTCGCCTTCGCCGCCTTCAGCCGCTCGGTGTAGCGGCGCTCATCGCGGAAGCGCAGCGGATCGACCGGCATCGATGGCAGGGGGAGCGTGTCGAACGCCGCGTCGTCGAAGAACAGGCGGAGCCGCGTGCGCGCGTCGACGCGCTGGTGATAGCCGGAATTCGGGAAGACGAACTGGTTCGCCTCCAGATCCTTGTGGAACACCATCTCGCCCGTCTCCGGGCATTTCACCCAGAGGTTCTCGGCGGTCTCGCGCTTCGTCCACAGCGAGCGGATTCTCGGGCGGACGACGTTTTCGATCCAGTTGGCCAACCGGCAATCCTCTGTTTCAGCCGCTACTCGGCCGCCATCAGGCGGGATGCCCGCACGCCTTGCGCGAGCGCGGCGACGAGATCGGTGACGGCGTGGACCGTCTTCGGAGTGGCGCGCTGCTCCGCATCGAGGCTCGTCTGCAGCGCGCGCACCAGCGCCGAACCTACCACCACGCCGTCCGCGTTCCGCCCGATCGCGGCCGCCTGCTCCGGCGTAGTGACCCCGAAGCCGACGGCAACCGGTAGATCGGTATGCCGCTTGATCCGGTCAACCGCTTCCGCAACGCGGAGGTTGTCGGGCGTCTTGGTTCCGGTGATGCCGGTTATCGAAACGTAATAGACGAAACCCGAGGTGTTCTGGAGCACCGCCGGCAGCCGCTTGTCGTCGGTGGTGGGTGTCGCGAGGCGGATGAAGTTCAGGCCTGCCTTCATCGCGGGAATGCAGAGCTCCTCGTCCTCCTCCGGCGGCAGGTCGACCACGATGAGACCATCCACGCCGGCGGCCTTCGCGTCCGCCAGGAAGCGGTCGTTGCCGTAGATGTAGATCGGGTTGTAGTAGCCCATCAGCACGATCGGCGTGTCCTGGTCGCCCTTGCGGAACTCCCGCACCATGCGCAGCGTCTTCACCTGCGTCTGCCCGCCGTGCAGCGCCCGCAGGCCCGCCGCCTGGATCGCCGGGCCGTCGGCCATCGGATCGGAGAACGGCATGCCAAGCTCGATGACATCGGCGCCAGCCGCCGGCAGCGCTTTCAGGAGCGCGAGCGAGGTATCGTAGTCCGGGTCGCCGGCCGTCACGAAAGTGACGAGCGCCGGGCGCGCGGCCTTCTGCAATTCGGCAAAACGGCGTTCGATGCGGGCGATCATGCGTCTCGGTATCACACTCCGGCACAACGGGAAAAGGCCGGGTTCCCCCGGCTTTGATTTCGGCCGCTGTCGCATCGGCGATACCGGGTTGCGTTATCCCGCTCCGGGAGAACAAACTGCCGTCTCGCCCGATGATGGATTTCTCGTCTTGAGGAGACCTCGAATGTTCAACCGCTCAAGCAAACTTGCCGCTGCCGCCATTGCTGTCCTCGCCGCGACCCTGGCGTCGGCGGAAGCGGAAACAGTAAAACTCACCATCCTCGGCGTCGGGGACATCTACAATTTCTCCGGCCTGAAGGACAGCGGCGGGTTCGCCCGCCTGAACGCCGTCGCGAAGGCCGAAAAGGCGAACAACCCGAACTTCCTCTACGTCTTCGACGGCGACATGCTGTCGCCCTCGCTGCTGTCCGGCCTCGACAAGGGCGAGAACACGATCGCGCTGACCAACCTTGTGCCGTTCGACATCGCCGTTCCGGGCAACCACGAGTTCGATTTCGGCCCGGAAAACTTCCTCGAGAAGGTGAAGGCGTCGAAATACCCCTGGGCGGCGATCAACGTGACGCATGCCGACGGATCGGCGATCGACGGCCTCGGCGGCACGCTGGTGAAGGAGATTGGCGGCCTCAAGGTCGCGCTCGTCCCGGTCGCGCAGGACACGACCCCGCAGGTGTCGAGTTCCGGCGACTGGAAATTCGCCGACACCGTCGCCGCCGCGATCGATGGCGCGCGGACTGCGCGCGCCGCCGGCGCCGACCTCGTCGTCGGGGTGATCCAGGGCGACCACGCCTATGACCGCGCCATCATGGCGAGCCACGCCTTCGACGTGATCGTTTCCGGCGACGACCACGACTACATGACCGGCTATGACGGCATCACCGCCTACGTCGAGACCTCGACGGAAGCGAAATATCTCGCCCCCCTCGATCTGACGGTCAATGTCGAGGAGAAGGAGGGCAAGCGCACCGTCTCCTGGGAGCCCGCCTTCCGCTTCATCAACACGAAGAGCGTGACGCCCGATCCGGAAACGCAGACGCTTGTCGATGCGCTCAAGGCGAGGCTCGACGAGAGCCTCAATGTGGAGATCGGCGCGACCGTCGGCCCGCTCGACTCGCGTCGCAATATCGTGCGGAGCGAGGAATCGGCGATCGGCAACCTGATCGCCGACGCCATGCGTGCCGCCACCGGCGCCGACGTCGCGATCACCAATGGCGGCGGCATCCGCGCCGACCGGCAATACGACGCCGGAACGGTGCTGACGCGGAAGGACATCCTGACCGAGCTTCCGTTCGGCAACGTGACCGTCGTCACCGAGATCATGGGACAGCGGCTGCGGGACGCGCTGGAGAACGGCTTCAGCCAGGTGGAGGACGGCGCGGGCCGCTTTCCGCAGATCTCCGGCATGACGGTGGTGGCCGACCTCAAGCAGCCGGCGGGAAGCCGCGTCGTCTCGGTCAAGGTTGGAGGAAAGCCGCTCGATCCGGCGGCGACCTACAAGGTTGCGACCAACGACTTCATGCTGAACGGCGGCGACGGCTACACACCGCTCACCGGCGGCAACGTGCTGGTCGGACCTCGCGGCGGCAAGCTGATGGCGAGCACCGTCATCAACTACATCGCGAAGGCGGGGAAGGTTGACGCCAAGGTGGAAGGACGCATCGCCTTCAAGTGAGCGCCGGTCGCATCGGACCGGCGCCCGCGTTTCTCGCCTCGGCTGCTACTGGCAGCTTGCCGGCGCGCCGTGGTGGCGGACCGGGCCGCAGCGGAGGCCGACGACGTCCGGCCGCGCAACGGGTCCCCGCCTCGCGGTCATCGCGTGGCTCACCGGCAGGGCGGGCACCGCCTGGTCGTAGAGCCAGGCATTCAGGAGGCTGCGCACAGAGGCGTTGTGGCTGACAAAGACCGCGGTATCGATGAAGTTCGCCGAACTTGCGTTGCCGCCGCGATAGACGTCGAGGAAGGTGTGGAGGATGCGGAAGAAGGTCCGGTCGCCAACCTTCAGCCTGAGTGCGTAGAGCGCCGCCGCGCCGCGCAGATAGACGCTGTCGCTGAAGATTTCGTCCGGAGAGTCGACCACGGCCGGCCCGAGATGGTGGGAGGCGACGTAGTCGTAATTGTCCTGCATCGCGGCCTCGAAGGCGGCGGGATTGTTGCGGTTCGGCCAGAGGATCTCGAAATACGTGGCCGAGCCTTCGGCGATCCAGAGGTCAGCCCACTTCTTCACCGAGACGGAATCCCCGAACCATTGATGCGCCAGCTCGTGCGCGACGAAAGCCTCGTCGGACGCGCCGAGCGGGAACGTCGTGATCGACTGCGTCTCCAGCGCATAATAGAGGATCGGATCGGCGACCACTGCCGCCCCATAGCTCTCGAACGGATAGCGGCCGATCAGGTGCTCGAAATAGGGGATCATCTTCGCCGCGAGGAGATGTCCCTGGATTTCCGCCGGAGGCGTGCCGGCCGGCGAATAGACCCGCACCGGGATGCCGTCCGACGTGCGCCTGGTGGCGACGTTGAACTTGTTGACATGCACCGTCGCGAGCCACGTCGTCATCTGATGCGGCATGTCCCAGACGAACCGCTTCTTCATGCCGATGGCGCGGATCGATTGCAGCGTGCCGTTCGCGACGCCGAGATAGGCGGCGGGCACCGTGACGGCGATGGTGAAGCGCGCCTTGTCGGTCGGCTCGTCGTTCGCCGGATAGAAGGTCGAGGCGCCGACCGGCTCGCTCACCACATAGGCGGCGTTGCCGTATTTGAACCAGCCGAGCTCGTAGTCGGAATCGGTCGGGTCGGTAATCGGATGCGGTGTGCCGGCATAGTCGACCACCAGCCTGAACGTCGCCCCGCGCGGGATCGGCCAGCGCGGCGTGATGGTGAGCTTGTCATGCGCCTGCGAGAAGCCGGCGGGGACGCCCTGCACCTTCGCCTTTGATACGGTGAGGCCCGCAAGGTCGAGGGTGAAGGAGGTCAGCCGTGTCTGCGCAAAGATCAGGAGGCTCGCCTCCGCGTCGAGATGGCCGGTCGTCGGCGCGACATCGAGGTCGAGCCCGTAATGCAGGACATCGATGCCGTTGTTGCCGAAGGTCGGGAAGAACGGATCGATTGCGAAAGCCGGGCCAGCGACAAGGCCGGCGGCAAACGCGAGCGAAGCGATTTTGAGATGCGCGGACATTGAACCCCCTGATGACGCGAGGACAGGCTCGACCATAAGCCGCCGCAGGATTATTGCCGTTCCGCCCAACACTTAACGAGCCGAAGACTTAAAAAAGGGCAGCAACGGAAAGGCGCTGTCAAGAGGGTCCGTGCAGGAGCGCCCGCCGCGGCGGGTTCCGACAAGCGCTTCGGTTCACAGGGTGAGCTTGAAGATGGTTCCGCAGCCGTTGCTGCAAGCGTTCGATCCGCCGCCCTTGGTGATCCCGTAGAACACCCCCGCTCCACCGCGCGTAAGTCCGGCGACCGGGGAAGCGCCGTCGCTGCCGACGAACTTGTGCACCACCGTCTTCGTCCAGACCGCATGGCCAGGGGTGGGGGGCGCAAGCTTGAAGAGGATGCCGCAGCCTCCGGTGCAGGCGGTGGATCCGCCGCCGCCCGTCAACCCGTAGAGTGCGCCGGCCGCATCGGCGACGAGGCCCGCGTAGGGTTGTGATCCGTCGGCGCCGCCCTTGAAATTGTAGATCGTGCGTTTGACCCATTTCGTCTGCCCGGCGGTCGGGGGCGTCAGGCTGAAAATCGTTCCGTTGCCGGTGGTGCCTCCCGAAAGCGTGCTGCCGTAGATGATCCCCTTGTCATCCCGCAGGAGATGATCGTCGGTGTAGGGCGTGTGCCCGTCCACGCCACCCTGGAAGGCGTGCAGCGTCGTGGCGGTCCACTTCGTCTGTCCTGCCGCAGGAGGCGTCAGGCGGTAGACCACGCCGCAGTCGATCTGGAATAGATACGGGCACGCACTGGTGTCGCCGCCGGCGGAGGTCGTGCCGTAGAGCCTGCCGGCGCTGTCGCGGATCAGGCCGGCGGCGACCGGCTGTGCGCCATCTGCACCGCCCTTGAAGGCATAGACCAGGGTGCGGGTCCAAAGGGTCTTGCCGGCTGCCGGCGCGGTCAGCTTGAACACGCTTCCGCAGCCGTCCCGGAAGGAAAAGCAATAGCCGCCGGAAGGCTGCGGCACGCCGCGGTTCGTGGTCCCGAAAAGCGCACCAGACGGATCGAGGAGGAGGCTGCCGTAAGGATTGCTGCCGTCGTTGCCGGCGAACGAATAGAGAAGCGTCTTGGTCCAGGGGACCTGCGCCGCGGGCTTCAACTGAAAGACGGTCCCGCAGCCGCCGGTGCAGGAGGCCTTCCCGCCGTTGACCGTCGTTCCGACCAGCGTCCCGGAAGAATTGAGCACCAGCACCGAAAAGGGATTGAGGCCGTCGGCGCCCCCCTTGAACCGGTAGAGAGTGCTGCGCGTCCACGGGACCTTGCCCGGTGCCGGGGGTGTCAGCTTGATGACGGTGCCGCAGCCGCTGCTGCAGGCAGAATTTGTGATGCCGCCGGAGGTCCCAACCGCGAAAAGCGCCCCGGAGGCGGCGCGAAACACCGGGCCTAACGGAGCCGATCCGTCGGAGCCGGTGAACTTGAAGATCGTTGTAAAGGTCACGGCGGCGTTGGCCTGGCCCGCCAGAGCCAGCACCAGGGTGAGGAGAATTGCGCGAATGACCATGTCTGAGCTCCAGCCGGCCTCTTCGAACATGAGTGTTAGCGGATAGGCCGGGCAGTGAGAAGCGGCCTGCGCCAGGCCTTGATCAGATCTCGAAGCCGAGGATCTTTCCGACCGTGAACACATCCTTGTCGCCGCGGCCGCACATGTTCATCACGATGATCTGGTCCTTGCCCATGGTGGGCGCGAGCTTGATCACCTGCGCCAGCGCGTGCGCCGGCTCGAGCGCCGGGATGATGCCTTCGAGCTTGGTGCAGAGCTGGAAGGCGTTCAGCGCCTCCGCGTCGGTCGCCGGCACGTAGGTCACCCGACCGGAATCCTTCAGCCACGAATGCTCCGGGCCGACGCCCGGATAGTCGAGCCCGGCCGAGATCGAGTGGCCCTCGAGAATCTGCCCGTCGGAATCCTGCAGGAGATAGGTGCGGTTGCCGTGCAGCACGCCCGGCGTCCCGCCGGTCATCGAGGCGGCGTGGCCGTTCTCGACATCCAGCCCGTGGCCGCCGGCTTCCACGCCGTAGCTCGCGACGTCGCGCTCGTCGAGGAAGGGATCGAAGAGGCCGATGGCGTGCGAGCCGCCGCCGATCGCCGCGACCAGCGCGTCGGGGAGACGGCCCTCGGCCGCCATGATCTGCTCGCGCGCTTCGTTGCCGATCACCGACTGGAAGTCGCGCACCATGGCCGGAGAGGGGTGCGGGCCGGCGGCCGTGCCGATCAGGTAATAGGTGCTCTCGACGTTCGACACCCAGTCGCGCAACGCCTCGTTCATCGCGTCCTTCAGCGTGCCGGCGCCCGAGGTCACCGGATTCACCTCCGCGCCGAGGAGCTTCATGCGGAAGACGTTCGGCTTCTGCCGCTCGATGTCGGTCGCGCCCATGTAGACGACGCAGGGGAGGCCGAAGCGCGCACAGACGGTCGCGGCGGCGACGCCGTGCTGGCCGGCGCCGGTCTCCGCGACGATGCGTTTCTTCCCCATGCGGCGCGCCAGCAGGATCTGGCCGAGGCAATTGTTGATCTTGTGCGAGCCGGTGTGATTCAGCTCGTCGCGCTTGAAATAGATTTTCGCGCCGCCGTTCTGGCCGGAGGTCGCGGAGACCTCGCGGAGGTGCTCCGTCAGACGCTCGGCGAAATAGAGCGGGCTCGGCCGGCCGGTATAGTGCGTGCCGAGATGCGTCAGCTCCGCCTGGTAGGCCGGGTCGTTCTTCGCCGTCTCATAGGCCTGCTCGAGATCGAGGACGAGCGGCATCAGCGTCTCGGCGACGAAGCGTCCGCCGTAGAGGCCGAAGCGGCCACGCTCGTCGGGGCCGGAGCGGTAGGTGTTGGGCGGGGGGACGTTCACGCGGCGCGCTCCTTGTCGGTTCCGCCTGCCGGCCGCAGCGCTGCCCGGTCGTAGGCGCGGACTGCCTTGATGAAGGCGCGGATGCGGACGGGATCCTTGCGGCCGGGAGCGCTTTCGACCCCCGACGATACGTCGACGCCCGGTGCGCGCGTCGCCTCGAGCGCCACGGTGACGTTCTTCGTCTTCAGGCCGCCGGAGAGGAACCACGGGCCGGGCCAGCGGAAACCCTCCAGCACCGACCAGTCGAAGGTGACGCCGTGGCCGCCCGGACGGGTGGCGTCGCGCGGCGGTTTCGCGTCGAGGAGCAGACGGTCCGACCGGAACGCGGTGGCGGCCGAAAGGTCCGCCCGCGTCGCAACGCCGATCACCTTGATCAGCGGCAGCTTCACCAGCGTCCCGATCGAATCGACCCGCGCCGGCGTTTCCCTGCCGTGCAACTGCAGAAGATCGGGCCGCAATGTCTCTGCGATGGCGCGCAGCAGCGAATCGTCGCCGTCGACGGTCAGGGCCACGATCCGCGCCTCCCCCCGCACGCGCTCGGCAAGCGCCGCGGCGCGCGCCAGCGGCACGTTGCGCGGGCTCGGCGGAAACAGCACGAATCCGACGAAATCCGCTCCCGCCTCAAGCGCGGCGTCAACGCTCTCCTCGTCGGAAAGCCCGCAGATTTTGACCTCTGTCGGCATGCGCGCTCCCTCGCACGAAACCGCGCAAAAGTCGAATCGGGAAGCCGGCGATGGAACCGGAGCGGCGCTTATTTGTTACTAGCTGGACTTTCCGACGAAACAATCGACGCGGTGGAAGAAACCAATTCGCGGCAGACGCGCCGTGAAGCTGAAATGCTCGTGCCTGATAAAGCCGACATCGAATTTCGGGGGACGTGCCATGACCAAGAAGACAAGCGTCGCAAAATACCTGGCGATCCGGATCGCGGCCTTCGTAGGCCTCACCGCCGCCTCGACCGCCGTCATGGCGCTCCCCTATATCGCCTAACCACCCACTAACGACCTCCAGTCCAAGTGGGACGGCGGAGCGGCAACGCTCCGCCGTTTTGGTTTTTGTGGGGTCTTGAGCCGCGTGGCCTCATGTACCCTCCGGGCCGGCTCTACTGGTTTGATCCCGAAGCCTTGCGCACGAAATGGCCGGCCGCGACGCCGCGCAGCAAAGCCAGACGGTAGGCTTGCGTCACGTCCTCCCGCTCCCAGCCGGATGCCGGCCAGTTTTCGACAAGCCCCTTCATTCTGCCGACATCCAGCGTCGCTGCCGCTGGCGGGTGCGCCGCGATACGGTCCAGCTCGGCCGAGACTTCACCGCGCGCTGCGGTAAGGCCTTCGTGCCAGTCGGCGGCCTGGTAGCCTTTCTTCCGTTCCTCCAGCACGGCCCGCGGCAGCCGGTCGGCGAGCGCGCGCCTCGCGAGCGAGCGCTGCACGCCGTTTGACAGAAACTGTTCGGTCGGGAGGCTCAGGCAATACTCCACCAGCCGCTTGTCCGCCGTCGGGTCGCGCTGATCGATGCCCCAGCCCGCCAGAATGCCCTTGTTGTAGTTTCCCGGATCGTTGCGGCGCAGCCCCCACATCCGCATCGCGAATCCGTCGCGCCACGGGCGGTAGGTGAAATCGAGGTCGCGTTCGCGCGCGGTCGCCTCGAGTTCCGCCAGCCGGTCAGGGTGAATGGCGGTGTATTTCAGGATTTCCTGCCTGTGGCCGCGCATGGTGTCGTTTGCCAATTGCCAAAGCCAGACCGGAGCGAACGGCCCGAAGGTCTTCGCCAGCGCGCCCCGCCAGCGCATGCCGGACCTAGCCACAAGCGCCGCCGCCGTGCGCCACAGTTTGACAATTCGTCCGGAGCGCAGCAGCTCCGGCAGCAGCTCCAACCCGTTATAGCTCATCGTCATGTTGCCCCTGGCGCCGGTCAGCATGACGGAAAGCCTTCGCTCGCGCGCTGCGCGGTCGATCGCCAGCCACCAGACCGAGTTGCAGAGATTGAGCGCCGGACGCTCGAAGAGAAAGAACATGCGATCGAGGTCATCGAGCGGCGAAGCATGGCTCGAGCGGATCAGCACATGCTCGATATTCGGATACATCGCGGCCGTTGCGGCAGCGTGCGGTCCCTCGTCGCCAAAGCGGTTGCGGCGCTCCGGTCCGTCGTAGCCGGCGCGCGGCACCGCGGTAAACGCAACTACCTTGCCGCCGCTCGGAGCGAGCAGGCGGGCCGCCGTCGCTGTCACGGACGCGCTGTCGAAGCCGCCGCTCAGATTTGTCCCGACCGCGCCGCCCGCGCCGCGCAAACAGGATTGCGTCGCGTGGTCGAGGTGATGGCGCAAGCCCGCGACGGCGTCGTCCACGCTGATGCGCGCGGAACCCGGGCGCGCCGGTTCCCAGTAGATCCGCGGGGAGACCCGTTCGCGGCTCACCCTCACACAGTGCGCCGCCACGACGCGATCGATGCCCTTGAAATAGCTGCGCGGCCCCGTGTGCGGGATAAGGGTCACGAATTCCGCCACCGTCTGGTCGTCCGCCGCACGGGGAATCTCCGCAAGAGCGTGCAGCCCCTTCGGCATCGAGGCGAACGCAAAGAACCCGTCCCCCCGATGATAGTGCAAAGGCCGTTGGCCGCGGAAGTCACGCGCCAGCAGCAGCGTCCGGGCGCGCGCATCCCAGAGCGCGAAAGCGAAATCGCCGGCAAGACGGTCGAGCGCTGCCTCGCCCCAGCGCTCGAGGCTCGCGAGCAGCACTGCGGCGTCCGAGCGCTGCCGCCATTCTGCGGCCGGTGCGTTGCTGAAGTGCGCGATCAGCGCGTCGCGATTGTCGAGCCGCACGTCCGCGACGAGCACGAGCCGGCCGTCGCGGCTTTCCAGGGGCTGACGGTCGTCAGCGTCCTCGGGTAGCGTGCGGAAGAGCCGACGCCCCATCGCCAGCGTTCCGTCCGACCATTGCCGGCCATCGTCCGGTCCATAGAGCTGCTGCGCCGCCAGCATGCGCGCGCAGTCGCGAGCCGGATCAGGCTTTTCGTCGAAACGCCACAGCCCGGCGATCGCGCTCACAAGAGCTTCACGCCAAACGCGATTGAGGAGAACTGGCCCGCCGCAACAAACTACTTGCGGCAGTAAATGTCATCGAAGGAACAGCTCCGATATGCGCCGTCCATGCGGCTGACGAACTGTCTACGAGTTGCTCGAGAGAGCATCGCCGGAATTTATGGTGGCGGTTCGCGTGTCCCCCATGGTGCTCATGATCACCGTTGGCGTTTCCCACGTCTTTCGTGCAGGCGTGATTCCGGTGGGCAAGTCCTGGAGAGTTGCATCCGCCGGAAGTCGATCCGCAGACTTGCTCATGAGCGGCTTCCCCTTATCGTTCAGACGCGAACAGTCTGTCGCGAATCAACCGATGATACACTTATTCGCACATGTATTTGAAGCCGAATACTGGATCAGAATTGGATTATAACTAAGCCGGGGAAGTGAATTCAGCCTTCGATCATCGCGGCGACCGCCGCGACAAGCCGTTCGATGTCCTCCGGCCGCGAGAGGCGGTGGTCGCCGTCGCGCACCAGCGTCAGCACCGCGTCGTCGAAGGCGAGACGCTCCATCAGCCGGGTTGCGTGCGACCAGGGCACCGACTCATCCCGCATGCCCTGGATCACATGCACCGGGCAGCCCGTCGCTATCGGCGCTTCGCCGAAGAGATGCTTTTCGCCGTCTTCGATCAACGCAAGAGTGTATAGGTCGGGCTCCGGTGAATAGTCGGAGGCCTCCGAGAGAAAGCCCTGCTTCTTCAGCTTCCGCCGCTCCGCCGTCGTGAACCTGTCCCACATGAGGTCCTTCGTCATGTCGACGGCGGGGGCGAGCAGCACCATTCCGGTGAGGCGGTCTCCATCGCCGCGCTCGGCGAGCCGGCGGGCCAGAAGCAGCGCCAGCCAGCCGCCCATCGAGGAGCCGACGAGCACCTGCGGCCCGGACGTAAAGGCCCGGAAGACCGACTCCGCCTCCTCAAGCCAGCGCGAGATGGTGCCCTCCTCGCAGCGCCCGCCCGAGGCGCCGTGGCCGGAATAATCGAAGCGCGTGATGGCGCGGCCTTCCTCCGCCGCCCAGAGGTCGAGCGCCTCGGCCTTGCTGCCGCGCATGTCGGAGCGGAAGCCGCCGAGCCAGAAGATCCCGGGCGCCAAGCCGCCCCGCGCGAGCACGGCGATCTGCCGCGTCGCCTCGCCCTCGCCGACGCTCAGTTGTTTCAATCCCGCGCCGCTCATCCTATTGCTTCCGCCCCGAGAAACCCCGAGGTGCGGGAAGCGCCCGATGCCGTCAAGTCCGCCGCGCCGCGCGCTGACCGTGCTGCAGATCGTCCCGTCGCTGGAGACGGGCGGCGCGGAGCGCACCACGATCGACATCGCTGCGGCACTTTCGGCGCGCGGCGACCGTGCGCTTGTGGCGAGCGAAGGGGGGCGGCTGGAGGCGGAGCTCGCGCAAGTCGGCGGGGTGCTGATCCGCATGCGGGCCGGGGCGAAGCATCCGCTTGTCATGGCGGCGAATGCGCTCAGCCTCGCGCGTCTCATCCGGCGCGAGAAGGTCGAGTTGGTGCACGCGCGGAGCCGCGCGCCCGCCTGGTCGGCGCTTGCCGCCTGCCGCGCCACCGGCGTGCCGTTCGTGACGACCTTCCACGGCGTCTACGCCGAGCAGAACTTTGCCAAGCGCCTCTACAATTCCGTCATGGTGCGCGGCGCGGCGGTGATCGCCAATTCGCGCTACACGGCGCGCCTCATCGCCGAACGCTACGGAATTCCGGCGGGACGGATCGAAATCATCCCGCGTGGCACCGACCTTTCCCGCTTCGCCCCGAACGCGGTCGATGCAACCCGCCGCGCCGCGCTCAGCGCCCGCTGGGGGCTCTCCGCCGATGACCGCGTCGTCGTCAACCTGGCGCGGCTGACCGGCTGGAAGGGGCAGCGGGTGCTGATCGAGGCGGCCTCGCTTCCCCCGCTCGCCGGATCGGAGAACCTTGTCGTGGTGCTCGCAGGCGATGCGCAGGGCCGCGACGAATACCGCGCCGAACTGGAGCGTCTGATCGATGACCGCGGGCTGCGCGGGCGCGTCCGCATCGTCGGGCATTGCGACGACCCGGAGGCGGCCTTTGCTTTGGCGAGCGTCGCCGTGATCGCCTCCACCGAGCCGGAAGCCTTCGGCCGCACCGCCGTCGAGGCGGCGGCGATGGGCGTCCCGGTCGTGGCGACGGCGCTCGGCGCGACCGCGGAGACGGTGCTCGTCCCGCCCGCCGTCAGCCCGGAGGGGCGGACCGGGTGGCTGGTGGCTCCGGGCGACCCCACGGGGCTGGCAGCGGCGGTCGGTGCGGCGCTGCGGCTCTCGCCCTCGGAGCGCGATCTTCTCGCCGGACGCGCCCGGCGGCATACAGAAGCCTTCGCCACGCCCGCGATGCAGGTCGCGACGCTCGCCCTTTACGATCGCCTGCTGAAGGACGGTTGATCCTCCCGCCGCAACCCCGCAGGGGAATGCAACAGCTTCTCGAAACGATAAACCGCCCGAGCGAGTTGACTCCTCCGGCGATTCGCCGGATTCTTCACTTTGCGGTGGCAGCCTTGGCTGGCGCCCCCTATGTCTACTACCCATAAGCAATGACTTGAGGAGAATTGACCATTCGCCGTCCCTATCGTGCCGCCCCCACCGTCAAGGAGGGGCCCCGCATCAATGACGAGATCCGAATCCCGCAGGTTCAGCTTGTCGACACCGAAGGTCTCAATCGCGGCGTTGTCGACATTGAAGAGGCGCGGCAGCTTGCCGACGAAGCAGGCCTCGATCTCGTGGAAATCTCCCCGAATTCCCAGCCGCCGGTCGTGAAGATCCTCGACTACGGCAAATACAAGTTTCAGGCCCAGAAGAAGGCCAACGAGGCGCGCAAGAAGCAGAAGACCGTCGAGGTCAAGGAGATCAAGATGCGCCCGAGCATCGATGTCCACGACTACGACACCAAGATGAAGGCGGCGCGCCGCTTCCTCGACGAAGGCGACAAGGTGAAGATGACGCTGCGCTTCCGCGGTCGCGAGATGGCGCACCAGGAGCTCGGCCTGCAGCTCCTCTTCCGCGTGCGCGACGATCTGACGAGCGAGGCGAAGGTGGAATCGGAGCCGCGCCTGGAAGGCCGGCAGATGATCATGATCCTGGCGCCGACGCTGAAGACCGGCAGCCGACCGCAGCCGGCCGCGCCCGCGCCGGCAGCACCCGCGCCGGCCGTCGCCGCGCCGGCTGTCTCCACGACACCTGGCGCCTGAGGCCCGTCTCGGCGGGTGCATCCGCGCCCGCCGCCTGCGGCTTGATCTTGCCGACCCGATTGAACTAGGGTCCGGCCGTTCCGATTGGCGGGATCTGTGCAGCCGTAGCTCAGCTGGTTAGAGCGCCGGATTGTGGATCCGGAGGTCCTCGGTTCGATCCCGAGCGGCTGTACCATCCCGCCATCGGAGAATCACCGCCGTCTCGCCAGGTCACGCCTGCGGCATTGGCCCGCGCGGGCGGAACCTCGTCCGTGCCGGGGAATTTCCCTTTGCTGTCGAGGTATTTCCAGGCCAACCGTGAAACATTCCGAACCTCCGCAAGCTGGCGCGGGCGCTGTTCTTCCGTCTGCGAGCGAGCTGCCGGAGGGGAGACCGGTCGAACGGCGGCTCGCCGCGATCCTCGCGGCCGACGTTGCCGGCTATTCGCGCATGATGCATGCCGACGAGGAAGCGACGCTCGCGACGCTCACCGCGCATCGCGCCATTGTCGACGAGCTGATCGTTGGCGCGCACGGCATGATCTTCAGCACCGGCGGCGACAGCGTGCTGGCGGAATTTCCGAGCGTGGTGGAGGCGGTGCATTCGGCCATCGCCATCCAGCAGGCCCTCTACGCCGCGAACGCCGCGCTCCCGGAGGAGCGCCGCATGCAGTTCCGCATCGGCATCAATGTGGGCGACGTGCTCGCCAAGGACGGCGACATCTTCGGCGACGGCGTCAACATCGCGGCGCGGCTGGAAGGCCTTTCGGAGCCCGGCGCCATCTGCGTGTCGCGTGCCGTGCGCGATCAACTGCGCGACCGCGTGGCGGTGAAGTTCGAGGACCTCGGCGAGCACAGCGTGAAGAACATCGCGCGGCCGGTGCGCGTCTTCCGCGTCGAGTTCGACAGGACCGCGGAGCCAAGCCTTCCGGACTCGGTCCGCCGCAAGGAAACGGAAGCGACTCCCGTCGAGGAGGAAGCACCGGCGGAAAGCGATTCCGTCGAGATCGCATTCTGGCAGTCAGTACAGGCCGGCGACGACGAGAGCGAATACCGGATCTATCTCGACCGCTACCCGGAGGGCGCTTTCGCCGATCTCGCGCGGGCGCGCCTCGAGGGCGGTTTCCCGCCGAGCGCCCCGCGGCAGAAGGAGGATCGCAGCGTCGAGCTCGCCTTCTGGGAGACGGTGAGCCAGGGCCGCGACCCCGCGATGCTGCGGGCCTACCTCGAAAAGTATCCGCGCGGCGAGTTCCGCAGCCTGGCGGAGATCATGCTCGCCGGAAATCCGCCGGAGAGGAATGGCAGCCCGCACCTTCGCGGGCGCGGCTGAGGCGTGGTGTGGCGAGCAGCCGTGCGAACTAGTTGAAGCCGAGGAAGTTCGGGCTGGCGCTGATCGGCGGCGCGGCCATGAGCCTAGCGATGTCCGGCAGCGGCCGGGCCGTTCGCGTGTCGTCGGCGAGGAGGGCCTCGAGCGACGCCGCCACCGCCAGCACATATGCATCGCCGCCACGCGGACCGACGATCTGCAGACCGAAGGGCATTCCGGTCCGATCGAGGCCGACCGGCAGGCTCACCGCGGGATGGCCGGCGAGCGTCACGGCGTAGGCCAGCGCCAGCCAGTGGAAATAGCTCCGCGTCGGCTTGCCGTCGATCTCCGTCGGATAGAGCTCGGTCCACGGCCGCGGGCTGATCGTGATCGTCGGCGTGATGATGATATCATGCGATGCGAAGAAGGTCTGCCAGCGCCGGTAGAGCCGCGTCCGCAGCGTTTCGGCGCGCGCCACATCGTTTGCGCTGAAGCGGAGTCCGGCCTCGACGTCGGCGCGCACGTTCGGGCCGACGTCGTGCGGCCGGGTCTGCACCCGCTCCAGATGTCCGGCGAGGAAGCCCAGTGTGCGGATGATGGCGAAAGCCTCGTCGGCGCCGGTGCAGTCGGGCGTCGCGTCCACGGCTTCGGCGAAGACATGGCGGAAGAGGCCGGTCTTCTCCGCGAAGACTTCCGCGACCTGACGCTCGGTCGGTGCGAATCCGAAGTCCGGCGTGAACGCCGCGCGCACCGAGGCGAGGTCGATCGGCGTGAGCGGGTAGAAGTCCTCCGGTCGCCTGACTCTGCGGCCGAATATGGTCGTCGCCATCGGGTCGGCCGCATCGTCGGACACCATGGCCGAGAGGAGCAGACAGGCGTCGGCGACGCTGCGCGCCATCGGCCCGAGCGCGGCGAGGTTCGACCAGCCAATGAGCCGCGTTTCGCTCGGCACGAGGCCGGGGCTCGGGCGGAAGCCGACGATGCCGCAGAAGGCGGCGGGGTTGCGCAGCGACCCGCCTGTGTCGCTGCCGGTGCAGAGCGGCGCCATGCCGGTGGCGAGCGCGACGGCCGAGCCTCCGGAAGATCCCGCCGCGGATTTCTGCGGGTCGAAGGGGTTGCCCGTCGCGCCATAGACGGCGTTTCGCGTATTCGCGCCCGCGCCCCATTCCGGTGTGTTGGTCTTGCCGAGCACGATCCCGCCCGCGGCGCGGATATCGCGCACCATGTTGTCGTCGCGCTCCGGCACATGATCGCGAAAGATCGGACTTCCCCAGGTGGTGCGCAGCCCGGCGGTGGCGGAGAGATCCTTGATGCCGACGGGCAGGCCGTGGAGCGCCGGCAGCGCCTTGCCCTCCATCACCGCCGCCTCGGCAAGCCGCGCCGACCGGCGCGCCGCGTCGTAGTCGCACGCGACCATCGCGTTGACCGCGCCGTCGACCGCCTCGATCCGCGCGATGCAGCTTTCCAGCAGCTCCACCGGGGACAGCGCCTTGCGGCCGATGCGGGCGCGGGCATCCACGGCGCTGAGATCGCAAGGTTCGCTCATGTCGGTCACGGAAGAAATCGGGACACGCCAGCCGACCAGAATTCGCCGGGCGACGCGAGTTCTTTGTTCAGACGCGCGCGGCGATCAGCGCAAGCACAGGCGGCTCGGAGCCTTAGAACTATTCCAAACACTTGAAAATGCTAGATTTTAGTTGACCACAATAAGAGTCAACTTAATAGTGCAGCGTAACCGTCTGGGGGGCCTTGAACCCTTTCGACCGGAGGATAATCGATGCGTTTCAGTTTGAATGGCCTCGGAGGCCGCGCGCTGCTTTTCGGAGCTTTTGCGCTCCTCGCGGCTCCCGCACTTGCCGAGGGCGGCGAAGTCAACGTCTACACGACGCGCGAGCCCGGACTGATCCAGCCGCTGCTCGATACCTTCACCAAGGAAACCGGCATCCGGACGAATGTCGTCTTCATAGAGAGCGGGCTCGCGGAACGCGTCGAGGCAGAAGGCGAGAACTCACCGGCCGATATCCTGTCGGTCGTCGACTACGGAAATCTGGTCGATTTCGTCGACCGCGGGCTGACGCAACCGATCGAGTCGAGCGTGCTCGATGCGGCGGTTCCCTCGAACCTGCGCGACCCGGCGGGCAACTGGTACGCGCTCTCGATGCGCGCCCGCGTCATCTACGCCTCCAAGGAACGCGTCGCCGAGAACAGCTTCACCTACGAGAATCTCGCGGACCCGAAGTGGAAGGGCCGCGTCTGCATCCGCTCCGGCCAGCACCCCTACAACACGTCGCTCTTCGCCGCGATGATCGCCAAGGACGGCCCCGAGAAGACCGAGAAGTACCTGACCGGGCTGAAGGCGAACCTTGCCCGCACGGCGGGCGGTGGCGACCGCGACGTGGCGCGCGACATCCTCGCCGACATCTGCGACATCGGCGTCGGCAATTCCTATTATGTCGGCCTGATGCGCTCCGGCACCGGCGGGCCGGGGCAGCAGCAATGGGGCGATGCGATCAAGGTGATCCTGCCGACCTTCGCCGATGGCCTCGGCACGCATGTCAACATCAGCGGCGCGGCGGTGGCGAAATACGCGCCGAACAAGGCGAACGCCATAAAGCTTCTGGAATTCCTCGTCTCGCCCGAGGCGCAGGCGATCTACGCCAGCGGCAACTTCGAGTATCCGGTGGTCGCCGGCGCCAGGATCGATCCGATCATCGCGGCGCTCGGCGACCTGAAGATCGATCCGCTGCCGCTGCACGAAATCGGCGCGCATCGCAAGGAGGCGAGCGAGCTCGTCGACAAGGTCGGCTTCGACCAGGAAATGTGATGACGCTCCGGCGGCCGGCATGACGTCCAGTCCATGACGATCGCAACTGGTCCGGAGCGGGTTGGCCGCGGTTCGCGCCGGGCCCGCTCCGATCTCGTCTGGCTCGCGGTCTCCGGGCTGATCGTGGCCTTCGCGCTGATGCCGATCGGCGGCATCGTCTACTTCGCCACGCGCGGCTCAGGCGATGTCTGGCCCAACCTCATCGCGAACGTGCTGCCGTACGCGTTCCGCACCACGGTGCTGCTGCTCCTCGGCGTAGGCATCCTGGTGGCGTCGATCGGCGTCAGCACGGCATGGCTCGTGACCATGTTCAGCTTTCCGGGAAAGCGCGTGCTCGAATGGGCGCTGCTCCTGCCGCTCGCCGTCCCGACCTACATTATCGCCTATGCCTATCTCGACGTGCTGCATCCGCTCGGACCGGTGCAGACGACGCTGCGCGAAATCCTCGGCATCACGCGGCCACGCGATCTCTGGTTTCCCGAGATCCGCTCCCTCGAGGGCTGCATCTTCCTGCTCGGGATGGTGCTCTATCCCTACGTCTACCTGCCGGTGCGCGCCGTCTTCCAGATGCAGTCGACCGCGACCCTCGAGGTTGCCCGGACGCTCGGGGCGAACCGCCTCCGCGTGTTCCTGCACGTTGCGATCCCGCTGGCGCGTCCGGCGATCGCGGTCGGCGTGAGCCTCGCGCTGATGGAGGCGCTGAACGACATCGGCGCTTCGGAATTCCTCGGTGTGCGCACGCTCACGGTCGCGATCTATACGACCTGGACGATTCGCATGAGCGTCGAGGGCGCGGCGCAGATCGCGCTCGTCATGCTTGCCGTCGTCTTCGCGCTCATACTCCTTGAACGCTGGGCGCGCCGCCGCCAGCACTTTTCCAGCTCGGCGCGGCGGCACCACACGCCCACGCCGCAGCCGCTCGGCGGCCTCGCCGGCATCGGCGCGGCGCTCGCGTGCTTCCTCCCGATCGTCTTCGGATTCCTCGTGCCGGCGAGCTACCTCGTCGCCGCTTCATGGCGGCGTTATCAGGTGGCGGGCCTGCCGCGCGCGCTGCCGACCTGGATCGAGAACAGCCTCACGCTCGCCGCCATCGCGACGACCGTCACCATCCTCGTCGGGCTGGCGCTGGTCTACTCGGTGCGCCTGTCGCGCAATCGCGCCGCGCCGCTCCTCGTGCGCGTCGCCTCGACCGGCTACGCCGTGCCGGGGACGGTGCTTGCCGTCGGGCTCCTCGTGCCGCTCGCTTCGCTCGACAACGTCTTCGACAATTTCATGCGGGCGAGCTTCGGCCTCGCCCCCGGGCTGATCCTGACCGGCTCCGGCGCGGCGCTCGTGCTCGCCTACGTGCTCCGTTTCCTGGCGATCTCGGCGGGTTCGATCGAGGCCGGGCTCGCCAAGGTCAGTCCGCATCTCGACATGGCCGCCCGCAGCCTCGGCTGCCGGCCGGCGAAGATCCTTGCGACCATTCACCTGCCGCTGATCGCGCCGGCGATCGCCGCGGCGGCGGCGCTGGTGTTCGTCGACGTGATGAAGGAGCTCCCCGCGACGCTGCTGCTGCAGCCCTTCAACTTCACCACGCTCGCCACCGCCCTCTACGGCGAAGCCAAGCGCGGCACCTACGAGGACGGCGCCATCGCCGCGCTCGCCATCGTCGCGGTCGGGCTGATCCCGGTCATCGTGCTGGCGCGCGTGAATGCCCGGATCGGACAGCCGGCCAGGCGGCGCGCATCCGTGGCGGCAGCCGCCGGGATCGGAGCGCCCATCTAGTCCGGCGGGGAAGACGCCGGCGCGCTACCCGGTCGGCCGGAGGACTTTCGCCAGCGCGCTCGCGAGCGTCTCCTGCGTGTAGGGTTTGTCGATCCAGGAGCAGGTCCGCTTGTCGGCAAAAATGTTCGACCCGTAGCCGGTGGCGAAAAGCATCGGGATGCCGCGCCCCCGAAGGACATCGGCGACCGGGTCGATGCGCTGGTCGCGCACGTTCACATCGAGCAGCGCCACGTCGATCGCCTCCGACCCTGCCAGCGCCAGGCCCTTCTCGATCGTCGAGGCAGGCCCCACCACGACTGCGCCGAGATCCTTCAGCATGTCCTCGACCATCGCGGCGATCAGGGCTTCGTCCTCGACCACCAGGATGCGCTTGCCCGCAACTACGCTCAACGCGGACTCCCGCTCTGGTTCGGCAGCGGTGCGTCGATCGAGCAAACCAGGCCTTCAGGCCGGAATTCCGCGGTGACGCTGCCGTCGAGATCCTGCGCCAGCGTCCGCTCGAGCAGGAAGGAGCCGAAGCCGCGGTGTTCGGGGGGCGATACGAGAGGTCCGCCATGCTCGCGCCAGACGAGCTTCAGGCGAGGGTGCTCGTCGTCGCTCCGGCTCCATCCGAGGTCGATCCTGCCGGTGTCGTTCGACAGCGCTCCATATTTGACGGCATTGGTGCAGAGCTCGTGCAGCGCCAGGACGATCGCGACGGCCTCCTTCGGCGGCAGCACGACCGGCGGACCGGAAAGCGCCACGCGCGCCTGGTTTGGAATTCCTACCTTCAGCGTGTCGGTCGCGAGCTGCTCGAGCGAAGCGTCTTCCCAGTTCGATCGCGTCAGCAGGCTGTGCGCTACGGAGAGTGCGAAGAGCCGCCCTTCGAAAGCCTTGCGCGCCTCCGAGGATGCGTTGGAGGCCCGGAAGGTCTGGCGTGCAATCCCCTGCACCACCGCAAGCGTATTCTTGACGCGATGATTGAGCTCGGCGAGCAGCAGCTCGCGCTGCGCGTCGGCGCGCTTCCGGCTGCCGATGTCCACCACCGCCGCAAGCGTCATGATGCCCTTCGCGGTCTTCATGGAACTCAGGCTGATCTCCACCGGCATTTCGGTGCCGTCCTTGCGGCGGGCGAAGAGCTCGCGGCCGTCGCCCATCGGCCGCGCGGCCGGGTAGCGATGATAGTTGGCGCGGTGTTGCGGATGACCTTGCTGGTAGCGCGGCGGTACGAGCAGATCGACCGGCTGACCCACCAGCTCGCCGCGGCCATAGCCGAAAAGCTTCGCCGCCTGCGCGTTGACCATCACGATGCGGCCTTCCGCATCGGCCATGATCATGCCGCTCGGCGCCGCCTCGACCGCGAGGCGGAACCGCTCTTCGCTGTCGCGTAATTCCCGCTCCGTCTGTTCGCGCTCCGTGATGTCGACATTGACGCCGATCATGCCGAGATATTCGCCCTTCGGTGAAAAGCGCGGTTGCGCATTGGTTTCCAGCACGCGATAGCGCCCCTCGGCGTTCAGGTAGCGGCCCTTGAGCCGGACGTTCGCCTGGGCAGCGATCGCCTCCGTCATCAACCTGGCGATCTCCGGCGCGTCTTCCGGATGCAGGGTCCGCTGCCAGTCGAACGTCGCGAGCTGTTCCTCTTCGACCTTCCAGAACGCGCGCAACATCCGATTGAGATGCAGGCACGAGCCGTCCGGGTGGCTCATCCAGATCATGACGGGCGCGTTTTCCGACATCAGCCGGAACCGCTCCTCCGATTCGCGCAGCTCCGCCTCGGCCGCCCTTCGCGCCTGCTCCGCGCCGGCGCGCTCCAGCGCGAAGCCGATCTGCCGCGCAATCGTCACCGCGAGATCTATCTCGTGCGGCGCGAAGGCATGCGAACGATCGTAGTACGTCATGAACTTGCCGATCAGCGCGCCCTGCACGATCAGCGGAATGAACGCCAGCGCGCGGATCCCTTCCGCCTTGATCCGCGCCTTCAGCCATTCAGGCTCGTCGGCGAGGTCGATGTCGCCGATGAAGATCGGATCCGGGTCGACGGTCTTCGGATTCCAGGGGGAATGACCCTTGACGGCCGCGCGGTAGCTGTCCGACAGGCCGCGCCACCCGACGAACTGCATGACGCCCGCCTCGTCGAACAGCAGGAGCGAGGCCCGGCTGCATCCGAGCGTGCCGAGAATGGCCTCCAGCGCTGCGTCGTGGATGTCGTGAAGCGACCGCGCCCGATAGAGATGGTTCGTCAGGCGGTAGAGCGCGGTAAGCTCGTCTACCTGATGGACCAGCGCCTCACCGTCCGCCCGTACGGCCGTCTGCTGCTGCATATTGATGGCCAGCTCCGCCAGCTGAGTCGCAGAAGCTACAGGTCCAAAGCCGTCTTTGAAAGCCGGAAACCCGCTCCCTTAGCCGGCACAGAAACGGCGTGGTTACGATTTCAGTTCCGCCAGTCCGTGAAATAGATCCAGGGCCTCCGGGTTGGCCAGCGCCTCGCGGTTCTTCACCGGCCGGCCGTGCACCACCTCGCGGACGGCGAGCTCGGTGATTTTCCCCGACTTGGTGCGCGGAATGTCGGCAACCGCGACGATCTTCGACGGAACGTGGCGGGGCGAGGCGCCGGCCCGGATTCTGGCCTTCATCGCCTTTTGCAGCTCTTCGCTGAGCGTCACGCCGGCGGCGAGCCGCACGAAGAGAACGATGCGGACGTCGCCGTCGAAATCCTGCCCGATGGCGAGCGCCTCCAGCACCTCCGGCATGCCTTCCACCTGGGCGTAGATCTCCGCCGTGCCGATCCGCACCCCTCCCGGATTGAGCGTCGCGTCGGAACGGCCGTGGATGACGATGCCGCCATGCGAAGTCCACTCGGCGAAATCGCCGTGTGCCCAGATGCCGGGGAAACGCTCGAAGTAGGCGGCGGAATATTTCGCGCCGCCCGGATCGCTCCAGAACATGACCGGCATTGACGGGAAGGCGACCTTGCAGACGAGCTCGCCCTTCTCTCCGCGCACCGGCCGGCCCGCTTCATCCAGCACGTCCACCGCCATGCCGAGCCCGGGCCCCTGGATCTCGCCGCGCCAGACCGGCTTCGTCGGGATGCCGAGCACGAAGCAGGAAACGATGTCCGTGCCGCCGGAGATCGAGGCGAGGTGGATGTCGGGCTTGATCGCGTCGTAGACGAAGTCGAAGTTTTCAGGTGCAAGCGGCGATCCGGTAGAGGCGAGCATCCGGACGCTGGAAAGATCGTGCGTCTCGCGCGGCCTGAGGCCCGCCTTCCGCACCGCATCGATGAATTTCGCCGACGTGCCGAAGACCGTCATCTCCTCCGCTTGCGCATAGTCGAAGAGGGCGTTGCCGTCGGGATGAAAGGGCGATCCGTCGTAGAGGAGAAGCGTCGCGCCGGAGGCGAGGCCGGAGACGAGCCAGTTCCACATCATCCAGCCGAGCGTGGTGAAGTAGAAGAGCTTTTCGCCGGCCTTCAGCGAGGAGTGCAGCCGATGCTCCTTCAGGTGCTGCAGCAGCGTCCCGCCCGCGCCGTGCACGATGCATTTTGGCGCGCCCGTAGTTCCGGAGGAAAAGAGGATGTAGAGCGGATGGTCGAAAGGCAGCCGCTCGAATGCGAGCGGCGCCGGCTGGAAGCCCGCGAGGAAGGTCTCCAGCGTGCGTCCCCGAGGCGTTGATGCCGCCAGCGCCTCGGCCCGCCCGAGATAGGGAACGATGATGGTCGCGACGGCGCTTGGCAGCTTCTCCGCGATGGCGGTCACCTTCTCCGCGACGTCGATCGCCTTGCCGCCGTACCAGTAGCCATCCACAACGAAGAACAGTTTTGGCGCGATCTGGCCGAAACGGTCGAGCACCCCGCGCTCGCCGAAATCCGGCGAGCAGGACGAGAAGATCGCGCCGAGCGAGGCGGTGGCGAGCATCACCGCGACCGCCTCCGGCATGTTCGGCAGCATGGCCGCGACGCGGTCGCCGTGCCCGATTCCCGCCGCCCGCATGGCCTGCTGCAGCCGCGAGACCAGCGCGCTGAGATCGTCGAAGCTCAGCCGGCGCTCGAACTTCTCCTCGCCGCGGAAGACGATCGCGGTCTCCGCGCCACCCTGTCGCAGGAGGTTCTCGGCGAAATTCAGCCGCGCGTCGGGGAAGAAGCGCGTGTCCCGCATGGACCCGGCCATTGCGATCCGGCGCGCGCCCTTGTCCCCGATGACGGCGCAGAAGTCCCAGACGAGTTCCCAGAAGCCACCAGGATCGGCGACCGACCAGCCGTGCAGCGCGTCATAGTCGTCGAGCGCCCTTCCCGTCCGCCGCCCGGCTTCCGCCGCGAAGGCTGAGAGAGGCAGCGCCGGAAGGGCATCGGGGTCGGGGGTCCAGAGGGGTCGGTCCTGCATGATCGTCGCGCGCCTTTCCGGCGGACTAGAGCATTGCCATAGCGCCCGGAATGCGCCAAGCCGGAAGGGGTCGAAACCGCCGAAGGCGCATCGAATGGCCGGCGGAGGGCTTGGACGTCAGGCGGGATGAAGCGCATTGCTTGGATCTTCGCGGCAGTGGTCCTGTCCGCGCTTGCGCTCTTAGCGCTGCTTGTCGCCCTCGTGCCGCGCGACGCGCTGAAGGCGCGGATGGGCGAGCAGATATCGAGCTGGACCGGCCGCGACGTCTCGCTCCGCGGCGAGCCCGAGATCAGCATCTTTCCGCGGCTGAGCGTCACGCTGAACGACGTGCACGTCAGCGGCCCGGAGGGGATGGCCGATTCCGAGATACTCTCGATGGACCGCCTGACCGGCACGATCCGCCTGCTGCCGCTGATCATCGGCCGCATCGAGGTCGGCGCCTACCGGATGGTCCGCCCGCGCGTGCATCTGGTGCGCGACAGCGCCGGGCGCCGCAACTGGGATTTCGACTCCGGCGCGGCCGCGCTGCAGCTCGCCTTCGCGGGCGACGTGCCGCTCGGCGATTTCAGCCTCGAAGGGGGCGGCGTCGTCTATGAGGACAGGCAGTCCGGCGACAGCGAGCGCCTCGATTCGGTGAACCTTTCGGTGGACTGGCCGAGCGTGCGCCAGCCGATCGCCGTCGAAGGCGCCGGTATCTGGCGCGGCGAGCAGGTGACCGTCTCGGGCAGCGCCGACGCGCCGTTCGCCTTCATGAATGGCGGCGCGACGCCGCTCGAGGGACGCGTTGAAGCCGCACCGATCAGCGTGATCTTCAGCGGCCAGGCTGACCATTATCCGATGCCGAAGCTGAGCGGCGCGCTGAAGCTTTCGACGCCGTCGCTGCGCCGCTTCGCCTCCTGGCTCGGCAGTCCGATCGGGCCGGGCTCGACGCTCGGCCAGGCGAGCGGCTTCGGCACCGCCGCGTTCGATCGCAACGGGCTCTCGGTCGCGGACGCGGAGTTCACGCTCGACGGCAACGGCGCTTCCGGTGCGCTGCAGATCGCGCTTTCGCCGAAGCTCGACATCACCGGCACCATTGCCTTCAACGCCCTCGACCTTACCCCCTATTTCGCCGGGCTCTCCGCCACCATGGCGACCACGAAGGACTGGCGGAGCGTGGCGCTGCCGACCGACTGGCTCGGCGGCATGAACGCCGACATCAGGCTGTCGGCGACCACCGTGAAACTCGGGGCGCTCTCTGCGGGCGATGCCGCCGCGAGCGTTTCGCTCCGCGACGGAAGGCTCGAGGTCGGGCTGGCGCAGGCGGTGGTCGGCGGCGGCAGCGTCAACGGCAATCTGGCGGTCGCCGATTCTGCCGATGCGGCGGGCGCCGCGGTCGAAGCGCAGCTCAGGGCGAACGATATCCTCTTCGCCTTGCCGGCCGCCTCGCTTGCCCTGCCGCAGGCGATCTCCGGCACTGGAACCGTGCAGGTCGACGTCAGCGCCACCGGCGGTAACCTCGGTGCGTTGGTTCGCGGGCTGGACGGCACGGCCAAGGTCAGCGTCCGGAACGGCGCCGTGCCGCTCTTCGGGCTGGCCGACGCCGCCGCGGCGGCGGGGGGGCCCGTGAATCCGCTTCCCACCGAAGGCCTTGCCGCCATCGCCGTCGATTCCGCCTCCGCAGGCTTCAGCTTCTCCGGCGGCGTCGGCATGCTGCAGCGCGCCAACGTCGTCACCCACACCTATTCGGCCGATGCGCAGGGCTGGATCGGGCTCCTCGACGGCAGCCTCGGGCTGAACGGCACACTGCAAACAGGCGCCGCTGGAACGACGCGCGCCACCCCGGCTCCTGTTGCGGCGCCGGACGCCTCCACGACCCCATCGCCCGCCGGTGCCACAACCGCCGCCGCGCCGATCGCCTTCACCATAGAGGGAACGCTCACCGCCCCGGTGACGCACATGCAGGCGGGAAACTGAGGCTTTGCGCTAAGCCCCCGGTCCGGGGCGGGTGCGTGTCGCAATCGTGGTGATGAGGACGCCGACTGCCACGATGCCGATCATGATGGTGGAGACGGCGTTGATCTCCGGCGTCACGCCGAGCCTGACCTGGCTGTAGATGCGCATCGGCAGCGTGGTGGCGCCGGGCCCCGTGGTGAAGCTCGCGATGACGAGATCGTCGAGCGACAGCGTGAAGGCGAGCATCCAGCCGGCCGCGACCGCCGGGAAGATGATCGGCAGCGTAACGAGGAAGAAGGCCTTGAGCGGCGGCGCGCCGAGATCGAGCGCCGCTTCCTCGAGACTCCGGTCGAAGGTGACGAGGCGCGATTGCACCACCACCGCGACGAAGCACATCGAGAAGCTGATATGCGCCAGCGTCACCGTCCAGAAACCCCGGTCGAAGCCGATCGCGACGAAGAGCAGCAGCAGCGACAGGCCGGTGATGACGTCCGGCATGACGAGCGGCGCCATGATCATGCCGGTGAACAGCGTGCGCCCGAAGAAGCGCCCGCGATTGACGAGCGCCACCGCCGCCATGGTGCCGAGCACGGTCGCGACCGAGGCCGAGAGGAGGGCGACGCGGATCGTCACCCAGGCCGCGTCGAGGATCGCCTGGTTCTGCAGCAGCGAGGCGTACCATTTGGTGGAGAAGCCGCCCCACACCGTGACGAGCTTCGAGGCGTTGAAGGAGTAGATGACGAGCAGCAGGATCGGCAGATAGAGGAAGGCGAAGCCGAGCGCGATCGAGACGAGATTGAAGGTCGAGAAGCGTTTCATCGGCCGCGCTCCCGGCTACGCGCCTGCGAGTTCTGGAAGAAGACGATCGGCACGACCAGCACCAGGAGCAGGATCACCGCCACGGTCGAGGCCATCGGCCAATCGCGGTTGTGGAAGAACTCGTCCCACAGCGTCTTGCCGATCATCAGCGTCCCCGATCCGCCGAGGAGGTCGGGGATGACGAACTCGCCGACCGCGGGAATGAAGACCAGCATGGAGCCGGCGATGACGCCGGGAAGCGACAGCGGGAAGGTGATCTGCCAGAACGCCCTGAGCGGCGGCGAGCCGAGGTCGGAGGCGGCCTCGAGCAGCGTCTGGTCGAGCTTTTCCAGCGACGCGTAGAGCGGCAGCACCATGAACGGCAGGTAGGAATAGACGATGCCGATATAGACCGCCCAGTTGGTGTTGGTGATGATCAGCGGCTGGCCGATCAGCCCGAGCCACAGCAGGAGCTGGTTCAGCAGCCCCTCGGGCTTCAGGATGCCGATCCACGCGTAGACGCGGATCAGGAACGACGTCCAGAACGGCAGGATGACCAGCATCACGAGGACAGAGCGCACCGACTGCTTCGCCCGCGCCATGCCGTAGGCGATCGGATAGCCGACGGCGAGCGTGATCAGCGTCGAGACGAGGGCGATCCAGACGCTCGACAGATAGGCTTTCCAGTAGAGCGGATAGGAGAAGAAGTAGGCGTAGTTGGCCCACGAAAGCAGGCCGAGCTTTTCCGGGATTTCGGCCAGGCTGTTGAAGGAAGGCTCGTAGGGCGGCTGGCCAAGCACCACCTGCGACAGCGAAATCTTCAGGACGATCAGGAACGGGATCAGGAAGAAGGCGAGCAGCCAGACGAAGGGAATCCAGGTGCCGATGCGGCGCTGCCAGGGGAGGCGCTGAGAATTGGCCATCGCGTCGTCAGCTCTTCAGCACGACGCCGGAATCGGCCGCCCAGGAGAGCCAGACCTTGTCCTCCCAGGTGATCGGCCGCTCCACCGCGCGTTCGGCGTTCATGAGGCTGGCGCGCACCTGCTGTCCGGAGGGAAGGCGCACATTGTAGAGCGTCGTGTCGCCGAAATAGGCGATGTCCAGCACCTCTCCCGCGACGGCGTTCGCCGAGACGCCGATCGGCGCGTCATGGGCGATCCGCACTTTCTCCGGACGGACCGCGAACCACGCGACCTGCCCCTTCGTGACCGGAACCGAGCTCTCCGCCCGGATCGCGAGCCCGCCCGGCGCCGAAAGCTCGATGCGCTCGCCGCTTGCCGACGACACCGTTCCTTCGAACGTGTTCACCGAGCCGATGAAGTCGGCCACGTAGCGCGAGTTCGGCGCCTCGTATATCTCGGCCGGCGGCGCGATCTGCACGATCTTCCCCTGATCCATGACCGAGATGCGGTCGGAGACGGTCATCGCCTCTTCCTGGTCGTGGGTGACGATGACAAAGGTCAGGCCGAGCTCGTATTGCAGGTCGATCAGCTCGAACTGCGTCTCCTCGCGGAGCTTCTTGTCGAGCGCGCCGAGCGGCTCGTCGAGCAGCAGCACCTTGGGCCGCTTGGCGACCGCGCGGGCGAGCGCCACGCGCTGCCGCTGGCCGCCGGAGAGCTGGTCGGGCTTGCGCTTGGCGAACTGCTCCATCTTGACGAGCTTCAGCATCTCCGCGACGCGCGTCTCGATTTCGGCCTTCGGCATCCTGTCCTGCTTCAGCCCGAAGGCGACGTTTCCCTCCACCGTCATGTGCGGGAAGAGCGCGTAGGACTGGAACATCATGTTGACCGGCCGCTTGTGCGGCGGGACGCCGGAGAGCGGCTTGCCGTCGAGCCAGATGGAGCCCTCAGTCGGCTCCTCGAAGCCGGCGAGCATCCTGAGCAGCGTGGTCTTGCCGCAGCCGGAGGGACCGAGGAGCGCGTGGAACTCGCGCTCGTAGATGTTCAGCGACTGGTTGTCGACGGCGACGAAGCTGCCGAAACGCTTGGTGACCGCGCGGAACTCGATGAAGGGCTTCGCCGCCGGATCGTTCCACGGTTGGAACTTCCGCCGGACGGAGCCCAGGACGTTCTTAGCCAAGTCGCACCCCCTCTCGCGCGTTTTGGATGCGCGCGAAGACTGGACCTTACTGGCCTGTCGTGACCTCCGTCCAGATGCGGGTGATCTCGCGCTGCGTGCGCGGATCGTTGGGCGTCGTGGTGTAGAGCTTGGCGAGCGTCTCGGCAGAGGGATAGATCGCCGGGTCCTTCAACACCTTCTCGTCGAGCTTCTCCTGCGACGCCTTGTTGCCGTTCGCGTAGTTCACGAAGTCGGAGTTGCGCGCCGCGATGTCGGGCCTCAGCATGAAGTCGATGAACTTGTGGGCGTTCTCCGGATGCGGAGCGTCGGCCGGGATGGCGAAGCTGTCGAGCCAGATGAGCGCGCCCTCCTTCGGGATCGAATATCCGATGGTGACGCCGTTATTGGCCTCCGCCGCCCGGTCGCGCGCCTGCAGCACGTCGCCGGAATAGCCGACCGCCATGCAGATGTCGCCGTTCGCGAGCCCGTTGATGTATTCGGAGGAATGGAACTTCTGGATGTTCGGGCGGATCGACTTCAGGAGGTCGCCGCCCTTCTGCAGATCGGCGGGGTCCTTCGAATCGGGATTGAGTCCGAGATAGTTCAGCGCCGCGGGCAGGATGTCGTCGGAGGAATCGAGCAGCTGGATGCCGCAATCCTTGAACTTCGACACGATGTTCGGATCGAAGATCATCGCCCACGAATCGAGCGGCGCGTCGGGCATCAGCGCCTTGATCTTCTCGACATTGTAGCCGATGCCGGTCGTCCCCCACATGTAGTTCGTGGCGTGCTCGAGGCCCGGGTCGTAGGTCTCCAGCCGCCTCGCGATCTCGTCCCACTGGTTGGCGATGTTGGGGATCTTCGACTTGTCGAGCGGCATCACGAGGTTGGCCTGGATGAGCCGCGCTAGATTGCGGTCGGTCGGCACGATGATGTCGTAGCCGGAGCCGCCGGCGAGCAGCTTCGTCTCCATCATCTCCATGGAATCGTAGGTGTCGTAGACGACCTTGATGCCGGTTTCCTTGGTGAAGTCCTCCAGCACGCCTTCGCCGACGTAGTCGGACCAGTTGTAGACGTTGAGGACCGGATCCTCGGCGGCCGCCGGAAGCGGGGAGAGAAGGAGCGCGGTTGCAGCAAAGAGCCATCTTGCGGTCGATTTCACGTCTCGGTCCTCCGTGCATCAGTCTTCAGGCGGCCCTGGAAGCTTAAGGGCGGAACTTCCCCGCTTCAACAGCGACTTGGGCGTGCCCTCGACTTGTCGCAGGGGCCGTGCGATAGCCTCGCGTCGCGCCTTCCGGCCCTGGCCGAGCGGCCCGGTCGGTCTCGGTGCTGCCGTTTTCTGGTCCTAGCCGCGACCGGCCAGCCTGATCGGCCGAGCTTCTCCCGCATTTCAAAAGGCCCTTTTCCAAGGATGACCATGTCGGCTCCGACCAATGCAATTCCGGCCGCCAAGCCCATCGTCGGAGGCGGACTGACCAGGAGCGGCAGGACGATCGCGCTCATCGTCGTGCTGCTCGCCTTCTTCATGGACGTGCTCGACGGCACGATCGTCAACGTGGCGATCCCCTCGATCCAGGAGAGCCTCGGCGCCAGCTATTCGGCGATCCAGTGGATCATCGCCGGCTACGCGCTGGCCTTCGCGCTGTTCCTGATCACCGGCGGCCGGCTCGGCGACATCCTCGGCTACAAGAACCTGTTCCTCGGCGGCATTGTCGGCTTCACGGCTGCGTCCGCCTTCTGCGGCTTTGCCACCACCACCAACATGCTGGTCAGCGGCCGCCTCGTGCAGGGCCTGATGGCGGCGATGATGGTCCCGCAGATCCTCTCCACCATCCAGATCATGTACACGACCGTGGAGGAGCGCCGCGGCGTGTCGGCGTTCTACGGCGGCATCGCCGGCATCGCGACCGTGACCGGTCCGATCCTCGGCGCGCTCCTCATCTCCGGCGACCTCTGGGGGCTCGGCTGGCGCGCCATCTTCCTCGTCAACGTGCCGGTCGGCGTGGCGGCGACGATCCTTGCGATGATCTTCCTGCCGAGCGCGAAGTCGCCGCACCCGCTGCACCTCGACATCGTCGGGGTGGTGCTGATCCTGGTCGCGATGCTGCTCCTGATGTATCCGCTGATCCAGGGGCGGCAGCTCGACTGGCCGGTCTGGGTCTTCGTCTCGATGCTGGCGTCGATCCCGGCCTTCTTCATCTTCGCGTGGAGCCAGGTCAGCAAGGACCGCCGCGACGGCTCGCCGCTCGTCGTGCCGGCGCTCTTCCGGAAGCGATCGTTCGTCGCCGGCATCGCGACCAGCGGATCGCTGTTCGCCATCGTCTATGGCTTCTTCCTCGTGCTCACTCTCTTTCTGCAGGTCGGGCTGGGCTATCCGGTCCTGAAGGCGGGCCTCACCGGGATTCCCTTCTCGCTCGGCGTCGCGATCTCCGCCGGCTCGTCCGGAGCGCTGCTGGTGCCGCGCTTCGGCCGCAACATCATCTCGGCCGGGCCGGTGATCATGGCGCTCGGCCTCGCGCTCTTCCTCGCGACGGTCAGGCATTTCGGCGGCGACTTGACGCCGTGGGAGCTGGTCCCCTCGCTGATCCTGACCGGCGTCGGCATGGGCTGCGTGGTCGCGCCGATCTACCAGTTCATCCTGGCGGAAGTGGAGATCAAGGACGCCGGCTCCGCCTCGGGCGTCATCAACGCCATGGGGCAGATCGGCGGGGCCATCGGCATCGCCGTCATCGGCACGATCTTCTTCGGCCTGATCGGGACCGGGGCCCTGTCGAGCGTCGAGAGCGTCCGCCCCGACCTCATCGCCGACATGCAGGATATCGGCGTGCCGCGAAAAGAGCTGCCAAAACTCACCCACAGCTTCGAGACCTGCTTCAGCGACCGCGCCAACGCCAAGGACCCCCTGGCGAAGCCCGAGAGCTGCCAGAGCGGGGAGGACGCGCTCGCCAGGAACGAGGATTCCGATCCGGAATCGATTGCCGCGATCCGCGCCTCGCTCACCTTGCGCGGCAAGGAGGCGAACCAGCGGAATTTCACCGACGCGGTGGAATACACCCTGATCTGGGAGATCGTGGCGCTCGGGATCGTCTTCTGCGTGACTTTCCTGCTCCCGCCCCGCCCGCGTTCGAAGGAAGAGCTGGCGCGCATCGCCGCCGAGACGGGGATGATCGTTTAGGGGTACGGCGTCTGGGCCGACCTTCAGGCGTCGCCCGGAATGACGAAGCTCGAATACGGCGAATGGTCCTTCCAGCCGAGGGTCGCGTAGAGTTCCCGGCCTTGCGCCGTGGCGCAGAGAATGCCCTCGGTCGCGCCTCTTCGTCTTGCGCCTGAGACGAGCGCGCCGACAAGCGCCCGGCCCAATCCGCGCCGGCGATGGCTTTCGTCGGTCGAGATCCCGTCGAGGATGGCGCGGGAACCGAGAACGATCGTCCTGCCGCGCGCGACCGCCGCGCCGGTCCCGTCGAAGATGGAGGCGGTCAGGATTTCGTCGGCGTCGCCGATCTGCACCGTGTAGCCGCCTGGGACCTCCAGCGCCGGATTCTCCCGCGCGAGGTCGCCGGTCATCATGAACCGCGGAGGCTGAAGCACCCATTTCGGCGGCAGGAGCGGCAGGACGACCGGGCCTGCCTCGCAGACCTTCAGGAACACCCGGGGTTCGTCGATGGCCCTCGCGAGTTCGCGCAGGACCGGGCGCTCGACGCGCGGGAACACATAGCGCGAGCGCTGATCCGGGAGCCCTACGTCGATGTAGAAACCGCCGTGCGACGCGATCGGCGGAGAAACCCCGCGCGATATCGCCCAGGCTCGCGTCCAGACACCTATCAGCCCTGGATCTGCAGGCAATCTTCAAGATCCCCTTGCGTCGCGGATATCCGTCCCGAGGAAACGGACGAATCCGGCCGTGAAGCAATCAATTTGATGCGTACGAAACACATGTTTGAAACATTTGTTTGGGCATGGTATCGAGGTGCAATGAACTGAAGGCATTTCGGCGATGGTCGCTGCAACCGAACATTCCGCGGCTGAAGGGCCGCGCGAGAGAATTCTCGACGCGGCGCTCGACCTTTTCGGCGAGCGCGGGCTCACCGGCACGACGGTGCGTGACATTGCCGGTCGGGCGAAGGTCAACATCGCGGCGATCTCCTATCATTTCGGCGGCAAGGACGAGCTCTACCGGGCGGTCGTCGAGAGCGTGGTGGGCAGCATCGCGGGAAGGGTCCGCGCGCGTGTCGCGCATCTGCTGGAGCGTCCGCCCGCCGATGCTGCAGGGGCGCAGGCCGCGCTGGAGGAGTTCATCGGCACGATGGTCGACGTGATCGTCGGCCCGCCCGAGATGCGCCGCGTCGCGCGCCTCATCATCCGCGAGCAGATGCAGCCCACCCCCGCCTTCGAGATTCTCTACGCCATGCTGTCGCAATTCCACGGCGCCGGCACGCAGCTTTTCGCGGCGGCCACCGGGCTCGATCCCGCCGCCGAGGAAACCCGGCTCGGCGTCTTCCTGATGATCGGCCAGGTGCTGGTGCTGCGCATCGCCGAGACGGCGGTGTTGCGGCGTCTCGAGCGCCCCGCGTTCGATGCCGCCCTGATGGGCAAGGCGAAGGCGCTGATCCGCAGGAACGTACGCGCCATGGTTGCCGCCGCACGGGAGGGCCGGACATGAGACGGTTTCTGATCGCGCTTCCGCTCCTCGTTCTCGCCGGCTGCGGCGGCGGGGCGTCGGATGCCGTCTTCCAGGGCTACGTCGAGGGGGAGTTTGTCGACGTCGCTCCGGAAGTGACCGGGCGCATCGTCGAGCGCCCGGTGGATCGCGGCAGCATGGTGAAGGCCGGGGATCTTCTCTTCCGCCTGGACGATTCCGAAGCGAGCAGCGCCGTCGCACAGGCCGAGGCGCAGCTCGCACAGGCCGAGGCGCAGCTCGCCAATCTGCAGCAGGGCCAGCGCCCGCCGGAAATCGCGGTGATCGACGCGCAGATCGCCGAGGCGCAGGCCTCGCTCGACAAGGCGCGGAGCGACTTCAACCGCCAGCAGGCGCTCTTCAACACCAGGGTCATCTCGGCGGCGCAGCTCGACCAGGCGCGCGAGGCGATCAGCGTGGCGCAGGCGCGCCTGACCTCGACCGAGCGGCAGAAGGACGTCGCCGCCATGCCGGCGCGCACGCCCGAGATCGACGCCGGCGAACGCGCCGTCGATGCCGCCCGCGCGGCGCTCGACCAGGCGAAGACGCGGCTTTCGAAATATGTCGTCAGCGCCCCCGCGCCGGGCCGCATCGAGGATGTCCACTACGAGACGGGCGAGGTCGCCTCGGCCGGCGCGCCGGTCCTGTCGCTGCTTCCCGACGACCGGCGCAAGGTGATCTTCTTCGTGCCGGAAGCGGCGCGCACTGCGCTCGCGATAGGCTCGACCGTTTCCATCGCCTGCGACGGATGCCCGGCGAATCTCGCGGCGCAAGTGAGCTTCCTCGGGATCGAGGCCGAGTTCACGCCGCCGGTCATCTTCAGCCGCGAGAATCGTGGAAAGCTGATGTTCCGCGGCGAGGCAAGATTGGCGGGCGAGGCGGCGCGGCTGCCGCTCGGCCAGCCGGTCGAGGTGACGCCGGCGCTCCGGGGTGCGCAATGAGCGCGGAGGGCAGCCGCGCGACCGGGACGGTGATCGACGTGCACGGCCTCACGAAGCGCTTCGGCAGCAAGACGGTCGTGAACGATGTCGACCTCAAGGTCGCGGCCGGCGAGATCGTGGGGTTCCTCGGGCCAAACGGCTCCGGCAAGACCACTACGATCCGCATGATCTGCGGGCTCCTGAAGCCGAGCGGCGGCGAGGGGACCTGCCTCGGCCACGACATTCTCCGCGACTCCGAGGCGATCAAGCGCGAGGTCGGCTACATGACGCAGCGCTTCTCCTTCTACGAGGACCTCACGATCCGCGAGAACCTCGAATTCGTCGCGCGGCTCTACGCCTTGCCGAACCTCAGGAAGACCATCGACGAGACGCTCGACGGGCTCGGCCTGACCAGCCGGCAGAACCAGCTTGCCGGGACGCTTTCCGGCGGCTGGAAGCAGCGCCTGGCGCTCGCCGCCTGCATCATGCACAAGCCGAAACTGCTGCTGCTCGACGAGCCGACCGCCGGCGTCGACCCGAAGGCGCGGCGCGAGTTCTGGGACGAGATCCACCGCCTCGCCGAGGACGGCCTGACGGTGCTCGTCTCCACCCATTACATGGACGAGGCGGAACGCTGCCACCGCATCGTCTACATCGCCTACGGCACGATCGTGGCGCGCGGCACGGCCGAAGAGATCATCGCGCAATCCGGGCTCGGCACCTACGTCGTGAGCGGCCACGGCGCGAGCGCCGCCGCGAAGGCGCTTCCCGGCATGCCCGGCGTCGAGCAGGTCGCCGCGTTCGGCGAGGACCTGCATGTCGTCGGCTCCGACCGCGCGGCGCTGAGGCGCAGCGTCGAGGCGATCGCAGGAAAATATCCGGTGAAGGTGGAAGCGGGCGACACCACGCTCGAAGATGTCTTCATCCGCCTGATGAGCGAAGCGCAGACGGGGGAGAACGCGCAATGACCCCCGCCACCGCGCGCCAGCGCATCCGCGCCGTCCTGCTGAAGGAGGTGATCCAGATGCGGCGCGATCGGCTGACCTTCGCCATGATCGTCGGCATTCCGATCATCCAGCTCGTCCTCTTCGGCTACGCCATCAACTCCGACCCGAAGCATTTGCCAACCGGCGTCGTCATCGCCGACGAGGGACCGGTGGCGCGCGCCATCGTCGCCGGCATGCAGGTCGCCGGATACTTCCGCATCGACGGGCTGTTCACCGAGGAAGAGGCACGGGAGAAACTCGCCGACGGCACGCTTGCCTTCGTCGTCACCGTCCCGAGGAATTTCCAGACCGACCTGGTGCGCGGGCGCCATGCCGAGATCGCCATCGAGGCGGATGCGACCGATCCCTCCGCCTCCGCCAACGCCGTCGCCGCCATGCCGCAGATCGTCGACCGCGCGGTCGCCGCCGCGACGCATGGGGCGGTCGCCGCGCCTTCCACCGCGAAGACCGCCGAGGTCGTCGTGCACCGCCTCTATAATCCCGAGGGGGTGACATCGTTCAACATCGTGCCGGGGCTGATCGGCACCATCCTCACCCTGACGACGACGCTGATGACGGCGCTGGCGCTGACGCGCGAGATCGAGCGCGGCACGATGGAGAATCTCCTCGCCATGCCGGTCAGGCCGTTCGACATCATGGTCGGCAAGATCATGCCCTATATCGGGCTCGGCTTCCTGCAGGTGGCGGTGATCCTTGGAGCGGCCTTCACGCTCTTCTCCATTCCGATGGAGGGGTCGCTCACGCTGCTGCTCCTCGGTGTGCTGCTCTTCATCGCCGCCAACGTGACGCTCGGCTATACCTTCTCCACCCTTGCCCGCACGCAGATGCAGGCGATGCAGATGACCTTCTTCTACTTCCTGCCGTCGCTGCTCCTCTCCGGCTTCATGTTCCCGTTCCGCGGCATGCCGGGCTGGGCGCAGGCTCTGGGCGAGGCGCTGCCACTGACCCACTTCCTGCGCGTCGTGCGCGGCATCATGCTGAAGGGCAACGGCTTGACGGAGGTCTGGCCCAACCTCTGGCCGATCGCGGCGTTCCTGCTCGCCATCGGCGGCCTGGCGCTGCTCCGATTCAGGCGCACGCTGGATTAAGGCGCAGCGCTCCCTCCCCCCTTGCGGGGGAGGGCAGGGTGGGGGGAGGACGCTGCCTCAACCTTCATCTCTCCCCCCTCTCCGTCTCTCCCCCGCAAGGGGGGAGAGGGCGCTCGCGGCCGGGAGGGGTTTCTCTTCTGCGGTATCGTGCTAGGCACTGCCGGAGAGCGACGGAGGGCGGCGTGCGTTTCATTCCCGCGATGCTTCTTGTAACTATTGCCGGGGTCTGTCCCGCCTACGCCCAGTCGCCGGATTCCGACTGGATCTACGGCAGCGACGGCGAGGACATCGTCCTCGAAGTCGGCGGCGGGATCCTCACCCGCCCCGAATATGAAGGCGCGGAGGACTACACCTTCCGCCCCTGGCCGGTCGTGAAGCTCGACTATCTCCACCTGCCGTTCATGACCTTTGGCGGCAAGGACCAGACGCTCAAGTTCAAGCCTTCCTTCCGCATCATCTCCGAGCGCGACGACAACGATTATTCCGGGCTGGCGGGTCTTGGCGATGTCGACACGGCGGTGGAGGTCGGCGGCACGGTCAGCTACCGGATCGGAATGTTCCGCGGCGTCGCGACGCTGCGGAGGGGTTTCGGCGGGCATCACGGCTGGGTCGGCGAGGGCGGCGTGGACGCGATCCTCGATCCGACCGCGAAATTCGAGCTCGCCGTCGGCCCGCGCGTGCATTTCGCCAGCAACGACTACCTCGACACCTATCTCGGCGTGACGCCGGCGCAATCCGTCGCCTCCGGCCTGCCGGTGTTCGATCCCGACGGCGGGATCAAGGGCGTCGGCGCCGCGGCTGAAGGGAAATACCGGCTGAACCGCCGCTGGGCGGTCGTTGGCAAGGCGAGCTACGAGCGCCTGATCGGCGACGCCGGCGACTCGCCGATCACCGATCTCGGCAGCAGGAACCAGTTCACCGCGAATATCGGCCTCACCTATCGCTTCGGGCTCGACCTCTTCGATTAGGTTTCTCGGTGGGACTACTTCGCCGGGGGATTATTCGGACTTTGGCACGTCGGTGAGCCCTCCGCGTTCCACTGGCCGCTTTCCTGACACCGGTTGACAGTTCCCGCGGCGACACAGAGATAAGCGCCGGGTGAGTACGATCGATCAGCGAATATACAAAGGTTTGTTGCTGGGTGAAGGCCAGACGAAGATGCTGAATCAGAATTTTGAGCATACGCTGTCGACGTAAATAGCAACAACATGATCCCCGCCACGATCTTCATAGCTTCCTCCACCATCCCTTGGTTTTAAACTAGCTAATGATGCACGTGCAAGTAGCGCGGTCAAGCGCTGTTTGGCCCGCCCGAAAGCCGACGTCCCTTTCACGCACAGAATCGTTTCTCCTTCCCAGCTTTCCGCTCAGGTAAGCGCCTGATTGGCGACGCAGGAGACTGGCCGATCACGGATCTCGGCAGCAGGAACTAGTTCACGGCGAATATCGGCCTCACCTAGCGCTTCGGGCTCGACCTCTTCAAATAGCCCGGCTTGCCGGCCCGGCTTCTGAAAAGCCGCAAAACCGGCTAAGCATCTGCCATGAGTGCAAAACCAGAAGTCCCGGGGGAAGCTCCGGAAGTGGCGCGCGGCGTGCCGGACGAGGCTTCCGCCCGCCAGTGGTGCCGTGCGCGGCGCATCGACGATATCGAGTGCATCATCCCGGATCAGGCCGGCGTGGCGCGCGGCAAGCTGATGCCGACCGAGAAATTCTTCGGCGGCAATCCGATGACGCTGCCCGCCTCGATGTTCACGCAGACCATCACCGGGGAATACCCGGAGGAGGAGGAGGCGTTCATCGAGGGCTTGACCGACAGCGACCTCATCTTCAAGCCGGATTTCGCCACGCTCGCCGTCATCCCTTGGGCGAGTGATCCGACCGCGCAGGTGATCCACGACGCCTTCCACAAGGACGGCACGCCGTTCGAGATCGCGCCGCGCAATGTGCTGAAGCGGATCGTGCAGCTCTATGCCGATCGCGGGCTGCAGCCGGTCGTGGCGCCGGAGATGGAGTTCTATCTCGTCAAGCCGAACATCGATCCGGACTATCCGCTCGAGCCGCCGATCGGCCGGTCGGGAAGGCCGGAGCGCGCGCGGCAGGCCTACTCGATCACCGCAGTCAACGAGTTCGAGGAACTGTTCGACGACATCTACCGCTTCTCCGAGGCGCAGGGGCTGGAGATCGATACGCTGAACCACGAGGACGGCACGGCGCAGATGGAGATCAATCTCCGTCACGGCAATCCGGTCGAACTCGCCGACCAGGTGTTTTTGTTCAAGCGCACGATTCGCGAGGCGGCGCTGCGCCACAAGATGTACGCGACGTTCATGGCGAAGCCGATCGCCACCGAGCCGGGCTCCGCCATGCACATCCACCATTCGGTGACCGACACGAAGACCGGCCGGAACATCTTCGCCGATGCCGGCGTGAACGCGCTCGATCCGCGCTTCCTGAACTACATCGCCGGCATGCAGACCTATCTGCCGAAAGTGATGTGCATGCTGGCGCCCTACGTGAACTCCTACCGGCGGCTCATCCGCAACACGAGCGCGCCGATCAACGTCCGCTGGGGCTACGACAATCGCACCGTCGGGCTGCGCGTGCCGCTCTCCGACGCCGAGAACCGCCGGGTGGAGAACCGCGTCCCTTCCTCCGACGCCAATCCCTATCTCGCCATCGCCGCCTCGCTCGCCTGCGGCTATCTCGGCCTCGTCAAGGACCTGCAGCCGGACCGGGCGATCGAAGGCGCGAGCCGCGATCCGAGCTTCGCGCTGCCGCGTTCCATACTCGACGCGGTGCGGCTGCTGGAACTCACGCCGGAGCTGGTGGAGATTTTTGGCGCGACCTTCGTGCGCACCTACCGCGCCATCAAGGAGACGGAATACGAGACTTTCATGGGCGTCATCAGCCCGTGGGAGCGCGAATATCTGCTGCTGAGCGTCTGAGGCGCCCGGTAATGGCGCGGGCTCTTCCGCCGTCCTTCTTCCGCCTCGCGGCGGGCGCTGTACCGGAATACCCGCCGCTCGAAGGCTCGCGCCGCGCCGATGTCTGCGTCGTCGGCGGCGGGTTCACCGGGCTGTCGGCGGCGCTGCATCTCGCCGCCGCCGGAGCCGACGTTGTTCTGGTCGAGGCGAATGCCATCGCGAGCGGCGCGTCCGGCCGCAACGGCGGGCAGATCCATTCCGGGCTTCGCCGCGACGTGATCTGGCTGGAAGAGAAATTCGGCTTCGCGCGCGCCAAAGTTCTGTGGGACATGGCGGAGGAGGCGAAGGCGCTGCTCCGCGCGCTGATCGTCCGCCATGCCATTTCCTGCGATCTCCGCTCCGGCGTCATCGAGACGCTGCACAAGCCGGCGCTGATCCCGGATTCCGCCGCGCTGGTGGACGCATTGCGCGGGCGCTTCGGCTACGATCAGGTGACGCTTCTCGATCGCCCCGCGACGGTCGCGGCGCTCGGTTCGGAGCGCTTCTTCGGCGGCGTCCACGACCATGGCGGCGGCCACCTCGACCCTTATCGCTTCTCGCTCGGCCTGGCGCGCGCCGCGCTCGGCCACGGCGCCGCGCTGCACGAAAACAGCCCCGCGATTGCGCTCGGCCCGGGCCGGGTCGTGAAGACGCCGCGTGGAGAAATCCGCGCCGAGCGAGTCATCGTGGCGACCGACGGCCGCTCCGGCGCCTTCGAACGGATCACGCGGCGGCGGATGGTGGGCATCAACAGCTTCGTGGTGGTGACGGAGCCGCTCGGGCCGGCGGGCGATGCGATCATGCCGGGGGGCGAGTCGGCCGCCGACAGCCGCTTCGTCGTCCGCTACTGGCGCAAGACCGCAGACGGCCGGCTGGTCTTCGGCGGCGGCGAGAGCAATGCCGGACAGATACCCGCCGACGTCACCTCCTTCGTGCGGCCGCATCTCGTGGAGATCTATCCGCAGCTTGCAAGCGTGCCGATCGCGCACGGCTGGGGGGGCATCGTCTCGGTGACCGCCCCCCGGCTGCCGTTCGTGCGCGAGATTCTTCCCGACGTCTGGGCGGCGGGCGGCTATTCCGGGCAGGGCGTGGCGCTGGCGCCGTTCGTCGGCAAGCTGCTGGCGGAAGCGGCGCAGGGCCGCACGGAACGGATCGCGCCGCTCGCCGAGCTTCCCATTCCCGCCCTGCCGCTCGCGACCTGGCTGCGCCGCTCGCTGGTGACATTGGCGATCTGGCAAGGCCGCGTGGCGGACAGGCTGTAAGGACGGGAGTAGGAGAGTAAGGCAGTAGGGCAGTAGGGCAGTAGGGCATTCCATCGTGCCCTACTCCCTTACTGCCCTATTCCCTGCTCTCGAGCCATTCCGGCAAATCGCACACGCTTTCGAGCACCGCGTCGGCGAGCGGCGCGAGCTGCTGCCGGTCGCTGTTGCCCGTCAGCACCCCGATCGCCGCGCCGGCACCGGCGCTCCGCGCCATCTCGAGGTCGTGCGGGTTGTCGCCGATCACCGCGATCTCCCGCTCCGGCACGCCGATGGCGCTGGCGAAGGCGTGCACGATGTCGGGCGCGGGTTTTGGCCGTGGCACCGAATCGTAGCCGAAGACATGCGGCAGGTAGCGATCGAGTTCGAGCGCCTTGAGCGCCGCCCGCGCCGCCGCCGTCCCGTCGCTGGTGGCGACCCCCATCGCGAAGCCCGCGTCCTGCAGCGCCGCCAGCGCCGGGCGAAGCCCCGCGACCGGCACCGAGCAGACGATGCCGTTGGCGTGGAAGACGCGGTCGATGCGCTCGACCATGGCGCGGTGCTCCGCGGTTGCGAGCGCCGGAAACCAGAGGCGGACGATGTCGATCGTGTTGCCCGCCGCGAGCGCTCCGCCGGAGCGGTAGCGGCCGGTCTCCGGATCGAGCCCGCCGGCGACGAGCATCGACTGGGCTGCATCGGCGTTGCCATCCGCGAGGTCGAGGCAGAGCTCCCGGTAGACGCCTGACCAGCTCGCCTCGAAGTCGAGGAGCGTGCCGTCCTTGTCGAAGAGAACCCCGCGCATCCCCCTCCGTGCCCGAGACCGCGTCCGCCGGTCAAGGCAAGCGGAGCGGGATGCCGGCAAGGGGTCCTCACCCAAGCGGAATTCGGCGCATTCCCCAGCGATCGTCCTTGATCTGGCCTGCTTCTGCCGCGAAGCTGCGAATCATCGTGGCGCGGGGCGACTATGCCGAGGTGGGTGCTTGCGTTTCTGCTCCTCAGCCTGCTCGGCGGTTGCCTCACGCCGCCGACTCCGCTTGCCTACAGGTCGCGCTATTACGGCATCCAGGCGGACGCGTTCTTCGTCGAATGGGGTGCGCCCGTCTCCAAGCAGAAGGTCGCCGACGGCAGCTGGGTCTATCTCTGGTACAGCGGCCGCAACAGCGCCTACGTGCCCGGCCACACCGATTCCGAGTTGATCGGCAACACGGCCTGGTGGGAAGGCTATTCGCTGCGCAAGTACATGACGAACACCGAATGCGCGGTGCGCATCTACACCTACCCGGACGGCACGATCAGCTCCATCTTCCTGAAGGAAGCGAACAAGGCTTGGTACGAGAGCCTGCGCTGCCGTGAGGTCTTCGGCGCGCCGCTTCCCTGGAAGCCCTGAGCGGGGGCATTCGAGCATCCGTGCCGCCGGTACCACGGTCGGCGAATTTCCGAAGAATTTCCGCCGCGAAACGCTTTCCGCGGCATCGCGTAAATCTTCCGCAACACAATCCCTCTAATCGCTCTCTCAGCAAACGGTCGTTGAAGCGGCCGGGCAGGGAAGCGTCGGCGCGACGCGCGAGGACAATGTTTCGCAGGATCATCCAGTCTCTTCCGGGGAATCTCCGCAGCATGCTCCGCGGCTCACGCTACCGCCCCGAGCGGCATTACATGCGCGGCCGCGGACCTGCCTGCGCCGCGCGGCAGGCCGGCCGTATCTGAGCCTTTCCATCTGCTTCGGCGTCCGGGAGAACAGCCGTCCTGCTCGCAAAGGGTGTTTTGAGCGGAAGAACGCCCTCAGGTAGCATTTGGCATTTTCGTGAGCAGGGACCTGCAACTAGCGATAATTGCTGCAACAGATTCTTAACGCGCGCTCGGCATCGTATTTCCCACAGGGCCAGAACTGCGAACATAACCACTCCCCACAGCACGCGCGGTGACGGAGCAGACGCGTAGGCGAGAGAATGAATTCGCTTGCAACGGTCGCCGCGGACAGCAGCTACCAGTGCGTGGTCATCGACGATGATCCCGACATCTGTGCGCTGATATCGCGCGTCCTCTCCAAGATCGGGGTGACCAGCCTCGGCCTCTCCAGCGCCGGCGCGCTGGCCGGTGCGTTGAAGGCGCCGCATCCTTCGATCATCTTTCTCGACGTTACCCTCGAGCGCTCCGATGCGATCGACGGCATCCGCATATTGCGGCAGGGCAGCTTTGCGGGCGCCGTGCAGCTGATCAGCGGCAAGGATCCTGAGCTTCTGAACAACATCAAGGCGATCGGCGAACGGCACGGGCTGAAGATGCTCGACCCGCTGCAGAAGCCGTTCCGCTCCGAGCATCTGCGGCGCATTTTCCGCGGCGGCAATGACAATGTCCCGGCGCCTGCCGCCGCACCGCACGAAAACCCTGCCCCGCTCGCGTATCCGGCTCTGCCTGCTGCGGACCCCGTCACGCGTGTCGATCTAACCGAGGCGCTCGAAGCGCATTGGCTCGACATGGCGTATCAGCCGAAGGTCGACCTCATTCGCAACCGCGTCGTGGGCGCGGAGGGGCTGGCGCGCATCAATCACCCCGTCCACGGCCATCTCGGGCCGCAATCCTTCCTGCCCGGAGCGCCGGACGCTGCGCTGAACAGGCTCAGCGAGTTCGTCATCAAGAAGGCGTTCCTCGACTGGGACGTGATGGCGGGCGCCGGGCGCAACCTGCACCTAGCGGTCAACGCGCCTGTCCAGGCCCTGATCGATCCAGGTCTCGTGAAGCTTGTCCGCGAGCATCATCCGCGCAATCCGAACTGGCCTGGCCTCATCATCGAAGTCACCGAGGAGGAGGCTGTGCGGGAGTTCGATGCGGTCTCTGAGGCGGCGGTGCAGCTTCGAATCTACAACGTCACGCTGGCGATCGACGATTTCGGCTCGGGCTACTCGTCCTTCGCGCGGCTGAAGCAGTTTCCCTTCATCGAGATCAAGCTCGACAAGAGCTTCGTGCAGAATTGCGCGACCGAGCCGATGAACTTGAGTATCTGCCAGAGCATTGTCGATCTTGCGCGTGCCACCGGCGCGACCTGCGTGGCGGAGGGGATCGAGAGCGAATCCGACCGCATCGCGCTGACCCGTCTCGGCTGCAATCTCGGCCAGGGCTACCTCTTCGGCCGCCCCATGAGCGTCGGCAAGCTCATCGACCGCACTGCCGGACAGGTCGAAGAGCCTCTCTAGAAAAGACTGAGGCGGCCGGAGCCCGGCCGCCTTTCAGGATGAAGCCGCGATATCGTCGCGGCTTCGCCCATGCCCGTCGCGGAAAACGCCTGTCGCAGAAAGCCCGATCAGCGCGGCGCGTACTGGATCGAAGTGTGCTGCGAAAGCTCGCGGAACAGGGCGTCGGTATCGAGCGGCTTGCGGAAGAACTTCACCGCGCCGCTCCGCCCGACCACGTCGCGTCCCATCGAATGCTCGGTGCCGCCCTCGAAGGTCTGCCCGGTGATCATGATGACCGGAATGTGCTTCGTGGATTCGGTGCTCTTCAGGCGCCAGAGCAGGTAGTGTCCGCCGCCCTCGGGCATCACGTAATCGGCGATGATCGCGTCGGGCAGCTCCTTCATCGCCATGCGATAGGCCTCGATGCCGTTGGAGGCGATCAGCGTCTCGGCGCCGCACTTCTTCAGCCGCCGTTCGAGAGCGCGCGCGAGATCGGCGTCGTCCTCCACGATCAGCACCTTGTTGCGCTTCTCGCGCACGACGGCGGGGGCGTCGCCGCCGAAGCTCGAGCGCCGCTCGCTGCCGGCCGATTCCAGCGTAGCCTCGTCGATGTCGAGGATCTCGCCCATGATCGACTTGATGGTGTCCCACGTCTCGTGGTTCTTCGGCACGTAGAACGCGCCGAAGGAATCGCAGCGCACCAGCGTGTCGGAATCGTCCCGGCCGGTAAGCATCACCACGTCGACGGGCGGCCGCTGCGGATCGAGCAGCCACTCGCAGACGCGGAAGCCGTCGGCCTCCGGCATGTTGATGTCGAGGATCAGCAGGCGCGGCGGGTTGCGCGAGGCCTTGAGGATGGCCTGCAGCCCGTTTTCCGCCGTCTCGACCTCGAGGCCGAGCTTCTTGCAGCGCACGGAGAGCGCGCGCACGACCGCCGGATCGTCGTCGGCGATCAAGACCTTGCGGTTTGTCTCTGGGTCCGGTGCCGATGCTGTGACAGCCATGGTAGTTCGCTCCCGCGGTTCGAAGGGTTGGGTGGCCGCTCGCTCGCGGCGTTGCAGGGTAGTGGCAAGGGCGTCGATCAGATCCTGCGCCTTGTAGGGTTTCTCGACGAAGAAGGTGGCGCCGGCGCGCAGCGCCTTGAGGCGCGCCTTGTCGGCGGCGTCGGCTGACAGGATGATGGCGGGGATGTTGCGGGTGTGGACAGAGTTCTGCAGCCGCTCCAGCATCGTGAAGCCGTCCATCACCGGCATCCGCAGATCCATGATGATCGCGTCGGGGGGATCGCTCTGCGCAGCCGCGAGGCCCTGCTGGCCGTCGAAGGCCGTGACGGTCTTGAAGCCGACCTTGCCGAGCCGCAATCCGATCGCCCGGGCAATTTCCCGGTCATCGTCAACGATCAGGATTCGCGATTCTGCCACGTTCTCATTCCTCCGGGCCGGCGCAGGCCGCCGGCCGACTTACGCGCTCGCGCGCGCCTCGACACTCGTCTGGGCGACACCCCTAATGGCGTCCGCCAGCCCCTCCGGTCGGTTTGCCAGCGTCCAGTCGCCGATCTGGCGGAACTGGACGTCCGGCAACCGGCCCTCGGGGCGGTTGCGGCTGATCTCGGCATACGTGCCGAGGATGCGTTCGGTGATCTTGGCCAGCTCGCCCTGGTCGCCGGCGGCGCAGATGAGCCAGCCGCCCGGCCGCAGCCGGAGCAGCAGATCGTAGGAGCGGAGCTGCCGGTGGAGCGAACGCTCCACCTCAGCCAGGGTCGCGCCGTCCGCACCCGCCGTGCCGCCGGCCGTCGCGAGCGCGATCGAGACCTTGTGGAAGCCATGGCGCGCGGTGCGGAGGAAATCGAAAAACAGCGGGATGATCAGGTCGGCATCGAAGATCGGCAGCGTGAAGGCGAAGGTGCTGCCCTTTCGGGGCTCGCTTTCCACCGATAGCGTTCCAAAATTCACCCGCACCAGTTCGCTGGCGATGTGCAGGCCGAGGCCGAAGCCATCCTTCTGGTCGGCCTTGTCGTCCGGAATCTGCCGGAACCGGTCGAAGATCATCTTGACGTGCTCGGGCGCGATGCCGGGGCCGTTGTCAGTCACGCCGATCGTCACGTGCCGGTCATCGGGGTTGTAGCGCGCCCAGACCTTGATCTGGCCGCCCTTGCCGTCCTTGCCGGCGTATTTGCACGCATTGGCGCCGAGGTTGACGAGCACGCGGCCGATGCTTTCCACGTCGGCGAAGACGTTCGGGATCGCGTCGGGAATGGAGAAGGCGATATCGACATTGTGCGCTGCGGCGCGCTGCTCGAGCGTCGAGCGTGCGTGCTCGAGGAGCTTTGCGACGGGCTGTTCCTCGCGCCGCACCCCGATCAGGTCGGATTCCAGCCGGCTCGCATCGAGGATGCCGTCGACCATATGGCTGAGGTGATCGACGCGGGTCAGGATGATCTGCAGGAATTCCAGTTGTTCGTCGTTCACGTCGCCGGCGAGACCCTCGGCGATGATGGCGGCGAACTCCTTGACGACCGTGAGGGGCGAACGAAAATCGTGGCAGGCGTTCTCCACGAAGCGATGATTTGCCTCGCGCAGGACGTTGAGCCGCGCCCTCTCCTTGGTGAGGTCCTCGATCTCGCGCCGTGTGCGCAGGACAGCCTGCTGGCGCAGGAGAGCGTGGCGGATTTTCCGCTCCAGGCGCTCGGCCGTGAGATCCTCCAGCGGGACGTAATCGGCCGCGCCGGCGGTGAGCGCCTGGGAATCGGTGTTGTCGTCCGGGCGGGCGGCAAACACGATCACCGGCGCGTCGCAGGCGCGGATGACCTCTCCGTTCAGCCCCGCCGCCTGGCCATCCGCGACCAGGTAGAGGTCATGCCGGTTGCTCCGGATGATCTCGGCTGCGCGGGAGGGATCATCGATCCAGTCGCGGGCGTACTGGTCGCCGAGGATGTCGTGCAGGAGCTCTGAAATCCGCTCGGCGGTGCGGGCATCCTCCTCCACGAGCAGAATGCGCAGGAACGAGTTGACGGGCTCCGGGATCAGGACGTCCGCGGCCTGGACCGCGGGCTGGGACGCCAGCGCCACGGCAGGCTTCGCCTCCGGCGCGGAAGCGGCCTTGCGCTGCGCGCCATACGTCGCAAATTCGACCCGCGGCATCCCGATCTTTCCCCCGGCCTCAAGGCGAAGATTCGATGACGGCATGAACTCACCCGGCACGCTTTCGCGACGGGCGGCTCATTCCGGCCTCCGACCCAGTACAGCGCCCGAATCGCTAATTTTTGGTTAGGATGGCGCAAACAGAAGGGCTTTTGCGGGGCGGCAGGTGCCCGTCGCCCGTCCGTTAAAAGCCAACAGGATCAATACCTAAACCTGCAGGGACCGGGCGCGGCGTTAGCGTCGAGCGAGGCGGCAACCGGATCGGGTGTCTGGGCGCGTCGGGCATATTGCCGTTGCACGGCGACTCAGCTCGCCGCCGTTGCCAGGCCAAGGCCCGCCACGACGTCCCTGACCACGCCCATCCGGAAAGGCTTCGTCAGCGCCGGGAGCATCTTGAGCCCCTGCTGCTCTCCTGCCTGGACGACCTCGTTGAGCACGCCCTGGCTGCGGCCGCTCATCAATTGCACCGGCGCATTGCAATTGTGCCGGGCGATGATCGGCAGCACGTCGAGCGCTCCATGCTCTCCGAGCCCGAGATCGAGGAAGATCAACGCCGGGCTGTGCTGCGCAAGCTCGGCTTCAAGGGCCGCGGGGGTTGCGATCTCCCGCGTGCCGAAGCCGAGCTTTCTCAAAGTGAACGACAGGACCTTGCAAATTCCGGCGTCGTCATCGACGACGAAGCAGTAATTTCCGGCCGGGAGCGACGCCTGCTCGACTCCGCCTTCCGATGATGGCTCACTCATTTCGTGCAACGCTGCCTCCTTGCACTCATTCACCCGACGCGAACGTTTTCGCCGGGCCGGTTCCAGTTGCGTAACCCAGGTTCGATCGATCAGGCCGCTTGCTCGAGGACGCTTCGGAGCGCCTGCGCGAGCTGCTGCTTCTTGTATGGCTTCTTCAGGATGGACTCCTTGACGTTGGCGAGCATGCTGTCGGTCTCCGCCGCGTAGCCCGTGGTCAGGAGCACCTTCAGATCCGGCAGGAACTCACGCGCCTGCTGCACGAGGTCAAAGCCGCTCATTCCGCCCGGCATCAGGAGATCGGTGAACAGCAGGTCGACCGGCTCGTCGGATCTCAGGATGTCGAGCGCCGGGGCACCGGCCTCCGCTTCGATCACGCAATAGCCCAGGCCGGTAAGCTGGTTCGACACGAAGCGGCGCACCTGCGGCTCGTCCTCCACGAGCAGGATGCGCTCGTGTCCGCCGGTGGCGGGCAGCTCGACGTGCGCCTCGGTCCGTATTTCGGCTTCGCGCGATACCGGAAGGTAGAGGTGCACCGTGGTGCCGCGCCCGACCTGGCTCTCGATGTCGATATGGCCGCCCGACTGCTTGACGAAGCCGTAGACCATCGGAAGGCCCATGCCGGACCCCTTGCCCACACCCTTTGTCGTGAAGAACGGGTCGAAGGCGCGCTCCAGGACGTCCTGCCGCATGCCCTCGCCGGTATCGGTCACGCTGACGCGCACGTAAGCGCCGGGCTTCAGGCCTCCCGAGAACCCTTCGGCGCTCTGCATCACCTCGGTCGCAATGGTGAGCAGGCCGCCGCCCGGCATGGCGTCGCGGGCATTCAGCGCCAGATTGAGGATCGCCGATTCGAACAGCCCGCGGTCGACATAGGCCGGTTGCGTCGCCGTCGAGCGGGTCTCCAGGGTCACCTGGTTCCCCAGCGTGCGGTTGAGCATCTCCGACAGCGAGCCGATGACCGCGCCGAGTTCGAGCGGCTCGGGGTGCAGCGCCTGCCGCCGCCCGAAGGCGAGAAGCCGCTGCGTCAGGTCGGCGCCCTTTTCGGCGGTCGTCATCACCAGCTCGGCGGTCGCCTTCAGCTCCGGATCCTCCAGTTCCTCGAAGAGGATTTCCGAGTTTCCGAGGATCACTGCGAGGAGATTGTTGAAATCGTGCGCCACGCCGCCGGTCAGGTGGCCGAGCGATTCCATCTTCTGCGCCTGCCGTAACTGCGATGCGAGCTGAACGCGCTCGGTCTCGTCGGAGAGAATGCCGACGAAGTACGAGGTCGCGCCGCTCGGGTCGCGGATCGGAGAGATGGTCAGGCCGTTCCAGAACGGGGTGCCGTCCTTGCGGTAGTTGAGAACCGAGCCGCGGAATGCAGCTTCGTTCTCCACGGCGGTGCGGATGTTGCCGACGGAGTCCTTGTCGGTCTCGATGCCCTGCAGGAAACGCGCATTGCGTCCGACTGCCTCTTCCTTCGAATAGCCGGTGAGCCGCTCGAAGGCCGGGTTCACATAGATCAACGGGTTGTCGAACTCCGCCGCGTCGGTGATCATGATGCCTTCGCCGATCGCCTCGAGCGCTCGGTCCCTGAGCCGCAGGGTCGCTTCCGCCTTGCGCTGTTCGGCATCGGCGGCGAGCACGAAGGAAATCGCGCGCAGGAAGTTGATGTCGGTTTCGCTGAAGGCGCGGAATCCGTCCGAGCAGACGACGAGCACGCCGATGCGCGCGGCCTTCTCGCCGATCGGGAGGGCCACGCCGGAGCCCTTGTCGTTCTGCAGGCCCGGGATCAGGTTGAAGTTGCGCCGCGAGAAGTGCACGGGCACGTCGGAGTTTATCCCGCGCGCCAGCGGCGGGCAGTAGTCGAGCGGAACGGCGCGGATGTTGACCGACTGCGAGGGCCATCCGCTGCCGGCGCGCAGCCTGAGCACGCGCTTGTCGCCGGACAGCTCGAGGATGCCGACAAGCTCGACCCCGAGCGTGCGCGCCACGAGCTCCACCGCCACCTGGTAGAGGTCGTCGCGCGGCACGCCCTGCAGGGCGAGCTGGCTGAGGACGGCGGCGGATTGCTGCTGCCGCGCGCTCGCCGCGAGCTTCGCCTCGGCATGCTTGCGCGCCGCGATGTTCGTGGAGGCGACACGGAAGCCGCGGAAATCGCCATTCTCGTCAAAGTACGGCCGGCCGTTCGTCGATATCCACCGGACGGCCCCGTTCTTGTCGACGATCGGATATTCGAAATTGCGGAACGGCTGCCGTGTCTCCTTGTCCAGGATATGCTGCTTCCATTCCGGTGCGCGAACGTCCGCCTTGGCGATATCCCAGGACGAGCGGCCGATCAGGTCCTCTTCCATCAAGCCGAAGACGGAGCGCGAATCGCCGACGATCGAGGTGATGCGGAACCGCTCGTCGGTCTCCCAGAGGAGGTCTGAGCCGACCTCGGCGAAGTCGCGGAACCGCGCCTCGCTCTTGTTCAGCAGGGCTTCGGCCCGCTTGCGCGTCTCGATTTCCTGTTTCGCGGCCTGGAAGAGGCTCGCCTTCTCGATCGCGATCGCCGCGTGCGAGGCGATGCCCTCCATGATTCTCTCGGACCGCTCGCTGAAGACGCCCGCTTGGCTATGGCCGAAGAACAGCGCGCCGATCACCACGCCCGACCGCGAGACAAGCGGCACCGCGAGATAGCTGCGGACCGTCGAAGCGCCGTCCTGCAGCGGATGGCTGGCGATCGCCTCCGCGTATTTCGGGTCGCGGCTGACGTCGTCCCACCGGAAGATGCGGCTGTCCGTCAGGATCGGGCCGACCAGGCCGATTTCGCGTGGCAAGGGGAGGGCGTCAAAGGCCTCGCGGCCGATGCCGGACAGCGCGTAGAGCAGGAAGTGATCGTTCTCGGGCGAGATCCTGCCGGAGAACAGCGCGCCGAATTCTGCGCCGATCAATTCGACGCCGGCATCGGTCACGGTGCGCAGCAGCACCGCGAGGTCGGATTCCGAATTGAGCCTGGCGGCGGTTCGGTTGAGGATGGCGAGCACGCGCTGCTCTTCCAGGAGTGCGAGGCGCGCACGCTTCTCCTCCGTGATGTCGGCCGCCGCCGCCACGACTCCGGCAAGAGTTCCATCGTCGGCGCGGACCGGCGAGACGCTGACTTGCGCAAGGATCGTCGTGGCGTCCGGCCGCTTGACCGAAAGCTCACCCGACCAGCTTGCGCCGGAGTTCAGGCGTGTGGCGAGCTCGCCCAGCTCGAACTGGCCCTTGATCGAGGGGATCACGGCGCCAATCGCGCGCCCCAGAACCTTCGCCGCAGGCCGTCCGCAGAGTTCTTCCGCGAAGCGGTTCCAGAAGATGATGCGTCCCGCCGTGTCCGTGGCGATCACCGCCTGCTCGACGGATTCCAGCAGCTCCGCCTGGAAGCGGATCCGGTCCTCGGCGTTCTTTCGCTCCGTGATGTCCTGGATCATCACGAATTTATGCATCGGCTCGCCCGGTGCGGTCTGCACCCGCGTGATCGACCGCAGGCCCCAGAAAATGCCGCCATCCTTCCGCAGATAGCGCCGCTCGATGTCCGGCAGCAGCTGCCCTGTCGCCAGCTCCGTGTCGCGGATCTTGTAATAGTCCGAGCGGTCGGCTGGAACGAGCAGGTCCTCGTAGCGCATCGTCTGCAATTCGGCTTCCGTGTAGCCGACGAGCTCCGCCATACGCTGGTTGGCGCGAACGATCTGGCCGCCCTTCGCGGTCCAGATCATCGCGACGCTTGAGAGGTCGAAGACCCTCTGGAACCGCACGTCGCGCTCGGTCAGGATCTGGTTCTCGGATTTGAGGTCGGCCTCCCGGTCGATGCGCAGCCGCTCGAATTTCAGCAGGCCTCCCATGATGACGGTGCCGATGGGGAAAAAGATCGCGGTCAACGGCAGGATGGTCATCGAGGCGAACTGCGCCGTGGCGAAATCGCCGTAGCCGGCCAGATAGGCCAGCGTCGGAACCGATCCCCGCACGGCAGCGAGCCCGACGCCGAGCACGAACAGGGTCGGCAGCGAAACGCGCACGTCGAGCAGTCGCACGGCAAGGCTGAACGCGAGCGCTGCCCCGAGCCCGATCGCGGCGGGACCAAGACTGCTGGTGACCGTCGCGCGGAAGAAAAAGGCCACGAGGGTGGTGACGATCGCCGCAACCGGGCCCCCAAGCAGCGCCGATATGAGAATGACGACCGAGCGGAGATCGACGAAGATGCTGTCCGTCACCGCGACCGTCTCGAACATCACTACGCCCGCGACGCCGCCAAGCAGGAGACCGAATATCGCGCCGCGATAAATGGTGCGCGCCCGCGGAAAGGCGGTCAGGAGAACGCTCACCAGATAGGTGAGGCCGATCAGGATCAGCAGGTTGGTGACGAGTTCCCCGGCCAGCGAGGGCAGGTGTGCCATCATGGATTCAGTCCGCCTGTAGAGCGGCGCGGATTTGCTCCGCGCGCCTCGGACCGGGTTCTTGAGCGTCTGGTCACCGCGCCATCCCCAAGCAAGCGATCGCCGCCTTTTCCTTGAGGACAGTAATACTGCAACAAAAGGTTGAGGAAGTGCTAAATAATTCAGTGGGGTTCGAAGCGGATACGGAGAAATATTCTCTCTCAGTCTCCGGTTACGTTGAATAAACCAGGAATATTGCGATTCCGCTAAGCATGGCGCCCGCGGATTTTCAACACAAGCGGCAGTTGTGTGAGCCGGAGACGCGGCCCCCGGGGGTCGCGGTCTATTGCCTCGAGCTCTGAACGGCGGCGGGGCGCGCGGTTCGCCAGCGCATTGCCTGCCGATCGCGCCCATCATGGACGAGACGGGCCTTTCCCGCGCAGCCGGTCAGGCGTTGCGGGCCGCCGCCGTGCTACCCTGCGGCGGACACGGGGCTTCGCTCCTGGCGGACCGGGCCGACGTCGCGCACGGCTGGCCTTCAATTTGCGAAAGCCCTCATTTCCGGGAGCAAGAACATGAAGAACATCGTCGGCATCGGCCACATCGCGATTCGCGTGAAGGACATCGACCGCACGCTCGACTTCTATCGCGACCGGCTCGGGTTCCAGGAGATGTTCCGGCTCGAGCGCGACGGGAAGCTGTGGCTGATGTATCTCCGCATCACCGACACGCAATATATCGAGCTCTTCCCCGAGGCCGAGGGCGACCGTGCGCCGGGGCGCCAGGCAAACGGACTGAACCACATCTGCCTCGAGGTCGCGAGCCTCGACGGCGTGCTGGACGAACTGGCCAAGGCCGGCGTGCCCATCGCCCGCGAAAAACAGCTCGGCGCCGACGGCAACCTGCAGGCCTGGATCGAAGACCCCGACGGCAACCGTATCGAACTGATGCAGATGGCAAAGGGGAACATGCAGGAGAAGGCGCTGAGGGGGTTGGGGAACGACAAGCTAAGAGGGTATTAGTGTATCAATGCGCTTGACGGTTGCAACGCGGTTCTACACGATACACGCAGGTGGACAAGGCGAGCGCACCCTCAAGATCTTGAGCGGTCCGATGCGACCCAACAGTGCGGCCCAAGTGCAAACAGGGACTCGTGAAGTGGAAAGCGGGAAGGTTGTCGGAACAGGGCGGGTCTTCCAAGTCAGGGGCGCCGCTATCGACATAGCGCCGAAGCTGGACGCGAAAGGATTCCTCACGTCGCCCTTGGTCACTCAACTTAATGATGCGATCAGAATCGAACTCGACACAAGACAAACGAGCCTCCGGGACCCTGCTATCGTCGAAGGCGAAATCAGGGCCACAGGCCGCTTTGACGCCGGCTTCTACCTAGCGGAACATAAAGATGTAGCGGAAGCCGGCGTAGATCCACTCTGGCACTACGTCAATTTCGGTGAGAGGGAAGCACGCTGGCCGGCGAAGGATTTCGACCCAGTCTTCTATAAGAGGTCAAACGCCGACGTTCGAAAGGCAGATATAAACCTCTTCCGTCACTACCTATTTCACGGGGAACAAGAAGGCCGAAAGGGAAGAAGTTCCCGTGTAAAGGCCGCCTCTCTCTCTCGGCCATCCATACTATTCATCGGTCACGACGCTATTCGCGCGGGAGCACAGAAGGTATTACTGGAAACAATAAGATGGTATTCTAAGCACACTCGCTATCGCCTCAAAACCCTCTTACTAGCGCCAGGAGAACTGACATCCGAATTTACCGAGGTCAGCGATGTATACGCAATCAATGGGCTAAATGAAGTCGAGGACGAGGCGTTAAAGGAATTTGTCCGCGACAAAGTAGATGTCGTTTACGTCAACACGATCGCGGCGGGCGGGATCGTCCCGTGGATCCTAAGGGCCAGCACCGGTTCCATGCCCACGGTGATCTGCCATGTGCACGAAATGGCGGAGGTGATCAGGAGCTATCCAAGGGAATTCTCTGCGCTGCGAAATCGCGTTGATACATGGATTTGCGTCTCCGCTCCGACAGCATCGTTTCTTGTCAAGAATGAAGGCATACCCGTATCGAAAGTCCGAACAGTCGAGGCGTTCATAAACCCGGACCTCAAACCGGATGAAGACGCTGCCGAGCTCCGCCGGCAGGCAAGAGAGTTCCTCGGGTTGACCCCCGATGCGTTCGTCGTAGTCGGATGCGGGACGGTGTACTGGCGCAAGGATCCGGAAATCTTCATCGAGACAGCCCGGTACGTGGTCGCCGACAGCAAACCCGGAAAGATACAATTCGTCTGGTTGGGGTCCGGTGAAGATCTAGAGCGGCTCCGCATCAAAGTCCGAGAGGCGGACCTTCATCGTTCGGTGAAATTGCCGGGAGAGTTTCCCAACGCTTCGAAGCTCCTCGCGGCCGCAGATCTCTTTTTTCTGTCTTCCAAAGAAGATCCCTTCCCACTCGTATGTCTGGAGGCGGCGCAATTTGCGATCCCCACTGTTTACTTCAGGGGCTCGTCTGGGATCGGCACGTTCACGAAACGCGACGCGGGTGTAGCTGTAGGACGCCGCCGCGCCGAAGCCGCGGCCGATGCGATAAGAAAGCTAATCAGAACCCAGCGCATCCGAAAAGCGCTCGGAAGGGAAGCCGCAAAACGGCTGCATAACGAGTACACGTCGGAGATTGCGGCACGGAAGATATTCCATGAGGTGCGGCGCGCGGCTCGGCTTCGAGCCGAGGTCGCTATAGTAATTCCGAACTTCAACCACGAACGCTACATCAAGCGGCGAATAGACTCTGTGCTAAATCAATCGATAAAAGATATCGACCTCATCCTGCTCGATGACTGTTCTACTGACGATAGTATGAGTGTGATCCAGCAATATAAGGGCGATCCGGCGGTACGGATCCATCGGAATAGGAAAAACTCTGGGTCACCATTCAATCAGTGGCGGAAGGGGGTATCACTGGCGTCATCAGAGGTTGTTTGGATCGCGGAAAGCGATGACGACTGCGACAGTAACTTCCTGGAGGCCCTTTTACCAGAATTCGATGACGAGTTGGTGCAGCTGGCGGTCGGCCGAACAGAAATAATTGACGAGCACGGGAAGCGGGTAACAGGCGCACTCCAGAATTACTATAAGCGGGCGCATCCAAGCTTGTTTGATAAGAGCTATAAGCAAGATGGGGCAAAGGAGGTTGATCGGAGCATTAGCGCGATCTGCACGTACGTGAACGGCAGCGGATTGCTGATGCGTCGCAAGCCCTTGGCTGAAGAGTTGGAATGCGTCAGAGAATTCAGGATGTGCGGCGATTGGAGGATATACCTAGGGCTGCTTCGGCGTGGAAAGGTGAGCTTTCGTGCCGACGCGGAAAGCTATTTCAGACGTCACCAGAAATCTGTCGTGCATAATCTGGAGGGGACCGAAACATATTTTCGGGAGCGATATGAAATCTCGAAGTATGTAGTTGAGAACTTTCGTCTGCGCCGGCGCGGCGTCAGGCGAATGTTCGAGGAAATACGGCACGAGTGGAGCCGCTTTTCATCGAGAAATGCCGGCAAGAGGTTAGAGGATTTGTATGGGTTCGCGGAAATATTGGAGGCGTGGGCCAAGAAGAGAGTTCCGATAACCAAGATCGGGCTTTACGTCCACGGGTTTCTGATGTCGCGCGGAGGGATCGAGCGGTTCGCGTCGGAACTTGGCAGCGAGCTGGCGATGCGGGGGCACGCCGTTACGATTTTTTGCAGGGGGTGGGGCGGTGGCAGGCCAATGTTCCCGGTTGCCGAAGCTGTGGACGTGTGCCCGGTCGAATTGGGAGACGAGGCGGGCATCGCTGCATTGCGCGGGGAGATCATCGACAGAGGAATCGAGGTATTCGTTCCCATGCTGTCTGAGCGGCTATTCGAAGCCGCGGTCTCCGCCGCCGAATGCACGGGGGCGACGATCCTGGTTTCCGAGCACAACGACCCCTGGAAGATTGAGGAGCAATGGTGGGACAGGCCTTCGCGTCAAGAGACGTTTAGACGGGCGGACGCTATTCACGTCCTTCTGGAGCGCTTCAGGGCGTCGTTGGACGCGGACCTCCAAGCCCGCACTTGGGTAAATCCCCACGGCGTGGCGATCTCTGCTCATAACTCTGCAACCAAGGCTCCTCGAAGAAAGGAGATCATAGTTGTCGCCCGCCTTGAGCCACAAAAGCGCGTCGACCGCGCAGTCGCCGCTTTCAGGATGGTAGCGAAAGACTTCCCCGATTGGCAGTTGCAGATACACGGCGAGGGCTCTGAGCGAGTCAGGCTGCAGCAATTAATCGAAGAAGAGAAGCTCGGCGGCCAAGTTTGTCTACGGGGGGTCACAAAGAACATTGAAGACGAATATGCTGCCGCCTCGTTTCTCACGCTTCCCTCCGAGTTCGAGGGATTTGGGCTGGTTGTTCTCGAGGCCATGCGAGCCGGGCTGCCCGTGGTGGCATTCGCCGACTGCAACGGCCCAAACGAAATCATCACTCAGATGGCAGACGGAATTCTGGTCGACCCTAGCAGAGGCATAAAGGGCTTAGCCGCCGCCTTTCGCACTCTGATGCGTGGGGGAACGGAGCATATGCGCGAGACGGCGCGGCAGACCGCCGCACGATACAGCCGAGCGAAGGTATTCGACGCTTGGGAGCACAAGATTCGGGAACTTGCCGAATTCAGCGGAGCCGCCGATGACCCCCGCTAATCTAGGGCGACCATTAGCGGGCGAGCCCAAACGATCCTTTGCCGTGTCAACAGAACTCAACACGAACGCAGCAGTTATTGGAAGGGCATTAGGCGTCTGTCCCGACATTCACGAACAAGACCATATGTTTGGGTACCTGGCCGGCCACTTGAAGCACCCCATGGTGACCGCGCTCGGCTACTATTTCAATGGAGGGAGGGACGACGCCGCGCGTGTATTGAACGTCGGAAAGAGACTTGGAGTTATAGCGCCAGGGATACGATTCCTAGAATTCGCGGCCGGCTACGGCCGAGTCTCTCGACATCTCAGCCAGGCCATGCGGGACCTAAGGGCAGGCAAGTACTACACAACCGACATTCATCCATCTGCAGTCTCCTTTCTCAAGGAGAAATTAGGTCTCACCGCCATACAGTCTACCTTAGTGCCAGAAGAGCTACCTCTCTCGCTGCTCTTCAACTATATCTGCGTGCTGTCGCTGTTCTCCCATCTACCCGACGATCTGTTTCGTCGCTGGCTGAGGGTACTTTACGACCACCTCGATCCGGGCGGATTCATGTTGATAACAACACACGGAGAGGACGCATTGAAGATTGCCCCGAATATGGCCGAAGAATACGATAACGAAAAAGGGTTCGGATTTGCCAGACGATCAGAGCAGCTCGACCTAAAGCCTGATCTATACGGGACAACAGTTGCCACCCCTCGCTACGTGATTCGGGCGGTTTACGAGAACACAACAGGCCGCATCGAGTCCTTTACTCCCGGCTGTTGGTTTGGAATTCAAGACGAATGGATAATACAAAAGCCAAAAGTAAAGTGAAAACGGACTTGATTTATAAAGTAGGTGCACGGACAGCTTATGAATGAAGATACTATTTGCGCACATCCCAAAGAACGCTGGGACCGCCATTGCAACGGTATTTCTGAAGGCTCTCGGCAGCGAAGAAGTATTTAACTTTGAAAACGGGCCTCAGTCGGACGATTTTCAAATCCACCGTAATAGAATAATAGACAGGTATAGTTTTATCACGGGTCACGTGCCAGTGTCACTATATGGTGACGCGCTGTCAAGATTTGACGTGATAATATGTGTGATCCGAAACCCTCTCGATAGGTTCTGGTCTGTTTTTCGGTTCCTAGGTAATGCGCCGGGCTCTGCCGTGCTGTCGGCAGATGAGTTCCTAGAAAGATTCTATTTATCGAACCCGGCCACAAGAAATGAGCAAATTGGATATTTTGCGGAAGAAAACAGATATCGCTCGGCGGTAGAGCGTGTTTGTGGGGACCGGCGCGTGTTTGTATTGCGGTTCGAGAAATTGCAGGAGGATCTCGCGATGCTACTCGCCACGATTGACCTACCGGGGGCTTTGGGTGAGCTGAGGGGCCGGCGGTGGTTTAGGCCATGGAAAGTCCCCAACTTAGAGCGGATAAACGTTACGAAGGCGTCAGCAAGCCTGTGGGAGTGGTTGAACGCTGATAGATACGCCAAGTGTCATCATTGGTTCGAGGAGGATTTTCTGTTTTACGAGTTTGCCAGAAGGAACTTGGTAGGAGGCCGACCTGTGGGGAGTAGCTGGCCGTAATGCCGATGATATTCGTCCGGCGGTGCAAGAACGCCTAGGCTACGCGGGAGCGACGGTCTCCGAAGGTGTGATTTCAGTCTGAGTGCCGGCGATTTCCATGTCCTCGGTAACCGGCGAGAACGCCGCCAGGGTAGTCTCGCCCGCGATCCTGATGTTTCGGCATGGGAAATGCGGGTGCACAAAATTCTGGGGTTCTCTGCGCAAGGGCGGGCCGAGCGCAAATATTGCGACAAAGTCGTTCCACTGATCACTGCGCCGGTCCGCTACAAAGGATTCCACACAAGCGACAGGCTGGCCACGGCGCCTGCCCCATCTTTCGAGTGCTAGAGAGGCATCGGGATAGAAGCGCCAGCAATCCAAGGGGTGTTGATGCACCATGCCGTTCGTCGGCGCGTTCACATATATATACCCACCAAGTTTTGTGATCCTGCACATTTCGGCGAATGTTTCCCAGAAGAACATGTCGTGTTCCAGAACCGAGCTTGCGATAGTTATGTCGAATACTCGATCTACAAATGGGAGCGGCTCGGCAGGGTCGACGCAGAGATCCACTGCGGGGCCGGCGGTGGCATCGAGCCCGAGGTAAGTCGAATTCTCGGGCTGATGGTCACGTAAAGTGCCATTGAGGTTCAGGGCCCCGATTTCGACAATAGTGCGGTGGGAAGCGCACCAGTAAAGCTCAAAGAACTTTTTCCCGATATTGTACGCGGTATCATGCACGCATGACTCCTTTTGGCGCAATCGCACAGTGTAGGAGGGGCCATGCGCCCGGGCCACAACCTGAAATGTATCATCTAGATACGAGACTACCGCAGCGCGAACATGCTGTCTATTCACGTGAAGCAGAATCCCCAGAACGCTGTGTCCCGTCGCCGCATACGCGCCCCTACCCCGAGCACCGCGCCGATTATCGGTAGCCCGTTCGCCGTCACCGGGCGGTAGCAGGCCTGGCGCGCGAGGATTTTGGAGTCGCGGAGGCGCCGTGAGAGGTTGCGGCAGATCGTCTCCAGGCGCTCCAGCGCACCGGGATCGGGCGTCACGTCCGCCGGGTCCTCGGGTACCGGGCTTTTCGGCGGCCTGGGGTTCACCGCACGGCCATCGCCCACCTCACGAGGTCGGTCGCGACGGCTGCGAAGGCCTGGTTCAGCGCCGCCGTGGCAGCCGCTGCGTCCTCGCCCGCCACCGGCGCGTCGGCGTGGAAGGATTGCGCGGCGAGGATCTTGCCGTCGGGCGTGGCGAGCTTGGCGGCAAGCTCGATATGCGCCGCATGGTCCGGCGCCGTCGCGATGCTGAAGCTTCTGAGATCGAGCAGCAGCTCCCGGTCGGCGGTGAGGTTCTGCTCGTCGCTGCCAACGCCCTGATAGCCGGCGTTCTCAAAACTCTGGATCAGCTTCGCCCGGATGAGCTTCGGCAGGCTGTCGCTCCAGCGCGACTCGTCAAACGCCGGCGCCACACCGCTGCCGGACTGGACGAGGATCGCCTGCGTGTCGAAGGAGACGGGCGCCGTCGGCTCGTGCACCACGAGCTGCCCCGAGGGCGGGGGGCCGATTCCCGCGAACGCATGCGGCGCCGTCAGATCGTAGATGGTGGACGGCCCCTTCGCGACGTTGCCGGCGAATCGCTCCAGCCCGGCGAGGATCGGGTCGAGGCGGCCGGAATTGCGTCCGAGCGCCTGCGCGAACGTGTCGAGATTGGCGAGCGTATCCTTCAGCGCGGCGGAATTTCCGCTGAGCACCTCGTCGATCCGCTGGAACGCGTCGCGCGCCGCCTCAGTCCAGCCGATTCCGACAGTCTTCCCGGCGACGAGCAGGGGAACGCCGTCCTCGGACGGCGGGGGCGTCGCGGCGGCGGGATCGCCGCCGATCAGGGCAATCTCCGGCACCCCGGTCAGGCCGCCGAAGTCGAGGTCCACGCGCGTATCGGCGCGCACCGGCGTGCTGCTTTCCACCCCGATCATCGCGACGACCTGCCGCGGATCCTCTGAATTCAGCCTGAGGCTGGTCACCTCGCCGACACGGATGCCGTTGAACTGCACCGCCGAGCCGATGAGCAGCCCCGAGACGGAAGTCTCGAAGCGGATTTCGTAGGCCGTGCGCTTGCCCAGCCCGCCGACATTGTTCAGCCAGTAGACGAAGGCGAACCCGGCGACGACGACGGCGAGCGTGAAAGCGCCGATCAGTACATAGCGTGCCTGGATTTCCATCTACCCAACTCCCGATGCTGCCGGACCGGCCGCGCGAGCGCCGAGCAGCGCCCGCTTGCCGCCGAAATATGCCTTCACCCAGGGATGCCCGGAGGCGAGCATCGTCGCGATCGGCCCGTCGGCCACGATCCGCCCGTCGGCGAGCGCGGCAACGCGGGTGCAGATCGTGCGCAGGCTGTCGAGATCGTGCGTCACCATGAAGACCGTCAGGCCTAGCGTCTCGTGCAGCGTCTGGATGAGCGCATCGAAATCGCCCGCGGTGATCGGATCGAGGCCGGAAGTAGGCTCGTCGAGGAAGACGATCTCCGGATCGAGCGCCAGGGCGCGCGCCAGCGCGACGCGCTTCGTCATCCCGCCGGAAAGCTCGGAGGGAAGCTTGTCGGCGTCGGCCGGATCGAGCCCCACCATCTCCAGCTTCGCCAGCGCGACCTCGTTCATCAGCCGCTCGGGAATGTGGAGATATTCGCGCATCGGGAACTGCACATTCTGGCGCACTGTCAGCGACGAGAAGAGCGCCCCCTGCTGGTAGAGGATGCCGAGGCGGCGCTCGATTGCGCTCCGCGCGATCTCGCTCGCCGCGCCCATGTCGGTGCCGAGGATCTCGATCGTCCCCTGCTGTTTCGGAAGCAGCCCGATGATGGTTCGCAGCAGCACCGATTTGCCGCTGCCGGAGCCGCCGACCAGCCCAAGGATCTCGCCGCGCCGGACGGTGAGCGAGAGGCGGTCAAGCACCACGCGGTCGCGGAAGCCGACGACGAGGTCGCTGACTTTGATCACCTGTTCGTCGCCGGGAGCGTCCATCGTCACATCCCGATCGATGCGAAGAACATGGCGAAGAACCCGTCGAGCACGATCACGAGGAAGATCGACTTCACCACCGAGGTGGTGGTCTTGCGGCCGAGCGATTCGGCGCTGCCCTTGACGCGCAGCCCTTCCGAGCAGGCGACGATGCCGATCACCAGCGCCATGAACGGCGCCTTGATCATGCCGACCTCGAAATGCGTCACCGAGATCGCATCCTTGAGCCGCGCCAGGAACACTGCCGGGCTCATCCCGTCGTAGAGCCATGCCACCACGCCGCCGCCGAACAGCGCCGCCATCGAGCCGATGAAGGCGAGGATCGGCAGCGCGATCACCAAGGCGATGACGCGCGGCAGGATCAGGATCTCGACCGGATCGAGCCCCATCGTCCGCAGCGCGTCGATCTCCTCGCGCATCTTCATCGAGCCGAGCTCGGCCGTGTAGGCGCTGCCGGAGCGGCCCGCCACCATGATCGATACGATCAGCACGCCGAACTCGCGCAGCACCAGAATGCCGATCAGGTCCACCACGTAATCGTCGGCGCCGAACCTCCGGAAGTGGAAGATGCCCTGCTGCGCGATGA